>JBEKMQ010000002.1:0-304087 GCA_050008435.1 Bathyarchaeia archaeon
ATACTGGTTCGACAAGGGTCTAGTACATTTCAGGATGCAAAAAACGTGAACTTCAAACCAGATTTCCAAATCAGCCAAATAACTGAAGTTACAGAAATCGTCTAACGTCAGCTATAACTTTTCCGCCGAACTGAAAACTGGCTCAAAAAGACTGATAGAAATCTGTTCTATAGTTTGACATCGATTCAATGTTTGAGAAATCAACTAATCCCTAAATCTGCTAGTGATAGTTCTTTCTCTAGTGCCGACAAAAAGGACATCGTTTCTTTGTTCCTTTTCTCGGCTAGTTCTCGTGCTGACTTGGTGTTTAACATGTCATAGATAGGAGTATATGTTTCGAAAGCAAGTTTTACCGCAGAATCAAAGGATTGCTTCCCGCACCAATGGAAACCCCTCGCAATCCCTACAGCACCTAACAAGTCAATTTTGTCTGCGTCCCAGACTATTTTCTCTTCAAGCGAGTTTAACTTGTTTTTCAAGTCAAGAGGATGAAGCAATACTATTCTAGCTATTTTTTGGGTCTTTTTTGGCGGGTAATGCACATTGTTCAGAATCTCAGAAGCAAGTTTCGCTCCAGTTTCGTTATGTGGTTGACCTACACACCGTCCCACGTCATGCAATATAGCCCCTACTTGAACCAATTCTATGTTCGCTTTCTCCTTCTTTGCTAGGAGAATCGCAATCTTGACTACACGGTCAACGTGTTCATACGAATGAGCCGTTCCTTCGAGTGGCGACATCTTTTCCTTCACGACTCTTTCCAACTCTTCAATTAATGATTGCAAAATCTCACGCAACTATTCGTTATTGCACGATTTCGTCAACTGCTACTGATTCTCTAGTTAAGCTATAACTTTTCCGCAATGTCAAAAAGAGATAAAAATAGAGAGCAACTTGGTTGTCTGCATGAAAATAATTGACGAAATAAAAAAACTTGTTGAAGAAGAATGTAAAAAAGATTCAAATATCTTCGGTGATGAAATTTGGTCCTACCACATACTCTCTGTGGTAGAATTTGCCAAGATTCTCGCAAAAAGAATGAATGCTGACCATGAGATTGTTGAGATCGCTGCGTTATTGCACGATTATGCAGGCATTAAATATGGAGACAGATATGAAGCCCATCACATTCTCGGTGCAGAGGAAGCAGAAAAAATTCTTAAAGGGTTTAACTACCCGCAAGAAAAAATTGAAAAAATCAAACACTGCATTTATGCTCATAGAGGAAGCAAATCGATCACAAGAGAAACTGTGGAAGCCGAATGTGTCGCAAGTGCCGATGCAATGGCACACTTTGATAGGATACCTTCCCTTCTTTATTTTGCATTTTTTAGGGTTGGAATGAATGTTGATGAAGGGACGAAATATGTAAGAAGAAAATTAGAAAGAAGCTGGAGTAAATTAATTCCTGAAGCAAAGGAAATAGTTAAGGACAAATATGAAGCGAGTATGCTAATTCTTGGATAAGCACACAAATAAACCAATGTAGCAGGGTTCAACTAGCATCTGAAGCCGCAAAACCAAAACTGACCCAGAAGGACTGTGGAAAACTGCCACTTGTCATGTGATGCTTTTTTCAAGTTCCGATATTAAATCGAGAATCCCTTGAAAATCCTTCCCGTCCATCTCGCTTTTCTTGGCGATATGATACAGAGAGTGCGTCATTTCGTTTGCTGTTTCCTTAAATCCATCTGCCAATTCACAAATCCTTTCAGCGATTTTGTTTTCCGAATTGAAGTCATTTGCTGAGTCTCTCAGATTGGATAGCAATATAGCGAAATCATGAAATCTTTTCTTCACACGGATGTCAAAATACTTCTCTCTGTCGTGTTGAGAGTGCGTCGGATATTTCCTTTTGAGGATATGGTGGATAATCAGATTTTCTAAAACCTTTCTGCACAGAATGAAAGTGGCGGTGTAGCATCCATGAGTGTATGTTTTGTTTATTTCGTCCAAATGTGCCTTGAGCCATTTGTCGTCTGTGTCGTATCTGGCAATTACTATAATCTCTTTTCCTCGTCTTGGTCTGGAAGACGGAATTTTGACTTTCTCAATCTTTATAGTCTTTAGGGAATCTCTGTCTTTGTCGTTCAGATATCTCTGAGCACTCTCACCATGTTTCTGGGCGAACACTTCCGCCGCCGCATTAAGGGTCAAAGAGGGATTTTCTCTTCTTATTTTGGATATTGAGGGTCTTATGCTATCTTCAGCAACCTTTCGCTGGAGTTTTTCTTTCAACTTCTTAAGAATTCTGGGGTCAAGTCCGTCTTTTCTCATCTCTATGCACGTTTCTCACGGAGTTTTGCAAAAGGAAGAATCCTTTCTATGGTCTTTTCGCTCACTCATCTAAATCTTCTCGTAAACAGTCCTGTTCTTGATTTTCACGGAGCGTATAATTCCCTTCCTTCTTAGCTGGGTCAATAGGAAGTTCACATTATTGCTGGTTTTTCCAGTTTTTGTCGCCATTTCTTCAATCGTGTTCTTTCGGTCACAGAGTTTCAGCACTTTCTTTTCTTCTTTTCCTAGATGTGGCTTAGGCATGAGGGTTCTTTGGAAATTCACTAGAGTATCTAGCTTATCATCAATGCTCTTCACTAAATCTATCAATTCTCTGAATTGTTTACTGTTTTTCTTGCTGGACATTTTCTCCACTCACTTCAGATTGTTGTGGCAATTTCACCTTTTCACGTGTTATTCTCTTCCACTCTTCTGGAACATAATCAATTACTCTTTTCGGATGACCGCCTTTCCCGCTTTCTTCTTCGAGAAGACCAAAATTCATGCATTCGTCAATGAAATAAGAAACGGTTCTTTTCGGAATTTTGGTTTTTGTTGCGATTTGCTCTCTGGTGAGCTTTCCTTCGCAGAAAACCCATATTATTTTTCTATCGTCTGTTGATGCTATTTTCTTGGCTAGTTCGATTACCACGGAACCAGCAACAAGTTTAGAATACTTAGAGATTTGGGACAAGCTCTCTTCTGTTTTCGGCGGCTTCGCTTTTGCCTTCTTCTTTCTAGCCATATGCGAAAATTACATCATCAATTCTACTTAAAACCTTCGCATTTTCTCTCTTCTGGTAATGACCATCCTCTAAAATCCTAACATCCACAGGATAGCTAAACCATGCAAGGACGGGGAGTCGTGCCGTTTTTGGCTGGACCACCCTTCTACAAGCGCTCGGGGGGATTTCAGTTGATAACCCTATGGTATATCAATGTATAAGCCTGAATTCTCTTGGCTTAGCACGAACAGAGCTGAGCTGGACTGCATATAAGGAACGCTACGCGCGTATGTTTCTGGGGGAGAACAAGATTATATTATAGTTTTGCAGAGATGGATGGAACAGTAGAAAAGCGAGTGGTTGTCAATTTGAAGGCTTCAGGTTGTCCTCTGTGCGAACTGAATCTTGAAAAGGAGAAGAAGTATTATGAAGATAAGTCTTTCATCGTTCTAAAGACGAAGACTGGGAAAGGACACAAGGAAAGGATAATGATAGTGTGCAAGCGGCATGAGCACACGATACCGCAGAACATGTTTGAACACGCTTTGGATACACTTACAAAAATCGGCAGACAAGTCTTCGCCTACACTCCAAAATTCGTCATCATGGACACAACATTCGCCACCATAAACGACCATTGGCATCTCGTAGCCACAGACCTCGACCCCAAAAGCCAAGACTTCGACCAGATCCTATCCACCAAATGGATCAAAGTCATCGACAACACGGTAGTAGACGACCGAGAATTCTGAACCTGAGCATGCCTGCTTCCAATCTATCATAAAAGCACATGCTACGAACGGAACGCTTTACGGCTGGTAAAAACTACTCAACCTTGCCAAATGCCTTAGGCTTGTTTAGCAACAATAGTGCCGAATTAATCACCACAGATATGCATCCGGCTTCTGAAAGAACCGCAGCCAAAAGCGGCCCTAAGAAACCGAACGCCGCCAAACTTAAACCAACAAAGTTCCAGACCAACGAAAAAGCTATGTTCATCTTCATTCTCCTAAACGCACTTCGACTCAGACTGATCGAATACGCGACCTTTGTCAAGTCGTCTCCAAGCAGAGCCACATCGGCCGTTTCAACGGCTACGTCGCTGCCGGCTGCTCCCATCGCAAATCCAACGTCAGCATTGGCCAACGCAGGGGCATCATTCACACCGTCACCCACCATGGCAACAACATGCCCATTTTTCATTTCTCTAATAACCTCGACTTTCTGTTCAGGCAAAAGCTCGGCACGATACTCGTCCACACCAATTTGCTCAGCAATAGACTTGGCGGTCCGTGAATTGTCGCCAGTTATCAAAGCCGTCTTGATGCCCAAGCTCTTAAGTCGCTGTATGGCCTCCGAAGAATTCTTCCTGACCGTGTCTGCCACAACAAAGATGCCAACAACCTGTTTGTCTAATATCACCGGAATAGCTGTTTTCCCCTCGTCTTCGACGCTGTTCATCAGTCTACTTGCTTCTTCTGAGATCGCGGTGTCCATCATCTTTCTTCCAATCAAGATATGGCGACCTTGGTAATGGGCCTCCACGCCAAGGCCGGGAACAGTCTTAAAGTCTGTTGGATCAGGGATTTTCAAGCCCATTTCAGTGGCTTTCGCAATAACAGCCTTGGATAGAGGATGCTCAGAGAATTTTTCGGCTATCGCAGCATACTTGACCATATCCTTTTCAGAATAATTATCCAACGTTTTTATCTCAACAACTCTGGGTTCGCCCGTGGTCAACGTTCCAGTCTTATCGAATGCCACGAGATTAACGTCCTTCAACTTTTCGATGTGTGTGCCGCCTTTGATTATTATGCCGTTCATGCTGGCATTACCAGTCGCTCCAACGACCGCAACGGGAACAGCTATTGCCAGAGCGCAAGGGCACGTTACCAAGAGAACAGTGACAGTTCTGGCGACGGCGGCTTCAAACCCGATTGCAAAGTAAGTGACAGCAAACACGACGGATGCTAAAACTGATATAATGGGCAAGAAGTACGTGGTAAATCGGTCCGCAACATTCTGTATCGGCGCCTTCTTTTCTTGAGCTTCTTCGACTAATTGAATGATGTGAGCAAGCGTAGTATCCTCAGCGATTTTTTCAACTTTGATTTCTAAGGCGCCGTGATCGTTGAGGGTGCCAGCGAACGCGTAGTCCCCTTTTGTCTTTTCAACAGGAATTGACTCGCCAGTTATTGTAGCTTGGTTGACCGTGCTATATCCCGCAACTACAGTTCCATCAACAGGTATTTTCTCGCCAGGTTTGACCAGAACAGTTTCGCCTAACTTCACATCCTCCACACGTACTTCAACTTCACCTCCATTCCGACGCACACGTGCGACATTGGGGCTCATCTTGATGAGCTTCTCGATCGCACCCCTTGTCCTATAGATGATGTAGTCTTCAAGCGTCATACCCGCCAAGATTATGAACACCACAATTGCCGACGCAGTGAAGTAACCCACTGTCGCTGCCGTGAAGTAACTCGTTGTGTAACTCACTCCTGCTGCAGGCAGGATAAAACCAGCTGCTACAGAAACAGCGATGGCAACAGTTGCAAACAATTGCGCGGTCACGTGCTTTTGCAGCAAAGATCGAACGCCCTTAAAGTAAATGCGATAGCCACAGACAACCGCAATCAAAACCATAACAATTCCGATTTCATGCGCATATGCTATTTGGGTCCCGGAAACAAGTACGCTTGTTAAAGTGAATATCCCAACTAAGGCAAGCAGAATTGCTCCTTTGCCATGTTCTCTCATGGAATCCCTCATGATATGATCTCAATCTGATAACCGAGCCTTTCTATTCGCTCGGTGATCTTCGAACCACTGATCTTCTGGTCATCATATTCTATGCTGACTTTACCCGTTACCTCATCTACTTTGACTTTCGACACGCCGTTCAGCCGCGCGAGCGCATCCCTGAGATTCTCTGCTTCAAGATCAGATGCGCATGTAGAACATGCGCTGCAGTCTTTCTTTGAAGTTTTCAGAGTCATTTTCTCAATGGTCATGCTAGATACTCCTTTTTCCTTCAGTTTTGGAGGCGATTTTCATGTGAGCGGTTTCAAACTTGTCTTCAATGCTGTTGGCTTGTTTTAGGGCCTTTTCCACAAACTCTGAATCGTGATCACTCAACGGTAGCGTCTCGATGGTTATGGCTTCCTTGATATAGCATCAAACATATTCAAATATTTAAATTTGTTGTTGTGACTTCCCATTTCTTCACGAAAAACCACTATTCATTGAATGCCCAGTTTGTGCATACCTTCGGTAAGTTCGAGGTTAACTGTGGTGTAGAAAACCCATTTGCCTTCTTTCCTATTCTTCACTAATCCGGCATTTTCCAAAATTCCCAGATGATGAGACGCAGTTGGTTGAGTCAATTCCAAAGCAACCATGACCTCGCAAACGCACATTTCACGAGCGGCTAAAAGCCCAAGAATTCTGAGCCTGGTTTCGTCGGCAAGAGCCTTGAAGATTCTGCTCCTTTTTTTGGCGGTCTCAGCACTCATGGCAGTGTCAGCCATCTTTTTTAGTTTGTCGGCGTATTCTGATACGTTTTCGCAAGCGCAAATGCCAGATTCTGCTAGTCGTTGTAATCTTTTGTCAACGTTCAACCGAGCCATATCCAAAACTCCATATGTTAACAATGAATTTAAATATGTTATTACGTGTTTTTCTAAATGTGGAACCAAAATGAAGAAGGTGCTGTTCGTCTGTGTTGAAAATGCTGGAAGAAGTCAAATGGCCGAGGCTTTTGCAAACTATTATGGGAAGGGTAAGATAGTTGCTTCAAGTGCAGGCAACAAACCAGCGAATAACGTGAACCCTACTGTTGTTGAGGCCATGAAAGAGAAAGGCATCGACATCTCAATTAACAAGCCAAAGCTGATAACTTTTCAAATGGGACAAGACGCAGACTTGGTCATTACCATGGGCTGCAACGCTGAAGGAATATGCCCCGGACCTTTCTTTAAACCCACAGTAGACTGGAAACTCGAAGACCCGAAAGACAAGCCAATCGAGAAAGTTAGAGAAATCAGAGACGAAATAGAGCGAAGAGTCCAAAAACTAGTAGACGAACGAACCAGTTAGCCATGAATCTAAAAATGACAGCAGAAGAAAACTCAGCGTGCTATTGGACAGGTTCTCTGAATTTGCTTTTGGGCTTATTCCACATCCTCGTCGGCTGAAAAGCACCAACAAACAGTTAATACAATCGTTGAAACAATTGTTCAGCGGCGTGATTGCTGCCGAGAGAATGGGGCGAAGAGGTTATGGACGTTTGTTTGAGGCCTTACTTCAGCATGGATAATATTGACTGGCTGCTCAGTGGAGAACCATGGGTTGTCTACCGAACCTTAACCGACCTTCTAGACGCATCGGAATCAGATAACAGGGTTATGACTGCACGAAGGGCCACTCTTGAACATCGCTTGATCAGAAGAATCTTAACTCAACGGAACACCAGCGGCTACTGGGGATCGCCAAAAGACATTCATACTTGGTGGCCGAAGAAAGATACCACTTTTTGGGTACTGGGGATGCTCGGAGACTTTGGGTTAAAGACTGAGGACGGGAAGTTGCGGGACGCTGCCAACTATATCTTCAGTATCCAGCAGGAGACTGGAGCGTTTCTCGGATTTGACCCCAAACTCCCATACGACTGCCACACCGGAATTCTCACAGAATCACTGGCCAAGATCGGGCTGCTGCCAGATAAGCGAGTGCAGAAGGCTTACAACTGGCTCCTGAAAAGGCAGAGACTCGATGGTGGCTGGTGGTGCAAGAACATGGGACAGATTGACGGGCCGCGAGAGAACGAGCCGAGCTGTGCCATGGCAACGATGTTTGTGCTCGGGGCCTTGGCTCAAAACGCGAAGCTTCATGAAGACGAAAGGGTCAAGAAAGGGGTTGATTTTCTTTTCGGATGCTGGCTTAACAGAGGAAGAATAAAGTATGCGGGCCATGACAGCCAGATCGGAACGGACTGGGATAAACTGAAATATCCGTTCACTGACTACAAGATTCTCAAGTTCCTCGACGTTCTATCCCGATTCGAATATGCCAGAGAAAGACTGCGAGGATCAAAAATGATCAAATTGCTCTTCTCAAAGGCCGATAGCAGAGGAAGATTTGCACCAGAATCCATCCACAAAGTATGGTCAGATTTTGATTTCGGCCAGAAGGACACGCCCTCCAGATGGATTACGCTCCTAGCCTTGAGAGTACTGAAGCGAGTCCATGAAAGTGGCGGCACATCGTAGGATCCAAGATCGAAAGGGAGAAAAGTGGACAAGTCAGGAATTCCAAAGACCGATTACTCGGAGATTGCAGAGTACTATGATCGGGTGAGACCAAGCCTAGTTGACTATTGGCTGTCCAAAATCATCGAATACGGAAAAATCGAAACGAATTGCAGCGTGTTGGATGTTGGATGCGGCACCGGAAGGTATCCATTAAGCATGCTGGCGGCCACAGGCTGCAGGGCTTACGGTTTAGAACCCTCAATCAAGATGCTTGAGCACGCCAAAGCAAAGGACAAACCTAGAGGCATCTCATGGGTCTGCGGCGACGGTCAGCGTTTACCATTCAAAGACAACTCTTTCGATTGCGTTTACATGACACTGGTCATTCATCACGTAGAAAAGAAAGAGTTGGCCCTGCGGGAAACTCGGCGTGTTCTGAGAAAAAACGGTAACTGCGTCATAGTAACAAACTCGCATTCTCGAATCAGGAAGCATATTCTCCGCCATTTTCCGGGAGTAGTCGAATTAGACCTGAAACGATTTCCGTCCATTCCTTCGCTCAAGAAAGTCATGGCAACGGTTGGCTTCAGAGAAATTCACCATCACATCCTTCGGCAGAACAGGGGATACATTTCCACAGCAGAGTACTTGGAAAGAGTTAGAAACAAGTACATATCCACACTGACACTGCTTAGCCAGGATCAGTTTCAAAAGGGCTTCAGAATCTTTAGTGACAGACTGAGGACGAATTATGGGGGCCGAATAGAACAGCTTGACAGGTTTACCCTTGTCGTCGGGTGGAAATGAGGCTCTACTTCACGGAACCCGCTTGGAATGAGTCTGAACCACGTGTTTATTCCCTGATTTTCAACAGCACCTTCAGGCAAGTATTCTTAACAGCGCCGTCTTCATCGCTTTTTTCGGTGAACCCCGCGCGCACCAAGTTATTTCAGATACTTGCGACTATTGACAATGAAGGGGAAATAAGTTGGCGTCTGAAGACGGGAAACAGTGGAATGACGCTGCCGACAGCTGGGTTGAGTTCGTCCGCAGTGGCAAGAACTATTACTCGGAATATCTGAACGGCCCAGCGTTGAAGCGGATGATTGGAGACGTTGAAGGGAAGACGGTGCTTGACATAGGGTGCGGTGAAGGTTACTTGTCAAGATTCTTCGCCAAAGCTGGCGCGAAAGTCACAGGAATTGACATCAGCCAAGGCCTAGTTGAAGCAGCGGTCAAGGAGGAAGAAAAGCATCCTTTCGGCATCAAGTATTTTGTTGCCGACGCTGCAGACCTGAACATGCTCAAGTCTGAAAGCTTCGATGTCGCCTACTGCTTCATGGCGCTGATGGACATACGGGACTACGAAGGAGCGATATCTGAAGCATCGCGCGTCTTGAACAAATCGGGAAGATTCATCGTCTTGATTGAACATCCTTGCTTCACATTTGCTCGGTTTCTGGACGGGAAAGTGGTCAGTGATTGGGAGACACGCGTTCGAGAAGATGGCTCTAGAGAGTACTTGTTCTACTGGGTTGCCGATTACCTGCGAAGGCACAGTTATGCCGTCGAATGGAAGCATGATAGACTGTCGTCGAGTTTTGTCACAACGGGTTTCCATCGTACTCTTTCCGATTACGTCAACGCTCTGACCAAGGTTGGGTTAGTCGTCACGCGACTCGACGAGCCCCAACCCCTGGAGGAAGGAGTTAGAGTCCATCCCCCAATGAAGAAGCATTACAGAGTCCCCCAGTCCGTTGTGATCGAAACCTCCAAGGTGAGAATAGGCCTGGGGAGAGGCTATGCGCACGCACACGCACCTCAGCAAAAGCACGATGTGAAGCCATCAGAGAATATTCTTCACGCCTCTTCAACGGAACTCAGGAACAAATACTCCCGCTAGCCACGGCGAGCAATTCTTCACACTAAAAATGGAGGGCCAAGGGCCGCTCCGAAGCCTGCTTGGCGAGGCTACGGTATTTCTCGTATATTTCTTTCGCCCTCGGACGCAGTTCCTCTGGAAGGTTCGGATCGTCATCCAAGACGCTTTCTTTGTGCTGTCTCAGCCTGATCTTCGCCCATAATGTGTCGCCTCTGTGGAGGGCATATTTGAGCTCGGTCTCCATCGCGTTAAAATGTGCCGTGTAGAAGGGGATCCTCGGCGTTTCCATGATCACGTTTCTGTCTATTTTTCTCCCGATTTTCTTGAGCTCCATGATTTCTGCCAGTTCATGTATCATTATGTACTCGTTGCCGAGAACGTCACGCAGGGTCGTAGGATCCTTAGAGAAGATTGGGCCAGTCATATAATCATGAAACTCCTTGGCTGAAACATCAACTGGCCCATAGCCAAACTCCTCCAATGCTTTCTTAGCCTTCCTGATTTGGGCATCGATCTCACTTGACGTGTATTCACGCTCCAAGACCCATTCTCGCAACTCTGACATTTAAGCGTCGACTATGCGGTCATTTATCTGCGGAGCCCTAATCCTTCGGCTGCCGGCAAGTTGAGTATATAAGAATAACGCTGACTATCTAAGGGCTAATGTCTCATGTCGCTCGATGAAAGCTCCACCAAAATGCTAGCAGTTACAGTCATGATCTTCTTTTTCACCATTTCCCTGTCTGGAACGTTTCTTCCTATCTATTTCAACGAAGCCTTGCGAATGGGCATCCCAGGCATAGTGGTCATCCTATTCTTTACCTTCATCACGATCGGACTCATCCCACTGCTAACGGTCAAAATCACAAAACACTTCGAAAGAATAATCAGCGTGGGCATTATTCTGACCCTGCTCTTTTACACGGCTCTGATATACGTGAAGAACCCAATCATCCTAGGATTGGCCTACGGCGTTAGCCTAGCGACCTTTTGGCCGAGCTTCAACCTGCTGCAGTTCAGGCTGAGCGAGACCAAAGAACGCGCGGTTCTGATCAGTCTGCTGTCCGTTGCTATACCTGGAATAGCAGGAATAGTCAGCCCCGCCATCGGAGGATTCATAATTGAACAGTACGGTTTCATCTACCTCTTCACGATCTCAATAATCCTTTTTCTCGCATCATTCGCCGTGTCCCTGCGAATACGCTTCAAGCCGGAGAAGCAGAAGTTTCTCGTACCGAAGAACAGCGCATTCAAGATATTCATGCTCACCTTCGCTTTGCTCGGGCTGTCCGAATCATACTGGCTCGCTTACCCCTTCTTCGTGCTCAGCATCTCTTCAACGATCGTCTCGATGGGCCTCGTGATTGCGGCCAGCTCTCTCATAATAGCGCTGCTGAACATCGGCATAAACAGGCTATCAGACATCAAAGGATCACGCGTCGGATTCGCCATAATAAGCTCAGTACTGTACGCTGCGTGGTACTTTGCCCTCGGATTCGCATCAAGTGCCCTTCAGTTAGTCTTTCTTTCCGTCCTATCAGGACTGGCAGCAGCCTTTGCACTTTCCTGGTTCGCTTACTACGGCGATAGTTTCCCACGAGAGTATCACGCCAGCATCCTAGTCATGATGGAAGTCGGCTTCATGGCAGGCAGGATCACAAACCTGATCCCCACGTACATTTTCATGCCCAGTCATGATTACGCCTCCTACTTCGGAGTCCTCGGCGTAGTATCACTTCTGCCAATGCCGCTTTATCTCATGTGCGCTAAGAATCTGCGTAAGACCCCGAATAATCAATTGGGACATGAAACGACACCTTCAGGTCGCTAATATTGCACCAGCCCGTGCGGAGTCAAGAAAGAAAAATCAGATCAAGAACTGCAACGCTTATCATCTGGTTTAGTTTACAGTAGCCTAAGCTGGTGCAAACATGAACGCTGAAGAGGCAGCACAGAACGCGCTCAAATACGTTCTAGGCGCAGAAAAAGGCGAAAGCCTGGTTATCTTTTGTGACGACGAGAAGATGGACGTTGGCAAAGCATTTGTGAGCGGGGCCACAAACCTTGCCCTAAAAACGCGATTGACCACGCTCAGGACTGAGCCAAGAGCCTTCCGAAAAGAGATCCCCAAGCAGGTCTTGGACATTTTGAGACAACAGCCGGCCATTTACGTCAACCTCATGCGTGGAAATCTAGAAGAAGCTCCATTTCGAATAGGACTCATCAAGCTTGAAACGGAGGGACACAGAGCTCGGCTGGGACACGCTCCAGGAATCACTCTGGACATGCTCACTGAAGGAGCTCTTGCTTTAACCGAAGACGAACATAAACAAATGCAAATCTTCGCGAGAAACCTCATTCAAAAGCTAAGCAAGGTTGCAAGAATCGAAATAATGAACGCTGCCGGGACGAGCTTTTCATTGAGCGTGGAAGGAAGATCCTTTTTCACTGACGCCGCCATCGACAGAAAAACGATGAAATGGCTGAACATTCCTACGGGCGAGATCACCGTTGCTCCCGTCGAAAATTCCGCACAGGGTCAACTGGTCTGCGACATGGCAGCAGGAGGAATCGGTCCACTAGAGACCCCTGTTAGTCTCACCGTTGAAAATGGGAAAGTGCAAGATGCCGTATCAAAAGATCCAAAAGTTCTGAGCAAGATCAGAGATTCGTTGAACACCGATGACCATTCGAGCACAATCGGCGAGTTCGCCATAGGCATAAACCCAAAAGCAAGGCTCAGCGAAGAATTTCTTGAGCTGGAGAAGATATTCGGCACTATTCACGTGGCCTTCGGCAACAACTCAGACTTCCCAGGAGGACAGAACCCATCGCGAAACCATCTCGATCTGCTCATAGCAAAACCATCAGTGAAAGCATTCAACAAAGACGGATCAAGCATCAACATCCTCTCAGAAGGAGCCTTTCAACCTTAAACGCTTAAATGACGACGTGCCAGACCTGAATGGAGGAAGCACAGAAACCATGACTGAAAAAGTCGAAGAAAAATTGCCCATATCCGACTTCTACAAGACAATCGACTACGTTACGCTCTTCAAGAGCTCAAAATGGTGGGAAGCCATAGTCATCTTCGAGTCTGCCGGAAGGCGCCAAATCGGCCTATACCTGTGGCAGAAGAGAGATGACACCTGGAAAAGAAAACACAAATTCAACATAAGAAACCTAGACGAATGGAACAAACTCAAGAATGCCATCGAGCAGTTAGCCCCCAAACTCGGTCCGCAACAACCATAACCCGTTAACCCAGAAATCCCACCGAACGATTCGTAGCGCGCGCGCTATGGTGAACGAATGCTTCCAATAGATTTCGCCTCGCGAATAAGCGTGAGCGTTCCACTCGACGAAGTATCGCTGCGAATCGTTTCAAAGGAGCTTGAACTCCGCTATATCGAAGCCATTCCCGGTGAGGACTTGGATGTGAGGTCCGTCAGAAGCGTGCTCGACTCGTATGGCATCATCGCCGCCCAGATGCACGGCCCTTCGGACCGGAGTTCTGATATCGGAAACTTGAATCGTATCGTAAGGACGAAAGCGATCGAGAAGCACAAGAGATACCTGAAGTACTGTGTAGCTTTGGGAGTCAAGTATTACGTGCTACACCCTGGTGGCATACTCTATGGCAAGTGGGACGACCGACAAAAGGTCCCAACTTTTCAGTTTGACAGGAATTTCGTCGAGAAACTGATAGAGCTCAATGTCTCTTCGATAAGGGAACTCGCGGGCGAAGCTGGGGAGCACGGCGTCAAAATCGCTGTTGAGAACGGACCACTGAATGACCCGACCTTCTTGACAATTACCGACCACCTTAGGATTATATCTGAGGTCAGGCGAGACAACGTCGGCGTATGCATTGATGTTGGTCACGCGAACGTGGGCATGAAGCTCAAACCTGCCGACGTCCTAAGGCAGGTTGGTTCCTTAACATGGGCGCTGCACCTACACGATAACGATGGGACTGGTGACCAGCATCTCCCTCCAGGCAGGGGCAATATCGATTGGGCGGACGTTGTCAAGGCACTGGAAGAGATTAGGTACGAGGGCTCTCTGAATATCGAGTTCATCTCTTCCATGTCCAAGGAATTCGAGGGCAAGGATTACGCTCAAAGTGTCAAATCTGGAATCGCTCTTCTGAGGAAAATCATCTCTGAATCCTGACTTCCTCGCGCGCGCTACGTTCTGACAGAATCTGAGTTAGGGAATGCTTAAATCTGTGCGCACTGAGTCGTCTCGAAAGACTTGGAGGGGGCTGGTTGCTGAAGGTTAGGCGCTTCGTTCTGGGGATGGACGAGGCGGACTGGCTTAAGGTGAGGAATGCGGTTTACGGCGTGCGTTTGGACGTTGCGCCGATGTCGGTAGAGGAGATGAGGATTAGTGAGAAGTCGCCTGATTTTGATTCTGAAGGAAGATTCATCGCTGAGCTGGATGACCAGCCTGTGGGAATTGTTCATGCTTATGTCGACAAGCTCAGGGAGGAGAAGAAGGGTTTCGTGAGGGTTTTCGGAGTTGTTCCCGAGTTTCGAGGTCAAGGGATAGAAGAAAAACTCGCTGAAACAGCTCTGGAAGAGCTGAAGAATCGTGGGATGAAGGTTGCTCAAAGCTCAGCCGATAGTGACCAAGAGGACATCGTTCGCCTATGGGAGAGCTTGGGGTTCAAGTTGGTCCGCAGGTTCAGCTTGATGACTAGAGACCTTGTTGGGCTTCAATCTGACATCGAGGAGAACATGGAAGTCGTGCTGAAACCCCTCGGAAGAGATGCAGATGAAGATTTGGAAACGCTCAATCGGCTTGAAAACGAGTGCTTCAAAGAACACTTCAACTGGCGACCTAACCCTCTTGAGCGGACAGTTTATTTCGTGCGAGAAGACCCATTTTTCAAAATACAAGAATGGTTCTTCGCCATCTTGAACGGGAAGCACGTTGGCTACATCGGCACAGGCATAGATGAATCATACAACGCGGAAAAAAACGCCAAATGTGGCTGGGTCTTGGACATCGGCGTGCTGAAGCCTCACAGAAGAACGGGGATTGGAACCAAGCTGGTGTTGCATGGCATGAACCTGTTGAAGGCTAAGGGCATGACCGTTGTGATGTTGGGAGTGGATGACTGGAACGTGACGAAAGCCATGCGGTTGTACGAGAAGGTTGGCTTCAAAGTCGCTAGGACAGACGTAGCTTACGAAAAAAGCATAGAATGATTTGCCCTTCTCAATCGACTATCCCAACTACGGGTTTCGGTAAACGCGCGCGCCAAAGTTTTGGGTTTGGAGTAAAGTTTTATCCCAAACCCAAGTCAGGTCTACGTTCAATAGCGCGCGCTCATCAAGAATCTCAGTTTTTTGGGGGTAAGTTTTGTCCAACCAACCAGCTGCGGAAAAGTTATACATGAACCGAAAGGACTAGTAGAAATCGGTAGTTGGTGAAGATTTTGCTCGGTGAAGTCGCTAAGGAATTTGTCCAATTGAAATTGGCTAAAGCTGATGGTGTGTCAGGTGTTTTGCTTGTGGGATCTTCATCTCTTGGCTATGCAGACAGTTCTTCTGATATAGACCTTGAGGTTTTTGTAACCAAAAAATTATACAACAAAATGAGAAGAACCTGTGAAACATATGAATCGTATCGAAGAACGGATGTGTCTTGGGAGTGGATGACGCTTCAGGAGCTAGAAGACACATTGAGAGATTGGAGAGATGATGTTGACCTTTGGATTTATTCAAAATCCACAATACTCCTCGACTCAGGGGGTAAGCTCAAGAATGTGCTTGCCAGATACAAGCAATATCCAAAGAAGATTTGGCTGGAGAAACTTTTCCTCTATTGGTATTATGCAACTGGGCAAGCTCCTTACGACTCTGGAAAAGCTATGCAGAGAAAGGATTTAGTGATTGCTCAACTGCACCTGACTCAAGCCATGGAATATTATACAGCTTTGATTTTCATACTGAACAGGAATTTTGTTCCATACAGAAAATGGCGTCTACGAGAACTGGAGAAGCTGAAGTATAGGCCAACAGATTACAGGCATATGCTCCGCAAAATCCTGACAACCACAAAATGGACAAAACAAGAGTTTGAAGCCAAGCAAGACATCATTAATAATCTTGTGTCTGAACTAGAGAAGAAGCTGTTAGAGTGTGGTGTCACGAAGGAGAAACTTGAGAATCCATGGAAGTTCAAAGTAACCAGCGCTCCGAGAATATAATTTGCATTTTCTTGGTTTGGGGGGTAAAGTTTTATCCAACCAACGATGAAGCTGCAGAAAAGTTATAGCTGAATCTTAGAGATTCTTGAGCGCGTTAAAGCATATAAATATTGTTAGCTCAATTGTCGCTGGATGCGAGGTGCAAGCGCTCGCCAGGAGTGAATTACACATGGATCTGTATGGCTTAATGATGAAGCGAAGATCTGTCAGGTATTTTGAAAACAAAGTGGTTCCAGACAGCATTGTTGATGAGTTGGTTGATGTTGCCAACAATGCCCCATCAGGAGGGAATATTCAACCTGTCTCCATCGTCATTATACGGGAAGCTGATGGAAAGAAAGAATTGGCTGCAATGGTTGGAAATCAACCTTGGGTGAAAAACGCCCCTATTTCAATGGTCTTTTGCATTGACTTGTATAGAGTTAAGAAATGGGCATCAATGTTCAATACTGAATTCAAAGGTGAAAATGTGTTTGCATTGTTTCTCGTTGCCTATGCTGACCTTATGGCTGCGGCGCAAAACGTCGTAATCTTGGCTGAAAGCCATGGACTCGGCTCGGTATATGTAGGTTCGATTCTGCAATCCATTGATACAGCGCGAGAATACTTCGAGATGCCAGAATATGTCCTTCCTATGATGGTTTTGTCAATCGGATATCCCAAGTCAGTTCCAAAGAGCATACCTAAGTTAAAACGGGGCGTTATAACGCATTGGGAAAAATACAGGTTAATGAGTGATGAGGAAGTAAGGAGGGCTTATGAGGAAAAATACGGAGATTACAATAATGACATACAATATCTTGAGAAAGCATTTGTTGAGGCTGTTGAAGCAGACAAACAACAGGAGGAAAAATGGACAGAATGGACCAAAGAAGAAATAAAGAAGCTTGAGATCCAGAACAATGCTCAATTCCTGTTTAGATTAAGGTACCCCACCGAGAGGATGATAGAAGGAAACAAAGAGCTACTCCTTGCATTAAGGAAGGCAGGATTTGTGTTCTTCTAAGTAATCCGCGTCACTGGCGCGCATGGGGTTTGGTTGGTTGGATAAAACTTTACCCCCAACCATCGGCAGCCTGCATCAATTCGACATGGACATTATCTTTCGTGCGAAATCCGAAGCCTTTTCCAAATCCTCTTGACTCGGATGCTTTCGGGCTTCCCGAATATACGTTTCCCATTCATCATCCGGCTTGATTATTGCACTGCGTATGAATGCTTGAATCGGGAGGCTAGGTGCACCTTGACAGTGGTAGTATCCTCTGAAGTCGATTCGCTTTTCTTCGCTTACGCTCTCGAAGGAATCTATACATTTGGACGCCCACTCGTCGAAAAGAGCCTGACCATGTTCGTTTTGTTCAGGAGTCCAGGTTGAGTGTGTGAAGAAGCCTGCTAATTTGAACTTTGGTGATTTCGGAAGCGCCTTCAAGATTTCCTTGACTGGAGTTGCCAAGTCCGACGAGTGACAAGCGGAACCCAGAAAAACTAGGTCATAATCATTCAACGTATCTGCGCTGATGTCCTTTATTTTCTTCAGGCGTGCTTCATGTTCTTTCGAAGCTTCTTCATAAATCGTCTTGGCGATTTTCTCCGTGTTTCCAGTTTCACTGTAGTAAGCGACGAGCACTTTCAATGCGATGCCTTCTCCTGATGCTTGGAAGGCAAGCACGCCTATTTGTTTTTGCTCGCATTGTACAAATCACGTGCATCAGTTGGTTGGGGTAAAGTTTTATCCCAAACCCCGAAATAGAAAATGAAAACCATTTTACGTCAATTTCGGGACAAGCCAACGCGCAAAAATGGTTTCTGTTCCTTGCCCCTCGGATTCCGAGGACAAACCCTCGGGTTCAGCCGCACAAAGAAGAATACATGAGGACTCTCCTACTAGTCTCTGTCCGCTTCTCCGCCTATGCTTAACCGCGCGTGCCAACTCAAACGCGCAAAAAAATGGAAGACATCTTCGACAATTCTGGGGCTTGCGTGCGCTCCTGCGCAATTTGCGTCAGTATGTGTACTTGTCGCCACCGGCTAGGATGCGCTCTAAAATGGTGTTGACGTTGACGATTCCCTGGCTTGTTTTTGCCGAGACTGGAACCAGCGGAAACCTCAAGCCGAGCTTGTAGATTGCATGCATTATGTTTATGCTCAGCAGACGTTTCGTTCCTTCAAGCTTCTGTTCAATCGAGTTTTCCAATGCTTTCTGATCAGTAGACCAGGTCATTATCTCGTTTACTTGTTTTTTCGGAAGCAAATCACATTTTGAAATCACATGCAGCTGAGGCAGCAAGAAACGGTTATAGACCGCCGCTGAAAGAAACAGGTTCGAAACGTAGTTAAGCGGGTTAACCGAGAAGACTGAGTCGAACAGGTAAACTATGGCTTTGGGCTCTTTCGTAAGCTCGCTGGCAATATACGGTCCGCTTGCCCTGAAAGCAAACAGTTCCATCTGTCCAGATGTGTCGACCAGAATGATGTCTGACCGCAGCTCTTCGATTTCCCGCGAAATCTTATCGGTCTCATCAGCGATCAAGTCGGCCGCCACGATCAGCGCGCCGTTTGGCCCCAAGTGATGCTCTTCCATAAGATTGTCAACGTTGACGTAATTGCGAACATCCACGTCTGGCGAGTAAGGAAGAGTCAGCGCTCCAGGGTCAAGGTTCACTATTGAAACGTCCTGTTTTGACATTTGAAGCCATTCACCGAAGGTCGCGGTAAAGAGTGACTTTCCTGCCCCGGCGGTTCCGACTATGAAAACTATGAACATGTAAAGATCAATCCTCAAACTGAATCAAGCAACTGCGTTCTGGTATGAAACCTAGGTCCTTCAGTAAAAGTCTTTTCTCTCGGTAACGCGTGCCCTCTTTGGGCATGTTTGCATGTGCTGTCTTGGCAGAGTCATTCTCAGGTCTGTGATTCCTTCCTCTTTTGGATCTTGATTGTCCCACCGTTTTTCTCTATGAGTTCTGAAAGTTGAACGATGGCATTTTCCAAGCGGTTCCTAGCAGTTCTGGATTCCTTAGACGTCGTGGAGAAGTGCAGCTCTATGTGCGGTTTGCCCTCCTCCCCTTTGGGATGAGATTTTATGTAGACCCATGGGTTATCATGCATCACTCGATCGATCAATGGGGCCAGAGTTGACTCCATCATAGAGTCTGCAAAGATGCTTATTTCAAAGAACGTTACATCTCCAGCTTTTTTCTTAAGCATAGGCACGATAGATTCTTCGAAGATTGCTCTCATCTCGGAAGGGACGCCGGGCAACGCAACCAAAGTTGTCCCTTTGACGATTATCATCACGCCTGGCGCAGTGCCAACCGGGTTAGTTATCGGTTCAGACTTTTCCGGAAGCTTCGCCATCTTGATTCTGGCAGGCGTCAAGTCTACCTTCTCAATTTTCGCCTCTTTTACAAAGGCCTCGTATTTTCTTTTGACCATCTCCACCGCTTTTTCGTTGACTTCCAGTTTGCTTCCTAGGGCTTTGGAGATTCCTCCCAGCGTTTTATCGTCAAAAGTTGGACCCAGCCCGCCCGTTGTCACTATGAAGCTTGGCTTCCGACCGAGAGCTTCCACCGTGGCCTTTGCAATCTCTTTAACATCATCCTCGACGACTGTTATTCTTCTCACTTCCATTCCCAGCGAGGTGGCACGCTTAGCCATCCAGGTGGCGTTTGTGTTCAAGGTCTTACCGATCAGAAGCTCGTTGCCAACACAGATGATCTCCATTTGTTTACCCATTCCGAGTTCTCCTGTCTGATGCCCAAAAATGCTGGATGATTCTTTTATGCTATTTGCTGGCTCTTCGTCCTCAAAAGCTGTGGTACCCTCTACTTCTTCTTACTAAGCCACCATTTCAAGTATTCTTTCTTTCGCTTTTCCTGTTCAGTCTCGCCCGAGTCAAACTCAGGCCTGTTTTTCTCTCTGAGTTCTTCGAGTTCCTGGTGGGTCACGGACAGTCCACAGCTTTTGCAGACGTAATGTTTCGTCGATATCATATACTGCATTTCGCCACCGCATTCTGGACAATATGCCATGCTGATGCTCCAATTTCTTCCGTAACAGAGGGAATCATCCGAGAGAAATACGTTTCGTTCTGTATGCACTAAAGTTTTCCTTTGACTCGAAAGGCGCGAAGGGCAGATAAGTATGCTGCTGCGCCGATTATTGCGAAAGGCAGACTTGCAGCCAGGATATCGAGCAGGTAAATGGGCTGTAAAGGTTTTCCCGCGAAGGTATAATCTCGAATCGCTCCGACCGCAAGAGTAAGGGGATTCGCAGATATGATAGTCGCAACAAAAGGTGGAAAGAAGCTTTTGATTTTCGTCATGGGATAAAACAGCGTGCTAAAAGTCAGTAGCAGGAGCTGCACTACTTGTTGGTAGGCGAAGAAATATTCTCCGTGTGTTGATGCAAGAGCTGCGAGAGTGGCTGCTATTCCGGACAGTCCCATTGCTAGGACGAAAAGAAAGGGCAACAAGATAAGTGTGTTGCTTATGGCTTGAATGGGAATGGCGATCAGTCCCAAAGCTTGAACTGGAATCATTACGAACAATAAGGCGCTTGAGTAAACAACCGCAGCTAGTCCTCCAGCGAGCATGTAGGCTGCAACGATGCCTTCGAGGCTGATGGGTAAGGATAGATAGTACTGAACTACTCCCTCGCGAATGGCTAGCCATATGCGTCTTCCAGTGTCCAAGGCAGCTGCGAAGAGTCCCATTATTACTACGCTTGGGACAAAGAATTGAAAGTAGTTTGTGATAATACTAGTATTTATCATGCCGTGGCTGTAGACTAACGCTACGACGAGCATGTCTGAAATATTCAGGCTCAGAAGGATCGCCATGAGCCATTTTGTTCTGAAGAAGTATGAAAAGTCATTGCGAGCTAGTCGCAAGATGCTTTTGAGTTCTGTCAGGCGCTTTTCACCCCTTCGACGAGACGTTGGAGAAGAAATGAGCTTAGGCCTAGTGTGCCTACAGCAACGGCTATCAACACGGTTACTGCTACTGTAGGGTTTAGCAACAACGCTGGGTTAAATCCAAGAAATAGACGAACGATGTCGGCCCCATAGGCTAGTGGGTTGAGTTTTGCTAATGAGGCGTAGCCCGGTGAGGTCTGCGTCAGGAATGCAAGTGGATACATGATTGTGCTGAAGCGTACTATTAACGCACTTAGACCCGTTACGAAGGCCGTATACATGTCGCTTGATTTGAACGCGATGAAAGACAATCCTAGCATGAGTCCTGCTACCCCGAAGCCTAGGCAGAAAAGCATTGCAATCGCAGCTAATATCGAAAGGGCTGTTAGATTTCCTATCAACAACAGCGCGATGGTAAAGGGAACCGTGAGCATTAGCGCCAGCTCGAATGCTCCTTGCAGGGCTATGGAAAGAAAGAGTTTTGAACGTGAAATTGGAAGGCTGAGAAGGTATGGAAGTCTGCCTTCATGCGCGTGTTCCACAAACTGTCTTCCGGCATGTGAGCCTATGTCAAAGGTCATGATGATGATGAAACCTACCGCGTAGAATTGTTGGTAATCAGCAGGGGAGACTATGCCAGGAGTCATGATTTGATTGATTATGGCTGCATATATGAGAAGCTGTACGATTGAAGTGAACCATTGCATTCCTACCCATACGGGTGGCTTGAGCTCGTTTTTCAAGTCGAACCATACTAGGCGGAGGACATCAAGCATTCTCATTCGTCTCCAGCTTCTTGCCCGTGAAGCTCAGGAAAACGTCGTCTAAGGAAGGCTCTGTCACTCTGACTGATGAGACACGGATCTTTCTTTCATAGCATAAGCTCGTCATTTTCGGAACCCAAGCTTCTGCAATTGAAACATAAGCTTTGTATTTGTTGCCGTCCATGGGTGTCAGCTTTGCGGTACCTGGGATCTTGACCAGATCCTTTTCGATCTCTGCGCTGTTTTCACCAGGTTCCAACTCGAGTTCGACGATGTCGCCTCCCGCGATCTTGTCTTTCAGATTCTGGACCGTGTCGCAGATTATACTTTTCCCCTGATCCAGAATGGTCACTCTGTCGGCAAGGTATTCCGCCTCGCGAACTTCATTCGTGGCGACCAAGAGCGTCGAGCCGCCTTCTCTCAGCTGAAGTATCTTCTCCCAGATCGTTCGTTTCCCCCGTAAGTCAACTTGGCTACTTGGCTCGTCGAATATGGCAAACTTGGGCTTCTGCACCAGAATTTTGGCCACTTCCAATCTCTTGGTTTGGCCCCCTGAAAGCGTCATGAACAACTTGTTACGGGCATCCCAAAGCTCGAGCTCCTTCAGAACTTGCTCAATTATGACTTTGCGGTCGCTCTTCTTTATTCCACACATTGCAGCGTGAAATTCAAGGATCTCCGCCGGCTTGTGTCTCCAAAAGCCTCTTGCATCCTGAAATGAAATGCCCAGGATCTGACGAACCTTAGTCGGAGACTTGACCACGTCAACGCCCATGACTTTCGCCGTGCCAGACGTCGGTTTCAAGACCGTGGCCAGAGTCATCAACAACGTCGTTTTCCCTGAACCGTTCGGTCCCAGCAGGACCATGATCTCCTCTGGGTCTACGGTGAAGTCAAGACCTTTAAGCGCGAACGTCTTGCCATACTGCTTGACCAAGTTCTGAGTTTCAACAGCGTACATGAACCAGATTTCCTTTCTATGATGCGGCTTCACAAGAATACATCGAGAGATATAAAAATACTGCACAAACGATACTCACAACTTGTTAGTCAAACCTGTTACCACAAAATGCTTAACAGAACTCAAGTTAAAAAAACGCGCGCACTTCAAGGCGAAAACTCAGATTACTTGAAATCGAAGGTGCCCTCAGGTTATAAAGTTTGCCAGCTTCGCTTCCTTCGCAATTCGCGTGGCCGTCTCCATCTCGTCCCTTGACAACCTTCTTTGAAGCTCCGGCATTTCACATGCTCTCCATTCGGGTCTATACTGAAACATGACGTTAACTCTTGTCCGCACGCCGAGGTTTTCTGCAATCCAGTTAATGATCGGCTTTGTGCAGCAGTCCAGATGGTTTGGCAAAACCAAGATGCGAACAATCATTTCGCCATGCTTCTTTGCTTCCTGATGATTGCGCGTGCAGACTTCCCAATAGTCTGGCGCATCAGAGACTCGTGCGGCACATCTTTCCGGTCCATACTTGAAGTCCAACAGGTAGATGTCGGCAAATCCGACCAGAAGCTGAGCTGCCTCCGGGCTGTAATAACTGTTTGAGTTCCAGACAATCGGAGTGTTAACGTTCACATGTTTGAACGTCTCCAACCATTGCTCAAGCCACGGAGTCGGTTCCCCGCCGACTAGGTTGACGTTCCTGCACCCATTGACGCGCAAGGTTTCAATTTCCTTGGCCAGACATTCGGGATCATACACCTCACCGTTCTCAAGCCATTGGGAAATAGTCCAGTTTTGGCAATGTTTGCACCGCATCGTGCAGCCCATCGTGAAAATGGTTCCCGAAGGCACGAGTTCAGGTTCCTCTCCCATGTGCGCAAAAATGCTCGAGACGACGATCTTCGATCCGCATTTGCAGTAGCCGAATTCACCTATGGTTCTGTCGACTCCGCATCGCCTGGTGCAGAAATGACAGCGACGAAGAATTCTCCCCGCAATCTCAACCTTCAAGTCTAACAAAGACTGCTTCGGCAACGGCGTCTCACGCAGGCTTTGGCGCCCGAGGTCAATCTTCTCCTCAAGCTTCTCATGCTCGCCTATGAGCTCAGCATGCTGCCGCCAAAGAAGCTCGGTCGAATCCTCATCATCGAACTCAGCCGCGATCCTCTTGCTAATCTGAAACTTTGCCGGCTTTTCATCCTGCATGACGGCAAAATACCTTGTCAGACTCGCACGAACCCTCTCTTCATCAAGCACGGCCGAAGCATCAGGCCTCAAACGCTGCCACATGCAAGACCCAAATGAACTAGCGCACACGGCGATTTATACAGTAAGCTCGGAAACCCGACTGAACACAATTCAAACCCGAATAAAACCACCAACCCAATCAACACCTGCCACGACCGCGAAACCTCCCGCCGTAACCCCAGCTACAAGGCGACCCGACCCAAGATAAGAAAGCTCAACGTGCACGGTTTGACACGTCGGTTCAACCAAACCGAGGCCAAACAGTTGCACACCCAAGCACCACACGTGCATGAAAGACCAGCACACCCAAGATAGAAAAAACCGACCTAGGAGGGGGGAGGTCAAATGTTCGCGTGTTTTCAACCCAACAGTTGGGTACAACCAGCTTCGGCCATCAGCCCACAGGAGGCTTCATGCTGGAAACCCGAAAAAACCGACCTGGGAGGGGGGAGGTGCGTTTTAAGCGTGTTTTCAACCCAAAAACTCAGGTCAGCTCTCCCAAAGCCTCGACGCTTGAATAAGGACAGACGTCAGAACCCGAAAAAACCGATAGATGGAAACATGAATCGGAACAGCCTCTGACCAGCATGGAGACTCTAGCCGACCCAGTCGCACCTTTCGTGAAGGAAGGATTAATAAGAGAAAACGTTGATCAATAACCGACTATCGAGAAGTGACATGCATGAGCCAGCCCAAAAAAGAAGGCGCCAGTTCGACCACGATCAACGTGAGACTCCGCAACATGCTCCTGGTGATCCTCGCAGCCTTCTGCACCTTCGGCGGACCATTCCTGGTCTATTTGTTAGCTCGCCTGCTCAACGCGGACATCATCGTTTCAGTGGCCTGCGGGTTTGCACTCTTCTTTTTCGGCTTGGGACTCATAGTATTCATGATCTGGAAGAAAATCATCACGTAGCGCTGAGCAAAGCGTGTTTTATGCCTCCGATACCCTAGAGCACATCATCCGTTCAGACAATCTAATTCTTCATCGGCAACCAAGAATAGAAGATGACTTCGTAAAAAATCGTTCGGTGCGGCACGACACAGTAGGAAAGCATATAATGTATGCTGAAAGGTATACTAAGTATGCAAGAGGCCAAAAAGAAGAAGCTTGAAGAAATGATCGGCAAAGGCGACGAGTCAGCCAAGCGAACCACGATAATCCTAGACAAGGAAGAACGCGAATTCATCGACCAGTTGATTCGAGAGGGAAAGGAACCAGGCATCAAACCGCTCATTTCGAAAATGCTCGACGTCTACAGGAGCATGATGGTCTACGACTGGCGTTTCCCCGGAGAATACTACTGCGGGATAAGCCGCATAGCCTTCGTCAACGTCGAACTAATCAACATCCTAATTCAACACGTTGCAGCGGACAGTCACAGGGAAATAGGCAGAAACATGGGCGAAGCCTCAAAAGTCTCCATAGAGACCACCATAGGCATCAAAGCCGAAGACCGTGAAAAGTGGCCCGACGTCTTCAAACGACTAAGAGTACAAGGGCTCGGCGACTTCTATCTCAGGGACAAATACATACTGATCAAGACCCCATTCATCAACGAAGCCCAAATCTGGGCCGGCTTCCTAGAGAGCCTCCTCAGCATCGAATTGGACATCAAGACTTCCTCTCAGCCACTCGTGTTCGAAATCAAAGAGAAAAGCTCCGTTCCGAAGTGAGCGAATGAATCTTATACTCCCGAAGACTTAGGATTGTGCAGTTGAGGTAGACACTGAGATGCCGATGCATGAAGCCATGCTGTACGAAAAGAAAGAAGAAAAGAAGGTCAAATGCAACCTCTGCGCAAGAAGATGCCTCATAAACAACGGAGGAACAGGCTTCTGCCTAGTACGCAAGAACGACGGTGGAACGCTCTTCACGCTCGTGTTTGGCAAGGCAATTTCTGCATGCATCGACCCAATAACGAAGAAACCGCTTTCGCATTTCAACCCCGGCGCAATGGTAGTATCCATCGCCACGGTCGGCTGCAACTTCCGCTGCCAATTCTGCGACAACTGGATGATTAGCCAAGAAAAAGAATTATCCGGTCACAATTTTCCGCCTGAAGACGTAGTCAAGGCCGCCGGAGCCAACGGTTGCCAAGGAATAAGCTACACATACACTGAGCCGACCATATTCTTCGAATACGCGTTTGAAACGGCCAAGCTTGCGCGGCAGGTCGGATTCTTCAACACCTTCGTCACAAACGGGTACATGACGCCCGAAGCAGTGAAAACCATAGCGCCCTACTTGGACGCCGCAACGGTTGACTTCAAAGGCGGCGCAGACCCAGAATTCTACAAAACTTTCAGCGCCGTCCCCTCGGTCGAGCCAATCTTCCAAGCCTTGAAGGAGATGAGACACAACGACATCCACATCGAGATCACGAACCTCGTCGTGCCAAAGAGCGGAGACTCACTCGAGAAAATAAAACAGCTCGCCGCCTGGATAAAAGATGCAATCGGCAAGGACACGCCTTTCCACCTGCTACGCTTTCATCCAGATTACCAGTTAACAACGATACCGGCAACTTCCATCGAAAGCCTCGAGAAGGCATACGTCGCCGCAAAAGAAGCGGGGCTAAACTACGTCTACATCGGTAACGTCCCCGGCCACCCGTCTGAAAACACGTACTGCCCAAACTGCAACGAAATGGTCATCAAACGCTACAGCTTCGAAATAACAAGATGGAACCTGACAAAGGACATGCGCTGTCCAGTATGCGGCCACGACATCCCAATCGTGGGCAAACTACACCCGGGCGGAGCCTCCTATCCATACGCAATATTCTAGACGTCTTCCGAAACAATCTGGAATAGGTAGACCTGCGACTTCGCAGTGTGCAATTCACCCTTTACATAGACCAGGTTGCTGCGCGTGAAGAAACAGAAACCGAGATGCCCGCTACAGTTGCAGAGCTTCATCGCAAGGTTAAATAGTTTATTTAAGGCTACTGTTACGAAACCGTTTATTGTTGTCCGATGAACCTGCAAGTGAAGAATAATGCTCGACATGAAACTGATCCGTGAAAGCCCAGAAATGGTCAGGCAGAACCTCCAGAAGAGGGGAGACCCTGAAAACCTGCGAATGCTCAAAGAGCTCATCCAACATGACGCCCTGTGGCGGGAAAACCTGACTAGGCTGAATGAGCTTCGACATGAAAGAAGACAGATGACAGCGAACATCGCAGGCTTGAAGAAAAAGGGGAAAGAGGCAAACAATGAGATCCAGAAGGGAAAGGCAATAGACGCTGAAATCACGGCGTTGGAAAAACAAGTAGGCGAAGATGAGCAGAAAATGCAGGAGTTTCTCATGCGACTTCCAAACCTGCTACACGAATCCGTTCCAGCGGGGAAAGACGAGAACGACAATGTTCAAACCAAATCTTGGGGAAAACCACTCAAGTTTGCTTTCACACCGAAAGGACACGTGGAAATAGGCTTAGGCCTAGACATAATGGATATTGAAAGGGCCGGGAAGATTTCGGGAGCCAGGTTCTTCTACTTGAAAGGAAACGGCGTGCTTCTTGATCTAGCACTCAGGACCTTCGCCCTAAAGGAAATGGCCAAGAAAGGCTACGTTCTGATCGAACCGCCCTTTTTGATGAGGCGGGAACCCTACGAGGGCGTCGTGGCCCTAGCCGACTTCGAAGAGGTTCTGTACAAGATCGAGAACGAGGACCTATACTTGATAGCGACATCTGAGCACCCTATGGCTGCAATGTTCATGAACGAAACATTCAACGCTAAAGACCTGCCGCTCAAGTTGGCCGGCATAAGCACAAACTTCAGGAAAGAAGCCGGAGCCCACGGTAAAGACACTAGGGGAATTTTCAGGACGCACCAGTTCAACAAGGTAGAACAGTTCGTTTTCTGCAAACCTGAAGACTCCTGGGAAATGCATGAGCAACTTCTACGCAACGCAGAGGAGCTCGTTCAAAAACTGGGCTTGCCATACCGCGTCGTCAACGTTTGTACAGGCGACATAGGTACGGTTGCGGCAAAGAAATACGACATAGAAGCGTGGATGCCCGCTCAGAATGGCTACCGCGAAATAATCTCGTGCAGCAACTGCACTGACTATCAGGCTAGGCGCCTAAAGATAAAGTATCGGGAGAAGGAGGGCGAATCACCTAAGGGATTCGTGCACACGTTGAACTCGACGGCCATAGCCACAGGCAGATCGATCGTGGCAATACTTGAGAATTATCAGCAAGAAGACGGGTCAGTCATAGTGCCGGAGGCCCTGAGAGAATACATGGACGACATGGACAAAATAAAGGCGAAACAGTAAGACCCATTCGCTTTTGCGACAGAATTCTATTCCTGAACGACATCCTTGAATGAAGCAATCTGCAAATCATGCATTAGGGAGATAGTGAGATGAAAGGAGCAATAGTGTTCATCGCAGTCTTCATTCTTGCATTGCTAGCAAGCCTAGCCTATCAAAGCATGCCGCCTGGACTTCAAATCTACGATGCACTCAATGTCCCATCCACGGACTATAAAGTGTTAGGAATATCGGGAACGACGCTCATGATCACGATTTTCAACGGTGTGATCTATGGTATAATAATTTGGCTCGTTTATTCGCTGGCGGTCAAGGCAACCAAACGGAAACCCAAGCAGCAACGACAATCTCGATAACCAATATTGGCCCCGCGTGGCCCTAATCTTTTTTATAGGATGTTCACGTATCCTTTGGGCCTAGGATAAAACTTTTAATACTCTGATGCGAATCTCAACAAGCTACGTTCGGAGGATAATCTTGTCTTCAAAAGCGAAAAAAGTGAGGGACAAATGGCGAAGCAAGACATGGTACAATGTAACGGCGCCACCGTACTTCGGAAACACCGACCTAGGCTCGGTGCCGGTTGCTGAAGCTGAGAAACTTGTCGGCAGAACAATCGACTCGACGCTCTACGACGTTACGGGTGACTATTCGCATCAGTACCTGAAGATATACTTTCAAATAAACGAAGTTGACGGGAAGAATGCGCATACGATCTTCAAGGGGCATGAATACTCACGAGACTATTTACGTAGTCTGGTCAGGAGGAGAACGACAAAAGTGGACGGCCTTTTCAGCATAACCACGAAGGACGGATACAAGATGCGAGTAGCCATCTCAGCGTTCACACTTTCCAGGGTAAAAACATCGCAGGAGAAGTACATTCGCAACATAATGGCGAAAATTATCAAAGAAAAAGCCGCAGCGTTGACCATAGACCAATTCGCGCAGGAAATGGTTCTGGGCAAGATAGCCTCAGACATCTACAACGAAGCCAAAAAAATAGCGCCGCTGCGGCACGTTGGCATAAGAAAGTCAAAGCTCTTGCAACAGATAGTTCAGCCGGAGAGGGCCGTTGCTAAAGAGCCAGCCGAGCAAGATTAGACTTTAACCAAGTTTTTTCCGTAGTCGTATCCCTTTTGAAAAGCCGCCAAGTTGAGTTCCTCGGTTCCCTTTGGAATATTTTCTTTGATCGATTCCTTGAGGGCATTATCGTCTAGAGCCTTCGTTATGGCCGCGAAGGCGCCAAGCATGACGATATTCGCGACTATTCTACGTCCGAGTTCTTCAGCAATCTTCGTCGCTGGAACACGGAACACCTTGACACTCTTCATCTCCTTCTCCCGTGGAATCATGTCAGGGTCCAGAATCACTATTCCGCCGCTCTTTACGTCGTCCACATAATCAGTGTAAGCGTGCTGAGACATCACGACGAGAATGTCGGGCTCGACCACCTTCGGAAAGTCGATCCCCTCTTCAGAAATCACGACTTCAGACTTGCATGCGCCGCCTCTTGACTCAGGGCCATAAGACTGAGTTTGAACGGCATCTTTTCCACCATGGATGCATGCTGCAGCAGCCGTGATTATTCCAGACTTTATTATGCCCTGGCCGCCAAACCCTGCGAACCTTATCTCAAGCCTCACCACCTAGCTCACCCCATCCAACGTCTTTTCGTTGATCTTTGAGATCTTTTCATGAAGCATCTTCTCGTAGCTCAGCTTTTCGATGTTCACAAACTCGCCTACTGCGATGTGATCAAACGTGATCTCAGCTTTAGCCGGATCTGAAAAGTTCTCGACGGACGAGGCCTTCTTGAACCAGTCCATCATTTCGAGCCCCGAGCGCATTTTGTTGTATCGACCGAAGATCTCTGGGCATGGAGTGACGACTTCGATGAAGCAGAACCCTTCTTTCTGCAATGCTTTCTTGATAGATTGAGTCAGCCTGCGCACGTGCAACGTTGTCCAACGGGCGACGTAGACTGCTCCCGCTGCCGCTGCCAAGTGAACGAGGTTGAACGGGTGCTCAATGTTCCCGTAGGGGCTCGTCGTCGTGAACGTTTCGAGCGGGGTGGTCGGACCTTGTTGACCGCCAGTCATGCCGTAGTTGAAATTGTTCGCGCAGATCACCTTTATTCCCATGTTTCTACGCGCAGCATGGATGAAGTGGTTTCCCCCTATCGCGAACAGATCGCCGTCTCCGCTTACGACCACGACTTGCAGTTCCGGGTTTGCCAGCTTGACTCCTGAAGCAAAAGGCAAGGCGCGTCCGTGCGTCGTGTGAAAAGAGTCAGTGTTCGTGTAGCCAGCCGTTCGGCCGATGCAGCCTATGCCAGACACGACGACGAGCTTGTCAAGGTCTGTCTGCAATTCATCCAATGCGTGCACGAAACAGTTGAGTACGATGCCGTTGCCGCAGCCGGGACACCAGATGTGCGGGATCATGGCTGACCTCAGATACTTCGAGTATGGATGCTCCATAATCGTCTGAACCATCAGACGCTCCTCCTTATCGCTTCGAGAATCTCCGCTGGAGTGTGAGGATCTTCACCGAGCTTTGAAAGAGGAAACACGGGCGTCTCCTTCGCTGCTCTCTCAACCTCTCTCACTAGTTGGCCACAGTTCATTTCAGGCATGACGAATGCCTTCACATAAGCGGCGACTTCAGCCACTTGTTTCTCCGGAAAAGGCCACAAAGTGATCAGCCGAAGAAGGCCGGCTTTTATGCCAGAGGCTCTGGCTTTCCGCACCGCGCTTAGAGCCCCGCGGGCAACTATGCCGTATGCCACGACGACGACGTCGGCGTCTTCCAGCATGATTCGTTCAAACTTTATGATTTTGTCGGCGTTCTGGCTTATTTTTTGAACCAGTCGGTTCACAAGTTCGGATTGCACCTTTGAGCTTGATGTCTGCGGATACCCTTGCTCATTATGTGTCAGCCCAGTGGCATGAAAATGATATCCTTCTCCGAAGCAGGCCATAGGCGGGACCAGATCATCGTCAGGCTTAAAAGGCATGTACTCATCTCGTGGAACATTGGGCTTCTTACGATTTAGCGTCCTTATTCCATCAGGCGGCGGTATTACGACTTTCTCCCACATGTGGGCCACGATCTCGTCTCCCATCAACAACGTGGGCACCCTGTAAGTCTCAGACAGGTTGAACGCTTGAACGGTCAAGTCAAACATCTCCTGAACCGAAGATGGAGACAGAGCGATTATGCCATAGTCCCCGTGAGAGCCCCACTTGGCCTGCATGACGTCTTGCTGCCCAGGGAGAGTAGGCTGTCCCGTGCTCGGACCACCGCGCATGATGTCGACGACGACACAGGGCGCCTCAGTCATGACGGCCAGCCCGATGTTTTCTTGCATGAGGCTGAAGCCGGGCCCTGAAGTCGCTGTCATAGCCTTACAACCAGCATAGGAGGCGCCGATCACGGCGGCCATGGAAGCAATCTCATCTTCCATCTGAACGTAGATTCCGCCGAATTCAGGCATCCTCTCCGCTAAGTGCTCAGCGATTTCAGTGGCGGGTGTGATCGGGTAGCCGGCAAAGAACCTGCAGCCGGCTGCGATGGCTCCCTCTGCGCATGCGACGTCACCATTCAAAAAGTGTGCGCCGGTGAGTAACGATCTTTTTCCCATCATGTTTTGCGTTCTCCATTCGGCTGTTTTTCAACGACGTAAATTGCGAAATCTGGACAGACCGCGGTGCAGAAGCGGCAGAGGATGCATTTGCTCTCATCCACGATTTTTGGAGGATGCACTCCTCTCGCGTTTATCTCGTCTGATTCTTCGAAGACTTTCTTGGGACAGAATTCTATGCAGTAGCCGCATCCTTTGCATTGATCTTTGATCAGGCGAATCTCAGCTGCTGGATGCTTTAGGTCCTTGCTGTCAAGCGGTGCGTGTTTGATCCTTTCAGGCAAGCTCAATTGTCCTCCAGAGCTTTCTCAAAGATCTTCTTGGCTTTTTCTATTTCTTCAGGCTTAACTGCGTCAACTATGGTCTTCATCTCGCGGACTTTCGATGCGAATCTTTCTCCTTCTGCTGCTGAAGCCCAAAGCAGTTGCAGCCTCTCTTTATTTAGCCCGTTCTGCTCCATCTTCTTCCACAGGCGTTCCACGCGTTTCTGCGTTTGATAGTTGGCATTTATGTAATGGCAGTCTCCAAGGTGGCAGCCAGTAACCATCACGGCTGCGGCGCCTCTCGCAAAAGCCCTTTCCACGAATTTTGGAGCTACGCGCCCAGAGCACATCGTTCGGATAATGCGGACATTAGGTGGATATTGCATTCTGCTGACTCCCGCGAAATCGGCACCAGCGTATGAGCACCAGTTACAGCAGAAGGCGACGATCTTCTTATCCGCATCATGCTCTGTCAAAGCGTCTACCTGTGCGATGATTTGTTTGTCAGTAAAGTGACTCTGAGTCAGAGCGCCAAAGGGACACTCGGCTGCGCATGTTCCGCATCCGCCGCATGCTGCCTCAATGATGTCGACCCGCTTCAGCTCCTTGTTCAGGCTTATGGCATTATAAGGACAGACTTTTACGCAGAGTCCGCATGCCTGACACTTCTCAGGAAAAGTGATAGGCGTGATGGCCTCGACAGTCACTTTCCCCTTGGCCATCAGAATACCCGCTCGAGCCGCTGCGGCGCTTGCCTGGGTAACGCTGTCTTTGATGTCTTTAGGCGACTCTGCACAGCCGGCGAAGAACACTCCGGCTGTCGCGGCGTCCACCGGTCTCAGTTTCGGATGTGCCTCCAGGAAGAATCCGTCTTGGTTCCTCGAAAGTGTAAGTAGTCGCTGCACTACTTCGCTGTCTTTTCGGGATTCAAGGCCCACGGACAAGATTGCCATATCGACGTTGATCTTGTAGAGCTCTTTTTGAAGAGTGTTCTCGCCCATGAGCCACAGATTATGGGTTCTCCTGTCTTCTTTTATCTCGGACGGGAGCCCTCGGATGAATTTGACCCCCGCCTTTCTTGCTCGATTGTAGAGGTCTTCGAAGCCCTTTCCGTAGGCTCGTATGTCCACGTAGAAGACGTAGATTTCAGTGTCTGGCCAATGCTCTTTGATCAGTAGGCTATCTTTGATCGTGTTCATGCAGCAGACGTTGCTGCAATAGAGTCTCCCGTTTCTCTCGCTTCGAGAACCCACACACTGCACAAAGCCCACGCTCTTTGGCGTCTGTATGTCGCTAGGTCTCAAGAGGTGACCACCCGAGGGGCCGCCTGCATTGATCAGCCTTTCAAACTCGAGCGATGTGATCACATTGGGAAACTTGCTGTAGCCATAATTCGGAAGCGTGGAAGGATCGAAAACGTCGGCGCCGGTCGCGACTATTACGGTGCCAACTTCAAGATCCACCGTTTCAGGCTTCATTTCAAACACTATGGCGTTTCTCTCGCATGCCTTAATGCATTTGTCACAGACTACGACGCCTTCTTTGTTGAGGCACAGGTTCATGTCGATCAGGTAAGTGGCGGGAACGGCCTGCGCGAACGGCGAGTAGATGCCGTGTCTCGACGCGAGGCCAACGTCGAACTCGTTTGGAGCCACTATCGGGCAGACTTTTGTACATTCTCCGCAAGCTGAGCAGTCTTTGGTGACGTACCGTGGCTTCTTCAGTACTTTGACGTGAAAGTTGCCGATGTATCCTTTGACCTCCTTTACTTCGCTGTTGGTCAAAAGTTGGATGTTCGGATGGTGCCCCACGTCTGACATTTTGGGCGCAAGGATGCAGATGGAACAGTCCATCGTTGGAAAAGTTTTGTCGATGCGCGCCATCATTCCTCCTATGCTGGGTTCCTTCTCGACCAGGAACACCTTGTAGCCCGTGTCTGCAAGGTCAAGGGCGGCTTGGATGCCTGCGACGCCGCCGCCGATGATCAGGGCCTTGCGTTCAATCGGCACTTCGATTTCTTCTGCCGGTTCGAGCAGTTCGACTTTGGCGACGGCCATTTTCACGAGGTCTTTGGCCTTTTCCGTGGCTGACTCTTTATCGTACAGGTGAACCCAACTGCAATGTTCCCGAATGTTTGCCATCTCAAAGAGGTACTTGTTCAGCCCAGCATCTTCACATGTTTTTCTGAAGGTGGGTTCATGCAGGCGCGGTGAGCATGATGCGACAACGACGCGGTTGAGCTTGTGCTCTTTGATGTCTTTCTTTATTCCCTCCTGTCCCTGATCAGAGCACGTGTAGCGATTATCTTGAGACAAGACTACGTGGGGAAGCGTCGAGGCGAATTTTGCGACTTCTTCGCAGTTTACGGAGCCAGCGATGTTCAGGCCACAGTGGCAAACGTAGACTCCGATCCTCGGCTCTTCCAGCTGCTTAGGTTCTGATTCTTTCTTCTCAGCCATCGTGTCACCTGCTCGGCATGTTCAGGTATTTTTCAATCGATGCCGCGGCACGTTTTCCCGCGCAGATTGCTTCGATGATCGTTGCGGGTCCCGTGACAGCATCTCCGCCTGCGAATACGCCTTTCACGGTTGTTTCCATCGTGATCGGATCGGTCCAGACGGTTCCATCATCGCTTAGCTCCACTTCTTTGGGCAAAAACTCAACTTCAGGAGCCTCGCCTATCGCGAGGATTACCATGTCTGCTTCATGCTTGAACTCTGAACCCTCTATTGGAACGGCTTTTCTTCTTCCCGTGTCATCCGGTTCCCCGAGTTCCATCCGTACACATTCGATACCGCAGACTTTTCCGTCTTGGCCCATGATTTTTTTGGGTGAAACCAGAAACTCGATTTTGACACCCTCGGTCTCCGCCTCTTTGACCTCCCAAGGAATGGCGGGCATTTCCTCTCTCGATCTGCGATAAAGAATCGTGACCTTTCTTGCTCCCATTTCTAGAGCCTTTCTTGCCGCAAGGGCCGTCCTGGCAGCATCGACAGCCACGTTTCCGCCTCCTATGACGACGATGTTCTTGCCGATTTCGACATTTTCCCCTGAATTGGTGTGCCAAAGAAAGTCTAAGGCGTGAATCACTCCGTTCAAGTCTGCACCTTCAACGCGCAGTTTTTGGGTCTTGTGAGCCCCTACGCTGACGAAAATTGCCTTGTAGCCCTCTCTCCACAGAGCGGTGAAGTTCAGATCCTGTCCGACGGTTTGACCTGTCTTTATTTCTACGCCGAGATCCTTGATGGATTGAATTTCCTTGTCCAGAAAGCGTCTCGGCAAGCGAGAATTCGGGATGCACTTTCTTAACATGCCCCCAGGTTCTGGAAGCGACTCGTAGATCGTCACGCCGTATCCCTTTCGACTCAGCTCATATGCAACTGTGAGTCCAGCCGGTCCGGAACCGATTACCGCGACTGTTTCTTCGCGGACTTCTTTCGCCCTTTTTGCTTTTTCGCTCTTCAGATGCTCGTCGTAAAGCTGCTCCATCTTCTCAAGGGCACTCTCCTGTTCGAGACCGGCTCGTTCTGGATGAAAACAGGCAAGCGTCGTCGTGAGCGGAAGAGGGATATTCTCAGCTATTTTTCTGAAGGCCTTCTCCGAGGAAGAGGTGAATCCGTGTTCCAAGGCGATTTTCCGCATGGACAGGAACACTTCGGGAAGTTTTATGGCTTGATTACAACGCTTGTAGCAGCGGTAACACCAAGCGCAGAGCCAAAGCTCATCTGAAGATAGTGCACGGTCTGGGTCTAAGAAGATGCTTTGCAGAAGGCTTCTCGGGTTGTAGTTTCCCTCCAATATTTCGGCCATTGGGCAGCTGCCGGTGCAGATACCGCACTCATAGCAGTACTTGAGTTTTTCAACGTCCAACAGCTGTTCAAGAGCTTCCTTGGAAACCATGGTCGTTGAGTTTGACAACGCTCTGAGCCTTCTTTCATACTGGGAGAGACCCGAATATAAGAGTTTACAAATGTAAAGGTTTTTCCTCAAGGTCCAAAGTTGAAAATGAGAAGGGCTTCTTTTTATAAGATCAAAAACACAAATAGAGCCGGAAGTCAGGTGACGCTGATATGAGAAAAGTCCGAATCGTGCTTTACGGAGTGGGCGCCGTAGGCATCCTCATCGCCAAGTTTCTGCTCGAGAAGGAAGGAGTAGAAATCGTTGGAGCAATCGACACGGCTAGAGACAAGACCGGCAAGGATCTCGGCGAAGTCTTGGGCTTGCAAAGAAAGCTCGGCATCATAGTCGCCAACGATGCGGACACACTGCTTAAGCAGACGAAACCAGACATAGTCGTTCATGCAACTTCATCGTTTCTAAAGGATACTTGCCTGCAGATAGCTACCATAGTGAAGAACGGCGCGAACGTCGTGTCAACGTGCGAGGAATTGTCTTATCCATACTCTGCTGAGCCGAAACTTGCCGAGGAACTCGACTTGCTTGCAAAGAAGCATGACGCTACGGTGTTGGGCACGGGCATAAACCCAGGTTTTCTCATGGACACGCTTGTGATTACGCTTACGGCTCCTTGCCAGAGGATAGAGAAGATCGAAGCAACGAGGGTTATGAACGCGGCGACCAGACGCGTACCGTTCCAGAAGAAGATTGGAGCGGGCCTCACGCTTGAAGAGTTCAAAGAGAAAATTGACCACAGACGTATCACTGGCCACGTGGGACTCGAACAGTCAATCAGAATGATCGCCGATGCCCTAGCGTGGAAACTCGACAAGGTAATAGTCGAACCCGTCGAGCCCGTGATAGCGAAGAAGGCAACTGAAAGCAAAGACGTCAAGGTCAAAGCTGGAAATGCCGCAGGACTGAAGCAGAAGGCAAAAGGCATGATGAATGGAAAAGAAGTCATAGTCCTGGATTTTCAAGCGTACATAGGCGCAGAAAAAGAGTATGATGCAGTAACGATCATAGGAGTTCCCAACGTAAACCAGAAGATCGAGCCATGCGTCCACGGCGACATAGGCACGATAGCAATGGTTGTCAACTCGATTCCGAAGGTGATTAATGCCAGGGCCGGTTTACTCACGATGAAGGACCTGCCAGTGCCCTCAGCCGCGATAGGAGACATGAGGCAGTACGTGACGTTCTAGCCTCTTTGCCGGCAAGGAGAACATGTTGAAGTTGAAAATAGACATAAACTGTGATCTGGGCGAAAGCTTTGGCGCATTAAAAATCGGAAACGATGCTAAAGTAATGCCCCACATCACTTCAGCAAACATCGCATGTGGATTTCACTCGGGCGACCCGATGACGATAGCGCAGACGGTCAAGCTTGCGAAGAAGCATAAGGTTGCGGTCGGCGCGCATCCAGGGTTTCCAGATCTAGTCGGCTTCGGAAGAAGGGAAATGCAGCTTGCTCCGGAAGAAGCTGAGAACTACACGCTGTATCAGGTCGGCGCAGTCTATGGGTTTGCGAAAGCTGAGGGCCTGAAGCTTCAGCACGTGAAGCCCCATGGTGCAATGTACAACATGGCGGCTGAAGATGAGACGCTTTCCAGCGCGATAGTTAAGGCCATCCAGAAACTGGACGATGAACTGATCGTTTTTGCACCGCCCCGCTCAGCGTTGGCCAAGATTGCCACAAGAGCGAATCTGCGAGTAGCCCTAGAATTCTTCGCAGACAGAGCGTACAACCCAGATGGGAGCCTCGTGTCAAGAAGGCAAAAAGGCGCAATTGTCCACGACGCCCGCAAGGTTGTGCAAAGAGCAGTCACGCTAGTCAAGGAAGGAACCGTCCAGACTGTTGACGACACAACGCTCAACATGGGCAAAGTTCACACGATATGCGTGCACGGCGACACTTCAAACGCGGTGAAACTGGCTGAGAGCCTGAAGAAAGGGTTGACCAGGGCGCGAGTCAGTGTTGAACCCGTGGGCAGGTTCCTTTAACGCTGTTTTGGCCTCAACTATGAAAACTGGTGTGTATGTTTCTCCGCGATACTTGCCGTTCGGAGATGCTGCGTTATTAGTCGAGTTTGGTGATACAATAAGCCCGGAGGCAAACTGCAGGGTCATCGACTTAAACGATACGATCTTAAGAGCCAATATCAACGGCGTCGAAGAACTCGTGCCCACCTATCGATCGCTGCTGGTTCGCTATGATCCTTTGAAGACGAGCTACGAGCAGGTTGTTTTCCGCGTTAGGGACCTCGAGAAAACGTTGGAAGCTTCTGTGAACAGGAAGAAAGGCAGAAAGATCGTTGTTCCAGTAGTCTATGGCGGAGAGTATGGTCCTGACCTCGGCCACATCGCGCGAGTCCACGGATTGACTGAAGAGCAGGTCATCAGACTGCATTCTGGAAGGGAATACAGGGTTTACATGATCGGATTTGTTGCCGGTTTCCCGTATCTTGGAATGGTCGCAGACGAGATCGCTACGCCGCGTCTGGAGACGCCAAGGCTGAAAGTTCCAGCAGGTTCGGTGGGCATAGCGGAGAAGCAGACAGGCATATATCCGCGTGAGGCTCCAGGCGGATGGCAAATAGTGGGCAGGACCCACCTCAGGCTCTTTGATCTCCGGTTGGAACCTCCAGCGTTCTTGACCTCTGGTGACACGGTCAAGTTTAGACCGATGTCTGAAGACGAGTACAAAGCCGAATCTGAAAGGTGAGACGGTGGTAAGGCTTTTTCTTGTTCTCAAGCCCGGATTGTTCACTACTGTCCAAGATTTGGGCAGGTTTGGCTATCTCAAATACGGCGTACCGGCGTCGGGAGCGATGGACCAGTTTTCGCTCGTTGCGGCTAACCTTCTAGTCGGGAACCAGTCTAGCGGCGCATGTCTCGAAACGACGCTCATCGGCCCCGAACTGCAAGTGTTGAGTGAAACGCAGATCGCTGTAACCGGTGCAGCGTGCTCGTTGAGAATCAATGGGAAGACTGTTCCGATGTGGCGGACCTTGAGGGCGAAGAAGGGGGATGTGGTGTCTTTCGGAAATGTACAGAATGGGTGTAGGACCTATCTTTCAGCGAGAGGGGGCATCAACGTGCCGCTATTGCTAGGAAGCAGATCCACATACGCGCGTGGTGGCTTCGGAGGATTAGACGGTAGGCCCCTCAGAAATGGCGATACGATTGAGAGTTTAGGTGCTTCGCCACTCACCGTCGAGTATTCTATGCCCGAAGAATTGGTGCCTCAGTTTGCTGATAGAGTTGAGGCGCGTGTGGTTCTGGGTCCTCAGGCAGACATGTTCACGGACGCTGGCGTTGAGACGTTTCTATCCGGCTTGTTCAAAGTCACGTCTGAGGCTGATCGCATGGGATACAGGCTTGATGGCCCCACGATCGAGCATAAGGGAAGGGCAGATATTGTCTCTGATGCTTTGCTGCCGGGAGCGGTTCAGGTTCCGAAGAACGGCAGGCCTATCCTAGTGATGCGAGAGGCTCAGACGACTGGTGGGTATCCGAAGATAGCTGTTGTGATCAGCCCCGATCTTTCCCTGCTTGGTCAGGCTAAGCCAGGCTCTTCAATCAAGTTCTCCAAGGTTTCGCTGAGTGAGGCTCAGGAAGAATCGAGGGAATTCCTTAAGCTTCTTAAGCGTTTAAGTAGTATGCTGGTGGAAAATCAGTAGTCAGTTGAAAGTCGATATCGGGAGTGGTTGCTAGGTGGCTGATGTGGGGGTTCATGAAAAGGGCTCTTTCTCGCTTGCTGATGGTTTGAAGATCCTCAAGAAGAAAAAGGCTTTCAGTCAGGCTGGGGCGATCGCCGTTTTTATCGGAGTCGTCCGTGGAAAAGCAGCAAAGGGCGGAAAAGTTCAGAAGCTAATGTTGGAGGCATATGAGGAGAAGGCGAATGAGGTACTAGCCGGCATCTGCGCCGATTTGCGGAAGAAACCTGGGATCGTTGATGTTCAGATTCATCATTTGCTCGGCGAATTTGACGTGGGTGAGGACCTTGTGTACGTTCTAGTCGCTGGTTCTCATCGTGGAAACGTTTTTCCAGTGTTGGAGGAGGCTGTCGAGAGGTACAAGAGCGAAGCTCCGATCTTTAAGAAAGAATTCAGCGTCAGCGGAAAGCGAAAGAAAAACAGTTATTGGGTTTCAGAGGGAGCCAATACGTAATATCCGGTCTCAGTCTATTCGGCGGTTGTTTCTTCCTTGAGGCCTGTTTCAGGGTAGGCGAAAATGTGTGCTTTTTCAGGTTCGAAGCTGAGGGTGACCTTTTGCTCCGCATTAAACCATTCATCAGTCAAGGATGGTTGAACGATGACGACGGAGTCTTGGTTTTCAAGTCTGACATCGTATCTCACATTGTTGCCCTCAAACGTTACTCTCTCCACCGTGCCCAGAAGCGAGTTTCCGGTTCTTCTTGCGCCTTTTTCTATCCGAAAAGCTTCTGGTCTGACGGCCAAGACTACTCTGTCGCCATTCTTTCCTTTTTTAGCCACTGCTTTAACCTTGAGTGCGTCACGAAGCTCTACCGTGAATATTCCATCAGACGTGCCGACAATGTGGCCTTCTAGGAAATTCGATTCGCCTATGAAGTGTGCCACAAAAATGCTGTTTGGGGCCATGTAGAGTTCTTCGGGCGTTCCGACCTGTAGGACTCGTCCCTTTCTCATCACAGCTATCCGGTCTGAAATAGACATGGCTTCTGCCTGATCATGCGTGACATGGATAGCCGTCAGACCAAGGTCCTTGGCCATTTTTCTTATTTCGTACCTGATTTCATTCCGCACCTTTGCGTCCAATTGACCCAACGGTTCGTCGAGCAGAAGTGTTTTTGCGCCTGCAGCTAGGGCTCTGGCCACGGCTATTCTTTGCATCATTCCACCACTCAGTTCGTTCGGAAATGCGTCCAAGCGCTCGTGAAGTTTGACCAGTTCCAAGACTTCATGCCCTATGGTTTTCGCCTTTTGGATGTTGAACCCTTTCACTTTCGGCCCGTAGGTCACGTTGTCCCAAACGTCCATGTGGGGGAAAAGCGCGAATGTTTGAAAGACAAACCCTATGTCTCTGTCTTCGGGAGGAACGTCGTTTACGAGTTTGTCACCGATGTATATTTCGCCTTTATCGGGTTCGATTAAGCCTGCGATAAGTCTGAGCAGGGTTGTTTTGCCGCATCCGCTTGGGCCGAGCAAGGAGAAATATTCTTTGTCCTGAATCTCCAAGCTTACGTCGTCGACAGCCATGATTTTCCCGAACTTCTTCGTGACGTTGACGACTCGGATTTTTGGCATAGTCACACCCCTCTAGGCAAGTTATCCTCTTTGGAAGTCTGTTAAACGACATGCAAATTCATGCAATGACATGTCAAGATCTTCCTTTTTCCTTTGAGATAAACCTTAACACCAGCAGAATCACGAAAGAGAATAAGATCAGAATACCACAACCCAGTCCGATGTCGAGCGACGTTGCGGGCACTTTGCCTTTTACCCAGTTGACGATAATCAGCGGTGCCGTCTGGAGAGTCGAAGCCACCGCCGACGTTGCTCCTGTTTCGCTCACGCTGCGCGTGAAAACAATTATGGCGCCTGAGAGCATCGAGTACTTCGTCAAAGGAAAGATAATCGTCCTGAAAACGTCCCATGGTTTTGCTCCAAGCGTTCGCGACGCTTCTTCCATCTCCACGCTTATTCTTTCTACGGCCGCAGACACTGACCTTACGAAGTAAGGATAGGTTATCGTCAAATGCGCAAAGATTAGAAGCAAAATCTCAGGAACGAAGGGAAAAGTTTGCTTCCAAAAGAAATTCAGCGAGACACCCAGAGCTATTGATGGAACAATCAGGGGAATCATGATGAGCACATCAAGTACGGTTGACGTCAGAGCTCCTAGTCTTTTTCTGGCTATGAGTATTGCCATTGGAAGACCGATGATTATGTTCAATACTGTCACGGTTGCCGCAAGAAGATACGAAAGAAGCAGGCTCTGCCAGTACCCACTCCACACTCCGACGCCGAACAGTGCGTTATGCAAAGTAGGCGTGAAAACTGCATGAAACGCCGGGAGCGCGACCCAGAGAGACGGGACAAGTATTATCGCCAAGAAGATTAGCAGAGTTGCACTGTTCCTTGAGGAAGAAGCCTTTGAATAACTCAGTTTTCTTTCAAACCCCGGCCAGACTCCCTTTATTGGCAGTTTTAGCCTCGGTCCAAGAATGCGAATGAACGCAAATATCGCTGACGCGCCGACTATAAGCAACAAGCTTGCGAGTGCAATTGAACCGTCGTAAATTACTGATCCTTGCGTGAATTTGCTGGTGATGTTCTGAATGAAGACTGGCCCATTTTCGAATACTCCAGCTACGATAAATGTTGCACCAGTCTCTGATAATGACCTGGCTAAGGCAAGGATGAACGCGGCTATCAGCGAAGGTTTGAGAATCGGAAACGTCACCGTTCTCGCTGCAGTAATTGGCGCCGCACCCAGCGTCCTAGACGCCCTTTCATACTCTACCTTGTAATCGAGCAGTGCTCCGACAAGTACTCTCACGACGATAGGATAGGAAAACGTGAAGTGAAGCAATATGACGAGAAACCATCCTTCTGAAACTAGAGGACCACTGAAAAAGGCGGAAATGCCTTCAGGCTTGTTCCAGAACAGAAGAAGCGAATAACCGAGAGCCGACGTTGGGACAACGAAGGGTATATCAGCAAGCGTATCGACCACGTTTAGCCACTTTGACCTGCCTCTTGCGATAAGCCAAGCCATTGGAACTCCAGCAATCACGTCTACTGCTGAGACGAGCAGAGCTACGGCGAAGGAATTTGTGGCGGCGCTGATTGCACGAGCAACAATTGGAGGATAAGAGAAAATCTGCTGCACTGCACCTAATCTTGTTATGATTCCGATTATGGGTGGAAAAAGTATCAAGGCCAAGAAGACGATGACAGAGGCTAAGTAGACCCCATATTTGATGGCCCTGTTTGACGACGCGCTATCCATGGCTTTTCTGAACTTTTGGCTAAGCAAGCTTTTTTTCACTCGGACCCTTTCACGTTCCTCATCTAGGAGAACAGTTGATAAGTTTTCCCTAGTGAGCGAGTTGAAAAATCGTATTGCCCATGAGATTAGGTTGGGCTCACGATCCCAAGTCGAAGCTACGTGTCGTAAGGCGAAGCAGAGTTCCGTTAGTCGCTAGAAGCGTGACTTTTTCTATATAGTATAAGTGGTCTCCAATAGATTATTTGCGAATTCTACATAAACAGGGCACCCAAAGAATTGTCAGGAGGAATAGCAATGCAGAAAAACCATGGAAAGAAGAAACAGATTGAAAAAACGACTGAACCGTTCTATTTCACACATTTTTGAGGTCGTGTCTAACTTGTCAAAGCACTCGCCAGCACATGCCCTAAGGCTGAAGAAGACGACTGTCAGAGCGACCATTTCGAAACTGAATACGGATGCCATTGATTGGCTACTGGCGATTGACTTAGGATAAACGTAACAGCCCGATTTCTGAGCTGCATACGTAAACCATGCTTTGGGGCTTTAGAGTGCTCAGCCTATTACGGATTCCACAGTCAGATTAAGCACGATTTCTGAAATGTCACTGGCATACTCAGCTGTCCTTTTCAGGCTCTCAGTCACTAGTCTGAGATTCGCTATTTCCTCGACTGGAGTCTTTTGAGAAGAAAGCAGGGCTTCTTTCACTAACGAGCCAACATCCTTAGTTCTCTGAATCACACTTTCTGCAAGGTTGAAGTCAAGTCTAAATAGTGATTCTATCGCAGTTTCGAACATGGAGATAGCCAAGGCGCTAATCTCTTCAACTTTCTTCAGGCTTGCCTTGTCTACGGGTTCTTTGAGAAGTAGCACGTTTTCCGCTATGTTTGCGGCGTGGTCTGCCGTTCTCTCTACTGACTTTGTAACAAGCCTATAACCGAGGCAGTCTCTAGCGTTGGTCAGGCCTATTTCCTTTATGATTCTTGGGTTTTGTATCGCCGTCTTAAGCTGACGTGTTACATAGAGGTTGAACCTGTCAACTTCATCATCAGTATCGATGACGCTTCTGGCCAGTTGCTTGTCAAGATCTTTCAGAGATAAAATGGCATCTTTGTGCATCGACGATGTTATTATGCACATTCTTCTGAGGGCGCTTTGAATCGAAAGCTCCGGATAACTCAGCAGCACCTGCAGGGTTAATTCAGCCGGCGTGTCCGTGAGGAGCTCGGTGCCGACGAGCAGCTGGCGCGCAAAATTCCGTATTTTGTCCCTCAGTTTTGAAGACAGTTGCTGCTGCTTTTCCACTCGTATGTGAATCATATTGTAGCCGACGAGGTAAGCTGATACGACCTTCCTGATTACGGCGTCGGGATTGTCGCTGACAGAGACTTTGATGAACGCTTCATCGGTCTTTTGGACCTTAAATGAATCCGATGGAAGTATCGACAATACGCCACCTTCTTCTTCCTGAAGCTTGATAGAGCTTCCTTTCTTGAGCTGATTTTGGACGACCCATCTTTTAGGCAAAGAGACTATGTACGTGGATCCACCCGTTACCTGGAGCTTCCTCACGTCGCCGCTTCGTTCTCTTGATGTGTTTGTCAACTTCTTCTTCACCTTTATAGCTATAAAGAGGAACTATGAATAAATTGATTCTCTATATAATTCATAAGTACTATGTAGAGAACCTATATAAGAATTGCAGTTTTCTCAGGGTGAGGAGAACCGTCAACATAAGCGCCCTGCGCGAAATCACGGAGAAGTACATAAGAAGGAAAATTGGCAGAATCGAACCACGCATGCACAGATATAAAAGTGACCCCTGCTCTAGCCGTAACGAGAGTTAATCATTCTGTGATTGCCCTACGAAAATAGATTATGGAAGACTAAGTATAGCTATGCAGGTTTATAGCGAGTGCCCGCATCTATTTATGTGAGTCATATCTATATAGTTTATAAAGACTACATAAGAAACCTATATAATAGTATGCGGCTTCTCTAAACTCGAAAATGAACAGAAAATACGAAGAGGTGCTAAAATGAACAGGAAAATTGCTATTGCAATAATCGCAATCGTTATCGTCGTGGTAGGTGTATTTGCTTATCTATATCTGTCGCCGACAATGACTCTAGTTGGCTCAGGAGCCACGTTTCCATACCCGCTTCTATCAGTCATGATTTCCCACTACGCACAGGAAACCAACGTTCACGTGACCTATGACTCGGTTGGTAGCGGAGGAGGTATCGCAGCCCTTGAGAGCAAGATAGTGGACTTTGCCGCCTCAGATGCACCACTGGGCGCAACTGACATGGCAAAGGCACCGGGTTCACTCCATATCCCAGAAACGATCGGTGCAGTCACTATAGCTTACAATGTTCCTGGCATTCCAACTGGTCTCAACTTGACTGGGAAGGCCATCGCCGACATTTTCGCTGGTAACGTGACCATGTGGAACGATGCGGAAATACAAAACCTAAATCCAAACACGACGCTGCCCGCCAAGAACATAGTTACAGTCCACAGATCTGACGGTTCCGGAACAACGTTCATCTTCACCGGCTACCTAAGCGCATCCAGTCCTGCTTGGAACAACTCGGTAGGGCAGGGCAAGTCCGTTAATTGGCCTTCGCCTCCTGGCAGTACGTCCCTTGGTGCGATCGGCAACAATTTAGTTGCACAAGACGTCAATAACACTCAGTACACAATTGGGTACGTTGAATTAGCCTACGCCTTGCAGAATGGTTTCACGGTAGCAGCGATCCAGAACCCCTCAGGCAACTGGATCATGCCTTCGCTCAGCACGATTCAGTTAGCAGTGCAGTCAGCAGCAGCTTCAACTGGCTTGCCAGCAGGCAATGCGAGCTGGGCAAACGTGAATCTTCTCAATGCCCATGACCCACAAGCTTATCCAATAGTCAGCTTTACCTACCTTCTCGTGTACCAAGAACTCAACGTTACCTCGGGAATGACACATGATAGAGCGGAGGCCCTTGTCAAATTCCTCTGGTGGGTTGTACATGATGGCCAGCAGTATTCACCGGGTCTAGAGTACGTAAAGCTTCCAGCGAACGTTGTGCAGACAGATGAAGCCACCATCCAATCGATAACCTTCAACAGGCAACATCTACCCACAAGTTGATAGTGGTGTCAGGAATTGACTGACACGACTACCCGCAATCTCTTTTTTAAATTTGATTTCAGTAAGCTTGAGGAACTAGTGACATGAAAATTAGTTCTTTAGAGGACGATCTTTTCAAGATACTGGCCGCTGTGATTGCGGCTTCGGCGGCTGTCATTTTGATAGTCACAGGATACACCTTGTTCAATGGGGCTTTGCCTGTGTTGCAGCGGTTTGGAACCTATTTCTTCACGGGAACGCAATGGAATCCAAATGCGACGCCATTGTACCCGGAAATATACGGTGCGCTTCCGTATCTGCTCGGAACGCTTGTCACTGCGGCCATTGCCCTTCTGATAGGCGTACCCATTAGTCTTGGCATAGCGATTTTCCTCGTAGAGATGTCCCCGAGAGGATTAAGAGTGCCGGTTTCTTATCTTATAGAGCTGCTGGCTGCTGTTCCAAGCGTCATTTACGGACTATGGGGACTATTCGTTTTCCGCTTTTGGATTTCCGATTACGTTGAGACTCCGTTGCACACGTACTTGGGATGGTTTCCAGCGTTTCGCGGGACTCCTTTCGGTCTCGACTTTCTCACTGCAGGAATAATCCTTGCTATAATGATAATACCAACAGTTTCCTCGATCTCGAGGGAAGTCATCAGAGCCGTTCCTAACTCAATCAGGGAGGGAGCCTACAGCATCGGCGCAACCAAGTGGGAAGTCATCAGAAACTGGGTCTTGAGCTACGGCCGTTCAGGAATCTTTGGAGCTGTTATCTTAGGTCTGGGGAGAGCGGTCGGCGAAACTATGGCGGTCACTATGCTCATCGGGAACGCTTCCGGATCTGCTGCAATGCCAACTTCTCTTTTTAAACCAGGTCAAACGATGTCCTCTCTCATAGCCAACGGTTTCTTGGAGTCGTCGCCAGGGACCCTACTATACTCCGCATACATAAGCGTCGGATTACTCCTGCTGCTGCTCAGCCTGCTGATAAACGTCATCGCCCAGGTCATGGTAACACGCATCTTCAAGGTTAAAGGAGGCGCCGTAGAATAGATGACCAGCTACACATACAGGAAGTTTAAGAATAGACTCTTCTTCGTGCTTTGCCTAGGATGCGTAATAATCGCTGTCGTACCTCTAGTCAGCATCCTCTTCGAAGTCATCGCGAGGGGAGCGCCGCAGCTTAGCCTTCAATTTCTGACTCAACCTCCTCAGCCGCCCAGCTTGCCAGGCCAGCCAGCAGGCGGTATTGGTCCTGCGATACAAGGGACCTTAATCCTTATTGTACTGACCAGCCTTATCGGGATACCGATCGGCGTAATGTCCGGAGTTTTTTTGGCTGAATATGGCAACAACAAGTATGCCGCTGTGACAAGGACGATCAATGACGTGCTAACGGAGTTCCCATCCATCGTAGTAGGAATCACAGTCTTCCTCGCTGTTGTCCTCAGTCTGGGTCATTTTTCGCCAATTGCAGGTGCCGTCGCCCTCTCTTTCATCTTGATCCCCATAGTTGCCAGGACCACTGAAGAATCGTTAAAGCTAGTCCCGAACTCCACCCGAGAAGCATCACTTGCCCTTGGGGTACGCAGATGGAGAACCATAGTCAGCGTTGTGTTGCCTGAGGCAGGATCAGGCTTGGTGACTGGCAGTCTTCTCGCAGTAGCCAGAATCGCGGGGGAAACTGCGCCCCTGATCATGACGATCCTCGGAAGCCAGTATTTCTTTCAAGGCTTCAATCAGCCTATGGACGCCCTCCCGCTGAGAATCTGGAGAGACGTAACCTCGCCGTACCCTAGCCAAATAGCGCAAGGCTGGGGAGCGGCTCTGGTCTTGATTTTAGTAGTCTTAAGCCTGAACATCGGTGTCAGGGTAGCTACCGCACGTAGATCGAATGGCGCGCACGCTCGATTGGGTGAGATACGAAAATGATCGGCGACGCAGACATCGAGAAGACCCCAGCGGCGAGTGATTCAGCGTTATCAAGCGAAAAGATGCAAACCATCGGACTGAGCGCCTGGTTCGGTGAGAAGCGAGCTTTGAAGAACATAAGCCTCACGATCAAAACCAATTCCGTCACTGCAATCATCGGTCCATCAGGATGCGGAAAATCTACATTCGTCCGCTGCCTAAACAGGATGCACGAGCTGGTTCCAGGCGCCAGAATGTCGGGACGTGTCCTGCTTGATGGAAGAGACATTTACAAGCGGGATGTCGATCCGGTTCTAATCCGCAGAAGAGTAGGGATGGTTTTCCAAAAACCAAATCCGTTTCCCACGATGTCCATATATGATAATGTGGCAGCAGGGTTAAGGCTCACGGGAGTCAAGAGAGGAAAGAGTCTCGACGATATAGTGAGGCAGAGCCTCGAACAAGCGACATTGTGGGATGAGGTGAAAGATGATTTGAAGAAGCCAGGGACAAGTATATCAGGGGGACAGCAGCAACGACTGTGCATTGCGCGAGCCATTGCCTTGCAGCCTGAGGTCATACTGATGGATGAGCCCTGTTCGGCCCTTGATCCCACCGCGACGGCCAAGATCGAAGAGTTGATAGTGTCGCTCAAACAGAACTACACAGTAGTAATTGTCACGCATAATATGCAGCAGGCTGCAAGAGTTTCAGATTTCACTGCTTTTCTTTATCTTGGAGAGCTTATAGAATATGGGTCCACCAAGGACATGTTTGAGAATCCAACGAGTGAAATCACGGAGAAATACATAACAGGAAAGTTTGGATAGGGTGAAAACATGAGCAGACTGTTAGATACGGGTTTGGAGCAATTGACGGCTATAGTCTCGAAGATGGGCGATGCTGCTGAAAAAACGGTTAGAACGGCGATCACAGGCTTCATGGAGGGCAGGGACGTTAACGAAGAGGTACAAGAGCTTTCAGACATGCTGGTCACGATGACAGTGAGTGTTGAGGACAAGGCCTTCGAACTGATAGTGAAGTACCAGCCTGTCGCGTCTGACTTGAGGATCATAAACTCGTACATGAAAATCGCCTACGATTTTGAAAGATATGGCCGATACGCTTGGGACATCTCTTTGACGCATCAGAAATTTGCTCCCTCAAAAAAATGCGTGTACCAATTGGACCTCATGGAAAAAATGGCTGAGAAAACCCTTCAAATGGTCAGCGGAAGCATAGAGGCTCTCAGAGACAATGACGGCGAAATGGCCAAGTCACTTGCAGAAACCGAGAATGAAGTTGACAAGATTTACTCTTCCTATCTAGACAAACTTGCAGACGCTCCTCCGAGCGCAAGTAACATAATCTGCAACCTTCTCGTGGCCAGGTACTTGGAGAGAATAGCAGACCATGCGACCTACGTGGGCGAAGCAATCTATTATATCGCAACGGGAGAGAAGGTGATTCTCAGGTGAGACGAATTATGAGGCTCTTTGACTCTGAGAAAGGTTATAAGGATACGGCAAAAGTAGTCTTAAAGGGGATGTAGAACTTGGAAAAAAGAAGCTACGCGTGGTTTGAAAAGCGTCGCAGAACAAAAGCGTTAGACTTGGCCCAAGAACAGATAACGAAGGCCATCGACACCGTGACCCTTCTTAATCAGGCAATGCGAAGCGTTTCCGAAGGAAAGAGAAAAGAGGCCACGCAGAGCATCGAAACTCTGTTCAAGGTAGAAGAGGAAGTTGACCGGCTTCGAACAGAAGTCTTCATGGAATTATCCAAAGGAGCAGCTCTGTTCGCCGATTACCGCGAAGACCTGCTTCACCTGGTGAAAAGACTCGACACCCTTGCGGATCACGTTAAGGATGCGGCAAGATGCATCGAAATGCTCGGCGACACACCATTTCCGAAAGAATTCGCCGAAAACACACTGTGCATGACCTCCCTGCTGGTGGACTGCTCCCACGCACTGCGCGGAAGCATTGAAAAGCTTAACGTGAACGCCGCAGAAGCGATCGAAGGCGCAAAAAAGGTTGAAGTCATAGAGCATGAGATTGACAAGTATTACTTTAAGACGAAAGCCTCATTCGTTAAATTCGGTCCCCAGATAAACGCAGGAGTAATGGTAATCTTCGACGATCTGATCGAATTCATAGAGCAGGCTGCTGACATGGCCGCCGACACTGCAGACTACATCGTCATACTTTCAAGCAGAGAATAGACACATTCTTCAAATTCCGCTCTATTTCAGAATAAAAGACATGTGAAATTGCGACTAGGGTTTTGAGCCTAGGGCCCAACTGTATTTGTTCTTCAGCGTCTTCGGATAGAACTTATCCAGGTCAAAATCCAGATGGTTCGCCCATCTCACGTAGGTCATCGGGTCAATGTATGATTTCAGAGAAGTGCCCAGGTTGTATTCTCTCGTTGCCTTCGTCAACTCTACGTCGAGCCTGTTCTTGTCTATTCTCTTGAGCAGGCCTTCTGTCTTTTTTCCCTGCTCGTCCTTGACCTTCAAATCAGTGTGAAGTTCTTTGAGCTTCGCTTCCTTCTTTGCCAATCGCTCATCAAAGTTGGCTGGTATCTTCCGTTTGTGGTTAGCCACGATAGCTGCTTCTAGGTTAGCCATCTTCGCGCAGAATTTCTTCAAGTATTCAGGATCTTCCTTCTTCGTCTTGCAGTCTTTCAAGTGCGCGTCGACTGTAGTGGTGCACCGCCATGTTCTGAAGACTTTAGCCGTTAACCCCTTCAACTTTTCGGAGAAGAACCTGGCTACTTTTCCTGAGTCTACCCCCTCAAACAGGTACTCTTTGCACGAGTCTATGTAACGCTTGATGTTTTCAATCACCATCGGTGAAGCTTTAGCATCTTTAGTCCACCTTACGGCGTCTTTTCCTAGAAAGTCAAAATGAAGTGTGTCGCCTTCTATCTTGATATGTTCAGGCCTCAGAGTTATGGCTCCGACCGTGTCGGCCTCGCCTGGATCTTTCTCGTCTCCGACTCGCATGTTCAAGTTGAAGATGAGCCAGCAGACTGTGGCCACCTTCTTTCTCGCCTCATCTTTAGCGTTCAGGTTGTTCATTATGTGCTCTTCAATGTCCTTGACCTTGACGCCGAGTTTCTCTGCCTTCTTGAACTTCTCTTTCTCCCTCATCTGTTTCAGAAAAGTGGAATCCGAAAACCACACATACTTGATCTTGCCCGACAGCTTGTCTTCCCACTTGGCCACGTACATCTTGTCCGGTTCCCACACAAAGGCTTTCCAGTTACCAGCTGGTTTAGGCGCATCGGGATCGGGCGAGAGATTGAGTATGATGTCTGACTGAGATGGACCCTGCTTCCAGTTTCCGCGCTTCGGATGATCACCCCTGCCTGCGAAAAGACAAGCAGGCTCAACGGTCCAGTTGGCTATCTCTATCTCTTTTCCATCAACCGTCGCGTAACCGTACATTTTCCTAAGAGCTTCTCTCTTGGTTTTTCTCTCGGCTGCAAGCTTCTTCTTCTCTTCCTTGGTCATGTTCAGCTTTTTCAGTTGCTCTCGCTTCACGTATTCTCTGACTTCGGAGAAGTTGATTTCCATGTCTTCTCTTGGTTTGCCGTCGACCAGAGGATCCACATCGTCTCTTATGCGGAGATCATTCAAGAAATTTGCAGAAGGATTTTCGTGCTTCAAGGCTCCGATGAAGATGTGCATGAAATTCTTGTAGAAGAGCCTATCCGGAGGCGTTGTCTGCGACATTTCTTTTCTGACCCAAGCCAGGGCCATCTGCTCGGTCTTGGGCGTAAGTCTCAGAGTGTTTCCGCTGATCTTCACTGATAAGCCCTGATGCTCGCATGGTGGGACATAGACTCCATTGTGCTTGAGGCTTTTCATGACGTACTTCAATGCTTACACCTCAAGAGTCTCGTTTCGCCAATTCCAGTGATCGAATCAGCCATCAGGGTCACACCGTTAAACGGGTACGTTCTGAGTTTTCTGTTTCATTCTTTAGCTTCCTTAAAAACCTTCATGGCGGTCTCGGGCAAAATCACTCGCAGTTTGCCCCTCTGGTTCTTCTCTGCTCCAACAGAGTCCTATGCAAGTTCTCCACGATTCGATCGGTTATGTAGCCCTTGTGTGGGCGAAAACCGCCAGCGAACGCCTCAGGCACGTGCAGAAGCTCGTGGATGATCGTTTTTTCCTTCTCTTTCTCGCTCAGCCTGTCAAATCGCTCTGAGATGACTTCTATCGTGTAAGCCGCTGGAAGGTTGAGCGCTTCTTGCCAGATCTTGCCCAGCCCATGGATACGTGCGATCGTACGTTCCGAAGAGGAACCCTTGCTTCTGCAGCAGAACAGGAATTGGGGAACAACATGGAAGAGACCCAGCTTTTCCACGATTTCGTCGGCGAGCTTCTTCACGTCAGGAGCTTCAACATACTTTATGGGCATGCCGTAAACACACATCCATAGTCCATAGAGCTTATCAGGGCCACCGTCTACTGATTAAGCTTCTACTCAAAAAACTGATTACTTTTTCCTCTTGGGTTCAGGCGGAAGCTCGGGCTCTCCAGTGCCGAGCAGTATTCTGAGAGATTTGACCTCTTCTCTCAGCATGCTTACCTCGCTTTCCAACGCTTTGGCCTTAGAGTCCGCCATCTTCTTGAGTTCCTCGATCTCAAGCAGAAGATTTCTGCGCTCAGACTCCAGACCCTTGAGCTTGTCCACGACACTCTTAAAAGCGTTCATGACTCGCACGCCTAGGTTAACAATTATTAATAGCCGCCCCAACGCATTTAAGATTTTTGTCAAGCATTTTCTGCACGTGGCGAGCGGCTCACGTAGACTTCAAGAATGAAATCAACTCATGCCAAGTACGGATAATCTGAAAATCGGACGCTTACTCTTGTAATACAAAAAAATAAGGCGAATTGTTCGCCATTGGTACTCTTTGTTTAGCTATCGTTTTCTTTATACTTAGCTTTCTTTTCATCTATTCAAAGTTATTTCCATCGTGGAAACCATTCTTGGTCTGTTTTGGCCTTCTCGTGGTGGCATCTCTTCCGTTCCTATGGAGATTTTGCCTACCTTTAGGTCCTTTAGGAAGCGGCTTCTAGCTATTTCAGCTACGTCAACGGCGGTCGTGATAGCTTGTCCGCGAGCCTTTAAAGTGATTTCTTTGGCACTGCTTGACGATAGGCTTGTGATGATTGCCAGAACGTAGCTCATGGCTGGTTTCCTTCCAATGAAAACAATCCCTGCATTTTCCGTCATTTTTTTTCCTCCTTTTTTGTTGTTGGTTGTCGCGTGTAACGCACTGTGTCAGTTCGTTCTCTAACACCAGAACGTTACCGCGTAAATAAAATACACCGTCCTTTATAAACGCAATCTTGGCGCATATTCCGACTTGAATCACTGACGAAGTAACGATGAGACCACTCAAGCATGCAAGAAAGTATGCCAGAACCCGAAAAATCGACTGTGGTATCTCATGTCCCGAGCCTCCCGCATTCAAGACTGCAAGCCATCTTTTCAAACTGACGCATGCCAAAACGAGTTATGGGCGGTATGCCTTAAATATTCGATGACAGAATAGGACAGAAACACCGAGTGTTAAGGTGATTACGTGTCATATTGCCCAAAGTGCGGGAACAAAATAAGTGAAGACATGGTCTTCTGCCCAAAATGTGGCGCTCCCTTGAAGGTTGAACAAGCGACGGCACAGCCTCAACCCCCCGTGACCTATAGACATGAGAAGCAAGAGAAAAGGGAAAAAGGCGAAAAAGGCACCGAAAAAGGCGAGAAACGCGAGAAGCACGAGTATGCATTCATAGGCCCGCTGATCGGCGGCATAATCATCCTATTCATCGGCCTATCGGCCTATCTAACCCTAATACACTATGAGACCAGAATCCTGTGGGCGTTCTTCTTCATCGTTCTGGGCTTGCTAGTCGTGGTCGGCGCAGTCTACGGCGCGACAATGGCCTCGCGGAGACACCCTAGAGCCTAAATCAGCCACCCGAAGAATAGTCGGTAAAGCCTATGCTCTAACAGAGTCGTAGTGTTCCGTCTGCCGACGACGCGGAAATAGTTCTTTCCGGCTGCTTCGACGATGTCTCCGATGTCATATCTTGGAAACATACATGTGGATACTATCAGTCTGCCCCATTCGCCCTTTTTAAGTTCATGCAACATCCTCGTGCCTTGGTCAGTCTGAACTTCGAAGAAGTACTTGTCGTAATTCGGCGTAACGTAGGGCAGGTCATCAAGCTGCTGTGCGAACACTCCTTCCGTCGCGCTGTAGATTTCCACCACGGGCACGTCGCCGAAGTATTTCTTCAGCACCGGCGCGTACCGAAACTGGATCTTCCGGACGCTGGTGCAGAATAAGGCCTTGAAATTCCAGAGTTCTTTGGGCTTTTTCCCATGCTTTCGATTTATGTATTTCGCGAAGGCTAGAATGACTGGTGTGACACCCATGGTGGCGGTGACGTTTTCGCCAGTTCCTTTCTGATAGGCGAGCTCGAACCTTTTTTCCCAGTCTTGTTTGCTGATTCCTGAGCCTAAGGCATCTATGTCCTCTTGTCTCGGCAGCAGGCTTACTTCGTTGAGCATGGGGTTAAGCCTCGCATAGGTTCCCGAACTGTAACCATAAATTACAGGTTGTCCATCCACCGTCGTGGTGTGAACGTTCGAAGGAAAATTGAGGTTTAGAATTCTTCCAGTGAGTAAGCTGAAATCTTTTTTTCTCAACGCGTAGTTGACGAGAGCTCTCGCGCCGCACGAAAGTATCTGTTCGATATGAGTCTTCGTGGCCGGCAACACTTTAGCAGGTCCTGTGGAACCTCGAGTCATGACCCAACATAACAGCGGCTCAGGCAAGATCGAGCTGTAATTGCCTTTCTGAACCTCTCCCAAGTAAGGCCTCAAACTTCCGTAGTTCATAGTTGGGAAATCTGCCCTGAACTCCGTGATGTCGTTGATTTCCGAGGCGTGATGGCTTCGCCCATAGTCTGTCTTGTCATACTCACTGAGTAGCTCTGCCAGAACTCTCTTTTGGGAATCCTCAGTATTGCTCAGAGAGTCGTACCATGAGCCAACTATAGGCTGGAAAAAGCTTAGGTTTATGTTTTCTGGAAGCATTTGGGGTATATGGCTGACGCATAGTTTATTTATGTTGTCCTCAAGCCAGGTTTGGCTAGACATGCCTAGTAGCAGGTGCGGTCTTTTAGCAAGACAAATATTCTGACTAGGTAAATTGACAAGCATGGACATCGTTGAAGTTGGCAAGAAGGTCTACAGGTTTCAGAAAGAGTGGGTTATGGAGTTGGGCGTTGAGCTGACTCGCGCGCGCTTGTTGCTTATATTAGACGGACATTTATGGAGCCTGAATCTTGATTTCCCTTTCATAATTCATATCCACTAGCGAGTCTTATGGAAATGTTAATGGAGACATGTTTCTTGAGTCTCAGTAAGACTGAACAGGTTGCGCCGTTCTACTTCTGCGTTGATATCGGCGAGTACACAGGCATAACTGCAGCTTCATACGAAGACTTCTTGACGAGCATTAAGAAAGTAGAGGCAAAATCCTTGAGTTTCCATCTCAAGCGTGGAGACTTCGAAAAATGGGTATTGGACATTCTCAAAGATGAAAAGCTGGCAAAAGAAATAGGAAAACTCAATAGTCAAAAACTTCGTGGAAGGCCTCTACGCAATCGCCTCTACGGGATAGTATCTGAGCGACATAAATAATTGACCAGTAAAACTCGATGAGTGCGCGCGCTAGTACTTCCGCAACACAATGATGCCTGACAGAGTCACTAGAGCTCTCGCTTGAATAGCGAAAAAAACGAGTAAAACTCAGTCGTTTCAATTGCAATTAGCTTAGTTCTTACATACAAAATGAAAGTAAATGAAGATGTTTGGAAGAGTTTGGAGTTATCCGAGGTCCAGAGGCTAATCACTTTTACCGGTAAACGCCGTTCAAATTTCAACCCCCAGCGCGCGCGTTCGAATCTTTTGGTGGAGTAAGATTTACTTTCATGAGAGCGCGGTTAAGAGAATGGCTGTACAAGCATGCGGCGAAGCTCATTTCTTTTTTCGTTTGTATTCTCCACTCTGAAACAGTGGGCTGGAGATTATTAGATCTGCTGTCGCTCTATTACATGCAGTTGGCACGTTGTACAAGACAGCTATCCTGAGAAGGGCTTTCACGTCGACATCGTGAGGAAGAGATTCCAGGGGGTCCCAGAAGAAGATCAAGTAATCCAGCTTGTCGTTGGCGATCAGAGCTCCTATTTCCATGTCACCACCATGTGAACCATCCTTAAGCAGAGTTATGTTTAGGCCGGTTTTGTCGCTGATTTTTCTCCCGGTCCCTCCAGTTGCATACAAGCTGTGAACAGAGAGGGTGCCCTTGTTGAAGTCAACCCACTCCACCAAATCAGCCTTTTTATTATCGTGCGCCACCAGAGCGATGGTTCTTTTCAAAATATCACTCATTCAAACTGAAGCGAATACATTCCAATAGTCTTAAACCTTTCTGCACGTATCAGGAATAGAGAAAAATGGAGATTTGCAAGCAATATCCCCACTAGAGCGCGCGTTCAAGCCGAAAGCCCTAGTTGTCTCTTTCAACGTTTCCATTCTGCTTGGTTTTGTCTTAGAGCGCGCGCTTATGTTCTAACAAGAAAGGGAGGAATTGTGCGATTGGTTTCGTTTTGCTGCTTACGTCTTCTTGCGTGCAAAAAGGGCAAGGAGGGCAATCAGAAGTATCAGATCGATTGCTGAGACGCCCAGAGCTGCCAAGCTATAGTTGGCTTCGTTGTTGGTTGTTCCTTGCAAGTTGCCAACTGATGTTGTTAGTGTTCCCAGGTTAGTCTGTATTGTGGCGGTGTCTCCATGAACGCTCAAAATTGTGGAGTTCAATGAAGCCAGATTGTTCAAAATGGTCTGTGTGTCAGAGCTGGGACCCGTTATGTTGAAGTCTACTTGGCCACCTATTTCACATGATAGCCATATGGGCGTGTCCTTTTCACCTGCATAAGCTCTAATGGAGTGTGTGCCTACTTCTCCTACTGCTGTGAATCGAATCGATATGTTGCCTCCAACGTCCCATCCCGTGAATCCACCAGTTGAAACTGGTCCTTCTGTACTCAAGTGAGAAGTGTCGAAACCCCACATCACGTTGTCATAAGTGAATTTTAGGACTGTCTCTGAGCTGGCGCCAGTTATTGGGAGGGCAGCGGCTCCAAGTGGTCCTCCAGTGATGTTAAGGAAAATCTGCTGTCCGTTGGCGTAGTTGGCAGGTTGAGGGCTCAGAATCAGCGTTGGTACAGTGGTGAAGGTTGCGTTGGTTATTCCTGTTCCGATGCCGTTTTGGGTGGCGTTGACCTGGTGTGGGATATCGGAGAAGTCGCTTGGTGAAATGATGGTTGTGGTAAAGTCGCCATTTTGATCAGCTGTGATTCCGCTCTTTATAGTGTGCGTGGCTACGTGGCCTGCGATGCCTGGAACATCAACAATGTTTCCGAACCAAGTCAGGCTTATATCGGCTCCAGGCGCGAAACCGTTGCCGTTAACTGTAATGGGTATTCCGACAGGTCCAGCAGGTGGGAGGAGCGTGATACTTGGCGGCCCCGCTGCCTTTACGGTTGTGACGTTGAAATTAGCGATGGACAATACTAAGATGGTTGCAAGGAAGACAAGTAAGACTGCAGCATGATTTCGTTTGTTCATTATTTTATCTCCATAACTCTTTTATAATTGTTGCTACAGTATTAAGGATCTATGGATTTTTAGCTATAGTACCCGAATACATATACCGAGGCTTAAAGTCTATGAAAACGGACGATCTTGAGAAGAATATCTTGAAAATGTTTAGAGGCAGAGAGTTCTACGGGTATGAGGTTCACAAAAAACTCGCGTCTCAAGACGTCAAGGTTGAAATCAGCCGCCTCTACAGGATCCTGAACGAGATGCTTAAAGAGAAACTGCTTGAGAGTCGTTGGGAGAAAAGCCAACTCGGACCAAAGAAGAGAGTGTACAGGCTTGGTGAAAAGGGAAGGAAGAAGCTCGACGGAATTCTTCAAGACGCCATCAGGACTATCCATGCCTCTTACGAAGAGTATCTGCTGAATCTTCCACCTGAGCGCAGCGTTTTCGAAAGTGTCCGGCGGCACTTTGCCCGTCAACTCAGGGGACGGGGCAACATCGCCTACATTTCGCCAAGTTATTCCGTGATGCACGCGAGGATGATCTGCAATCTTCAAAAAAGAGATTCTCAAGGGAAGATCTATTTCGTGAAGCCGAGATCGGTGCTCGTTGACCCGTGTCCTGACAACCTGACCTTAATGGACGGCACCTACGAAAACATCCCATTAAAGAACTCTTTTGTCGATCTCTTGGTGGTTATAGACATCCCCCAAAAGGATTTTCTGGAGACAGCGTTAACAGAGTGGTGCAGGGTGTTACGGGCAGATGGGAAATTGGCAATCTTGATTCCAGCGATTTTCGTAGAGGAGTACAAAGACCCTTTGACAATCGGCAACTTCATTGAGAAGTATGAACATGACACTATGAAGATAAATGAACATGCGGATGGAAAATATCTTCGGTCATCATTGCAAAATTTTTTCCAAAAGATTGAAGAAACAAAGATTGTTCACATGGTACTCTTCTTAGCATCAGAACCTCGCTCTCCCCGTTTATCACTATGAAATCGAAATTGAACGACTGAGGTTAGCGCGAGGATGTTTGGAAGCAGAGTTTGTGGTTATGCGGCTCACAAGGAGCTTGCTTCAGAAAGGATTAAGGTTGACATCGGTCACTTGTAGAGTTCTTAAAGTTCTTATTGAGATGTTGCCTGCTTGAGGCTCGGTTGGAGAAGGGCCTCGAAAAAGGATGTGCAGGACCGGCGAGAAAGGAAAGAAGGTACGTGAAACGATTCTTTTGGGCGCGATTGCGACAGCCCGTAGGTTCTACAGCGAGTACTTTCTCACTATACCTGCCAAGACCAATGTTCTCAGTAGCGTGTGCAAATCACGGTCTAGTAATAGCGCGCGTGCATGTCAAACGTCCTGCACTGATCTATTAGATGCAAATGTTTACAAAATCGTGGAAGAGCGTGAATTATGTTTACTTGTATACTAGCAGGAGCCGCCAAGCAAAAAGGTGCTTCAGGTTCTAACGTTAAGGCTTCTAAGCGGACGGCCCGCAAATAGTTCACTCATTTTTTCAATAAGAAATTCGCTGTAATATTAGCCTATGTGCTATTCAGTACTATAGTTGCGATTCCATAGGTCCTTAAACGGCGGCTTTAACATTGAAAATGTAGAATCTAGGTGACGTCGGATGGAGAGCCGAATTCTAATATGGAAGCTTCAGCCGTGAGAGCTCAGGATCTTAAAGAGAATATCCTGAAGATGTTTAGAGGTAAAGAATTCTACGGGTACGAAAGTCACAAGAAACTTGCGTCTGAAGGCGTTACGGTTGAGATCAGCCGTTTGTACAGGATTCTAAACGAGATGCTGCGAGAGCACTTGCTTCAGAGTCGTTGGCAGAAGAGCCAGTTTGGACCCGAGAAGAGGGTTTACAGGCTTAGCGGGAAGGGGAGGGAGGAGCTTAACAGGATTTTCTTAGACGCTATCGAGACCATCGACGCCTTCTATGGTGAATACTTGTTGGGTCTTCCCTCAAAGATCAACGTTTTTGAAAACGTCTGCAGGCTACTTGGAGAGGAATTAATGGACCAACGCATCATCGTGTACATTGTCCCTGAATACTCCGCAATGCACGAGAGAATGATATGCTGCCTTATTAGTAAAGTACGTAGGGGAAAGATTTACCTGGTGAAGCCAAGATCAGTGAAGTTGTACCGACATCTGGACAACTTGTTTTTCTTGGATGGCAGCTACGTGAAAGTTCCATTAAAAGATGGTTATGCTGACCTGATAGTGGTCGCCAACATTCCCGAAAACGATCTTGTGGAGACAGCCCTGAGAGAGTGGGGCAGAGTACTAAAAGAAAATGGAAGGCTCGTGATCTTGATGCCCACAGTTTTCGTCCGCGAATACGAGGACCCGTTGACGATAAGCGACTTTATAGAGAAACATGAATATGAAGCACTGGAACTGGGTAAACGTGCGAATAAGAAAGCCTTTCGGGCGTTGCTGGAGAATTTTTTCCGAAAGGTTGAAGAAACGAAGATTGTTAACATGACCATCTTCTCGGCATCGGAACCACATTTCTCCAGCAATAGCGCGCGCGCTCGTTGACGGAACATAAAAATCAGGAATGCAGTATATGCAATTAAAGTGAATTTTATTAGAGTTTCACTACAGATGAATGGTGAGAAAAAGGTGCGCGCGCGTCTGGTTTTACGGAAATTGCTTTGACTGAATCAAGCGTTTCCGTGTAGTGCATCTCGCCTCATTTTCCCTTCGCGGCTGGCGTTCTGGGTGGAAAGAATTCTGCGCGCGCTGAACCCACAGGAGGCAAGCAATTTTACCGGTAAGCATGTGTTCAATTCTTAACCTTCGCACACGCCCACGCACAACGTCATAAATTGAGTTTATCTAACTGAAATAAGCTCGAAATAGGACTTGAAATTGTAGTGCGGGGGGTGGGATTTGAACCCACGAACGAACCTTCTTTACTGAAAGAAGCTTCACCAAGAAAACTCTTTTTCATTCATGGTTTGACGCCCCATTTCTTCTTATCCACTCCTTGAAGAAAATGTCCGACAGAGTATAGCAACCATTTTCTTTTTCGACCAACCCTTTTTTGAGCAGCTGACCTGTTGCTCTTGAAACATGAGAAGTCGATACCAATTCGTATTTTTCAATGAATGATGCCGAGAATATGGCTGGTTTCCTGTCTTCCATGCTTATTCCAGTCAGGAGTTTCTTCTGAAAAAGAGTGAGTGGATCCCACATACCTATGTAGAGATCACTTTGTATTCTTGTCAGAGACTCGATGGCTTTTGAGACATCATCTTTTTGAGCTTTTCCTTTTTCGCAGGCAATATTCCATACCTCGTGGCAGAGCTGTTGAGTGAAAAATGGATGCCCATCAGTAAATGTCATGATCGCATCTACTATTGACGGCGTTACTAGTACCTTTGTGTTCTCAAACTTCTTCTCGATGAAAGCTTTGAATTCTTCTTTTGGTATTTTGCCAAGAGGAAACAGTCTTGCGAATTTGAAAAATGGTCTTTTGGAATCGGTAAACATTTGCTCCATTAAGTGCTTCTTGCTTCCTGTGAAGACGTAAGTGACATGTTTGTGGTGTTGGAAATGAGTTCGCATGAGGTTTTCAAGGTCTTTGCCATCGAAGTTCTCGATCTCTTGGAACTCATCGAAGACTACGACAAGAGGTTTATTCTTTGCAATAGCCAATTTTTCTGGAGCATCTAGCACCTCAGAAAGAACTTTATTTTCCCCAGCACTGGCTACTTCTTTCTTGTAGCTTATGTCAAAGCTTCCATCACTAGGATTGACTGTGATTACTGGTCTAAGCCCCGTCAGGGATGATTTCAAGAAATTCACTATTTTGTCCATTTTATCATATGCAGGGACTACAGTTTCTTTCACGATTTTGTCAACCAAATCAGATAGGAAAATACAGCCATACAGGTCAATAAACGTGGTCATAATACCTTTCTTCTTCAGCTCCTGGAGTACCATGATCATCAGTGAGCTCTTTCCATATCTTCTTGGAGAATACATAAGCACATGTTGTCCACTTGTTAGTTCTTTGCTTAGCAATTTTAGTTCTTTTTCTCTATCTGCAAAATCTTCGCCAGTTACTATTGTTCCATATTTGAATGGATTTCGCATTCTAATCACTCGATCTTTCGTATTTCCCTGAGCTCTCTACAATAACGTGCAGTGCGTTTCAGTATAATAATCTTTCTACAAAAATGTAGAACACATCATTTTCTAGGAAAACTCATGTACCTTTCTACAATAATGTATAGCACACTTTAGTATAATGATCTGTCTACAATATTGTAGAATGTGTCTTCTTTCACCAACTATCTGCATTACTGTACAACCCAATCTGTCATGGTCCACAGATGCTTATCGAAGCAGATGCGCTGAGGGGTAAGAGGGCTACGTGCTGGAAGTCGGTCACTACGGACTTAAAGAACGCTGGAGCCAAGTTCATTGATGAAGCAGCGGTGGTTGACGGAAGCATGGTTACCTCTCGTTCCCCAGCTGACCTGCCCAACTTCTGCAGAGAAACGATTGGACTTCTCACAAAATACGCCGAATCTCACCCCTGATCAATTCATGGGTCCTTTTCTCAATCTCTCCGGCTTTAAGAAGACACAGCTCCACGAGCTTGCTCACCTCAAGGGCCGTTGATTGCGCGTTCATAGGGCTAATGAAGGAAACATAAAGAGAAATGGGGAATCACCGGACGGCGAGCTCCGCGCCCAGATGACTTCTCCTCAACAACTCTTCTACAGGAGATTCGTATATTTCCTTTCCTTAACTAGAAACTGGTTGGAATCAAAAGACATGATCCTCACTTCTACAACCCTCAGTAGCACACCTTTTAGCGCGCGTGCTAATCATGAACCAAGAGATTCAAAAGAGCGCGTGCCTACTCGACACAGTGCGAGCTTATTGCGTGTCGTATGAAGGATTGTGGAGCACGAAAGGTTTTTAGTTACACGTACATCGTTGTTCTTTGTGAGTTAATGAGCGGTACAAATTCTCTCTTGGGAATCAACGATCTGGTGCTGAAGAAGAAGATACTGTCTGTGCGTGAGCACTATGATCTAGAGGATGTGAGTGGGACGAAACTGGGAGAAGCTGATGGCAATCTCTTTCAGTTTCCAGCGAAGTTTGTCGTCATGGATACCAATGGTTCGGAGTTGATGCATCTCGAAGGGAAAGTATTGTCGCTTCGAAACCAGTTCACTTTTTACGACAATGCTAGGGCGGAACTGGGAACCATAAAGAAGAAGATAGTCAAGCTGATCGGGGAAGAGTACTGGGTGGAAAAAGACGGGCGCGAGTTCATGCGCATCTACGGCAATTTCACGGAGCACGACTACCAGATGCAGGTCAACGGGGTTCAGGTCGCCTCTGTACACAAGAAATGGGTCTCGGTGCGAGATCAGCTCGGAGTCTCGATGACAGGAGAAGCGGATCACCGAGTGGTGATCGGAGCGGTGATCGTGATCGAGCATGTTGAAGTTACAGAGAGGCAACGCCACAACCAGTAAACTGTAACAAACTCAACGTTGATTTAGCGCGTGCTAAGAACGCGTTAGTGTTAAATATGCGTTGCATTGAACACTATAAGAGATTGTGATGGAGTATCGTTTCGGAGACAGCATTTTCGAAAGAAAGGCGTTTCTGTTGATGCTGTTTTTCGGGTTTGCTAGTACTGGCATAACGGTATTCGAAGATTATTTGATCATGTACTCACTGGGTGGAGTTATTCTTGGCGCCTGGCTTTATTTGATCTATTGGTACTTGTTCTTGGTTAGTCCTGTGTTGTTGTTCATTGCTTTCTACCGGGTTTGTGGTCGGAGCTTCTTGGAGAGGGTTGCGAGTACTCTTGTTTCGGTTATCTTTGGGGAAGTGTTGGGAATAGTGTTCGGGTGGGTTGTCGTGGGCGGAGTGTTTGCCTCGACTACGGGGTACACGTTGCTTTCATCGTTGAGTCTGATTTCGCAGGGCTTTCAGTCCCGCGTTGCTAGTAATGTTCTGGTAGCGCTTGCGGCGGTGGCTTTTGCTGGGGCCGTGAGAAGGTGGGATGAGAAGTTGCTCGGAGGCGGTCAGGCATTGAGCGTTGAGAGGCCTCTTGGGGTTTCTGTAGCCAGTGAAGTTTATGTGCTGGGTGGAATATTGGTGCTCTGCGTGTCGCCTCTTCTGTTCGTGTTGGCAGAAAGTACTGGTGCAGCTTATTGGTCGCTGGTCGCTGCCGCGGTTGTTCTCGTGATTATAGGTGGGGTCATTCAACTGTTCATTGGCTACGGCGTCTATAAAGGGCGCAGGTGGGGTTGGCTGGTGGCGTTCGCAGTTTCGCTCATGGGTTTGGTGTTCAATGCTGCAACGCTAGGTATTCTTGCCTTTGAAAACATAAGTTGGAGCCCAATCCCTATAGCGGAGGTGGTCTCAGCTTCGGTCGCTCTTCTTCTGGACTTGGCGGTGATAGGCCTTCTCCTTCCGCTGAAGTCCAGGCTCTACTGCAGAATAGTGGACCTGCCTGCATCTTCGTGAGCTTGCAAGTGCTATCGTCTAATAACAAGTCGCGAAAGCCCCACGGAGTAAAGCTATCGTCAAATTAGTGTGTGGGTGAGATTTACGGCCAAGTTTATCAGTAAAAAGTTTGGTTGATTATGTCGCTACACTTAGTCTCTCTATAATCTCATCTGTGGATAAGACCATTCCGAATCCTTTTCTCAGAGTCTTCAGCTCTGCTTCGTGGAGAGCTGGATCGTCAGTGGAAGTCACGTCGCTCCCAATCACAACCTTGAATCCTCTCTCGTAAGCTTGTCTGGCGGTTGTGCCGCAACAGAAATTCGTCAGTGTACCGCAAATAATGACGGTGTCCTTCTCCAGGTTCTTAAGGATAGTCTCCAACGGAGTGTCATAAAAGGCACCGTATGATGGCTTTTGGATAACTATGTCCCGTTCTGAAGGGGCGATTTCATGCCATATGTTTCCGTTCCTGAACCAAGACGGATCCTTGGACCCTAACTCTCCGTAGCGGTTAGACATAAACTTCCCAGCTAATGGGCGATCAAAATAATTGTGTGTCCTTGCAAAGGCAGTGAAAATAACTGGAATCCCCTTGCTTCTACAGAACTCCAATAGACGCTTTATACATGGCACTTGGCGAGTTGCCTCAGGAACCCAGAAAGGTGTCCAATGAGGTTTCACGAATTCATTCTGCATGTCAATAACCAGCAAAGCGCATTTCTCTGGTTTGATCTCAAAGACAGGGTTCTTCTCATATGCTTGCTTCGCCAGTTCCAGTACCTCTTGTTCTGTGAACTCGTGATTATTCGGTTGAAATCTTCGCTTCGACATACAACTTACGTCGCGTCATTTTCGCTTATTTGCTTTTGGGAATGGATATTTGTTCCCGGTGTCTCGATACTTTGTCAGAAAACATTGATCGACTCGAAAAATTGCATCCTCAGATGAAATGGAGAATGCCTGGAAAGCTTCGAAGCGTGTGCGCAAGATCAAAAGAAATCAGCCGCCACGCAGGGCCAGACTCTGATACATTTATTCTCGAATGCAACGTAGTTATTAAGCCACAGCCGGTTAAGGCCAAAGGCAAAACATATCTCCATGGACGAATCCAGATCACCGTAGAAAAGGAACTGATAGGCAAGACAGCAAAAGTTTCGGTAACTATCCCACACGCATATCCAAATCCTGTAGAATCGCCATTCTCACAGAAGTTTCAGAATCCGTTAGAAAGCATTAAGCCCAAAACGCGTGCACCATATTTTTCCGAATCCTAATACTCTTCTTAAATTTTTTCCTTCACTCCTTCTTAGATTCGAGGAAGCTGTTTCGTTTCATTTCTGCTCTTGAAGGTCCTTAGTCATGTAGAAGCTTCTATCTTCGTAGCCCAACTTGTTGTATAGGCGATGGGCATTCTTGTTAGGAGCCAAGACCCCAACTCCTGAGATGTTGCAATTGTTCTTTTTGAAGTATTCTTCCAGCTTGTTCATCAGCATGGTTCCAACGCCCTTACGCCTGTATCCAGCTTCCACTACGATTTCCAATACTTCCCCAAATTTTGAAGGTACATGCTCAAGCTGATCTTCTTTGGACTGTTCAAGAATTGTTCCCACGACGACACCAACAAGCTCCGAATCGAGTTCAGCAACGTAGATCATGCCGTTGTTTTCAGCGACTTTTTGAAGTGTTCTTTGGGTATAGCTCTCGCCAAATTCTGGCATACGCCGTATTCTTTTCAAATCGTCTATAGAGGCTATGTAATCCATTAGCTGTTCCATAAGCTTCACGAAAGCAGTTCTGTCCGACTCCTGATACTCCCTAATCTTCACTTTCATTTCGACATCACTCAATAACTATGTCAATCACACCATATTTAGAAACAAATATGGATTTTCCAGTCTCACCTTATGAACACTCTTAGTTTGGCAATAACTTTTCCGCAAAACTCAAAGACAGAAATCTTAAATCAGCACAACAACAGAACATAAACTAGGGATTACATTGAGAGTTGATGATTACCGATATTATGGGCAAATTTGCTTAGGCTTTGGGATAATCTTGTTAGTTGTCGGAGTTGTCTTGCCAATTTTTATAATATCATGGTTTACAGATTATGGAATAGCCATGGCTGTTGTCGGAGCCATTCTGATTATAGTCAGTCAAATACTTTACAGAGAATACCGACTCAGAAGCACACAGCAACAGAAGACAAACTAGAGGTTAGCGAGTGCACGTGCTGTCATCTCTGAGGGTTGAGTCTTCGACAAATCCTCATCGAGATACCCAGGCAGAGGAAGTCAGGATTCAGAACTGATTTTCCTTAGAAGAGCGATTCCAGATTTCACACTTTCAGCGTAATCCTTGCCCGCGAATTCGTTGGACATGGAAGGGATGAACTCGATATTCAGACAACCCTCGTATCTAATTTCTCTCAGTGCCTTGACAACATCCGCCCAGTCGATATTGCCCTTGCCTGGAGGGAGATGCTGGTCACCTACCCCATTGTTATCGTGCAGGTGCAAGGCTAATGTCAAGGACCCAAACTTCCGTAGGACGTCGGCAGGTTTGAGCTTCATGCCCACGTTCGCGTGACCAACATCAATGCATACGCCCACGTTGTCTTGCCTGACCTCAGATATAATCCTAAGATGGTCGGTAACGGTCAAGAAGGTCGGGTCATTCAGTGGTCCATTCTCAACAGCGATTTTCACGCCGTGCTCCACAGCTTCGCCCGCGAGTTCCCTTATCGAAGAGACATTGAGCTCAATCAGTTTCTCGACGAAATTCCTGTCAAACTGAAAAATTGGGACCTTTTGACTGTCGTCCCACTTGCCATACAATATGCCACCAGGATGTAGCACGTAATACTTGACTCCTAGAGCGGGACAGTATTTCAGGTATCTCTTGTGCTTCTCTATCGCTTTCATCCTTGCGATACGATTCAAGTTTCCTATATCAGAACTCAGGTCCGAAGGACCGTGCATCTGGGTGGCGATGATGCCATATGAGTCGAGCACGCTTCTGACGGACCTCACATTCAAGTCTTCGCTGGGAACAGCTTCAATATAACGGAGTTTGAGCTTCTTTGAAACGATTCGCAGCGATTCTTCGTCGAGTCGAACACTCACGCTTATTCGCGAAGCGAAATCTATTGGAAGCATTTGTTCACCATGACAAAATCATGGAACCGGTTCAGCTATAACTTTTCCGCAAAAGTGTGTGTGCGCGCTAGTGTTTGTGTGCGCGCTCGGGTGCGTGTGCGCGTGTGCTCCCACTGTGTTGCTATATAATAGTTAGTTAGTATGGTATGGCTGTGTGGGTAGGTAGTAGTAGTTGTGTGTGCGTGCGTGCTTTAGGGGCAAAGTTTTATCCAGCGCGCATTACTATGGACGACCTTCTTCATCTCGGCAAGGGGTGAGAAGCAAATGAAAAAGATTCTAAGGGTTCTTTTTCATCTCATGGCTTATCCACCAGACGACTCCTATAGCTATAGGAATCCCGAAGATGACTAGAATCCAGATTAGTATCCAAAGCATAGAATACACGACATAGTCCAAATTCCAAGTGGCAAAAGCAACATTCCAGTTTCCATCAATGAAAACCTTGATGCAGAACGCAACAAAAAACAATAGCGATATTCCTCCTCCTCCGCTTGTCGTGCGCGAACGCTTGCCAAAGAAATGATATTCCTTCTTTTCATCACTAGGTAATCTTCTCCACCATAGCCAACCTGCCACCGCCGCTAAAGCTACAGGAACTCCGATTAAGAGAAGTTCCCAAAAAATCGCATGTAAAATAAACGTCACTAGATTTCCCATTGTCCATAGACCCAAAGTCGATGGCACCATACCTGTTGATTGAGAATCACGTACGAACCACAAAAAGACATAGACTGCACCGACCGATGCGAAAATAACGGCTACTACAAATAAAGCAACCATGTTCAAATGCTTTCGCAGGAATTTCTTCCAACCCTCGGAACCATTTTCCGACCCAGTTTCCCCCATCATGAATTCCTCTTCCTTTCAAGTCTCATAACATTGAACCATTCCACCGAAGAAGCCTTTGTGCTTCTTCATGGATTTCAGTCAGCTCACCGCATCCAATTTGGTCCATTAGAATATATTACTTGCGATGGTTTACCCATTCTATTGCATTTTCGGCTTCGTCCTTCGTTGATTGGATAAAACTGCACTACACACACTCCTATATTGCACCCCTACACACTCAGCTAGGAAAACTAGTGAAATTATAGTCTAGGTACTAGCTTTCGACAAATCTAGAGAAAAGCCATAAAGGAAAGAAGTCAGCAATTCTTCACGCGGAGGATTTGAAAATGAAGGGCATAGTTGTTTACGACACGTCATACGGAAACACTAAGAAAATCGCAGAAACCATTGCAGAGACACTGAAAGAGTCTGGAATAGAAATTGACCTCTTCCACGTGAAAGACGTGAAGAAGTTAAGCGCGAAGGACTACAATTTTCTGGTTCTCGGTTCTCCAACCCGATTCGGCACAATGAGTTTTGCAATCAGAGGTTTCTTGGGCAAGGTGAAGATTGAGGAATGGATGAATAAGCCTTTCGCAGCATTTGACACTGAAAATCCTGAAAACATTGAGAAAGCGCGTGCTGAGAAGAAAGAATATAGCGCAGCCGAAAAGATTGCTGAAAAGCTCAAAGACAAGAAGATGAACCAACTTTTGCCAGTTTTGAAAGCCGTTGTGTTGGGGCAAAAGGGACCGCTTAAAGAAGGCGAAATCGATCGGACAAAAGACTATGCAAGGGAACTCGCAATCAAATTGAAGGCATGAAAAAGCTTTTATTCTAAACAGGGCGACACAACAACAGAGGAAAAGAAAGTGACTCTTGAATCAAGCAAAACGCTAGGCGGCATAGGCGCATTACTCATGTTCATAGGCGTTTTGCCATACATCAACTATTTCGGCATCATCCCACTTATCGGCGCCATACTTGTTTTGATTTCATTGCATGGGTTCGCTCGCATCTACAAAGAAAGTGGAATCTTCGATAATGCACTTTACGGCATAATCGCAGGCATAGTTGGTGTGGTCTTAGCGGTGGCAATTGGAATTGCGATCATTCTACCGAACATCAAAGACTTCCTGATGAAGCTGTTTCCGAGCTGGAACGGCAGCTGGTCAACCATTCAATCGCTTTCAGGCATGACTCCAAACACAAGCAACATCACCTTTGGAGACGTTATTCCTTTCATCACAGCAGCAATAGTGATTCTCGTCATACTTTGGGTATTTGCAATATTAGCAACTTTCTTTGTCAGACGCTCACTTAAACAACTTTCAACAAGAACAAACGTAGGATTATTCTCAACCACAGGAATGCTACTTCTGATAGGCGCAGTCCTAATCATTGCTTTTGGATTAGGCCTACTTCTGTTGTGGATTGCAACGCTAATCTTAGCAATTGCCTTCTTCACAATGAAACCAAAGGAAACTCAACCACCTACAACATGATAGCACGCTCTACGAAGGTTTTGTAACAATCATCGATTTTGGATTCCTTTGTACCTGTGTTGAAAAAATGGTAAAGTGTAACAAGTTACCTTGCGCGCGCCAAAATCTATCGGTAAATTAGTGCGGGGGGTTAGGGTCAAAAATCGGTTTAAGCTCTCGGAATTCTTGGAATACTCTGCCGCTTCAAGGCGCCATGGCTCGTAGGATAAGTGTTGGAGCTTTATCTGGATTTACGTGTGGAACAAGTCTTTTTTCAATCTCGAAAAATAACTGCGGGTCTCTTTTCATGGCTTTTATAATTGTTTCATCACCGTCAAGAAGTAACTTCATCAGCAAACCGTCGCCTATCACCTGTACCCCGTTGAAATCGCTTCTCTTGAATATGGTGAACAGTTCCTTTGCTGTGGGCCAGCGTGTTGGGGTCCCTCGCCTTATTTCTAGAGTTTCTTCTTTGATCTGTTGAATAGGATACTTCAATGATTTGCACCCCTTTTCTCTAAACTCGGGATCGTTCATGACGTTTTTGGCGATCTTACCTTTCGGGTTTAAGACGTAGGAAGTAGTTCTGTGGTTTCGTTTAGTCGTGAGTATCTCTACAACGTAAGCAATTTTTTCGTCAGGCATCTTTTGAAAGCTGGTTGAAATTATGGTGCCTGGTTTCCAATCCGCCCGATTGTCCACTTCCAAGATTATGATCCCTTTAGATTTTAGAACCCTCTCTAGCTCTTGAACGGTTCTTTTCAAGGGAACTAGAAAACAAAATACATCTCCTCTCGATATTAGAGCCTCAAAACATGACGCTTTGAAAGGTAAATGTCGCCCATCGCAAATCAGGAAAGATATCTTTCGGTCTAGCCCTTTGTTAATTGCGTTTGTTTTCGCCACCTTAATCATGTCACTTACTAAGTCGACACCCACAATCCACTCTGCCTCCCCATGCTCCGCCAAGAAAAAGGAGGCCCCACCCGTTCCACAACCAAGATCAAGCACCAGCTTTTTGTTCCGGACAAAATCCAGAAAAATAAGGTTGGCTACCCCATACTTCCAAAAATTCGGATGATCGGGATTACTTACCTTTGTGTCCCATTCCAGCCCTCGGTAAGGAGGAAACTCATTTGCCTTTACCTTCGATAACGAACTCATGCTTCACCACTTCATCATAACAAGATTGGTACTACTTGATATTAAAAAAGAAAGATTAACGACAAAAAGACGACTAAACCTTTTATCGCACTGCAGAGGATGGGATTTGAACCCGAATATTTCACTCGATATTGAAGCAGGACTTCACGTCTTCCGCAAATTCCCCTTTTTCCTCCTGATGATCCTCTCACGCTATTGGAAATGTTTCAAAGAAGCGACTTGATTTTCTCAAAGACACCCATGAGAGAAGAAAAATCGACCACCATTTGGATTCCGTCTCGCGAAGATTTGAATCGGACTGATAGACAAGATGTTTTGGGGAATACTGCCCGCGGGTTTAAAGCCCCCCGTTGTAGAATTTCAGTTTTGCCAAAAGGTGAAGCGGCTACTCCTTTCCTTCTCAACTGCGCAATGCTATTTTTATTCCTTCTATGACTACCTGCATGATTGTTGGTACTACCCAGTTTGCATTCTGCCTAACCCATCTCCAATGACTTTGGACCTTACCCGCATCAGGTTCTTCGCTCTTCAGTTCTTTTTCCAACGCTTCCAAATTTCTCCTGATGTCTTGCTTTAGCTCAATTGAGACGTCAGCCTTGTTTTCAACTTGGAGATAGGCATGTTTGAATGCTCCTGCCACTTGCTGGTTGAAGTTGAGATGAGGCTCAATTTCTTGATAGACATTTCCCTGAACGCCCCCTTGAATCTGTTGAATTAGCACCTGGCTGACTGGTAATTTTTTATAGAATTCAAGGTTTTTGATAATTTCATCCATTAGTGTATCTTTGTTAATGGTATCAAGCTTGGCCTTCAAGTCTTCCACATCTTTTGAAGTTCCTCTTGATTTCGCTACTTCGCCAGCAACCTGCAATAACCCCTCCTTAAGTTTCTCAGTAACTTCGCTTAAAGCAAACAGCGTTTCCGTAATGTTGACAAAAGACTGCAAAAGGTCACGGTAAAACCGCAGCATTACTTTTTCTTTTTCTGGAAACCAGCTCAAATTAATAATTTCATTTATGCCACTTGAACTCTTTTGTCTCAAAAACTTTAGAGCTTGCCGCAATTCATCCCAAGTAGGATTTTTCTTATTACGTAGCTTTGTTTCCTCTTCATCAAATTCTTTGTGAAGTAGCTCCAGGTTCATTAACGCGTCTTCTGCACTCTTTTGTTTTAAGGCGTTTTCTCTTGCGACCAACTCTTTTGCACCACTTTTGTTGAAGCGTCTTGTCTCTTCCTTTTAGAGAGCTTTCCTGTGTTAGAAGATGGGAGAGTCTTATTAACGATTATTGGGCGAAGATAAGGGAAAATTGCACTTACGACAGGGGTTAAATTCGCCCCAGGGGTTCAATTCCCGTCGGCGCGCGCGCTGTTCTTGCAGGTGTAGGTTATGATTGCTCGTGAGTTTTCAGATAACCGGAAAGGCCAGCTCGAATTCTCTCGGGCAAAGCCGGTCTGAAACTTCCATCATTGACAACTTCCATCAAATCTTCAGAATTCCCAGGAGGATTCAGTTCACGCGTTATGATCCCCTCAATGTTTAGAATATCTTTGTACGAGAACTTTTGTTTGTCATCTGGAGCTGCCATTAACTGCAAATCGTCGATATTCATGTTATTCTTTTTGAGTCTGACCGAAAAATCTGTGGAACCCCTGAGGTGCTCTCGTATCCTCTTTCTTAAAGCGAATCCTCGCTCCTTGGTTGCTGAACCAACGTATAGGACAATATGGCTCTGGTCGAGAAACATGTAGATGCCTTGCCATGTCATCCACCAAGGGGCTTTGCTTATCTTTTCCTCGAAGATTATCTTTCTGAGTTCAGAAACATTGAAAGGTCCCACCCAGTTTAAGTGAAATCGCTCCATAGTTTAGATGCCTCTAAGATTTAATCCCTTAAGTATGACTGAAGTTGATTTTCTTTGCGTTCTGAGGCACGCACGCCGCACACTAAACAAAGATAACCCGACAGCAAATTTAAGAAGACAGATAAGGCATTTCCCAGTACTAACTCATCATGGAAGTCGACTGGAACAGATTCGAGTATGACTCATTTGGGAAAGTTCTCCCCAAAATCACCCAAGCTTATTTTGGAAAAGATCTTACCTTTGAAAAGATTGAGATTGAGACACCCTCACAACACGAAGGCTTTCTCCTAAATTCGAAAAGCAGAAAAATGCTTGCAGTATTCCATCAGCAGAAACCGGTTGGTTTCGGCGATCTTTTAGAGTTAGAGTCACATATACTTGAGACCGGAGCCTCAGCAGGCTTGATCGTGTCGGCGTCGCCACAGCCTTTTGGCATGAGGTTTTTTGAGAGGAAGCCAGATTGTTGGTTTCCAATTGCTGTCTGGGGCAGAAAACATGTCTTTGCAATAGCTTCTATGAACTATGAATTGCTGTCTGAGATTATACCTTTTGAGAGACGAGCTTCGAAAGGCGGCCTTCCGGGTATTTCGAAATCATTGGGAAAGGGCGGTGTTCTGTGGTCTGATATTGTTAGATTTGTCCAACTTGGGATCGAAATAGGGCAGAAAATAGGGGTGGATCCTGCGTGGGTCAGACAGCGCATGATAAGGCACGTAGACAATTGTTTTCGTGGAACAGGCGGCAGAAATGCAACACACTGGCAGAAAGTGGGATCAGATGGATGGTTTCATTTCTATAAGGATCCAAATGGCAACAAAGCGGTTGATTTGGCGATTGATTGCGCCAATCATGTGCGCGGAATTGCCGAATCATATCGGCAACAACTCCATCAAGACCTCAAAGTTGTGATGGGTATTAATACTGCCCAAGATGTGCGGCTGGACCCAGGCGGGCCATTTGACGACGACTCAATAATAGCCTATTATCTGGTGAAAGAACGGTTCGAGCGATATGACACAAGGGCTACCAATGATGCCGTAGCAAATCTGGTTGACTCTTCTCAACGCGCCAGCTGGATTTCCTGTGGCAAGCTCGACTATCCTGATGGAAGACAAATCGACGTCTATGGCCACAGCTGATGGTCTATTTCATATTCGTACTCTATTTGGACTTGGCTCTTTCTTTGAGGCCTTTAATTATGTTATCTGGGTAGCCATAATTCTTTAGACCGCTGATTATTCTCTTCAAATACTTCGGGGTGGGCTTCAACACAGGCTTGTTTTTCTTGAAAATGTAGACCTTCGCTTCTGTTTCTGTTCCTTCAGATTCGACTTGTACAGGTTTTGGAGGCACTCCTTCGTGTTTTGTCAGAGTTTCAAGCTGTCTTGTGGTCAAGAGGTAGATTGCTCCATAGACCACAGCATGGGGGTCATCAGTTTTGACGATGTTTGCTGCTCCACCGCCCCATTTTCCCGAGGGGACGTTAAACACAAGCTTCCAGCCTTGCAAGTGAGCTCTTCTTGATTCCTTCCAATCGCCTACTCTGTCTCGCATTTGTCGCTTGTTTAGGTTTGAACCGTAAGCGAAATACCAAACCGATTCAGTATCTTTCTCTCCTTGGTTGCCACTGATTTTGGTCTGATCCACTCCCTTGACCCGCGAGAGAGCATTGAGTTTGGTTTGTCGATCCTCCCAATCTGGCATCAGCGCAGAAAGCACAGCTTTGAACTTCCTTCCGTGATCCGGGACTACAGTATGCAGCAGTTCGTGCAAAACAGTATACTCAGCAAGTTCATTTGGCATCTTGGTTAGTTCGAAGCTAAGCGTTATGTTACCCTTAGATGAGTGTGACCCCCATTTGTTCTTCATTTTTCTTATCTGTATTCTATTGGGTTTCACGTTGAGCTGTTTTTGCCATTTTTGAGCAATCTTGAGCAGGTTTTTCTTGCTTGGTGGAACTGGCTTATTCGTCATTTTGTCCCTCTAAAATCACGCTATGGATTTTCAGCAAGTTGTTGACAAGTTCTACGAGCTGTTTTTCAGGAGTCAATTTGATCAGGATTTTGTAAAGGTTTTTCCTTAATGTTCTTTCAGTTTGTTCGTTGTAGATCCATTCCTTGTTCTTGTTCAGCTCGTTACAGATTTGTCGGGTTATTGTTTCTGGTTTCTTAACTTCGGAGTTCTCAAGAATCCAGAATATGCTGAATTCCGTTTTGTTCAGTCCGGACTTTCGTTGCTCGTCTTCCGACGTGGCTATTTTCTCAGCTATTCTTGTCAGATCATTTAGTGTTTCCTCGGCGGTTGTTTGCAGCTCTTTAAGGCGGCCGACTGCTTTTTCAACCTCTTCCGAGATGGATAGAAGGTAGGGTTCTTTCTTAGCTCTTCTTTGGATGTAGTCGGTTAGGCTTCTGTTTAGGTTTACGATTTTGACCTTTTCGGAAGCCTTGTCTGCTTTCACCAAAGCGGCCGTTTTCTGATTTATTTCGTAGATTGGCAGATAATCCACGATGCTTCTCAGTTCAACTTCTTCCTCTATCAGAGCCTCGGTTTTCCTCAGTATTTCCCGTTGCAGCCTTTTCCTTTCTGCTTCGGGGTTGTAAGTGTTGTAGATTATCTCGTAGACCTGTACAATGTGCTTGTATTGTCTTATGTAGTCGCGTAGGAACTCGTCAGGTGAGAGAACTTCGTAGATTCTCTCTGTCTCTTTGAACAGTCTGATGAACTCACTTCTTTTTTTCTCGTCAAAAAAATAGTCGATAATGTTGGCCAACCTGTTTTGTTCGTCTGCAAGATTCAATTTGCCAAGAACTTCGTCTGCCCGTTTGATGAGTTCCTGGAATCTTGTTTTCAAAACGTCGATGTTGACAAGCCCTTGCCCTATGTCTTTCTCGTCGAACGATAGGGCTCTTTTCAAATTGTCGAACAACCCTATGTAGTCCACTATCAGACCACATGTTTTTCCTTCGTATGGTCTGTTTACTCTGGCTATTGCCTGCAGCAGTGTGTGGTCTTTGAGGGGCTTGTCAAGATACATTGCATACAGGATGGGGGCATCGTAGCCTGTGAGCAGTTTCTCTGTTACTATGAGTATCTTTGGAAATTCTTTTGGTGACCTGAATTTTCTTCTCACGATCTTCTCTTCATCTTCAGAAAGCCAATATTTCCTCAGCAGCTCTTCGTCATTGTGGTCTGGTGTATAGACCACCCTTGCATAGTCCTCAGGGAGTCCTCTTTCCTTCAAGTATTTGTTTAAGGTTTCTTTGTACATTGCGCAGGCTTCTCGGTCTACGGCCACTATGAACCCTTTGAATCCGGATGGTTCGACAAAGTTCAGGTAATGTTCCAGAATGTTTTTTGCGACGGTGTTGATTCTCTTAGTACCTTTCAGGATAGCTTTTGTTTTCTTAGCTTTCTTTATGATTCTGTTGACGCCTTCTATGCTTGCTACGCCTTCTTCTTCCACGACTTTGAAGAACTCATTTTCGAGAGTGTCTTTATCAACATGAAAATCTGTTTTTGTCAGAGTATAGTAAAGTGGGACGGTTGTCTTGTCTTCTATTGATTCGTCTATGAAGTACTTGTCAAGATACGGATCTTCGGGCGGGTAGCCGAATGTTACGAATGTGCCTTGCCCGACTCTTCCCTTGTCGATGGGAGTGCCTGTGAAGCCGAAGTAGTATGCGTTTGGCAGAGCGGCTCGCATGTAGATGCCCAGGTCGCCTTCTTGGCTTCTGTGGGCTTCATCGATTAGAACTATGATGTTGCTTCTCTTGTTGGTGTTCTTTGGTATTCCCGCGAATTTGTGGATTATCGTTATTATGAGTCCTCTGTAGTCGGAAGCAAGTAGTTCTCTCAGATGATCTTTGTTTCTGGCAACTGTGATACTGGGGAAACCGTAGGCTTGGAAGTTCTTGGATATCTGGTCCTCGAGTTCTATTCTGTCAACTACTGCGATTATTGTTGGGTTTTCGAGTTCTGGTGCCTCTCTCAGTTCCTTTGCGGTTACCATCATCGTCAGGGTTTTGTAAGCGCCTTGCGTGTGCCAGATTAGTCCCTTGGTCTTCTTTTCGCGAAGGATTCTTCTTACCATTTTTCGAATTGCTCTTCTTTGGTGAGGAACCAGAATGTACTTATGTATCTCGTCGTCGATTGTCAGAAAGACCACATAATCTTTCAACGTGTTCAGCATTTCGCCTTTGTCGAAAAAGGATTTTGTCAGTTTCTCAAAGTTGAAGTGGTTCTCCGTTTTCCATCTATAGAATGTTTTCGTTTCGTAGTTCCACGTGGGGCCATAGTGGAGTCTTATACCGTTTGCTATGGCATAGAACTGAATATATTTCAACAGTTCAGGGATTCCGTTTGTGTAGACTTTGATTTGGCCGAAGGCTACCTCCTCGGCTTCTTCAAGAGTTGGGCTCTTGTTTTCCATTATTCCAATGGGGAAACCGTTTATGAATAGAATTTTGTCGGCTTGCCTTTTGTCACGGTCTTCAAACCAGAATCCTTCCGTGAAAGCAAAGTCGTTGTTCTCTGGGTTCTCATAATCTATCAATTTGATGTTTCTTTCTCGCTTTTCAACCTCTACATAGACGGTTTTTTGATTTCTGAGATACTTCAGAAACTCCTCGTTACCGCGAAGTGTAGATGGTAGAAGCTTGATTTTTTTCATTTCTTCGTCGACATTCTTCTCGGTTATGATTCCTCTGTTCAACTGTTTGAGTTTTTCCTTAACTATGGGGATAAGAAATGGTTCCTTTATGTCACTGTTCCGGAGATTGAGAGCTTCAATCGCGGGTAGAAACTTCCAACCTACTGACTGAAGATATTTGATTATACTGTCTTGAACATCCCTTTTCTCACAAATAAGCTTCAATTCTTAGACCTCGACATCTTTCAGTCTGACTTCTCCGATCATGAACCTATGGAGCAAGGTTCGGAAGAGTTCTTCAAGGGCCGCTTTTCTTTTGTTCTCAACTTCAATCTTCTTGTCTGCAGTGCTCAGAATATGCGCGATTTGCTTCTGCTCTTCAAGTTTGGGCAAAGGAATCGGCAATCTCCTCAGAATGCCAAGGTTTATGACAGGAATAGATGTGCCTCCTTTGCGCTGGTTGATTAGTCTTTGAATCGTAGGACCTGAGAACCAGTAGAAAAGGAAGAGAGGAAAAGCCTTGTTTTTGTCAATTCTTGCGCGTAACTGTTTGTTTGAAATTATATATTTGGCGTAAGGAGAGTTCTTCGGAATCATTCCCACTTGACCAAGTGTGCCGGCAGCAGTAAATATGAGATCGTCAGGTAGGGCAGTGCATGATCTCAGTTCTTGAGCCTTTTGCTCTGTAATGAAAACAAATCCTTCTTCGACGAATAGTTTCTCTCCTTTAGTCAGATTGTTACCTCTAATCAGTGGAATGCCTTCTTTTACAAAGAATCTCTTGCCTATGTTTGAACCGAATGGACCTGACACAATCGAGCCCTTTGAGCTGTCCCTAACATCACCAATAGTAACGATGTTCCAATCTTTTGGCATCTGTCCTATTTCGTTATTCTCCTCAAACTCGTTGTGCCCAATTCCTTCCCTGAACAGTTTCTGCATTAACGATTTCTTGAGGTCCTTCGCCGCCTCTATGATTTTGTCCTGCTGCCCAATAGCTTTCTTAATCGTACCCAAGACTTTGTCTATTTCTCGTTGCTCAAACAAAGGCGGGAGCGGAATTTCTAATGTCTTGAGAAAGGACGCACTTACGCCCTTTTTCAACTTACCTTCTTTGTTTGCATTGATCTGATCCCAGTACGTGCTTGTGTTCATCATGTAATATACAAAAAAGGGATCAGCAGTATCTTTAATTTGTAGCCTTATCAGATAAGATGCGAAGATCGCTTTTGGAATTTCATGCACAATACAAGTCTTGCCTGTAGTAGCCCCAATCCTTGCTATTAAGATATCTCCATCTCTAAGTCTATACTTCTCAAATTCGTTATCGGGCATTCGACAATACGGGACTTCTTCCCATGAGATTCTCCCTCCACCTTTTATGTCTGTTATTCTCAGGAATTTTGGACCTACAGGCTCCTTCTCTGCGGAAGCTGTAAAGCCATATTGAAGTGTTCCTAACTCCCCCAGCTTCGCAATTTTCCATTCTCGAAGCATCGTACTGCTCTTTGCTATGTTGTTTCCTTGTCTTGTATCAACGGGGTTAGTAATCTTTGATTGCACTTCATTCCTCGCAACGAACCTTTGTTAGGGTCCTAACTTCTGCATAATCTTGTCGAGCTCCGCGTCGATCTGCTTTCGCTCTTCTTCAACTTCGGCCAGTTCCACCAAAGCCTCGTCTAAGGGCAGATATTCCTCCTTATCGTTTGTTGCAACATAGCGAGACGGACTCAGATTGTAATCGTTCCTCGCCACTTCTTCTGTAGTTACTATCCTGCTGAAACCATTAGTCGACTGCCAGTTCTTGCAAACATCGTCAATCTTTGCGATTTGCTCGTCAGTTACGTAGTTCTTCGGTCTTCCTTTTGCGAATTCTTTGGAAGCATTCACCAGCAGAATCTCTTTTTTGTGTGCTTTGTCTTCATTGATGACGATTATGTTGCCTGGCGCAGTGGTGTTGTAAAAAAGGTTTTCAGGCAGGAGTATAACTGCTTCAATATAGTCTTTATCAACAAACTTTTGCCTTATGTCCTTCTCCCTATTGCTTCCAACATTGCCGCTTCCTCTCGAAGCGACTCCTGTGTCTATTACCGCGACAAGTTTGCCCTTTTCTCCAACCGATGCAAAAAGATGCTGAATCCACCCCCAATCTGCTGTCGAGTTAGAGGGCGGAATCCCAAAAAGAAACCTATTGTAAGGGTCAGTTTCAAAAACTTCTGGCGGCAGTCTTTTGTCGTTCCACGGAGGGTTCATTACTCCTTTGCTGAACTTTTTGAGCCTTCCCTCTTCAACAAAACGAGGGTTTCTGATTGTGTCTCCGACTTTGATGTCTGCATCCATGTCGTGAATAAAGGCGTTCATTCTGGCCATAGCATAAGTGAAGGAGTTTATTTCTTGTCCGTAGAGCTTGAGCGGTCGCTTGACGTCCCCTTTTCTCTTTTCTTTGAGCCATTGTTGAGCCTTGATGAGTAACCCGCCTGAGCCGACGGTTGGATCATAAACGGCATCGTCCTCTTCTGCGTCCAGAAGTCTTGCCATCAAAATGGCTACTTCTGGAGGGGTGTAGAACTCGCCGGCACTCTGCCCAGAGCCTTCAGCAAACTTCCTCAACAAGTATTCATAGGCTCTTCCAAGAAGGTCTGGCTCCACGTCACTGAGCCCTAACCTATGAGCACTCAAAATCTCGATTAGTCTGGAAAGGGTGCCATCGTCGATGATTCTCTGGCCGGCAGTTGTTGCATTAAAATCTACAATGTCAATTACTCCTTGTAGCTTGGGATTTTCTTTGGCGATTTCTCTCAGAGCTAAAGTGAGTCTCTCACCCAAATTCGTTGTAGCTTTCCTAATCTCGTGCCAAGTTCCTGCATCACTAATGTAAAATCTAATCAGCTTCCGGTCAGATTTCACAAGAGTCTTGGCAGTCTCTACAGAACCGTACTCCTTGGCAAGCTCTTTCAACTCATCTTCATAGACATCGCAAAGCCTTTTGTAAAACAAAAGCGGAAGAATATAGTCTTTGAACTTGGGAGCATCAATCGGCCCCCTTATACTGCAAGCCGCATCCCACAGCCAATTTTCAAGATCAGATGTCTCCAGCACCCATAATCACTCCAGCACTCGGTCAAGCTAACAATGCAGGTTCAATTCTTAATACTTTTCACCAGATTTTCTCACCCGGCTGAATGCGAATAATAGCCTCTCTGCTGATTGAAAATTCCTACACTTGCAGGTTCGTTCAGTAGCGTCATTGTCGAAAACAAGAATCTGAGACGTCGCACGCGTTTCGTTTGAAGGGGATGATTATCATTCTGCCACGGCCAGAAAAACCGATGAAGCTAAGAAACTTGTCGAAGAAGGCTTTGAGTTCATCTGCACAACGCCGGAAGATGTCATGTTATTCAGGAAAAGAAAGTGAAAAAATGAGGCGGGTTAGTAAAAAAGGCTGGCGGTGTTGGTCGTAACCCACCGAAAGTGGAGTCGTCTCCCGCATTTTCCCTTTTTTTCCAATTTCTGCAATTCAAACGCGCAATAGAGTGTTAGTGACCACAGGAGTTGCATGGTCAGTCAAGCGTGGAAACGCCAAATTCCTTCAGGATATTCCTTGATATAGGCATTTTTTCTAAGTCATGCGGCTCAAGTTTGACTAATCCACCTGCATACTTGCGCCCGATCAATCCTTGATCAAACCAGTGGGCGAGTTCAGTATTCAACAAATCGCCTACATTTGCTATTTTGCGAACTGATGGACTCGACCGTTTGAAATAGACTCCAAGAAGATTGGTCAGATGATATACATGAGCTTTGTTGAAGAAAAACCTTGGCGTGTGTCTAAACATATAAGTAAACATATAGTCTGGAGCCGTCTTTGGAATCCTGACGCTATACCACCAAGGTTTTCGATTTCTACAAGTCGGAATTTGGTGGATTCCTCTTCTCTCTCCCATCTTAATGTACTTTGTGATAACCGTTGGCAGCTTCTCTGGAGGCTCCTTGGGTCCAATAGTCAGTAGCAAACAAGGTCTTCCCATGCTTTTCAACTTCTCCCAATCTTGCAGCGCAAACTCCTCTTTCAGCATAATGCTGGGGGTCTTTGGTGGAATCACTTTCGTCAGGTATTCCTCGGGTATCATCATCTTCTCCGCAGAATCACTGGTCAACACAAAATAATCGTTCGCCCCACTTGATATTCCGCGATGTACTGATGCGATCACATTGAGAGTTGGCGTTTTTTCTTCGTTCGGCGGGTTTTGCACCGATGATAGGCCATTGTTTGCTTCATACGTAAGGTCTCTCAATAGTACTATAGTGGCCAGAAAATTCTTGTTTTGATCATCAATTTCTGGTTCTTGTTCTTCAGTCAAACCCCATGTGTCAATCTGCTTATCATAGTACACGCATCTTCTTTCTACGGAGAACCTGTGGTGCAACTTTTTCATAAGGTCTGACCCATATCGCGTTTCGTTCATTTCTAAGGGTAAAATAAAAACCATTCTGCCTTTGAGCAGCAACCTTGCGGAATGAGCCAGAAAATAAGAGTGCAGACCCGAATACAAGGAAATGTCAAATTCGTTTGCCAAGTCACTTCTTTCGCCGAGTTTATGGTATCTGACAAAAGGTGGATTTGCTATTATCGCAGTTGGTCCCTTAAATCCAATCTCTTCAAGAGTTTCAGATTTGAGGCTGAGAAAATCTGCATATAGCACTTTCCAGTGTGATGGAGCATTTGCCCATTCCAAAGATATGGCAGAAGACAACGCCAGTACGGAGTCTTTTTCAACTCCTAAATACTTCAAGTCAATTGGATCCGACGACTTCTTAGCAAGACCCCTTAGGATTTCAAGGGCGAAACATCCGGTTCCGCAACCTGGGTCAATAATTACGTCCTTCCGTTTCGGGGTTAGTAAGGCAACTGCTTCTTCTGCGATCTTGGGCGGAGTAAAATACTGACCATATTTTTTCCGGTACTTCAACTCTATCGTGGATTCGTAGAGTAATGCAAGAACGTGGGATATTCCATGCGAGTCGGATGATATACTGTCATTCAAAAGGTGCAACCTTGTTTCAAGATCTTTGGTCTTGGTTCTAACAGGGTATGTAGGACAACACAGAATCCGTCTGTAAGTTTCTTTCTTCGATAAAGACAGTAACAACTGCATAAGAGCCCAATGGTCGCCATCAATGGCTTCGACAAGCAAGGTGATTGGCCCTTTCAGCACCGGGGTTCCTCCATTGAGTGTCATCTTTGCACCTGTTTGACTGCAAACTCGAGTATTTCCCTGATTCTTTCCGGTCTTACGTATGTCCTGATCCAAGGCAACAGAATTGGATGACACAATATTCTGACAGGTGAAATTGAGTTCATCAACAGACCCAAAGAGTTGAGAAGATTGTCTGCCTTGTACGGATAGACTGCTTCATGGTAGTAAGTTTTCCTTTCGAGCTCTGGAACGAGATAAAGAGGCCGCTCGTCTTTCGCGTTCTTATTAGGGTCTGGCACGTCCAAGAGAATGACAAGTTCACGCTTGCACAATTCCTCAAGCTCTACGTCTGTTGTTGGCATAGACGTCATTTCGAATGGCTGTGTTGTCTTTAGGTCTTCGAGAATGCTTTGTTGCACGATTTCACAAATCTTGACCTTTTGAGGCCACGACGACTTGTCTATCTCAGACAGCAGGCTCTCGTTGCTTTCAGTGCGGTGCAACGTGTAGGCACGCTTGTAAAGATTTCTCTTTAAGATGTGGTTTATTAGCTGAGCACCCTCAGGTGAATCACCAAGAGTCTTAATCCATGTCAGCATCAACCAATCAGTCCAAGATATGCCAGGATACCAGATCCCTTCTGCTGGTTCCTCCACTTCGCTGACACCCCCCTTCTTGGCCAAATCCTCAAACACGTCAGCCGGAGGCGCGCCACGCAATGAAATCTTCTCTTGGTTGATTTTCACATCTGAAAATTTACCTGCATGGGATTCTTCAAATGGAGGAGTCAGACTACTTATGAACTGAATCAGTTTCTCATGTATCTGTATTATTTTCTCTTCGCCATAGGTGCCGAACACTTCACTTGGGAGTAGCTTCGCTGTTGCATATTGAAGCATCGATTTCACGATACGTGACGTATGATGCCAGTATACAGACGAAAAAAGAAGGTAGCGTGCCAATCCAAAGGAATCAGCGCTGGCCATGCCCTTCTCATATACTCCTATCGTCACTCTGTGAGCCCCTCTATCTTGAGCGGGGATGAGTACAACTGTAAGTACACGTAATAATCTGTCGATGTCAAGCTGCAAACCGTAAGGAACCCTGCATTCCGCCGAGTCACGGATAAGGTAGTCCGCTTTGTCAGCATCGATTGGGCCGTCTATCAAGGACGAAAGCAAATCAGCCTTGAAGTCCTTCCCAGTCTGCGCATGCATGCGATCGATTAGTTTCAATTGACCAGAGTGGGCTCCAAGGATTTGTTTCAGACATTCAGTGCCGACGCCCCAGCCCTTTTCAGGGTCAGTAATTAGGCTGAGTAGTGTTTTTCCATCTTTATCCTTTTTGTCACTCGAAAGCAATTCTATGGAGATTCTTGAATGGCCAAAAATCTGTGGGTGGACTTCTCCAAGATCATGAGCTAAAGGATACTGACCCAGATCGTGAAGAAGAGCTGCTAATAGTACTGCCTTAATGTCATCCTCATTTACGAGGTTCCGAAAGACAGGATTCTGAGAATCATGAATCAAAGACTTCACATAATCGGCAGTGTAAGTATATGCACCTAAAACATGGTCGAACCTTGTATGATCTGCTGTGGGATAGACCAGCGTTATGAGTCCGAGCTGACTGATGAGCTTAAGACGAGCGAAAAGTGGATGTGCCATCAGTTGTCTTAAGCGCTCGGTTAGAACAGTGTAAGTGTCAGACACGATTCTCAGAACATCTTTTGAGTACGATCCTAACTCTGGAACAGCATTCTCTGGGTTCCAAGAGCCAATTTCCTTTTTCAGATCTCTAATTAGATCCTCAAGAGGATGGTCACTGTTCCTATAGCAAATGGTTGAATAATCTGACTTTATCAGACCTGGGAAAGTTTCCCCTATATGATGAGTATCTGGAGCGAATTGCTCTTGATCGTTCTGCCCATTCAAGAGACGTGTAGCCAAGAAATGAAGTGACCTGAATAATGGTCGCTCGGGAAGATCGTGCGGATAGTTCTTCAAAGCATCGTTAAGTAAATCTATGATGGACTTCCCCAAAGCGTAGTAGTCGTATTCGTTCAGGATATCCCGTTTCTTGACAGACTTCTTAACCCGGTCCGGGGAAGTTGACGAGCTTGCCTGCTTCTTAAGACGTGGATCTGCATAGTGCTCTGTAAAGTAAACGAAGACCGGAGTATCTTCTTCTTCACGTGCCTGAATAGAGCCAAAATCGATGACAATAACATGGTCGTCATCGTCAACAATGACGTTCGATGGCTTCACATCCAGATAGACATAGCCTTTCTTGTGTATGTATGCCAATGCATCAACCCACTGTTGCAAAAGCAGACACAGTAGTTGAAGTGAATCATCAAGCAATTGATCGGTTAGATGTTTACTCTTGTCAAAGAGAAATTTGCAATGCTCTGTAAGTGTACTAACACCTGGTATGAATGGTTCCACGATGAATGATATGACATGTTCTTCATTGTCTACCTCAACAGGGATTGTTCCTACGTCCAAAACACGAATTATGTTCGAGTGGTTTAGTGTTGGGAGTACGGTCAGCTCATTCTCAACAATTGTCTGTTCGTCCCCGGATATCAACGGACGACTAAACTTGAGCACAAGTTCTTGGCTGGGCATGTTCTTTTGAGCTACTTTGAAGATAATGCCTGTCCCACCAACATTGAGCGGACAAATGATTTGGGATATCAGACCTTGTTGCTTCTGAACTTCTTTTTTCAATTTTGTCAGAAAGGCTTTGATAATAGGGGCTTCCTTCTCAAACTGCTTGAGTTTATGCTCCCCATATTTCTCCTTGAGCCCATTTAGCCATGACTCCACCTCAGTGTCCAACGGCTCGGGCTTTGGTCTACGCTGCAAATCTGACAAAGATATACCTGATCAACAAGGCGCATTCCGAGATATAATTTCTTTGGGGGCGCGCGCTATTTCGAACAGAAAGGTGTGACGGACAAGATTGTTTATGCAATGCGGTTCTTCTATGGTTCTTACGTGATGGAAGGTAGGTTTGATGCCCCAAGTCCGCTTAAACCGCGGAAGAAATTAGTGCAACAACAGCAATGGTTGCTACCTCGACCTAAATTGAATGGAGCAATGCTAACGCGGTATCTTTTGTTTCACTATTTGCCATTGCTGACTCTTTCAAAGTTTGAAGCGACAGATCCCATTGATAAGAGAATATTGGAGAATTGTCGGAGAACCTCATTCGAATGGGTTAGAATCTGGTCTGAAATCCGCGATTGAGGAAATATCTGGTGGAGCAACTGGTTCGGAAAGAAAAGATGACTGGGGAGGTCTTGAGGAGGATTAGAGAAGTGGAAGACTATATCAAGCAGCTGTGATTGAAATCCTCAAGAGATGCTAAACCACAACGACTATTCTTAAACCTGTTTTCTCTGAAGGCTGACAGTTTTGAACGCTCAAGCTAAATCAAAAGCTGCCCAGAATTTGAAGTCGTCTTTCTGCTGCTACGCTCAAAACATGCGAAAAATGAGCGAATTCGACCTTGCAAAGATGGTGCCGGGGGAGGGTTATTCTCAAACTCAAATCCGATTTTTCGAGCGCCAAAACATCTGCAGCATAGACAGGTTGCCATGACAAAAAGAGGATGAGATTTGAACCTAATGAGACGTGGTGATGTCACCACTGACTCCAGCAACCTTCCTTTTTTCCTGACGAGCACATTCAAACCCAAAGATTCTAATTTGAAATGTGATTAGTATTTGTTTACGAAGCTATCAGCTACGAGGTGTGAGACCGTTGGGATCAATTGAAAAAGATGCCGTGCCTCTTAAAGTCTTTCTAAATTCTCCTCTTTCCCACATCGCTGCTCAAACCTTGAACCGCAAGATAAAGAAAATTCTGGAGGAAGAGGGTTTCATTTGCATCATGCCTCAGGACATTTTGCCACCGGGACGAAATACAGATCCGATAGAAGTATTTAGGCAGAATTTCGAATTAGTGAAACGATGTGACATCGTGCTATCCGTTCTGGACGCGCCCGGGGAAGGGGTGATTTTCGAACTCGGTGTTGCCCATGCTCTTGGCAAACCAATCCTTGCATTCAGAAGTGACAGACAAGGTTACCTCGGCAAAGTTGTAGAAGGAATGTGGCTGACTCTACCTGAATCTCGGAAAGCTAAGAGTCTTGGGGAACTGAGAAGTAAACTAAAGCATTTCCGCGGAGTTGGAGGCATCTCGCTTAATGAATGAAACTATGGATAAGCTTGGAGTTCTTAGCGTCGACGAATATGTAGACATCGTAAGAGATGTATGGATACATGTCCATTCTCGAAGAACAGTTGATGACTATGCGCTACACGTACTTGATCACGCAAGTAAGCTGGGGGAAGCAATTCGTAGAGACGATGCAGACCTTATCCTCAAAGAAACCGCGGAAACTGCGAACTGGCTATTTGGATTTGTTGCGAAGTTGCGCGATGTCAAAACCGGTTTGGAAGATCGGTTCAATATATCGGTTGAATTCTCCCACATGATTTGGCATAAGTATCCGAACATCTGCCCGCATTGCTTTCAAAGACTCTTTATCTCAAGTGGTGGTCAAAAACCAACGAAAAACGCTCTGAAGGGTTTGAAAGGAAAATGCAAGTATTGTCTCGCAGATTATCCAAAGGTTGAGAAAAGGGCAACTGAAGGAAAATATGAAGAATTGAAGCAGTCATCTGATAGAGAGCTGAGGAATTACGCGCAGGAGAACCTTGGTGAAATTCCAAAAACTCTTAAGGAAATGGAAGCGATGTTTCACAGCATCTATCAGTCCAATACTGCGCTCAGTACTTTGGAAAGCATTGGATTCCACATTTTGGAAGAGACAGGTGAAATGGGGCGCGCTGTGATCGACATATATACCGACAAGGCCAATGACAGAAAACTGGAAGATAAGCAATATGATTTATGTGATGAGGCAGCTGAGGTCTTTGCATGGTTGTGCTCTTTGACATCGAAGATTCGAGATCAGGCCAGAAGCTTTGACAAATACGGAAGCAGGCTAGTGTCATACGTTTTGCCCGCTCGCAGCAGCGAACAGCTTGCCGATCTTGTTGGACTGGAACAGATTTTATGGGTCAATTACCGAAATGAAAAAACCAAACGCTATCAATGCGACTACTGCAGATTATCTAGTTGCGAATGCAAGCTTGAGTTTTCGTGGGAGAAAAAGAATAAGCTTCATTGAGGGCCGAACAATCGCGCTTCAAGCTAGACTCGATACATAAGGAACAGATCAAGGCTGCGGATGGAATCCAGTGAAGTTTGATATCTGCGCGTTAAAATGGTTGGGTGTGTGGAGCGAGGCCAGGCCTTGTGTCATAAGAGCGATCAGAGACGAAGGAAGCCACCTTTACTCAATAATAGCCAGAATGAACCTATCATTCAGACCACAACAAGCCCGCTGAAAAATTAACAATGGGTTTTTCAACTCAGCCAGTTGTCACGGTTGAATATGACAGTTCAAACGCTCAAGTGAAATCAAAACCCGCCCAGCATTTGAGGCCTTTTTTCTATCGTCCTACGCTCAAAATGGGCGAAATTTAAGCGAAACTGATGTTTCCAAGATGGTGCGGGGGGTGGGATTTGAACCCACGAACCTCTGCAGGATAGGCGCCTCAGGCCTACGCCTTAGACCAGGCTTGGCAACCCCCGCATGACGAGGCTAAACGTTTCTATTCTCTAAAATGCGCTCTCAATTAAATCTTGCCCAGCCTTTGCAAATCCGGAAAAGAAGAAAACTAATTCTAGACTGTGGGAGAGGCTTTCCTCATAATCAATCGGTACGAAATGTATAATCGCGTCTTCAACACAAGACAGCGAAGAAAGTCAACGTGCAAACACTTAGCTCTCAAACTCTTAAATCTCGCAACGATTGCGGCGTCCGCCACTTCGACTAGGTCATACGGATGCAAGATTCTCAGAATTCGCGCAGGTTCGCTTTCCGCTTTGAGCAACCTTTCTTCAGAAAGGACACGCATGAAAAACCGATGCACGGGGTATCAAATGCTCGGAGCCTCCACATCAGAAACTGCAGGTCAGCCTACAAAGACAACCCCGAAAAAACCGACCTAGGCGGGGGTACCAACAGTTCGCGTGTTTTCAGCCCAACCGTTGGGTACAGCATGCTTCTGCGATCAGCCCACTCGAGGTCCAGAAAAGCCCACCTAGGAGGGGGGTATCAAATGTTCGGATGTTACAACATCCCAAAATACAGATAACACACGTCAACTTTCCCAAACTCACACAGATAAACAGTGAAAATCAAGATCAAAAAACCGACCGGGGGGGGGACCCCCTCCGACCGTCTCTCTCTGTCTATGTGTTTTCAACCCAACATTTGGGCAGGTCAGCTCATTTTCTACAACCTCAATACGCATAGCAAGACCTAGACCCATCAGAAAACCGACGAGAGAACCGGCCAACTATTCGCGCTTTTCATCGTCAAGATGCAGGCAGCCAGTTACTTTCTCTAGGGCTTGAGACTGCAGCTTAACTGCTAGACTTTCGGCTTAGGAGCGAGATCCTCAATCTTGGCTTTTTTGAGCAGGCGGACATGTTTGGCCAATTCGTCCACAACGGCCTCAAAGACCCATCTGCCTTTTTCAGCCGAGGCCGAGGTTTGTCTGCCATAGACCCCGGAGACCGTTTCGTCCACGGTGCTCAGCGGAAGCGTCAACCCTTCAACCTGCAGCTCATGCTTAACCGAGTCAGCGTCCACGGCCCTGCCCATGTTCACCAACGATGCGTGCAGGAACAAGTTCACCGAAGTCTCCTCGGCACCCGCATGCCCCCTCTCTTCAAGCGCAAAAAGCTCCGGCAAAAGCTTGGCCGACGCAGGCCACCACTGAAAAACCGACACAAAAATTCCCCCTTCCCTCAGCTCCCTCGCCAGCTCCTTAAGAACGCGCAAGTTACCCCCATGCCCATTCACTATCACGATCTTTCTGACACCATAATAGCACAGTGACAAGCACACTTCTCTGACGTATTCTCTAAACGTATCAGGCGATATGAAAATTGTTCCCCAAAACTGCTTATGATGAGAGCTCACGCCGAAAGGAACCAAGGGCAAGCAGAGCACTCCGGTGCGCTTTGCCGTTTCTAAGGCTATCGCCTCAGCCAACAGGAAATCTGTTCCAAGCGGGTTAGCCGGCCCATGCTGCTCCGTCGAACCCACAGGAACCATCACGATATCATTGCTGCTAAAATACTCCTTAGCCTCCGTCCAACTCATCTCACAAAGCAGGTTCTTCAAAGCTTGTCGGCCTCCTTCACGAAACCGTTTTATTAATCCCGACCGAATATAAGCTTCCCATTCGAACACGGTGAAAGCCCTTGAAAGCCCTGATTCTCGCAGGAGGCTTCGGCACAAGATTAAGACCCATCAGCTGCACCAGACCTAAAAGCCTCTTTCCAATAATCAACAAGCCCCTGCTCCAATGGACCTTCGAAAGACTCGCCAAAAGCAACATCAGCGAGGCCATACTGGCAGTCAACTATCAGACTGAAGCCGCAATAAAACAGCACAGAATCCCAAAATACGGCATACACACCGAATACTCCAGAGACCCACTGGGAAAACCACTCGGAACCGCAGGCCCAATAAAAAAGGCAGAAAAACACATCGGCCGCAAAGACTGCTTCCTAGCCCTAAACGGCGACATATTCGCAGACGTGGACTACGCCGAGATCCTGAAACTCCACGAACAGAAGAAGGCAACAGCCACCATCGCTCTTCACAGAGTCGAGGACCCAAGCAGGTATGGAGTTGCAGAACTTGGCGAGAACAATCGAATAATAAGGTTCGTTGAGAAGCCCCCCCGAGAATCAGCCCCGTCAAAGCTGATAAACGCAGGCGCCTATGTTCTGAGCCCGCAAATCTTTGATTACATACCAAAAGGACGAGCAGTATCAATCGAAAGAGAGATTTTCCCAAGACTTGCAGAAGAAAAAAAACTCTTCGGATGCATCTTCGAAGGGTTGTGGATCGACATCGGCAAGCCTCAAGATTACCTGCAGATAAACAAGATCTTGCTGGACACCATGGGCACCCAGCCGAAACGCAAATTCGGAATTAATGCGAGAATCAAGACGCCAGTGGCTCTGGACAAAGGGGTGAAAATAGGAAAGGGATCAGTCGTGGGTCCATACGTAGTTTTAGGACGCAGAGTCACGCTGGGAAGAAACGTGCACATACAGGACTCAGTAATCCTTCCCGACGTCACAATTTCAGACTCCTGTCTAATAACGGGCGCCGTGATCGGCGAAGGCACAACGATAGGAGAAGGAGCCAAAATCAAAAAAGGATGCATGTTGGGCGACTATGTGACAGTGGGAGACAACGTAACACTCGCAGAAGGAGTCTCAGTCTGCCCCGCCAAACAGGTTTTCCAAAGCGTATTAACCCCTGAAACAATCTGTTGAATGGAGATCTACGGCACCATGCTGAGCCAGAAACGCCTATTCGGAACAAACGGAATCCGCGGAGTAGCAAACGCAGAATTAACGCCTATGATCGCAATAAAAATCGGAAGCGCCATAGGAACATTCTTCAAACGGGCACGACTCATCGTTGGACACGATGCCAGGACCAGCAGTCCGATGCTCGCAAAGGCCGTTGTCTCTGGCCTAGTTGCCACGGGATGCGACGTTCTCCTCGCAGGGATGGCGCCGACGCCTGCATTGCAATATGCGGTTAAGAATCACAGAACAGCCGGAGCGGTAATAATAACTGCCTCTCACAACCCGCCAGAATACAATGGAATTAAAGTCGTCTGGAAAGACGGCATAGAAATTTCTCGCGAACAAGAAATCGAAATCGAGAAAATCTACTTCAACGAAAAAACACGATACGCAGAGTGGAACAAGCTAGGTAAGACACGCGAGCTGCCGGGAATAGTCAACGAATACGTAGAGGCCATAAAAACACACGTGAACGTGCCAAACATAGCGAAGAGGAACTATCATGTAGTCGTTGACGGTGCAAACAGCGTAGGCAGCCTAGCCGCACCCTTCCTGCTCCGCGATTTAGGCTGCAGGGTCACCACGATAAACGCCAACATCGACGGGACATTCCCGGGAAGACCTCCAGAACCAAGGCCCGAAAACCTTGAGAAACTGGCCCTGACTGTTAAGGCCGTCGCGGCAGACTTGGGCGTAGCTTTCGACGGAGACGCTGACCGCTCAGTCTTCGTCGATGAACGAGGCAAAATTCACTGGGGAGATAAGACATTCGGTTTGGTTGAAAAATCCTTCCTCAAAGAAAACAAGGGCGAAAAAATCGTCACGCCCGTAAGCTCATCGACTCTAGTCAAAGACATTGCTGACGCTTACGGCGGGGAACTCGTGTGGACCAAAGTTGGAAGCGTGACAGTTTCGCAGACAATGAAGAAGTTGAAAGCCAAGTTAGGCGGCGAAGAAAACGGCGGAATCTTCTACGCTCCTCACAACGCAGTCAGAGACGGATCGATGGCAACTGCCCTGATACTTGACATCATGGCCAAGACGGGGCAAAAACTGTCCAAGCTACTTGATACGTTGCCAAAGTACTTCTTAGAGAAAGGAAAGACTGAATGTCCAGAAGAACTCAAAGAGAAAGTCCTCCGCGGTCTAACGCGACAGTTCAAAGACATGAACATCAGCACCGTCGACGGCATAAAAATATGGTTCGGAGACAAAAGCGCCATTCTCATAAGACCAAGCGGCACAGAACCGATATACAGACTGTACGCAGAAGCCAAAACCCCGCAAGGAGCATCGAAACTGATCCGTGAATACAGTTCCAAGCTTAAGAGCATAATAGACAGCTTACGCTAGAAGACTGTCCCAAACGTCATCATGGAGGCCAAGTATGTCATCAACCCTACGCATGAAGCCTGAGGATGTCGACACGAGAGAAAAGAGAGCAAAATACACCGTAACGATCACCAACTGCGAGCAAGACAGCCTCTTATATTCATGCCTTTTCGCCGATGCAGGATACAGCGTGATATGCATCGATCGTGATCAGACCCTAGTGAATCTTGTAGCCAAGGGAAGGACCCAATTGCCGCAGCATGAAACGGAGATCACGTTGAAAAATCATGTTAGAAAAGGGCACATCATCGCAACAGACGATGCTAAAACAGCAATTTCCAAGGGCAACATTATCATAATCAACACGCCTCCCGAGATTGATCAAAGAAAGAAGCCTGACTACTCAAACCTCGAAAAAGCTGTCAAGCTCCTTGGCGCAAACATTCGCCCAGATTCACTAGTCATCATAATGAGCACTGTCGGAGTCGGCGTCATCGAAGGGCTCATTCGAGAAACCTTAGAGAATACGTCAGGGTTTAGAATTGGAGCCGAGATAGGATTGGCCTACAGCCCTTTACGAAACCCTAACATGAAGGCTTCGGAAAAGGAAGTCGCCCAGGAGCAGATTGTCGCGGCAACTGATAAGACCAGCTTGAATGCTGCTTCAACAGTCCTAGAAACAATTTCGCAAGGCACCCTGAAAAGAACGCTGAGCGTCGGTGCTGCAGAAACAGCCGCACTCTTCGAAGCGGCCCATCGCGAAGTGAAAAGTGCCCTTGCCAACGAATTCGCCGTTTTCTGCGAAAAAGCAGGTGTAGACTACTTTGAAGCGCAAGGACTCAGAACTCAAGAGTCGGCCACTTTGTCTTCACCCGCGCACTCAGACGCAAGGACTGAGGACACATCGTATCTGCTTCTGGAAGATGCCGAAAACCTAAGCGTGAAACTGAGGATCGTCGCGATGGCCACAGAAGCAAATGGAGAAACGGCCAGACATGCAGCGAATCTAGTCGGAGATGCTTTAAGAAATTGTGGAAGAACTTTCAGAAGAGCCAAGGTTTCCATTCTTGGAATATCGGAGATGCCAAACGTGAAAAGCCCACCAAAGAGGTTAGTTAAGAAGCTTGCTAAGATAATGGAGACAAGGGGCGCCAAGATAAGCGTTTATGATCCTTATTTCTCGAACGAGTCTGCCGACGCTGGGCGGCCTGTGAAAAAAACCTTGACTGAAGCGTTGGAAGGCGCGAACTGTATAGTGCTTATTACGCCGCACGATCAGTTTAAACGTTTGAGCTTCAACAAGTTGAAGGCTGTGATGAAAATGCCCGCGGCAATCGTCGACCTTACAGGAGTCTTGGAACCTGACAAGGTTGAAAAAGAAGGCCTCTTATACCGTGGCCTGGGAAGAGGAGTCTGGAAAAAATGAAGAAACTGGGTGTGGCAGTCATCGGCACAGGTTTCTGGGGAAGAAACCACGCTCGAGTATTCAAAGAGCTCGCCGAAACGGAGCTCCTTGCCATATGCGACATAGATCCTGAAAGAGCCAGAACAGTGGCTAATCAGTTCGGAACAAAGCCTTACACGAGCACTGAGAAGATGCTGAGGGACAAAGACATTGAAGCCGTGAGCGTTTGCACATGGTCAACGAGTCTTGCCAGAGAAGCCATGAAGGCGCTGAAGGCCGGCAAACATGTTCTAGTTGAAAAACCGATGGCCGCAAGAGTCAGACAAGCAGAACAACTGCTGAAGGTGGCTGGAGACGAGGGTCTGCATCTAACGGTCGGTTTCCTAATGCGGTTCATTCCAGGACTACAGCGCATCAAACAAGAGATAAAGGACAAAACACTAGGTGAACCTGTCTGCGCCACTGCAAAACGGGTTTCTCAATGGCCCGAAAGAATAGGCGACGTGGGAGTAGTCAAGGACACGGCTATTCACGATTTTGACGTCATGAGATATGTCTTCAACGAGGACCCTGTCGCTGTCTACGCGAAAACAGGAAGCATGAGAAACAAAAAATTCGAGGACTACGCTCAGATAATGCTTACCTTCAAAGGCGGTCAGAGCTCCTTCATCGAATCCAACTGGCTGACCCCTTACAAGACGAGAATACTCATAGTCACAGGAAGCGAAGCCATAATGAAGCTTGACTATATAACGCAGGAATTAACCATTGAGAACGCGAAAGAAACCGTCCAGCCAAGATACGCGTTACAGGAGCCTCTTAAACTTGAACTGCAACACTTTGCCAAATGCGTAACCAACAAGGAAAAACCATTCATAACAGGAATGGACGGCCTGAAAGCCCTGCAGATAGCAGAGGCGGCGCTCAAGTCATCAGCAAAAGGCAAGGCGTTGAAACTAGAAGAATAGCCAGTTACGACTTCTTTTTCGCCGGACCTTCAAAACTCTTCAACCTGAACGGTTGACCCCCGCGCAGGATGTTCTCCGGGATTTTTTCTTTCCACTTTTTCAGGAATGGAAGGTCCTCATTCTCCTTCCGCAGCTCGTCAGGCAGCATCTCTGGAATCTCATCTCTTATTGGATACCACCGTGAGCACTTTGGGCATACAATCAGACCCTCAACTATCTCCTCTTTTTCCTCAAAAACATGCAGTTCAAGCGGATGATACTTATCGATCGGGCAGGCCAGTATCTCCATCAGCTTCCTCTTCACCTGATCATCCTCGACAAGAAGTATTCGCGAATCGCTTATTAAACTTGCCAAGCTAACCTTTCACGAAAATGTCCAAGACGACTTGAAACCAATTTGGACCAGTCGACCTGACCACGCGGCCGAAGCGAGTTTCAAAAGCCACGTTTAAGCCAGCGAGCTCTTTGGCCACTTTCAGTTTAACCTTTTCAACGGCGTCTCCCACTTTTTTCGCATGCTCAAAGTCGTAATAATGGATCCAACCTCCGGGCTTTCTAAGCGCTGACAGAGCGTATGGTAGATACTCAAGAGACTTCTCGGGTAATGGCATCAGAACCCTTTGCGCTACTTGGCAGAACCTTGCCTCAATGATTTCTTTAGCGTCACCGAGTACAGGAATGACTCTTCCATAAGCCCTGTTCACTCTGATATTCTCCTGCATGTATTCGAAAGCGGCCGGATTGATGTCAATCGAATACACTCGGGAAGCATTCGAGTACTTCGCGATTAATAGTGAAAAACAACCGACGCCTGCAAACATGTTTACAACTATTTCTCCGTCGCTGACCTGTCTTGCAACCCGCATGTGCTCGTATGAAAGCCTTGGAGAAAAATAACAGTTCGAAACATCAACGTAGAATATGCATCCGGATTCGACATGAGCAGTGTCCGTTCTATTCTCGCCAGCCACGTACCGCAACTCGCGAGTCCTGAAACCCTGACGGACAGGGCTTGTCTGCGCCAGCACTGTCTTAACGTTCTGATGGATGCTCATGATCGCTTTCGCAATGTCTCCACTATGCTTCTTCGATGCTTCGGTCAACCGTATGATCGCGATGTCACCCACGACGTCATAGGAATTGTAGACTTGTGCAGATTCTTCAGGTGAGAGGACTCCTGAAAGCAGTGCCTTTAGATTCTTCGCCAACGGAGACCCGACCACTTGCAACGCATAGAGATTTCAGGAAACGTTTAAAAGCAAAACCTTTTCCCTCTCTAGAAGAGGAAACTGGCATGGAGAAGTCATCTACTGGAATTGTTTATGAATGCGTGAGGTGTGGAGCGAAAGTACCTTCTGAAGAGCTCGACATGCGAGGTGGGGAAATAAAATGCATTATCTGTGGCTACCGAATACTGAGGAAAGTGAGGCCGCCCGTCGTCAAACGTATCTCAGCCAAATAGAAGGGCCTCGCCAGATTGTTCGTCACTTCGGAAGATGAGCTTCCGACCTTCACAACAGCACAGGAATGTCAGAAGATTTCTTTCTCGCCTACCTTGCGTAAAGCCCTTCCCTTGAGCTTTACCGTCGGACCGATTACTTCTTCTGGTGGTTTTTCAACGGTTTTTCTCTTTATGGTCTCCCCGCACGTTCCCTTGGGCAGCAATCGACGTTTGACGCACATGGCGTAAGTGCAGTTTGCAATGTCACAGATTTCGTCCGTCCATCTGCACCATGCGCCATCTCTGCGGCATATGACAGCGGTTTTTGCGCATTTGAAGGATTCGCATGTTGGAGAACACGATCTCACTTGTGCCAACGTATGCACGACCTTTGACAGTTCTATCCTAACAAAATTCTTCTAAAGTGGATGTTACTCCCACGCTTAATATGCTTTTGTAAAAGTCGATATAAACCTTTTTCCTTCAAACTATAAATTTTAACTCTAGCCCTCACTCTGCTGTGGTCTAGACCTTTTCCTTCTGTATACTTCGAGACAAACGATAAAGATTACAATCAGCACGATTGCCAACACGGTCACAAACTGGCCAAGATCAACAAGCATTCCAGCCAAGATTATATACTTGTCAAGTCTTATTTCGATCGTCGTTGAATTGTAAACGTTGGCAGTCGTGACGGCGAGCGGGTCAGACTGTCCCTTCATGCTGACTGTCAACGTCAGATTTCCACCCACTATACCCTTAAACGAGGCAATCCCGTCAGATCCAGAAACCGTCGATGTTGAATTCGGGTATCCAATCCATCCAAGTGTCACGTTTAGATTCGGAATTGCTTGCCCAAAATATGCAGTCAATTTGACTGAAACATCCAAACCATATAGACTACAGTTAATTGTGGCGTTCACAGTTGTGTAGTTCAAGTCTATCGTCGTCTCGATCAGTTTTATTCCCCCCACGGAGACTTGAACAAGGTACCTGCCGAAAGTGGCACGGAGTGTCGTGGTCCCGTCGGCTAAAGTGTCGTTTGAATAGAGAAGCCCCCCCGCTTCCTCTATGGCATTTACACTAGCATTTCTAATTGGCTGCCCGCTTCCGTCTGTAACGTTCAGGTCCAGATTCTCCTTTGGACATATGATGGTCACGTTATACCAAGCTGCAACTGGCAAAGGGAAATCTAGGGTACTGTTAAACACCATGCCATAACGCGAGGCGTTCAGACTGTAGAGGATTGAAGCGTTGTTGAAAATGGGCAATAGAGAATTCGCAATGGATGTTCCATCAACGTCCGTGGAGTTAATGCCGACCGTAGACGTTTGATTCACAGACGTTTGATTCATAACAAGATCAAGCTGCACATCAGGTATAAACGATCCATCCTCGTCTAAGACTACGACTTTCAGATTAGTGAGGTTACAGGGAAGATCAAACACGGTACTCGTTTCATTGACTAATATCGTAATGTTTCCAATCTCTTGGCCTGAGAAAGAGGCATTACAAAGATAGCTTCCAACCTCCAGCGTCGGCGTCGTCAAGCCGTTCGCATCACTAGTCCCGTTGAAAACAGATTTCAGATTCTCGAACACTGTGACAAGCACGTTTGGAACGGGCTCTCCGGCAAGATTTCTCGAAGTAATGTTCACGGCAAAACCGGGAACAATAAAGGTCTGAACATCAGGCGGAACCTTCAGGGTGGGTCCAGACACAGAAGTCACGTTGACAGTGTAGATGCTAGCCGCTGAAGCATTCAAAAGGATAGTCGAATTGACGTAATGAACCATTCCCGTGACATTGTCGGCAATAATACTCTGCGAGTAGTTCAGATTATTCCCGTTTATCAACAAAGTCACGTTTTCGCCTAGCGCATAAACTGCCTTAACATCTAATGCCTGGTCTCGATGGTACTGTGACGAGCTTGTTAACCCGACTGATGAAGATGTCGTGGCTAATGTGCCGTTGAACGAGAAGGCGTATTGACCTATGAAGTTGGTGTTGGCTCCACTTGAAAAGCCCGCAGGATAATTCACGGTCAGAGTGCCGTTTCCATCAGTCAAAGTCGTTATGTTGCCCAGGCTCGTATAGTTTGCGTTGTTGGAAGCCACGGCGGTGATGTTGGCAACGTCCGTCTCGCCCTGCACTCCTCCAGTCATGTTCAGAGTAACATCAAAATCGTCGCCTTCTTGCCACTGTCCCGGAGCAGGTTTTTGTGAGACGCTGAGAGAATAGGCGGTCAATACAGTGAAGTTTGCGGTTGCATTTTCCGTTGTCGCAGCATCCACAACTGTTATAGTATGGTTCCCTGATGTCGCAGGCGGGACCGTGAGCGAAACGTTCACGCTGTTTCCAACCGCAGTTGCATTCGCGAGCAGAACATTGCTATCCCAGAACACTCGGAAAGTTCCATTCCCAGTGGTTATGTTCGCCACAAGCTGCATCTGCGTGCCCACATACCCTGCACTCGGGGTCAAAGAAATCACAGCCATGGATGCTCCCACCATGGGCAAGAGTGAAATACCCATGAGAGTTGACGTTAGAATGAGAAGAAAACACGTTAACGATGTGGCCTTCTTAAGTGGAAGCTTCATCAAATGACTTTCCCTCGTAATCCAAGCCAAAGATTGTGAACACTTCTAACACTGAGTGCATTTTAAACTTTACCTTTTAATCCCCTTCTTTATGTTTAATCCTGGTTTCTTGGACAGTTTAGTCCGTGTCCATGCTTGGCAGAATTGAGTAGGCTGGACGTATGCGTGGACAGAGAGAGACGGTCGGAGGGGACCTCCCCTGGTCTATTTTTTTCGTGCCTGCTTCTTTCTTTTCTTCTGTTGTTCTCTTCACTTTGGAGGCTCACGGAAAAACGTATGGGCGCTTGAACTTGTTGTTGCGGAAAAGTTATAGCTGAACCGAAAGCAAGGATCCCGTTTCGTTAAGTGTGTCAGACCGGGCTACAATTCCCACAAAGGTGAGGGCAGCATGCCATAAGTCAAGAAGAGCTCTCATATCGTACTGACCGTGCATAACAACAGCAGGAATGGAACGGCACGTATGCTCGGTGGGATCCTAGGCTCTTTCCTTTGTCTCGCTTATCATCATGCGCAGAAATTTGGGTCTAATTGTGGAAAATCCTTTAATCTTACCGAGCCTTCATACGCAAGACTTGGAATATAGGAAACAGCAGGTGTGTTGATGGATATCTGGAAGCTCCGTTTGTCGATGGCTGGAACGCTTGCCCTAATAATTGGACTATCAACGCTGTTCTTCACGGTTATTCTGACCCTGACAGCATCCTTCGATCTCTTAACCTTGGGCATATTGGTCGGGGTGTTTAACATTGTCATGTGGCTTGTTTCACCCTACATGATTGGTGCGATGTACCGCGTTCGTGCCATGTCTGCAACTGAGCAGCCAAAACTTCACGAAGTTGTCGCCGATCTCAGCAAAAAATGCAACATAAGCACACCTAGGCTAATGCTGGCGCAGATCCCACTGCCGAACGCTTTTGCTTACGGTTCACCGATAGCGGGAACCCGGATTGCCGTCACAAGCGGACTTTTGACAACCTTGAATGACGGGGAAGTTGCAGCTGTGATTGGACACGAACTTGGACATTTGAGACACAGAGACGTGCAGATAATGATGTTCGTTTCATTGTTGCCCGCCGTTGCCTACTACATAGGTTTTTCCCTCATGCTCTCGGGCATGTTTGGAGGAAATCAAAAGAATCAAGGCAGCGGTGCAGCGCTGGGCGTGGTCTTTATGGCTTTTTCATTTATAATGAACCTGTTTATACTCAATCTGAGCAGGCTCCGCGAGTACTACGCTGACAGAAACAGCGCATCAATCGTCGACGGGGGATCACAGAAACTCTCGACTGGACTGGCAAAAATAGTTAATGCAAGCAAAAACATGGGTAGGATGGGTAGGACGAGACAGCAAACGAGGAACCTGAATGCATTCAAGGCGTTGTTCATCACCGACCCCGACCACGCAAACGTTGACTCTGCTGAATTGTCCACAATGTCAGTCGCAGACAGTCAAAAACTGGTCCAGGAGATATTGTCAAAGAAGCTGACAATGGCCGATCGGATTCAAGAGGTTTTCTCGACGCATCCCAACATAGTTAAGCGACTAAGAGCCTTGCAAGAACTTGCCTGACACCCATGCTGATTCTCAACGTCATGCACAGCCGTTGGACTCGAACCTCATGAGTTTTGGGGCATGCTAATTTGGAAGCCATTATGAAAAACGCTTATATCCCTTTTTTGTCGTCTGAGTATGCGAAGTATACGTTCCTCCATTTGCAAGTAATGATGTGAAGGAAGGATGATGATAATGAAAGCCGGAAAGACTTTGATAATGATCGCATTACTTTTGATGAGTTTAAACTTGATTGCCGACGTGTCAATTGGAAAAGCAAGCGTGACTGTTCAATCCTCCAATTCAGGTTCAGCATCTGCTGCAATGTTACATAGGGACTGGAGCCAGACTTACGGCGGATCAGGCGACGACGAAGCATATTCTGTTATTCAGACTAAAGATGGCGGCTATGCATTGGCAGGTTTCACGGATTCTTCTGGTTCGGGAGGCTTTGATTTCTACTTGGTCAAAACAGATTCTGCAGGTAACATGAATTGGAGTCAGACTTACGGCGGATCAGGCGACGACGAAGCATATTCTGTTATTCAAACAAGTGATGGAGGATACGCTTTGGCAGGTTACACAAGTTCTTCTGGCGCTGGCTATTACGATTTCTACTTGGTCAAGACAGATTCGGCCGGCAACATGCAATGGAGTAAAACGTATGGGGGCGCAGGCGACGATGAGGCACGTTCGCTAATCCAAACGAGTGACGGCGGATACGCATTAGCAGGGTGGACGGACTCCTTTGGCGGTGGCGGCTATGATTTCTACTTGGTCAAGACAGATTCTGCAGGTAAATTGAATTGGAGTAGGGCATATGGAACGGCAGGGGACAATCAGGCCTACTCAGTAATCCAAACGAGTGATGGGGGATATGCGTTGGCTGGTTACACCGATTCTTCTGGTAATGGCGGCAATGACTTCTACTTAGTTAAGACGGATGCGGCGGGCAACATGCAATGGAACATGACTTATGGCGGAATAGGCGACGACGAAGCATATTCACTAATCCAAACAGGTGATGGCAGTTACGCTTTGGCAGGCTATACAAGCTCTTCGAGCGTCGGCGTCTATAACTTCTGGCTTGTTAAGACGAATTCAACGGGCGGCATGCAGTGGAGTCAAACCTACGGGTTACCAGGCGACAGCGAGGCGTATGCACTAGTCCAGAATACTACTGATGAAGGATACGCACTTGGAGGCTTCACGGACGCTTCCGGCGCCGGGGGCTACGATGTTTGGCTCGTCAAGACCGATTCACTCGACGGCGTGCAGTGGAGCCAAACCTACGGCGGATCAAGCGACGATTTCGCATATTCTCTTATTCAAACAAGTGATGGAGGATACGCTTTGGCAGGCTACACCGATTCTTCTGGTGCCGGCGGCAATGATTTCTACTTAGTCAAGGTTGATTCGACCGGCGCATCTTCCTCCTCGGGGGGCTTCAATATAAGCTCTATAGAAGGATACGTAATTATCGCTGCAATAGCTATCATCGTATTAGCAGCGGTATTGTTAATCATTTCCAGAATACGTGGCAGAAAGGGCAAACTCTAGCACGCGATAGAAGTCGATGTTTCTGTCAAGCTGGCTTCGCGGAGTTGTACCATTCCAAATAGTCAAGCTCAGAGCCAAACCGTTTGCTGCAACAGAATCGATCGTTAGCGGGCGCCAAGTTTCTGTCCGAAGCCTGTTGAAGCGGCGGGAACGGCAGGACAATATGCTACTGCTAAGAAGGCCTTTAAGCGCGCGCGCAGAGACTACCAGCAGACAACACAAAACGAACTAGCCAACGTCAAGAACACACTATACGTCTTCATAGCGATCACAGCGATTCTCGCAGTTGCATTAGCATACATGGCAACGAGAAAACGGAAGACAAAACCACAAACATGATAACCCTCAGGCCTTTTCGCTTTCTCTAGTCACTGCATTGACAATAGCGCGCGCTCAGGCCGGAGACCCGAAAAAACCGACCTAGGAGGGGGGAGGTGCGTTTATGGCGTGTTTTCAGCCCAAAAACGCAGTTCAACCCAAAAAATCTATACTTCACTTTTGTCGCGACCGTGAATCAGCACCGCAGGCGACAACATGAGTTTTGGTCATAGAAAAACGTCACGTTTAAATCGAGGCAGAATCCAAGACATCTTCTCCAGACTTTTACGGAAGGCTAGTTTATTTGGCAACGAACAAGGAGCCTATTTGGATAGCACGAGACTTGGCGAGATGCAGCGGATGCCGCAAATGTGAGATTGCCTGTTCGCTCTATCATGAGAACAGGATCTGGCCCGAAGCCTCACGAGTAAGGATCTTCATGCTGGTTCCAGGCGCAGATTTCCCACATCTGTGCGCCCAATGCGATGACTATCCATGCGTTGAGGCCTGTCCTTTCAAGGCCTTATCCGTGAGCAAGAAGACCAGCGCCGTCTTGGTCAACGACAAGAAGTGCACTGGCTGCGGAAAATGCATAGAAGCCTGCCCCGGAAGGATCCCACACATGCACCCTGCAGAGAACAAAATAGTGATCTGCGACCTGTGCAACGGCAACCCACAATGCGTGAAAGTATGCCAAGAAGGCGAATGGAACGCGTTAAAAACCGTCACGAGAAGAGAACACCCATACAAGCTTTACGCCCGCAAGCCTGAAGAGCAGACTAGAAACCTTGCCACCAAACTATACGGAGAAAAAGCGGAAGAGTTCATATGATACTGGGCTACGCAGGAAAATTCTTAGAGATCAATCTCACGGAAGGCACCTTCAAAGACGTCAAACTCGACGATAAATGGCTGAAGGACTACATCGGAGGCAGGGCACTTGCAGCAAAAATCCTCTGCGACAGACTGATCGACAAATGGGAGCAGGTGGACCCCCTGGGCCCCGACAACGTCCTGCTTTTTCTGCCCGGACCGCTCACAGGATTTTACCCGGGTGGCAGAGTCTGCGTCTCAGGCAAGTCTCCACAGAGTAACGGAGTCGTAGGCTCAACCGTCGGCGGCGAGTTCGGAGTCGATTTACGCTGCGCGGGCTATGATGGAGTAATCGTCACAGGCCAAGCTGAGAAGCCCGTCTACGTGTTCATCAAAGACTCGGACATTGAGATCAGAGACGCAGGCAGCATCTGGGGGAAGGACTGCAAAGAAACGAACACGCTGCTCAACAAGGAGTGCAGACGACTGCTGAACGAGCGTTACCCCCATTACGGTGAATGGAAAGAACCTGCAAAAGTGTACATTGGACCCGCAGGCGAGAACAAAGTTCGAACCGCAGTGGTCACGGCCAAGTGGACGCATGCAGCAGGCTACGGCGGGTACGGAGCAGTCATGGGTTCGAAAAAACTCAAGGCAATTGCCGTCAAGGGCACCGGACCGTTGCCAGAAGTTGCTGACCTCGGAAAAGTCAAGCGTTTGATCAACATCGTCGCCAAGAGCTCTTATGATAATCCATTGTGGAGACGATGGGGAACAGGCGGTGGCGGCTACACGTTTGCCGCGAACACTAGCTCTGAGCCGGTCAGGAATTGGCAAGAAGAGTGGCACGACGAAAAAAGCTACGGTGTTGACCAGTTTGAGAACAGACTCTGGGTGAAGCAGGCCTGGAGTGACTTCGGCTGTCCCACAAACTGCATGAAGATCGCGTATGTCAAGTCTGGCAAGTTCAAAGGGGCGATAACTGACAACCCAGATTATGAATTGCAGGCGTATCTCGGCCCTAACTTGGGGCTGTTTACTCCCGAGGAAGACGTGTTCATGGCCTCATTAATCGATGATCTAGGTCTATGCGGCATTCAGACCGGCAACGTGCTGGGTTTTGCCGCAGAATTGTTCCAGAGAGGCATCCTAACCAAGAAGGATTTGGACGGCATAGAACTGAAATGGGGAGACGCTGAAGCTTTTGCCCATATGGCAAAGAAAATTGCTCTCAGAGAAGGCATCGGCGACCTGCTCGCTGAGGGCACATACCGAGCAGCGTTGAAGATAGGGAAGATGAAGGACAAAGACGTGCTGCAGTATGCTGTCCAGAGCAAAGGCATCGGAATCGGTGCTCATGGCATCCGCAGCGGCAAAGACTTTTCGACCGAAATAGGGTATGCGTGTTCGGTTCAATGCGGCGATCACACATCGATGACTGGCCTGCCCATTGACGGCCCTGAAAGCGAAGTGTGGGAAGCGTTCAACGATTCAGCGGTCATCTGTAATTTCAGCGGCGGCTGGTCGTTACGCAGGAATTTGAAGTTTGACTTTTACCATGCAGTCACAGGCCTAAACCTGACGCGTGAAGACTGGGCAAGAAGCGGCGGACTGAAGACGCTACAGATACAAAGGGCCCTGTTGCTTATAGGAGGGCCAGATCTGAAGTGGAACCCGAAAATCCATGACGATAACCCGAGCAGGTTCTACGAACCGTTGCCCTCCGGCCCATATAAAGGGAAAGCCGCTGATCGAACCAGCGTAAGAGAGAGCGTGCAGAAATACTACGAGCAAGCTGGCTGGGACGAGAACGGAGTACCGAAGTCGGAGACCCTCAAGAGACTCGAATTGGGAAACGTTGATAAGGCTCTGAAGAAGCAGCGAAAATAGTCTGAGGGCAGATTCTGCGATGAAAGTCGTCGGCACAGTTGACGCACGCGGCTTCTTGTTGCTCCTATTACAGTGTCTAGGAGTTCTACAGATCAGAAGAAACATTTATTAAGTCTCACGATGCACGTTAAAGTCGCCTCAATGGTGAACCTAATGAAGAGAACCACACCACCCAGAAGCAAGAGAACGAAAGAGGAAAAAAGACAGAATCCAAAAGTTGATATGGGAGCAGTGAAAATCCTAAGAACCGTAGGAGATCAAGAAGCCTTCTACTTCTACGAAGCCATTGGAAAACCGGCAGGCCAAATTGCTAGAAACCTCCCGGACTTCCTCGAGAAGGTGAAATCTGTCAAGTCAGAGAGCCTCTTGTTCCATCTTCAGAGAAGAGACTTTGAAAATTGGATCGGGAAAACCCTCGGCGACTCTAAACTTGCCGAAAAATTGGAAGGAATCCCTCGTTCAAGCAGCGATGACGTCAGAATAAGTCTTTGCAGAACCGTCGAGAATCGCATCAAAGAACTAGGCGAGCCATCGGCAGCAATTCTGGCTGACGAGAATCCAACAGTCCTCATGCTTCCAAGCTAAAACTCAACATTCCTCCTTACGCGATTCTTTAGTAGATAAACTTAACCAAGAAACTACAAAAAAGACGCTTGAGGCTTTGACACGTGCTTTAAAAAAATCGTCTTCGTGGCTTGCCGCTTCAGGGCACAGATCTTTTATTTATCTAGTCTGAAAGGTAGGCTTGGAGTCCCAGTCAATGGTAAGACAAGCCAGTGTGACTATTCCGATCCACAGACCCAAGATTCAAGAGAAGCTTTTCTTTCTGCTTTCCGGTGTGATAGTAAGCATTCCTCTGACCTCGTTCATCTACGCTTTTCCTGACCTCGTGCTTTCATTGATACCTAAAACGTTGGCCGCAACCCTCGTAACAGTGCTTCTTGCTCCTCTCATCGAAGAGTTTTCCAAGGCTTACCCATTGTTCTATCGTCATGCTGAGACTGAAAGATCGATTTTTACGTTGGGGTTCCTGGTGGGTATGGGTTTTGGCATCGTGGAAATGGTAGAATACGTAGTTTTCCAGCAAGTCCCGATTTTGCTACGACTACCTGGAGTCTTCTTTCATGCATCAACAACTTCGATCGTTGCTTTCGGAATTGCGAAGAAAAGACCCGGTTCTTTCTATCTGACCGCCGTGGCTCTGCACCTGTCGAACAACTTGCTCGCAACATTTTGGCCTCTTTATCTATTAGGTGGACCAGCAATCATTGGGCTGACTTACTTTCTGTGCTGGTTTCTCTATCAAAAGACCAAGGAGCGCATGATCCCACTGTAATAAGGGGTACCAGACCTTTTCGGCGTGGCCAGAAGAGGATCAGAGTGATGACGCCCCATCTTCGAATGCTCAGCCTCTAACAATCCACCCCACCCCAAAAAAGCGGCGCGAGTTGAAAACCCTTGGGATCCATGGTCTGGGCAAATAGCATTGCTTGGAACAAAGCGCGACGCGGCAACTAGTCCAAAGTGCATTTTATTCCCAAATCAGAACGCGCTACACGAAAAATACGTTATAAGTTATGGTGGATTTGGGGTTTGGCATCGCTAGATTGATACGTGCTTGAGCGTATATACTGTAGACAAGACAGCGTGAGCGGGTGAAAACTAGTGGGTGTGCGCAAACGTGGCAGAAGTCGGAAACATGTTTGGATTGAATTCAAGAGCATCGAGGCGGACACATCGCCTGAGGCGCGATATCTGAGATGGGCAAGCGTCAACAATCCCGCATTGGCTCAGTGTGCAAACTTCGGTTGCCCACGCTGTACGGAGAAAAGCTTTAGGCTCAGGCATGATAAGAAGTTTGAGAACATAAGGTTCTATTGTCCAAGCTGTGGCTTTGAGACTTCGTTTCACATCATACGGCCAAAGCTGAGCTTCAGAACGATCGAGGTCTACGATGAGCATGGTGTTCTTAGGGGTATAAAGACCGCTGATGATTATCATGAGAAGACGGTGCGTGAGAGTGCCGATTCAAGGGTTCTGCTTGCAGAACAAAAACTTGATCTGGGAGGGGAATGGTTCGACGGAGTTTCGGGGACAAACTCGCAGTCACGATACACAACCCGCGGGGAAATGTTAAAGCGAATGGAACAGCGAAAGATGAGAAGGCTCATGAAAGCCATGCTTGAAGAGATTGAACGTGAAGAAGAAGATGATCGTTTAGCCTCTTTTGAAGCTGACCTTCACGAAAGCGACATTGATGATTGATTTTCTGTAATATATTATGAGGAAGAACAGAGGTAACATATACTTTTGGCGCCTTGATTTGTATGAGCATACTATCTAAAGACTGATAGTTGCTGGCGTGAGCCTGTGTAATCCTGAGCCTTGAGCGCATCATGTTTCGCCGTAAGGCGAAACGAACATGCAGCATTCTAAGTCGTGGCCTTGGCGGTTTCTTCTAGGCTTGTTTACTGCGCTACGGCTCACTAAACGGTCAAATAGTCAGAACCTACGTCTATGGAGCAGAAGCTACGGGTGGAGCGACGAGTGGGCAGGGCAAAAGTTGTGTCTTTTGATTTGGATGGGACTGTTACTGATATTTCTTTCGTGAATTCTGTTTGGTTGGAAGGGATTCCTCGGTTGTATGCCCTCAAGAATGGCCTCTCGTTTGAGGATGCGAAGAACTTTGTGACTGGTGAGTATGGCAAGGTAGGCAGGGAGAGGCTTGAATGGTATAGTCTGGGCTATTGGATGGCTAAGCTGGGCTTGAACGCTTCACCCGAAGAGGTTCTGAATGTTTATCAGAACAAGATCAGGGTTTATCCAGATGTGATTGAAGTTCTGCAGGAGTTTAGGATCAGAGGCCTTAGACTGATCATAGTTTCGAATGCCCGTAGGGAATTTGCTGATTTAGAACTTGAGAAGACAGGGATCGGGCACTATTTCGAGCGTGTTTTTTCTTCAACCTCTGATTTTGGACTCGTCAAGAAAACGGTTAGCCTCTACCGGAAGGTGTGCAGCCTCTGCGGTGTCTCGCCTGACGAAATGGTTCACGTGGGTGATGATGAGTGTTTTGATTTTGAGGTGCCGAACGACCTTGGCATAACTGCTTTCTACCTTGACAGGACCGGTCAACACTCAGGAGACCATGTAGTTCACGGTTTGCAGGAGTTGAGTGGAAAACTGGCGCGCTGTAATCATTCTGTCCAGTAGACCCAGCCGTCCTGGCTCTTTTTGTTTTTTAAGGTTCCTTTTTTGCCTCAAGGCTAAAGACGAACGATGCGAGGCGCGTCCTTCATTAGAGGTTCTCAGTGTTGCGGTCGGCATTTTTATAAATCGAGAACTGAGAGTAGATTCTCATGCGGGCGGAGATCGGAATCATCGGTGGAACGGGCCTCTACGATCCGAAACTCCTCAGGCATGTGGAGGAGGTGAAGGTGCGCACGCCATATGGTGCGCCTTCTGATGCGATTGCTATAGGAGAATTGGAAGGTAGGCGTGTAGCATTTCTGCCGAGGCATTCGCGAAAGCATACGATTAGGCCGACTGATGTGAATTCGAGGGCGAACATATTTGCTTTGAAGAAACTGGGTGTTCAGAGGATACTTGCGCCGTCTACTGTTGGTTCTCTGAGGGAAAAATTCAAGCCTGGAGATGTGGTCTTCGTCGACCAGTTCATAGATAGAACAACTAGGCGAGAGCAGTCATTCTACACTGGAAAGCAGGTATGTCACGTATCGGTGGCTGAGCCCATGTGTCCGGAGCTAAGGCGAACTCTGATAGAAGCAGCTAGCACCCTGAACGTTAGTGCTCACGATACTGGCACCTATGTTTGCATAGAGGGGCCAAGATTCTCAACAAAAGCAGAATCCAAACTGTTTAGGATGTGGGAAGCAGATGTCGTAGGCATGACTCTTGTTCCAGAATGTGTTCTCGCCCGAGAAGCTGAAATATGCTACTGTTCGATTGCGACTGTTACTGATTACGATGTGTGGAAAGACGAGCAAGTCAGCGTTGATATAGTCTTGAAAACCATGAAGGCGAACGTGGAGAAAGTCAAGAACATAATAGCTAAAGCAATTCCAAACATACGGAAAGAAAGGAGATGCGAGTGCAAAAACGCATTGAAGAAAGCACTAGTCTGAAAGATAGGGGCTAATGGAGGATGAAAAAGTGGACCTCAAGGCGAAAATCAGGCGGATACCAGAATTCAAGGGCGTAGTTTTTTGGGACATAACTCAACTCCTCAAGGACAAGTATGCATTCAAAGAATGCATCAAACAGATGGCTGAACACGGTCGAGACAAGGGCGCAGACGTCATAGTTTCGAGTGAAGCCAGAGGTTTCATACTGGGTGCAGCGCTGGCTTACGAGCTTGGACTCGGGTTTGTCCCTATTAGGAAGAAAGGAAAACTGCCTTCTAAGACGGCCAGCCTCACTTACCGGAAAGAATACGAGTCTGACACGATTGAGGTTCATGAAGATTCGATCGAGCCTGGTCAGAAGGTTCTGCTCGTTGATGATTTGTTGGCGACAGGCGGCACGATCAAGGCCAATGCTGAGTTGGTTGAGAAACTAGGCGGAGAAATCGTCGGTATGGTTTTCTTGATAGAATTGGGGTATCTTCATGGAAGAGAAGCCCTTGGAGACAAATACGAAGTATTCTCGATTATAAACTACGAGACTCCTAATGGATAGTCCTCGGCGGCTGCATTGACTGGCCTAAATACTGGTCCCTCAGGTATTTGCAGATGAGCGTACGCGTATGTTTGATAGGCGTGAAGAGATTCAGAAATGGTTCTATGAAATAGTTGAGAAGTTTCGTCAGAAGGGAGCTGTTAGTCCTGATAAAGCATTGACTGCTGAAGAGTTGAGTCTTCCTCCGAGATTTGATGTTGCGATGAAGAGGCGTTTGGGTCGCTTAAACATTTTTGTCGAAGTGAACGGTAAGTATTATCTTTCAGAGGAAAGGCTGAAGCAAAGAGAAGAAATGCACTCTGCAGTAGGCACCGGTTGCGCTCCCAGAAAGAATGTTCAGGTTGAGAATAATTCAGATGATTACGGTCGTTCTTTTCCTGGCTTTCTTTCTTGCAAGTTTCCTCGTTCAGAGTTTGGAGTTAAGAGTTGTATCGCTCCTCTTCATAGTTGTTTGGCTAGTCATATCGGTAATGCAGATTTACTATATGTCTAGAATGCGGAAGAGAATGGCTTCAAGCGTGCCCCGACAGTAGCCATGCCTGCGACATGACCAGTCGGCTCTTGACCATGCTTATGCGTGATCGATTGCGGAGCTTCTCCCTGAAAAAAAATGGAAGCATAGAAGCCTGGATGCATGGGGATCTTCTTGTCGTGTGATACTGACTCGCGCGCTAATGCTTTCCGAATGCGTCAGGGCACATAGGTAACTGTGAAGGATGAGCCTCCTGAGGTGAGGCTTGAAACATGCGCTAGGTCCGCGTTCTGGCGGTTTACCATCGTCAATTGGGCGTGAGGAAAAGTGCTTATGTTTCCATCTTTGCCGTCCACCGTTTCCGTGCATCGTGTGAATTCTACTTGACCGAAATCTGCCAAGGTGCTGAGGCGGGCGCCTACTGAGGGTCGTTCGACGATCCATTCAGCGGAGAGCATAGAGGATGCGTAGATCACGGTTTTCTGGAACGATTGACCATTCGTGATGTCCTGTATTTTCATGGACCATGCGGTAGTGTTCGTGTCCAAGAGGAATATTGAGGCTTCGATTTGGTCTCCTTGTGACACGTTTATTGAATCGATGGTTATGGGGTTAGCGGGTAACAGCTCGTACCACGCGGAATAAGCTGCTCGTCCTTTCCTTGAATCCTGTTCGGTTCCGACTTGGATCAGAGAGTCGTCAAACTGGCCGCCTATGCCGATCCATATTGCGCTGTAAGAATCTGTCGCTGAAATCTTGACTGTGGGGACAGCCCAAGACCCGTTGACGCTTGTCACGCTAGGTTGCGGGTTGACCATGTTCGAAGCAACAGAATAACCCGACCAGTCACTGCTTATCAGCTGTTCTCTCGACAGATTCGCCAGAAACGGAAAGACGAAAACCAGAGAGACGATCAGTATGAAAATGATAAGGATCGCCGAAAGGACAGCGTAGGGCCACTTGCTCTTTGGAGGATACTCGTGTGTAGGCTGCTGCTGAGGAACCGCCTCTTTGAAGCCCATTTGCGTGTCTGCATATGGTCTTGCGTTTTCCTTATAATACGTTTTGTGACTGCAGCGTCACTGCAGTGACATGTTTGATCGTGGAAGCTACTTTGTCGCTTGTACTCTTGGAAAGCCAGGTCAGAGCTTATCCATTGTGGACGTTGTAAATGGGAGAATTCGAGCGGCACTGATTTCGACACGTATCGCGGAACGAAGATGCAAGGGAAATGGTCGGTAACTGAAGCTCTAAAAGGCAGTTCGAGAATAGGGTAGGATAGCAGTTCGGGGTTTTACGGTGAGAAGGAAGATAGTTCGGGTTTTGAAGAGCAGGCCGACGATAGAGGGTGCAGGTGTCAGGCTCAAGCGGGTTTTTGGGTTTAATGAGGTTCCTTTGTTTGATCCGTTTCTGTTGCTGGATCATTTCGGTTCGGATAATCCTGAAGATTATGTCTTGGGGTTTCCGTGGCATCCGCACAGGGGTATTGAGACGGTTACGTACATGTTGGCTGGTGAAGTTGAGCATGGTGACAGTATGGGCAATAGTGGAGTGATTAACTCGGGGGATGTTCAATGGATGACTGCTGGGTCGGGTGTAATTCATCAGGAGATGCCTGAGCGGTATGATGGGTTGATGCAGGGTTTTCAGCTTTGGGTGAATCTTCCCGCAAGGGCGAAGATGATCGCTCCGAGATATCGTGGGATCACGAAGGATCAGATTCCCAGCGTGAGGATGGATGGTGCCGAGGTCAAGGCGATAGCTGGAACTGTTGACGGCACGCAGGGGCCGGTGAAGGATCTTGTGGTCGCCGTGGAATATTTCGATGTAAAGTTGGCTGCTGGAAAAGCATTCGAGCATATGATGGAACAGGCTTGCAGAGTGTTTGTCTACGCTGTTGAAGGGTCGGGCTACTCTGATGGTACGTTGATCGAACAGCAGCATTGCGTCTTGTTCGGTGAAGGTGACAGCGTGAGGATCGAAACAAAAGGTGGCCTCCGCTTCCTGTTCGCAGCAGGGAAACCGTTGAATGAGCCCGTTGCATGGGGAGGACCGATCGTTATGAACACTCGAGGAGAGTTGGAAAAAGCCTTCGAAGAACTTGAGCAGGGCACTTTCATCAAAACCGGCAATAAAGTGAAACCCTCAAGAAACTTCTACCGAGGCTAGAGCGGACGACCTGCGGTTTAGAGTTGAAAACACGCCAAAAACGCACCTCCCCTCCTAGGTCGGTTTTTGCGTTCTCGATGGGTTTCCAGCATGATATCTCGTGTTTGCTGATGGCAGGCCTAGAGCTACCCAACTGTTGGGTTGAAATCACGCGAACAGTTGATACCCCCCCCTCCTAGGTAGGTTTTTCGGCGTTCGTGTCGGTCTTATTCACACTTGGGGTTAACGCTGAAGGACAATAGCGGTGTTGTCCAAAGCTTGCTAGTTCAGTTGCCTTCTAGGCGCGTGCTTTCGAAAAGTTCAAAAGCTTCGTGTCTCACTGAAAGCTGAGAGGAATTTCTTGAAGATCCTGATTGCTTACGACACGGGTTCCGTGAACAGAAACACGGAGAAAGTTGCGAATGCCTTGAGTGAGGTTCTCAGAGAAAAAGGGTTTGATGTTGACTGTTTGTATGTTAAAGATGTTGACCCTACAAGTGTGAAGTATTATGATTGCGCCTTAGCTGGGTCGCCTACGCAGTGGCATAAGGCAACGGGGCCTATTATGCAGTTTCTAGACAGGTTTGGCAAGGACGAGTTTTCTGGAAAACTTGCTGCGGCATTTGACACGCAGCTCCAGATACCGCTCAGTGGAAACGCGGCAAAGGGTATAGAGAAGAAGCTCGAAAAACTCGGCTTCAAAATAGTCATGCCACCCTTGGTTACTTACGTTGAGGGAAAGGATATTCATCTGAAGGAGAGAGAACTGGAGAAAGCGAAGAAATACGCGGAAACCTTGGCAAACAACCTCCGCCCATAGCGTGCGCCGTTTCTAAAGACTGTATCATCGATTTGAAACATATCAAGACGTAATGCATTGTACATGGAACGTATTGTGTCAAGCGGTCCAGACATGAATACAGGTTTTTGAAGTGGCCATTTAAAACTATGAATCTATCCTGACCTCGTCCTTCTCTGACCAAGGGCGCCGGTTGAATTTCGATTTCCCTTAAATAGTGTGATGTGACTTCAGTATCGGACGAGAAAAGGGAATCTGATGCCGGATTTTCTTGAGGAGTTCGCCTCATCAGTAGGCGGCAAGAAAGAAGCTATGAAAGAGAGGATTTTGAGAGGCAAGCCGAATCCTCTGGAGGACAGGTTTAGGAAGCATTTTGAACCATTATGGATGCCCTTGGAAAATGTTGGGCAATTTGCTTCAGACGTTGGCGATCTTAACGTCACTGCTGTTGATTCAAGCGTGTATCTGAACCCGTTGTCCACGGGCGGCATCTTCTACGTGATCCGGTCTCTTGCAGTCTGTAAAGACAAGGAGCAGAAAAGACTGGAAACAAACGTCTTCTTCACGAAATCGGGTCTTCTTGAAGCGCATTATTACATTGGTACGAAGATGGAGATGATTGAATTTCAAGCAGCCATCGACGCTTTAAAGAACGGTTTTGAATGCAGCACGATTCTGATCGACGGTTCGCTTTATGGAAGGGCAATGCATGTTCCGGTTGAGACAAGAATCGAGGAAGATCGAACAACTGTGCTCGACTACTTCAAAACCTACACAGAACTGCTCGAAATCTGCAAAAACAAAGGTGTTCTCATAGCCGGAATCAGCAAAGAAAGCAGAGCCACATTCTACCGTGACTACTTGCTCAAGCTTATTTTTAATGAAGAACTCGAGCAATTGGACATCGAGGAGGGAGATAAGCAGAAGCTTAGAGACATTTTTCTGGAGATGCTGGAGAAAGAAAAAACTGCCTTCAGCAAGTTCAAGAGGCTCAAGGCAAAGCACGGGTCTAAACTGGAATCGATCGACCTGATTTTTGCGGAGCTGGTGTCGTCTCGGCCGGACTATCAGATAGTTATGAGCTTTGCTGGAAAGAAAGGTTACACTCACCCGTTGTTGCTTGGGCCGTCAGCGAACGCGGCGCGAAGAATACGATCCATAGCTTCGAATCCGAAGAAGTATACTGTGGGCAATTTTCCGATCGCCACAAGAGAAAAGGGCAAGGAATTCGTCGACTGGGCCAGCGAAGTAGTTTCAGGCATTCCGGGTTTTCCAAGCTTTGTTTCTTTCTATCTACTGTTGGACATAAGAGACTCGCCGATGAGAATTGATGTACCCTGTTGGGAGCAGCCCCTATCAAAAACGGGTTGGCCCAAGCCGATCGATGTTGATCTTCAGGCTTTGTTGAGAATCATGATAAACGGCTATTGTGGACTGGACGCGTATAATCTGTGGCTTAGGAACGTGGATGGAAAAGTTAAGTTAAAGAGGCGAGTAGTGGATGATTTGTACTTTCCGTATATGGAGAAGCTGTTTGGGAGTAAGATAATTCGTGGGAGGAGTTATAGGCGTGTCAGGTTCCCTTAAGCAAGTCGGCGTCATAGTCGGTGAGGCTAGTTCTAACGAGTTTTATTTTTCGTCGAAGCCTGATGATATGCCCTCTCGATGGGAGTATCTGATGGCCTATTCCGAGGAGGAAGTGGATGGCAAGCCAAAGCAGGTTCAAGTAGTCGCGCAGATTGAAAGGGTCATCTCCGCTAGCCAGGCTTTGACGAAAGAGTTGGATTTTGACATCATCAAGAAGATCGTTGAATCTGGCTTGGCAGACAGCAAAGTTTGGGGCAAAGCCCGAGTTCTCGGATTCCTGACTGAAACCGGTGAACTGCAACTGCCCAGAAAAGCAGTCATGCCTGGCAAGCCCGTCTACGTTGCGCCGACAGAGCTGCTTGAGAAGTTCTATTCGTACACTCAGGAAGAAGCAATTCCAGTTGGCAGCTTGATCACTCGCGGCGAAGTTCCCGTGGCATTGTCGATCAAAGGTTTCAGGAGGCACTTGGCACTTATTGCGCAGACTGGTTCTGGGAAAACGTATCTCGCGGGCATACTTGCTGATGAACTTCTTGCGAAAGGCGGGACATTGGTAATGTTGGATCCACATGCCGACTACGTGTTCCTCGGACGAGACATCGCCGGCAGGAGATATGAGCTTTCTGACCGGATAACAGTTTTCAGGAACCCATCGAGCACAGGAAGATATTCTTCCGAGGAAGTTGGAAGGGTTGAGCCTTACGAGATTTGTTTTTCAGACTTGGATCTTGATGAAATCCGTTTGATCTCGGGAATAGGCAAGAGCTACACTAACATCATCAGCGGCGTGGAAAAGGCGATTGAATACTTGAAGGCTGAGAAGACCGTTTTTCAGCCTGAGGATTTGTTGGAAAAGCTGGGAGACGCTGACAGTTGGAAAGACAAGCCTGGCGTGACAGCCAACACGATCGCAGGGGCTAAGTCGGCTCAGAAGTACATTAAGAGAATAGCCCGAATGAAGGTTTTCACCGGTGGATCAACAGCAATAGACAAGATGCTGAGGCCTAAGCATCTCTCTGTTGTTGACCTCTCCGGGCTGAGCGATGAGGTTTCAGACTACATTACCTACAGGATCTTGTCAGACATTTACGATAAGGTTTCGAGCAGCGAGTTTGAGTATCCTGTTTTCGTTTTCGTGGAGGAGGCTCACCGTTTTATTCCTATTGAGGGACGCACTGACTCAGGCCCCATCATAAAAAAGATTGCGGCTGAAGGTCGCAAATTCGGCGTCTTTCTGATCGTGATTACCCAGCGGCCTTCTAAGATTCATCCTGATGCTTTGAGCCAGTGTAACAGTCAGATTATCATGAGGATGACTAATCCTGAGGATCAACGGGCCATCGCCGAGAGCTCTGAACGGCTTGGGCAGACTCTGCTTGAGGACTTGCCTGGGCTTAACACGGGCGAAGCTGTGATTGTGGGTGAGATGACCAGGGCGCCGGTGATGGTGAGAGTGAAGAAGCGGAGAACGCGGGAAGGCGGCAGCGACATAGACATAGTCGGAAAAATGAAGATAGCAAATGAGAAAGCCAAGGAAGAATCACCGGACAAGGAAAGCCAACGTTTGAGGGATGATCTGAAAGGGTTTCTAGGCTCTGAGGAGAAACACTAGCATGGTTAGAATCGCCCACCTGGCGGACACTCATCTGGGGTACAAGCAGTATAACCTCGATGAGAGAGAGAAGGACATCTACGACTCGCTAGAAGAGATAGGCGAGAAGATTCTGGAAGAGCATGCTGACATCGTGATTCACAGTGGGGACCTTTTTGATTCGCCTCGGCCCACACCGCAGGCCTATCGTGCCTTCAAGAAGTTCTTGACGAAACTTGATGGAAAAGCCAAGATTTTCGCGGTGTTGGGCGATCATGATAGGCCCAAGAGTCGCGGTCTCGCGCCGCATGTGCTCTTTGAGGATCAGATCCAGATTCTCGGTGTCAGCGGAAATGCCGAACACCAGTCTGTGAAGGTGGGCGGTCAAGACGTGTTGGTTGCAGGCCTGTCTAACTTGAGTCGTACGTATCATGTGGTGCTTGTGGAGGAGTTGAAGAAGCTTGGGGCTCTCAGGTTAGATGATAAGCTTGGCGTTCTCGTGTTGCATGAGGGCATTGACAGGTTTTTGCCGTTTGAGGGGGCGTTTGAGCTCGGTTTGGATGAGGTGCCGAAGAATTTTGATTATTGTGCGATGGGGCATCTTCATACTCGGATTAAGGCTTCGTTCGGCGACGGCGAGCTGGCCTATCCTGGTTCTTCAGAGATTATTAGAAAAGATGAGATCGGTGGTTGGAAGAAGCTTGGGAAAGGCTTCTTTATCGTAGATCTTGAGGGCGACGACGTTGACGTGAGGGATGTTAACCTTGAATGTGTTAGGCCGCAAATCCAGGCAACATTGAGCTGTGCACATTTGGAGAAGGAGCTTGGAGATTTGGTTAAGCGTGTTGAGAGCCTAGCGAAGTTGCCTATCGTGCACGTGCGTGTTGAGGGTAAAGGCGTCGACAGGCAGAGTGTTCATCATGCTTTGACAGATGCTTTGGCTGGCAAGACTTTGGCTTTTAGGCAGGAGGTTGTTGAGGAGGCTGAGTTGAGGCTTCCGGAGTTGAAGCCTGGTTCTTTCTACGTGAATCAGGTCATTCGAGACTATTTCAAAGATGAAAACGTAGCAGGTCTTGCGGCGGAGATGTTGAAGTTTCTGAGGTACGGAGACGCTGATGAAGCCAAGAAAGTTGCTGATGAGTATTTTCAGAAAGTGAAGAAGGCATGATTCTTAACAGGGTCAAGCTTGAGAATTTTATTTCGCATAAGAACACAGTTATTGACTTAGGCTACGGCATCAACGTGGTTGTGGGTCCTAACGGTGCGGGCAAGACTTCGATTCTGGACGCGATAAGTTTCGCGTTGTTTAATGATTATAGTAACCGGGGGAAGAAGGAGAACCTTATCAACTCTCGAGCGAAAAGATGTAGAGTCGGAGTGGCTTTCACTGAGGCTGGGATTAATTATGATGTTGAATGGTCGATGGAGCGTAAAGGATCGGCTCACGGCAGCTTGTTTCGATTGGAAAAAGGTAAGAAGAATCTCTTGACCAGGGATGGAGAACGTTCTGTTGTTCCTGAGATCCAGAAGGTTCTTGGCATTGATAAGAACATGTTTTTGCAGTCAGTCTACGTGCGGCAAGGCGAGATAGAAAAGCTTGTCACTTCCAGGCCTGCTGAGAGGAAGGAACTCATTTCAAGGTTGCTCGGGGTTGAAGACCTTGAGAAAGCTTGGGAAACCATAAAGACCGTTATTCAAGTGTACCGTGATAGGCAGATTGAGCTTGAGACTGAATTAGGCCGAAAATCAACCATCGAGATTGAAAGAAGGGAGCATGAAGCCAAATCGAAGGAACTGGAGAAAGCCCTTCTTCTGAAAAGGAAAGAGTTGGCGGGAATCGAAGCTGAGCTGGAATATCTGCATACGGGCTTAGATGAGCTGAGGGAGAAGAAGAAGGAATTTGACAAGCTTGACAAACAGAAGGGACTCGTTGAAGGCAACATTGCAAACCTCGAGAAGGCGCTGAAGAGAGAAGAAGAAGAGCTGGCCAAGGCAGTTGCGGCTGAGGAAGTAGTGAAGAAACTCGCGACTGACGTTGCTAAGCTGCCGTTCTTGGACGAGTATGTGCGTTGTCTCGTAGAGAAGGAAAGGCAAGAACTGAGGCAGCACGCCCTTCAGGACAAGCTGAACGGAGTAGTACAGCTAAAGAGAACCTTGGAGGAAAACGCGAAGAACCATGAGCTCTTTATCGAAAAAGACAGGCTTATGGCAGAGGCAATGAAGGAGCGCAGGAAGTATGAAGGCGCTGATGCCGCTCTGGAAACAGCAAGAAAACGACTCGACGAATGCGAGAAGAACGAGAAAAAGAAAAGCGCAGATTTAATGAAGGAACTGGAAAAGTGTTCGAAAGCTCTTGATGAAAAAGTGGACCTTGACAACCTTGAGGCGGTTCTTGAAAGGAAGAGAAGAGAATTTCAAGAGGCAGCAAAACAGCTTGACGTCAGAATTGATGCTGGCACACGGTTCACCAGTGTACTTGAACAGCGCGTGAGTGAATTGGATGAAAACCTGTCGAAATTCTCCAGTGCGACTGAAGTGAAAGCGTGCCCCACGTGTGAGACAGAGTTGTCGCCTGAACATTTGGCACAGTTGACGAGCAAATTCTCTTCGGAGAAAAGCGAAGCAGAGACCAGATTAGCCAAGCTATGTGATGATTTGAAAGAAGCGGGCACGCAGAAAAAACAGCTAGATCAGAAATCCAGGAAGATAGATGCTATTGATGTTGAGAGGGTCAAGAATCTCGCTCTTGAATTGATTGAAGCAAGAAGCAACATAGATCATCAGAGGGTCGAAGTTGCCGATTTTGAGAGGCAGGCTGCAACACTGGGGAAATTGGATGAGGAGCTGGAGCGGCTTGAGAGTGAAAAATGTGGGGTTGAAGAAGCCTCGAAGGAGTTTGACTCTGCAAAACGCCAATTGGATAAGCTGCCATCTCAGGAAGAAATCGAGGCTGAGCTAAAGCCTATTATAGAAACTCTAGCGGGCCTCACGAAGCGGCTGGACGAATCCCTAAAGAAGCTTGCGTACGAGCCGAGAGAACCTCAACAAGAACTAAAAGAACTCCAGAAGAAAAAGGAAGAATACGATCAGAGTGCACCGACAGCAAACAGAAAAGCAGAATACGAGACAAACCTGGCCGCAACGACTGGAGAATTGTCCGACTGTAGAGGAACACATTCAGACGTGGTTCGTGACATCAAAGAGCTTGACTACAATGAAAAAGAACATGATAAGAAGCAGAAGGAGTATGATTCTAAGAACGTGGCCAAGAATGATCTTGAGAAGGACATTGCGCGAACAGAGCAAGTTAAGATGGGCGCTGAGGATGAGGCCCGAAAGTGCGGGGAAGAGTTGAAGGCTCTTGAGGAGAAGGCTGTAGAGAAGAAGCGAGTGGACGGCTTCATCGGTGTTTTGAATAGCATTAGGGATGCTTACGGCAAGAATGGTGTTCAGAAGATGATTCGTGCTAGGGCGAGGCCGCTGCTTGAAAAGTCAACTCGCGACTTGTTTGAACGGTTTAATCTCGCGTATTCGGACATCAAAATTGACGATGACTACGGTATCAAGGTGCTAGGTCCCAGCGGAGAACAGGATATCGATCAAATCAGCGGTGGAGAACGTGTGGCCCTAGCAATAGCGCTTAGACTGGCAATAGCGCAAGTTCTGTCTGGGAAAGTTGAGACCATAATTATGGATGAGCCCACAACACATCTAGATGAAGAGAGGAGAAAAGAGCTGGTGAACATCTTGAATTCATTCTTCAGAGAGGGCGGCAGAATCATACCACAAATGCTGATAATCACCCATCACCGGGAGATAGAGGAAGTGGCAGACGTCGTATATACAGTAAGCAAGAAAGAAGGGTACTCAACCGCGGAATCAGAGAAGTATTCCGGCGAAGTGCCGCAAGCATCAAGCATGCGTATCCCAGCTTCCTGAGCGCGTAGAGACCCCTTCCGCGCTTGGTGGAGACATCTCCCGAAGACCCTACTTTTGGTAGGATTTCGGATTGACATATCATATCGCCAAAAGAACAATGTGAAGACCCAGACTTAAAAAGAATATGTCGAAACTGTAGAACAAGACAAGAAAAGAAAGTGGCGGCATGATATGTTTTTGCTGTTCTTAACTCTTTTTTGGCTTTCTGAGCATCGAGCCTATGTAGAGTCCGATGAAACCTACTACCAACGACAAAACGACATTGAGAGCCACATTGATAAATATCGCCAACTGCACATAAGCAAACCAATCTGTCGTTGTCCACGCACCCGTAGAATACATATTCTGCAAGGTCTCCTTAACATAAGCCCCATAATAGCTGTTGGCAGAAAAAATCATCAGCGTTAAAAACATTGTAACCGCTGCAAACAAAACAGCTATTTTCCCAACCGCTCTCATTCTGGATTCCTCTTGTATCTTTCCAGCAAAAACGAAACCCACCACTAACCCAGCGACTAGTAAGGATATACCTGCTGCGGAATCTTGTCCCCAATAAGAACCCACAGACGGAATCAACGCCAAACCAAACACAAAGTAAATCAAACCCCAAATCACAACCGTAGCAGCCACAGCCAAAATCGCATCACTAAACTTCAACCTATCACCTCCTTTGAAGCCAAAACACATATGTGTTCTGGGTTCAGCTAAAACTTTTCCCAAAATCAAAACTCACCAAAACTGTGACAGAAAAGACCTTATTGTGGGCCAAGGCTTTTTTCAAGCATTGCCAACTATCTTAACACCATCGACAGATCAAACAAGTATCGTTCCAGTCAAGACGAAGTCGTCGATGCCAGCAAACAGATCAAGTACATTGTGAGAACCAAATCGAAAAAGGGGAAAGATCTATCAAATCCTGAAGTGCCTGCCGTGCTACTGTTCTTCCATCATTCTTCTGATCGCGTAGGGGCAGCATAGGACCTCGGTTTCGACGCTTTCCAAGTATTCCATGAGCTTCGTCTTGAGCAATGTTAGGGCTTGCTTGTTTTGTTGTATGTCCTTCACATGGAAATCTTCAACCTCGAAGACGTCATTCCTCGGATGCAACACCATGGCTGCAACGATGTCATCTCGATCGCCTTCCACGATGTAGCAGTGCTTTGGCACGATCTGCAGATGGTCAAGTGTATGTTTCTTCGCCTCTTCGTAGCCTTTCTCCGGATCTCGATCATGATCCAGAGCGTCCATCTTAGCCACTGCCTCAACATCCTCAATCCTCATAGCACGAATCTTCATTAAACATCACCTCCTTCAAGCTTGAAAATTCGGCAAAATAGTCTCGCCTAACGATTCTTACACGTTCATTTAACAGTCTTGAATGCTAAGAGGATTTCATCTAAACCGCCCACGAAGGAGCGCCAAAAAAAGATGAGCAAAGAACAATAAATACATAGCTGAACATTGCGCGCGCTAGGCGAATACAGAAAACACTATAAACTATTCGACGATGAGATACGCTTCATACCCGACGTAATCACGGCCGGCTCCATCGAAGACTTCAGCTACGCATACTGGATGCTTGTCAACGACCCGAAAAGAGCAAGACTGTACAGACTGAAACTGTACTCCAGAGTTGCTCAATGGAACAATAGAACCAGAGACAAGATATAGGACCAACTCTTGGACCAGTAGAACTCTCGTTCTCACGTTAACCATACTACATGGTTCTTAAACCTGGAAGAGCAACGAATAATGCTCAGCATTTATAATGGAAATAGTGAGCCAATATCACGGTAATAGAAGGCTGATTCGTTTGAATGTCAAGGCTGTCCTCTTCGACTTCGCAGACACTCTGGTAAACACTGAACGATTTGACTACGACAAGTGCCTTGGAAAGATGGTGCAGAGCCTTCTTAAGAACGGTCTATCCGTGCCCTTCGAAAGCTTCAAACGAGGCTACTTCGACTCCCGAGACAGATTCTACAAAGAGACAGAAAAGACTCTGGAGGAACAGAACTTCGCAGAAAGACTCACAGAAACGTTAAGATCCTGTAGCATCAAAGTCGGCGCCGAAGACGAACGAATACGCGAAGTGAGCGAAGCCTTTTCGAACTGCTTCGCAAAGTCGCTGACCATCGACAGCTGTTTACCTTCACTTCTGGAACAACTGCACAAGAAATTCAAGTTGGCCGTCGTCTCAAACATGTCATTTGCGGAAGCCATCTTTCAGAGCCTGAGAGAATTCAACATCGCCCACCACTTCGATGCGGTAATAGTCTCCGGCATCTTGGGATGGCGAAAACCCAGCCTCAAGATTTTCCAGAAAGCTCTCCAAACTCTAGACGTGAAGGCTGAAGAGGCAGTCTTCGTAGGTGACTCCCCCAGGGCTGACATAGAAGGTGCCAGACAACTAGGCATGAAGACAGTTCTGCTCATCGAAGAAAGCAAGAAGCAGCCTGTGACAGACACTGCGCAATTCTATATCGAACAAGGCAAGAGCAACGTGAAACCCGACAGAACAATAACTAAGCTTGCCAACCTACCAAGGGCGTTGCGCGATCTTTCAAGGCGGGTTTAACTACCGCAACCCTGTCCTCAGGGTTTCTGCCATGAAGATTGCTCTCTCGGCTTCAGTGTGTCAATTCTCCATACGAGTCGTTGCATAAGACCACGAAAAATGGACTACACATTGGGCGTGCGCGTACAACACGGTAGCTTTGTCGATGTAGTCATCAATCTTGTTTTTCTCAGGGGCAATTCGCTATCTAGGTATCTTTGATTATACATCCTTTTGATTCTCAAGTACTTGGTTAGATCCTTTTTCGCTTCCTTTTCATAGATGTTGATTTCACCTTCGAAAAGGTCCAGTACTGCATGGGTTTCCTCTGAGGCATGCATGTAGGGGTTCAGCACTGCCAAGGTTGTGAAGCCTCTTGATCTGAACTCGGGAATTAGTCCTGTTAGCCATTTTCTGGTTTGAACCGCATGATGCTGTAGCAGAACGTCTGAGAGTATTTCTATGCAAGCACGTCTGCCACTTTCCTCTGATTTGCGGAGCTTGCGGAATGCTGATTCTAAACTGATGTTTATTTCTGTTAGGTTTTCCACTCCGCCAAGTTTGAACACGTTGGGTAGGTTTTCGAAGGCTTCATCCAGTTTTGGGTTGCAGACGAAAACGTAGAAGTTTGCTTGAAACTCTTCGGCAAGGTTCTGGACTCCTGTAGCGTCTATTGTGATGTAGAAGGTGACCCCGTTGTTCTTGGTACCTGCCTCTAGATATCTTCTGATTAACAGGTCTCTTTCGTCGCATGAAAGCGAAGTCAGTACTACCGTGGAGTTCTGGGGTATTCCTCCGAGAAGGAGGTTGTCGAGATCCTGGAACCCCGTGCTGACCCTGTCGGGTAGAATGGTTTCTGATACGTTAATTGATGTCGGGTCTGGCTTGCATGACGTTTCTCGTCCGGTTTCGGTCATGAACCATATTTTTGGTGCTATTATGAACGTTCCTTTTCTGTTTGCCCTCAACGTAATTCCAAAGGTTTCAGTGGAATATGGCTCGATCTTTTTGCCATGCATGTTCAAGGAAGCGTTGACCAAGTCACAAGTATCTGAGTGGGAAACAATCTCGAAACCACCCGGCATTATCTCTTCGACTCTCGAAAGTAATACCGGTGCTTTTCCAATGTTCCGCAATTCAATCTCGTAACGGACATTTTCACCAAGTTCAATGTCGCTCTTTTCGAGAGTCATTCTTGCAGTGACATGTGGGATGGCTTTGTCACGTAGGTACAGTTCAGCTTCTTCAGAAGTTGGTTTCCTATAGAGCTTGTTGCCCAATAGAACGGCGTCTTCCAGAAGCCCGAGTCTTTCCTTAACGAGTTTCTCCACGGCTAGGCTGATTTGCTCCTTGCGCCTCTCTTGGTCTTTTAAGTCATTTTTCACGTTGCGGACCTCTGGCCTCTCGTCAAATGCGTACTTCAAAGGTGAATCAGATGGTCAGCCTGCCCCGTTTGATGACCGTTTTTCCGTCCAGCTCGACTGTGGGTTCTGTCACTGTGCAGTGGAACATGAAATTGCTGTCCAACTTTCCTCCAATGTCCCTGTTATCCCCCAGACCGATTGTGACGGTTCCGAGCACTATTTGATTAGACATGAACCCTATTCCTGCTTTAGGGTTCAAGCCCATTATGAGCGATCCTACTTGATCCTTGTCCCCTCTTGCCTTCTTCCACATTTCTTCCAGTACTTCGCAATTTTTGCCGCAGTCGAAAGACGTTAACCTTCCATTCTTGAAATTCCAGGCTACGTCACGAACCAACACGCCAGCTTGGGCCTCTGGAACGTTGGAGACGTATGTGCCACTGGCACCTCTATCCTTCGGCGCAATGGCAACGTGGCCAGCCGGCAGCGACGTTAAGACAGCCCCCTTTTCAATGTCCTCGTCATCTATCACACCATCATAGACGTGCGCAGCTCGGTTCTCTAACACCAGCGTCAAGTCTGTACCATTGGCTGTTGTAATGTGAACCTCTGCAGTTTTTTCCAGCATGCCCCCGATCTTTTTTCCTAGGTCCCGCATGCCCTCATACCTGACGTCCATAGCAGCATGAATGTTTTCTCTCCATGCCTCATAATCAAAACCGTAAGTTTTGGCTCTTTGACGCGTAACATATCCAAGATTTATCTGTGCAGATCGAATCTTCTTTTCCAAGAACTTCTCGTAGTATGGTTTGTCAGCCTCCTCCAGTGCGTTGAGCCTTTCTGGGGTAATTTGCTTCAGTTTGTCAGGGTCTTCTGGGCCCTGTATGAAAATGTTAGCGGTAGTTACGTCCAGCAGGGCGAGGCTAAACGGATCCGTCTCTTTTAAGTATTCTAAGGGCAGGTCGAACGCGGTCTGGTAGAAGAGCTCGTCGGTTCCGACTTCTATGTGAGTCTTAGCTCCGACTCGTTTGCATTCCAGCGCAAGCGCTTCAGCCAGATCAAGCATGTGACGCCACGTGAATATTGAGACTCTGTCTTCTCTTCGCACTCGAAGACATGTCCTAACAACACTTTCCACGAATCTGGGAGCTACCATTGATTTCCCCCCACAAACACTACGAATGTTTCTTATTTGAACCTTGTGAAGAACATGATCCGAAATCTCGAAAACTCAGTTTACTAATGCTTGCAGTCGAAGGCAATAATAGAACATTATTGGACAACAACGGACATTGTCTATGTGCCAGCAGTTCCCAAGCGACAGAGACATAAAATTCCTGTGTTGTACAACTGCCTTAGACAACAACTCGCGCGCCATGCAAAAAGCATAACGGGCGTGGAGCCCAGCCTTCTCACGACCTGATTTTGTCAGAATTTGAATTCTTGAGGCTCTTCATGTCAAGTCGAAAGCCCATCGTTTGTTACAATGCCTTTGCACGCTTTGGATGACCCTTGCACCGCATGTGTGCTGCTAGGAAGCACGTATGCCGGCTACGATGAATATTACGCCGGCAAAGATCAACACGACCATCTCGGAGTACGCGCTCATCCGAAAATACCGTCGGTCCGGAGACGCGCGTCTTGCCATAACGTAAAGGGCCCAAGCGGCAACGACGAAACCGAGACCGAATATTATGGCTACGACACTGCCAAAGTTCATCGTGCAACCAACATGATCAAAGCTGTCACTGCAGATAAGCCTTTTGAATGCGCGTGTGTAATAGTTTCTTCACGATCACTTCTTCACTTGGCAGGCTTGAGATTCGGTCCCATTTTCTTCAAGTAGTTGTCCACTCCGTCTCCGAGAACCCTCGTCAGCAGGTCCATCCGCATGCTCATGTATTCTTCTTGAAGTATGTCAAAATGGAAGGATCCCCATTTCTTGCCTGCCACGTAAACCGTGTTCCGAACAACTCCGCCTTTCTTGAAGCCGCAAGATTCGAGCGCTCTGTGAGCCCGCGTGTTGTATTCTACGCTCCACGCTTGACAGTGCTCCAGGCCAAGGTGCATAAAGGACATTTCGAGCAGAGCGACGGTTATTTTCTTTCCTAAGCCCTTCTCCCACAGTTCCTTCTTTCCGATGTAGGTGCCAACGTCCGCTCCTGGAACGGAACCCCAAACCTCCCTGCGAATGCTGGCGAAACCTATAGGCTCGCTTGAGTCCATGTCCTCCACGATGAAAAGGAGGTTCTTCTCATTCTTCACCCACTCGGCAAATCTTTCCTCCAGCTGAGCCATCGAGGTCATATTCAACGGTTGACTTCTGCTGTACATCATCAACTCAGAATCGTTCTCCCAAACGTGCAGCAGCTTCAGATCTTCCTTCTCCAAAGGCCTGAACCTCAGACCAGCAAACTCGAACACTCATATCGCCCCTTTCGAACTACCACGAAGGCAAAAATTAACCTTACCCCTACACAAGGTTATGTCCATTAGTAAGATGCGAATCGAGCTCGCGCACTTTCCATCGTGGTCGCGCCGTAAAGGTGCCTGCCCAGTTTGGTTGGTATGGCCTGCGGAAACTGGTCCCTTATTGAACATGCGCGCGCTACTCGGGACCGTTTGCCGCGTGTCTTAAGCGTCCTAATGTGTAGCAGAGCAGGTCAGATGCTACAGCCTCCGTTTTCTTGCATAAAACCCGAATATCATCTAATCGAGCAAACTCTGATCCACTGGCTTTGCATTTGCTCTCAAGTCTAGTGTATCTTTGCCATGCTTTCTTGCTATTCATTATTAGCGCGTCGCTAAGTCTGTTGAGACTTTCTGGAGCGGAGTCCAAAGAACCTCCGTCACTGCTTGCAGTTAGTTCCAGCGCGTTCAACTCGTCTTTCAGTTTATTTATCCTCTTCAGCGCTCCCTCGTAACTCCTCTTCAAACCTCTCGCTGTCCTGTCGATCTCAGCCTGAAGCCTCAAAGCTTCCGTCAAGTCTTTTCCTCCTTAAGCGTCCAGACACAGCCGCTTCAACGGTCAAACGTATTTGTTTTCGACACGTGAAAACATTTAAACAATCACCTCATCACTAACGGTTAATACTATTCCAAAAGAGGCGCCTTAACATATGGAAATCTCATCTTCCATGGTCCAATTTCCAAGTACCACTCCGCTCGGAAAGACTGAGGGTTTTCTAGCAACGCCGAAACCGTTTGAAAAATACCCTGGCATAATTATCGCCCATGAAATATGGGGCTTGGTTGACCACATCAAGGACGTTTGCATGAAGCTCGCACGAGAGGGATACGTCGCTCTCGGCGTTGACCTCTTCAGAGGAAAAACCATCACAAACATAGAAGACGGCCGCAAGATAAGAGAACAGCTAACGGAAGAAGAGATCTTAGCGGACCTGAACGGTGGTCATGCTTACTTGAAGACCCTTAAGAACGTGAACCCGAAACGCATAGGCAGTATAGGCTTCTGCATGGGAGGCGGACTCTCGATCCTGCTCGCCTGCAAAAACTCGGAGATCGCAGCTGCGGTAGTATTCTATGGCAGAAACCCAACACCGATAGACCTGGTCAAGAACCTACAGTGTCCAGTACTAGGCAACTATGCCGGTGCCGACATGGTCATAAAAGAAGCAGACATAAACCTCCTAAAAGAAACTCTGACGAAATACGGAAAACCCTTCGACATCAAAACCTACCCGGGCGCACCACACGGATTCTTCAACGACACAAGAGAAAGCTACAGGCCAGAAGCAGCAAAAGATGCCTGGGAAAGAACACTCGAATTCTATGACAAATACCTGAAAACCTAATTCTAGCACGCCCACACAGAAATCTATATGAACACGAACGCTGATTGCGCCGACCAAAAGGCTCATTACTTGCGGACAACAGTCACAAACCAAGTTTCCGTCCTATTCTGTCAGGATAAAACGGTCATTAGTAAATGCTGGTGTTGATGAAACATGGTAAACCCTCTGGTTATCGTAATTCCAGTGATCGCCCTGGTCGTCGCAGTCATACTCTACATTCTATTTCCCAGATTCGGACCTCATTACACGTCAAGACTCACGTGCACCAAATGCGGAAAGACGTTTGACTACAACTGGGTTCCGGGAGGATCATTCAGCGCCGTACGACTCGGACAAAAAAGATACGTACGCTGCCCAAACTGCCACAAATGGTCCACCTTCAACATATGGACCACAAAGATCGACACACACAAGACATAGCATACCATACGCGCGCTAGTTGAACGCGCTGGGTGAACGTTCTTCAAATTCCTTTGCAGAGTCAATCAGCCTTAATAGGACTGATATTCAAAAGGACAGTGTATGTCATTGAGCGCCTTTAACGATAAGTCAAGACCGCCACAGGATGATGACCTAGCGACAACGCTCGGGAGCACGTTTGTCTTCTGGAACGAGCTGAAAAGACACATAGCATCGAGGTTCACTCCTCTACAAACGGAATGGGGATTCACCAGCATGAAAAGCGGGTGGGGCTTACGGCTCAAGCAGGAAAAGCGAACCATCCTTTACATGACACCATGCCAAGGCTACTTTTTGGCCTCCCTTGCACTAGGCGAGAAGGCCGTGAAGGCGGCACATGAGAGCGATCTTTCCGGTTCCGTTCTGAACATCATCGACAATGCAAAGAAATATGTCGAAGGCAGAGGTGTGAGAATTGAAGTCAGAAGTGCCGAGGATTCTCGTAACGTGGAGAAGCTTGCGCTCATCAAGATGGCGACTTGATCCTCGCTTCAACTGACACCGCACGTACGTGGTCACCAGCTTAGGCTAAGTTTCTTCTTCCAAGTCTAAACGGGCGCATTAATCTGCTGTCAACCTCGATTACCGAAATGAAGAAAGGTAGGCGATTGGCATATTCCTCGTAGTGCCTCAGTATGCCCTCATGGACTTGTCCGAACAGAAAATGCACGTACGATGAGCAGCTTAAGCCAGGTCAGCATTGTCCCTTATGCGGCGAAGAAGCCCAAGAGTTCAGTTTCAGCGAGTTTGGCAACGTGCTGAAGGAGAAGTGGGAACTCGAGAAATCGATCATGAGGGAAAAAAACCAGGAAGAAGCCCTGAAAAAGAGAAAGTTCTGTCCCAGATGCGGTTCTACAAACATCAATTTTCTTGTCTTCTACCGCCCTTCCATCTGGAGATGCCTCGACTGCGGTTATGAAGGCGCCTTCATAGTAGAAGACGGCATGCTTGGAGAAAAGCTACAAGAGCGTTACAGAAACAAGAAAGAAAAGTGATCGATCAAGGTTATTTGGAATCTATGATTCATCTTCTTTCTTGCAAAGGCTCCAATGGCGACTAGTGATTTGAACAAGATAGCTCAAAACAAGAAAGCATCGCGCATAGCTGTTCCTAAATCCGTTTGTCATGCCGCTGTACCACCAGTCTTTCCTCTCGGTCATATTCGGATCATATAGTGACCAGAAGGATTAGCCGTGCGCACACACGCGGGCACAACCGAACCATATGAGAACAATCGGAAGGTCACGATGACCCGACGCCTGAACCCGCGCAATTTAGGAACATGCACGTGCTAGTTGTTGCATTGGGCCTAGAGTAGGTTCTCTTGCCAGTGCTCAACTATTTTTCCATCAGGGCCAAATTTGAAGAAGAATACGGGTGCTGTGGTTACCTCTTCTTTCGTGGCGGGCATTCCGTGAAAAGGTGTTATGTTTGTCGCAGTGAAGGTTGCGTGAACATCCACCGTGTCGCCCTCGGCGTGAAGATCATCCACGTGTAAATGAATGTCCGTAAACGCCTCAAGGAAGCCCTTGACGTAATCTTCGAAAGCTTTGATTCCCTTGATGTCGTTAGCACTTCGTGAAACGTGGACAATAATATTCTTCGAGCAGGTCTCGTCAATGACGATCAGTATGCCCTTGTTGAATATCCCGTCTAACATGCGGAACGCTGTTTTCTTCCTCGCTTCAAGTGATGCTTCCACCATTGTCACCCATTCCGAGCCAAAAGTCACGACTCGAGTAAAACCAATGCAAATATAACTCTTAAAGCTTGCGTGACTACCCAGTCACACAATGGATCGCCAGTCTTGCACGCTAGGAACGTCACGAATACCACGCTATTCAATTTTGGCATTCCAAGAGTGCGCTCATATGATTAACATGTGTGAAGCCAGTCTGAAGCACCGTTAGGCTCGTCGGCTCTTCGGAAATTCCGTTTCATTGATGGATACACAAGGGTAAGTTTGCCATGCATGGATGAATGTAGAAGATAATGGAATTTGATTATCAAACCAGATTAATGAACTGAATAATGATGATGGAATCTGTGTTGCAAATGTTGCTTTCTAAACATTATCAGTGATAGCAATTTGTGTTTAATAACGCTTAAAGTCTACCGTGCCTTAAAAAACCCAGAAATCGTGAACACGGAGGTGAACCAATGACCCTAACTCAAAAACAAAAAATAATGCCTATCGCCATGGCAACACTGTGCATCATAGTAGGCGTATTAACCATGTTATTCGTCGTATACTATGCGAACGCACTCAACAATCAGAACCAGTCACGCAACCAAGTAGCAGTTCTCCAAACACAAAACACTGACCTCAACAGCCAAGTATCATCACTAAACACGCAACTGAACACTCTCACAGCAGACAAGCAGACCCTGCAAACACAAGTGAACCAGCTTTCTCAAACAGTAGACTCATTATCGAATCAAATAGCGCAAATGAGAGCAGCGACGACACAACATGGTAGCAGCGCCGGCAAAGCGTTCGTGTCGTAAAAACTGACATGGATCACGCAGCAGGCTTAGACTCTGACAGACAACCACACGATAACGCCAGTTCTCTTCCCGCGTGAATTCGTCAAGGAAGGCGCATCGACGCGCCTAACTCTTTCCCAAACGGGCAGGCTGTATTTTACCCTATTCTTTCTGTAATCTCATCGGTAAATGAGGGTAAATTTCAATTTTGGGCCAGATTTCAGGCACTACTCGAGTTCTTCGTCTGCTAGGCGATGGTATTCGTGCATGAAGAATTCGCGCATTTTAACCTTGCGTTCTTCGGCAAGGAAAGAGGAGTCAACTCCATTTAGGCTTAGCTTAAAAAGCTCAGGCACGCCGAAGCCGAGAACACGATGAAGCTGTAGGTACTCATTGTTCATATCAGTCTCAAACATCGAAGGATCATCTGTGTTCACGGTCACGCTCAGACCATTCTCAACAAAAGCCTTAACTGGATGCCTCGCCAGCGAAGTGACCACACCCGTTTTCACGTTGCTAACCGGACACATCTCAACTGTAACTCGTTGCCTGCGAAGATAATCAATAAGCTTAGAGTCTAAACCCGCAGCAAGCCCGTGCCCCACATGCTCCACGCCAAGCTCTCTTACAGCATCCCAAACGCTCTGAGGTCCTCCGGCCTCTCCTGCGTGGGCAACCAAATGCAGTCCCATTTCCTTAGCCCTGCGGTACACGGGTGCGAAAGGTCTAGGAGGAAATCTCTCCTCGCTGCCTCCTAAATCGATTGAGACAACATTATCATTCTTGCACTCAACCCAATCGAGGACATCCATGCCATTTTCTGGTCCATAATTGCGGACAACGTCAACCCGAATGTTGCATTCGATGCCGAAATTAATTCGAGCACGGCTTATGCCCCTGTTGATCGCATCGATCATGTCACCGTAGTCAAGCCCTCTCAAAACATGGTCAGCCGGCGAGAAACTTGCCTCAACGTAGCGAACGTTGCAGCGAGCATCAGATTCGAGCATCTCGTAGGTTATGCGTTCGAACTGACTCTCCCGCGTGATGCATTCAACGACTGTAGTGTAGACCGAGATGAAGTGTGGAAAGTCGCGATACCGAAAGAGGCCCCGAACATCATCTATCGTCTCGAATGGCTTCTCAGCTTCACCTTGCCCGACGAGCCAGAGCAGAGTTTCAGGCCTCGTAGAACCCACAATGTGAACATGCTGCTCAACCTTCGGCAAAGCTCTTATCAACTCTTCCAAGCCGATCCTCACCGACAGCTAAGTTTCAAATGCGGCAAAATCGCCTTCAGTCCACGCTTTGGCAACTGCCCTATTTAATGAGTAACAGACCAAAATACGTCGGCTTCTGCCTTCTAGTCTTCAAGACTTCGATGTGAAACTCATTCTTCCTCGCAGTGGCATACACGTCTATGCCACAAGACTCCATAGAAGGCCGAGCCAACCTAAGAAAAACACAGTGCTCGAGGTTGCATTCCGTGCAACGCTCACAGGGTCCAGCCCCTATCCCCCAGGCAGAATAGTAGCCTGCTAGGAAAGCATGCCTCTCAAGCTTGGCCACTAAGTCATGAGTTGCCATGGATTCATCTGGAAGTCTCATAAGAATAGCATATGAATACCCGCTCAAAACGTGCCTCATCTGGTCCGGCGCGGGACTGTACGGTGGACACGTCAAAGATTTGCCATAGTTCCCACAGCCATACTGATATTTTAGCCTAACCCAATCCTGCACCGCAACGTCTTTGGCTTCGATCACTTTAGCGTCAACGGCACCCATCCTGACAGCAAGCTTAGCAAAACGCTCCAAGTCCTCTTCAAACTGATCCTTGCAGATCACGTCCACTCTTCGCATTTTCCATCCAGAATTATAGTGTACATTCGGGTAATATTTAGGCTTGAGAATAACATGAAACCCAAGAAGGCGCTCCAGCAACATAGTTTGTGCGAACTAAAGCAAAGATTTTATACAAGTACGTACTTCCAAAATTGTCTACAGGTAAGATCAGAAAAAATCTGAGGAAGAACATGTCAATCCCAACTGAGATCGCCTGGCTGGTTCCGCTTGTCGTGCCGTTCATCGTAGGCCTATTGGTGGGCGCCATAATAAAGAAAGGCTTGAAGCTCTTGATACTGATTGTCGCACTAGTCATAGTCCTCGTCGCTTTCGGCGTCCTTAGCGTGACGTTCAGCGGTCTTTACACTGCAGCAATGACGGTTTTGCCCAAGCTTTACGATGTTGGGCACGGATGGCTTAACGCCCTGCCTTATGCTTCCATTACTTTCTTGATCGGACTCGCCTTAGGACTTATCTTTGCGTAAAAGTCAGGCTACACGCGACGTCTCCTTATCTGGTCAAGATTGTAGGTGTCCTGAGGTCTTCATGAGAAACGGCGGTCTTTCTGTCTCTTCGTAGTATGGTCGGTTTCAACTGTCTTGTGCTTTCCTTCTTGCTCGCACCCAAAGCTTTTCCGATAGTGTCGATCAGAGTCATAGTTGCAGGAAACATGGCAAACTGTAAGTCTCCGCTCTCTCGATATATGTCCCGTGCAAGCTCGATCGGCACATGTATTATCAAACCGGGGTCCTTAGGCTTACGTGCATTCAACTTCGTCTACCTAATCCATAGAGCCCTAGCCCGAGTTCTAAAGACTTACGAATCACAGATCAATAGTCCTGCTACAGAAACATGGTGGAAACTGGAGGCTACTTCCTGAATCCACGCCCCTCTTTGATATGGATTACTCGTTCATAATGGTTTTATCAAATGGGCATTCAGCAACTAGCGACAAGTGAACGTAAGGGTTTGCTAACGAAAAAGGGGGTCTAAATGATTCGCAGAGCCGTCCAGTCTCCAACAGAAGTCATGGTGGACCTGAACGAGAAGAAGTCCATAAGAGTCTTGCATGTTGATGATGAGCCTGGTCTGTTGAAGATTGCCAAGCAGCTTCTAGAGACGGAAGGCCAGTTTCAAGTCGACACCGCCTCAACCGCTGAAGAAGCCCGAGAGAAGATGAAAAAAGAAACATGTGATGCCGTTGTCTCCGACTATCAGATGTCTGGAAAAGATGGCCTAGAACTTCTTAAAGACCTCAGAGAGAATGTAAGCACAGTTCCATTCATCATTTTCACCGGTAAGAGCAGAGAGGAAGTTGCCATCAAAGCATTAAACCTAGGCGCCGATCGATACCTCGACAAGAACGGCGACCCTGAAACAGTCTACTGCGAACTGACACACGCAATAAACGAAGCTGTCGAGCGCAAGAGAACCCAAGAAAAACTCCGAGAGAGCGAAGAACGATTCCGTCTACTGTTCGACAAAATGGCCGTAGGAATTGCCCTAGTCGACAGAGACGGTTTTGTCGTAGCCGCCAACCAAGCTCAATGTTCATTCCTTGGCTATGCCAAAGGAGAATTGACGGGCACGCATTTCTCCCGTTACCTCTCTGAAGACGACCTTGAGAGAAGCCTTTTCCTACTCGGGGATATGATGGAAGGCAAACGGGACAACTACACTGCTGACTGGAAGTACAAGCGAAAGGATGGCCTGCTCGTCTGGGGTCGAAGCAGCTGGTCAACCGTCAGAAATGAAGAAGGGCAGTTCAAATACCTCGTGGCCGTCGTTGAAGACATAACCGAAAGCAAGAAAACACAGTTGGCATTAAGCGAAAGCAAAGAGAGGCTCCGTTCAGTAGTCGACTCTGCAGTCGAGGAAGAACTGAGAGATCTGAGAGAGAAACTCGACGTGCTGTTCGAACACGCGCCCGATGCCTACTACATGAACGATTTAAAGGGAGTCTTCGTCGCCGGAAACAGAGCCGCAGAAAAAATGACGGGTTACGGCAGGAATGAACTGATCGGCAAGTCTTTCCTGAAACTGAACCTCCTGCCTCGAAATCAGATCCCGAAGGCAGCAAGACTCTTGGCCATGAACGTGCTGGGAAGATCCACTGGACCAGACGAGTTCACGCTGAACAGGAATGACGGCACCCAAGTTCAGGCAGAGATAAGAACGTTTCCCGCGAAACTCAACGGCAGAACCCTAGTCTTGGGCATTGCGCGCGACGTGACCAAACGCAAAAAAGACGAGAGAACGGTCCTCGAGAGCAAACAAAAGTTTGAGGGACTGTTCACTGGCAACCCAGAAGCCACAGTGTACTTAGACCAGAACTTCCGCATTCTAGACGTCAATCCCCGCTTCACAAGCCTATTTGGATACTCGCTAGAAGAGGTCAAGGGCAAGGTTTTGAACGATGTAGTCGTGCCTAAGAGCTGCATGGAAGAAGCCAAGATGCTGGACAGCAAGACAGGCGAAGGCTATGTTTACTACGACACGGTGAGGGCCAAGAAAGACGGATCACTGGTACAAGTCTCAATCTCAGCGGCGCCTATCATCATTCAGGATCAGCTTGCAGGCTACATCGGCGTCTACAAGGACATTTCCAAGCTGAAGAAAACCGAAGAAGAACTGCAGAAGGCCATGGAGAACGTGGGGATCATGAACGAGAAGCTGCGGGTCGTCGGCGGCCTCACCAGGCATGATGTACGAAATAAACTCTCAACGATAACAGGCAACACGTATCTGGCAAGGAAGGAGCTGGCAGGCAACAGCAAAGTCTCAGATTATCTCAGAGAAATGGAAACTGCCGTTAGACAAATCGTCAAGATTTTCGATTTTGCAAAGACCTACGAGATGCTCGGCGTCGAGGAATTAGCATACATAGACGTTGAAAGGACAATCAACGAGGCAACCTCGCTGTTCTCAGACATGAAGAGTGCAAAGGTGTTAAACGAGTGTCACGAGCTGACTGTTCTGGCAGATTCACTGCTGCGACAGCTCTTCTACAACCTCATGGACAACTCGCTCAAGTACGGCAAGAAAATCACCAAGATAAGAATCCACTACGAGAAAACAGGGGAAAACAACCTCAGACTAATCTACGAAGATGACGGCGTCGGCATACCAGATTCTGAAAAGCCCAAGCTCTTCAAAGAGGGCTTCAGCTCAGGCGGAAGCACAGGCTACGGACTGTACCTGATAAAGAAAATGATGGAATTCTACGGCTGGACTATACAGGAAACAGGCATAACGGGAAAAGGAGCACAGTTCATCATAACGATACCAAAGAAGAACCAAAACAGAAATGAAAACTATCAGCTAACCTGATGCACACTCAAAAAAAGGCCGAAAGGACCACGCCTAGGAACAATAGAAGAGTGACTTGTACTGCTTCTGAAGCATTTTCACGTGTTCCCGTTCAGTATGATCAGGATTCTGATACTTGACAAAAGCCGTGCCATCCCAAATCGCATCATAAAGCTCAAGGAAGTCCTTGCCCGACAACCTTTTCTTCCTTTTCAGAAGATCAATGATCTCACGACGTGACATAAGCCTTCTCCCCCACCCCTTCTAGCCGCTAACATTAGAACCAGAAAAGCCTAATAAACAAAGTTTTGAAAACGCACATATGTCGACTTCTTATACAAACCCCGCTGCCAGCCAGCATCCCCTTCAAAGTGAACCAGAAATTCAAGAGGCAAACGCGAGCAGCCGAAACAAGAAAAGCCCCACTCGAAGCCCCGAAAAAAAACCGACCGGGGAGGGGGAGGTCAAATGTTCGCTTGTTTTCAACCCAAAAACGCAGTTCAACCCATCAAACCCCAGGTAAGCACCAACTTAGAAAGCATGCAGAGCCGCCCTGATCACGCTCACAACCGGGAGCCAGACGAAAAGCAACTTAAGCACGAAGCATGACAATATTTTCCAATATTCAAGGCGTTCAGACATGACTGACGAAGTACTAAGCCTAGTAAAGAAACATGAACAGTGGCGCGGCAAACAATGTCTCAACCTCATCCCAAGCGAGAATATCATGAGCCCAACCGCCCGAAAACTACTATCCTCAGAACTCACGCATCGATACACGGCCAGAGACAAGTTCTACATGGGAACACGATTCACAGACGCAATCGAACAACACGGCGAAAAACTAGCAAGAGAACTATTCAGAGCCGAAACAGCCGATCTCAGACCACTCAGCGGCCACATAGCAGACATGATAGTACTCGCAAACCACACAAAGCCCGGCGACAAGCTAATGTGCATATCGCCCGAAAACGGCGGATACCCCGGAATGTGGAAAGAAGGCCTCACAGGACTCCTCAGACTCAAACCATACTCTCTTCCCTTCTCAAAAGAAGACTGGAACATCAAAACCGAAGAAGCAGCAGAAACCATACAACGCGTCAAACCCAAAATCATCATCCTCGGTGGAAGCCTCATCCTCTTCCCATACAAAGTCAACCAGCTGGCCAAAATCGCCCGCGAAAACGGCGCCTTCATCGGCTTCGACGGATCACACGTACTCGGACTCATAGCAGGCAAACAATTCCAAGACCCACTCGCAGAAGGAGCAAACGCATTGTTCGGCTCAACCCACAAATCCTTCTTCGGACCCCAAGGAGGCATAATACTGGCCGACAAAGAACACGGCGAACGGTTAAAACAGAAAATCTACCCGGCCTTCGTAGACAACGCCCACTGGAACCGCATCGCTGCACTGACCTATACGCTGGCCGAGATGAAAAAATTCGGCAAAGCCTACGCGAAGCAGGTAGTCCGCAACGCCCAAGCATTGGCCAGGGCCCTGAACGACTACGGCTTCCCAGTCATCTGCAAACACCTAGGGTTCACCAGCTCACACCAGCTGATCCTCGAATACGGAGACCCAAAGAAAGCCAGAGCCGTCGCTGAGAAGCTTCAAGACGCAAACATAATCACCGACTGCGTCATCAGAATCGGCACATGCGAAACCACAAGGCGCGGAATGAAAGAGAAAGAAATGCTCACCATAGCCGAACTGCTGAAAAGAACAGTCATCGACGAAGAACAGGCCCGTAGCGTAAAGAAAGACGTTGCACGACTCAGCGCCCAATTCCAAAAAACCGAATACTGCTTCGAAAACTAAACCGCTTATTAACCGCCATTTTTCTCGTATCTCACGAACGCTTACAGGCTGACAAAATGCCGCTTTCTGAAGATCCCATTCCCGCGGGGCTCGCGGAGACTCTGAAGAAGCAGAAGTACCACCTCGTAGGTCGACACTCAGCAGTCAAAAAGTGCAGATGGCTACATGAAACACTGGTCCACGGCAGACCATGCTACAAACAGAAGTTCTACGGAATCAAAACCCACAGATGCATACAAATGACACCGACACTGTACAACTGCACGCAACGATGCCTCTTCTGCTGGAGAGCCCAAACAGGAGACCTCAACCTAACATGGAACGAACTGCGAACCCCAAAGTGGGACACACCAGACGAAATCGTCGAAGGCAGCATAAAAGCCCAAAAAGCCATCCTCAGCGGGTATAAAGCCAACCCCAAAGCAGAACGGCTCAAGTTAAAAGAAGCCCTGACCCCGAGGCACACCGCGATAAGCTTAACCGGAGAACCTACGCTGTATGAGCCGATAGGAGAACTAGTACGAGCTTTTCACAGAAAAGGCCTGACAACATTCCTCGTGTCCAACGGAACAATGCCCAAAGCTTTGGCAAAGCTGAACGAAGAGCCAACACAACTCTACATTTCCGTATGCGCCCCGGACAAGAGCACGTTCATCGAAGCCTGCCGCCCACAAATCGCCGGAGCCTGGGAAAGACTCGCCGAGACTCTGACGATGCTGAAGAGCTTCAAATGTCCAACCGTGATCCGCATGACGCTTGCCCAGGGCTTGAACATGAAAAACGTGCGCGGCTACGCGAAGATCATCCAGAGAGCAGAACCAACGTACGTCGAGCCCAAGGCATACATGCATGTTGGGTTTTCCAGGTTGCGCATGGGCTACACGAACACGCCCAGCCACGGGCAGGTGCGTGAATTTGCGGGACAATTGGCACAGGAAACAGGCTACAGCATCCTCGACGAGTCTGAAGAAAGCCGAGTTGTGCTCTTGAGTAAACTTGAGAAGCCGATCTCGTTTGACAAATAAGAATATTCATTGCAAATGATACTATCGGAAGCCACGTTTTAAAGAAATGATTGACAAGAATCGCATCATGCGAGAAAAAAGCTTATATAGTTTCCTGACCATTGCCCTTCATCTTAAACCTAAAATTGAATCAAGGTGAGATCGATGGTAAACGAAGGACGAGGACGACTATTCAGAAGAAAAGACGGCAAATACCTAGTCTACCTGCCAAAAGACCTAGCCGAAGACAGCATGTTCCCATTCAAAGGGTCCGACTCGATATTCGTCAAAATAAGCTTCAAAATCGGGGAGACACCAAAGATTCTCGTCGAGAAATGGGACGGCCCACAGCCTGAAGAGTAGCAGTCAAAAGTCACAGAACAATCAGCAGCCACACCATCCTCCATTTTTTCGTAACGCAAAAGTACTTATCCAGCCCCAAGCCTAAACTGCCACTGGCGCCGCTCAAATGCCAACTCTGAAACAAGTTCTCAAAGAAGTAAAGAATGAGCTCAAACAGAAAGAAAAGCTCCGACAGAACGCCCAGGACAACATGCGAAAGGCAACGAGCCTCTCAAAACAGGCGACACTCTTCGTTCACCAGAATAAACTTCAAGAAGCCAACAAACTCGTCGAAAAAGCCAAAGCAATCATCCTGAGCCTGAACAAAACCTTCGAAGCGTACCCAGAAATCATCCACAGCGGCCTATTCGACGCCGCTCGACAAGAATATTCAGAAGCCAATATTCTACTAAGCCTGATCGAAGAATCAAGGTTCGCCACGCCCAAGGAGATCGGAGTGCCATCAATAGACTACGTGCTCGGACTGGCAGACGTCATAGGCGAATACAGACGCCTAGCACTAGACTGCCTCAGAGAGGGCAACGCGAAAAAGGCAGAAAACTGCCTGCTCACCATGGACGAGATATACGTCGAACTCATGGCCCTAGATGAGGCCTACATGCTGATTCCAGGACTCAGAAGAAAATGTGACGTTGGAAGAAAAATCATCGAAATCACCCGCGGAGACATAACCCAAGAAGTACGGAGAAACGTGCTGGAGAAGCATCTCAAAGAGTTCGAAAAAATAGTCAAAAAGAGCAGAACATGAAACTGAGAATCAACAAGAGGAAAGAAACTGCTACGCCTCGTAGGACGCCCACTTTTTCGGTGGAGAAAGCCCACCAAGCACAGTTGCAAATGTCCAAGAAGATCATACTCGAAGATAGACTTCCCGCAGAAATCCGCCTCATCGCCGGCATAGACGTTGCATACACGAGAGACAGGTCCATCGCGGCCGCAGTCACCCTAGAATATGATACCCTTAAACTGGTAGAATCACGAACCGCAGTTACCAAGACCCTCATGCCGTACATTCCCACACTACTTTCCTTCAGAGAAATCTTACCCTCGATCCTGAGCATCAAGAAGCTGCATTTGAAGCCTGACCTCTTCCTCGTCGACGGCCAAGGACTCGCACACCCCTACTGCTGCGGTCTGGCCAGCCACCTTGGCCTCGTAATACGTCGACCCACGATAGGAGTCGCAAAGAGCAGGCTGTTCGGCCAAGTTGAAAACGCCAAAACCGAAGATGCCGCCTTCTTGAAAAACGACTGTCAGATTATCGGCGCAGCAGTCACGACCAAACAAGGAAGCAAACCCGTGTACGTCAGCACTGGGCACATGGTCTCGTTGAAAACGGCCATCAGAATAGTCAAAGCATGCGCTCGCGACAATCGAATCCCAGAGCCACTCATCAAGGCTCATCAAATAGCCAACCTGGAAAAACGAAAAATCCATATTCAATCCCACAGTTACGATTAACGATGAAACGCAAAGCTGTTAATCTGCAACTAGAATCGTTGGCGGAACAGATCAGTGACGAGAAGCTACGACGAAAAATCGTTGACGTGCTCAGGAACCCAACTTTTGTCATAAACGGAAAGAAGCATAAAGGTTTGCCCTTCAAAATTTCACCCGCTGGAAGGTCGAACCATCACTCCTACCCCGGTGGCTACGTTGAACACGTTGCTTCAACAGCAAACGTCGCACTAGCGATGTGCGACTCAGTCGAGAAGGTCTACCGTGGAAACGTGAACCGTGACCTTGTCCTAGCTGGAGTACTCTTACACGACGTTTTCAAGCCGATAACGTACGCAATAAATGAAAACGGCGGCTACGATTCAACAAATCTAGGCGACTACCTGGATCATCTGTCGATAGCGACAGCGGAGCTCATCCGAAGAGGGTTCCCTCTGGAAATAGTTCACATAGTAGCCTCCCACCATGGAAGCTACGGCCCGATCAGACCTCACTCTATTGAAGCCCTAATCTGCCATCTCGCAGATGCCGCAGACAGCAGACTCAATAGCGAAATTCTCAACGCAGCATCATACCTCACGAGAAAAGCCGTCGGCAAAGAACTGTTTGAACTAAACTCGAAGGAAGCCTTCGAAATAGTTCGCTCAAAAACAGCAGGTGGCTCGAACAGCGTGGCAAAAACGGTTGAGAAGCTAAGACAACAGAGAAAGCCACGCAAGGCTTAAGAGACTTCGCAGGTGAAATTGAGGAAAGGTGAAAAGAATGGAAATATCGTTCGATGAATTTCAGAAGCTGGACCTGCGAGTCGGCAAGATCGTTGAGGCAAATCAGATCTCGGGGTCTCGAAACCTCATAAGAATGATTGTGGACTTTGGAAATGAAAAACGACAAGCGGTAGCTGGACTCTTACAGTACTACAAGCTCGACAGCCTTGTGGGCAGAAAATGTGCCTTCGTACTGAACCTTCAAAGACGCAAGATGATGGGAGTCGAATCCCAATGCATGGTCTTGGCCGCTGAAGACAGCAAAGGCAATGTTGTAATCCTGCAACCTGAAAGGGACATTACTGAAGGAAGCAAAATCCACTAGTAGCGCGCATCTGTGTTCCTGAATTCGTTTTTCAAGCATTCTAGTATAGGCATGCGTCTTGTGATCAGGGTTCTCGCGTTGCAGAAAGCATCGTCGTTCATAGATGTTCTTGGCTGAACCCTATACGTGTGCGCACAGCCTACCCCCTCGGTCTACTATATGATCCAAATATGATTCGAAAAACAGAAAAATAGCCCAAACCACTCGCAGTCTGATTTAGAAACAAGCATGCGCGAACGCAACTGGCCCTCAGCTCAGCAATCGGGTAATGGCATCTGCTTTTTCTTCACTTCCAACAAGATACTCAATCATTTCAGAATCTAGATCAAGCCACTTTGCAAGTTCAGCGGCCATTTCCGCATTGTTATTGAAGATTATTCTCAGGTATGGCAGGACCTCTTTTGATGCCCTGAAAGCCGAAATGTGGCATCTCCGTTTGATCTTCTTCCCTATGCTCAGGCGGTTGGCACGCTCAGCTCGAGATCGTGACAACATTTGTATGCGACTTGGAAACCTGAAGGGTATCCAACCAGAAGTCTTGCTGTTCTGTCTGGCCATAGCCACACCAGCAGCCATGTAGTCAATGACGTACCGCAAAAAGCTCCAATCTTGGTTCGCTCGAATCCTGCCACGGTAGACATCGGCGATCGCGAGCGCATCCATAGCCAAAGCCAAGTCATGTGGGTCGGTCAAGTGATCTGGAACATTTTCGTAGATCCATTCGAAAAGCATATCGATGTCTATGTCCGCCATGTTCACTGCTTGCTTTGCGCTAGAGCATGTTTTCCCATAGACTATCATTCTCAGCACGTTGAATATGCTGTCCTGCCGATCCCGATAGCCAAGCCAAAAAACATCATCATAGTTCAAATTCTTCTTGCCCTGAGCCAAAGCCTGCAGGTCCATGATAGCCGAGCGAACGTCGCCCTCAGAGCGTTGGGCAATAAACTTCAAGGCCTTCCCATCAGCTTCGATTCCCTCTTCTTCGCATATGCCCCTCAGAAGCTTGGCAACATCTGCTGCCGCTGGCTTCTTGAACTCAAGCATCAGACAGTAGTTCCGCAGGTTAGAAAACCTGGGATCATAGGCACTGTTTGCGATGAGCACTATTGGGCACTGGGCAACTTTGACAACGTCAGTTATGGCCTTCACACCGCCCTTGTCAGATGCGCCCGTTAACCCGTCAAGCTCATCGAGCAAAACGAGCCTTTTTCCTCCGAATAGTGACCCAAACTGGGAGGCTAAACCGGCGAAGTGGTTTATCGCGTCTTCAGTTCGGTAATCACTCGCGTTCTTCTCAACAAGCTCCATGTGCAGATCGTTCGCCAAGGCTTCAACCGTAACTGTCTTGCCTATGCCAGGAGGACCGTAGAAAAAAACTGCCCTCTTCTTAGGTATCTCCTTGTTCCAAGACTTAACCCAGTCAACAAATTTCTGGACGGTTTCTCTGTTCCCTACAATTTCGGCTAGAGTTGCGGGCGTATACTTAACAGTCCAAGCTGCGAACACCAAGCTGCACCTAATCTGCTTTCTTCAACTCTAAGCCTGCTTCTACGAGTCTGGCAAGCAGTGCGCTGAGCTGAACCTCCTCGTCTGAACCCTGAACAAGCCTGAAGTCGACTTCACCCACGATGCCGGCAAGCTTCATCTTCAGGGGCTCGGGAACGTCGGACCTGAAGATTTCGGAATGAATCTGCCGGATTATGTCACTTCCGGCGACGCCATACTTTTGAATCATCTCTCGCAACTGTTTCCGAGCTTCGACGAAATTGCCGTCCATGGCAGTCTTTATCATCTTCTGCACATCTGCAGGATGCGCCCTTCCAGTTATCGAATACACTACTTTCGCGTCCACAACCTTTCCCAGCGATGCCGCAGCCTGCAGAGTGTTTATAGCCCTCCTCAAATCGCCACCACAAACCTCGAAGATTGCGTCCAAGCCTTCTTTGGACATCTTGATCTTTTCCTTCTCGGAAATCGCATTTAGGTAACGATCATGCTCCTCCCTTGGCAGATAAGTAAAACGGAAAGGAGCACACCGAGACTGAATGGGCTCGATTATTTTCCCACTGTAATTTGCACACATGACAAAACGGCAGGTCTCTGTGTAGCGTTCCATCGTTCTTCTCAGCGCCTGCTGAGCATCAGAAGTCATGTTGTCAGCCTCATCGAGTATCATTATCTTAAACGGAATTTCACCGATGGACTTCACTCTCGCAAAAGTCTTCACGGTCTCCCGAACAACGTCGATTCCCCTCTCGTCACTCGCATTCAACTCCATGACGTGCTCTCGGTAAGCTTCACGGTAAAGATCTCGGGACAAACATAGAGCCGCTGTGGTTTTCCCAGTTCCAGGGGGTCCAGCAAATATGCAGTGAGGAACGTTCCTTGACTTGACGAAGCTCTTCAAACGCTCAACAATTTCTCTTTGGTCGACAAGATCATTCAACGTTTTCGGGCGATACTTCTCGGCCCACATCTCAAAACTCAATTCAGCAACCTCCGAGCCAATAATCTGTTTTCTAAGCTATTAAAAGTATATTAAGGGAAAAGCAATGGGCGACATAACCATCAGACCTGTGAGCGCCGTAATATTGCGTCAAGGACCTTGCGATCGAATTCTGACAGAAACGCCATAGCATTTCCATGTTCATAAATGTTCACAAAATCGCCAGTTTAAAGCAATACTTAAATGTAAAAGCAGAATACTGAGACTACTCCAAAAATCTAATGTTGAGGAGAGAGGAAAAATGACTGAACGTGTACATAAAAACAGTGCTTACCTAAACGGCAAATCAACAACAGGAACACAGACCCGCGTCAAGGATACAAGTCCAACCAGTGGAATGTGCCCCATTTGCATCCGCGACTGCCCATTCTTATGCGAAATAAGCATGTCCGCATTCAGGGGAAGAGAAGCACTCTATCCAGACCCAGTACAATTTGGCTACAGCACCGCCGGAGCCCTGAAAGACTTCGGCCTAGACTGGTCACATTTCAATATACAGGCTGGCCTCTTCGAAGCCGATGGAATTGAACCGGACCCTGACAAGACTATCTTCCCGAATGTGAACATTGAAACCAAGGTCGGAGGAATACCGCTAAAAGTCCCCATTCTGAACGGCGCATTCGGCTCAACTGACGTTGCAAGACTGAACTGGGAAGGCTTAGCAGTAGGCGCAGCAATTTCCGGCGCATCAGTAATCGTCGGAGAAAACGTCTGCGGCATGGATGCAGAAGCTCAAATCACGAACGGAAAGGTCACACAGTCAAATGAGCTGAAACGCAGAGTCGACTTGTTCAGAAAGTTCTGGGATGGAAAATACGGCGAAATAGTCGTGCAGACAAACGTTGAAGACCAGAGGCTCGGCGTGGACGTCTATGCCATATCGAAGCTCGAAGTGAACGTAATCGAAAGAAAATGGGGACAAGGCGCAAAAGCCATCGGCGGCGAAGTTCGAGTAAGAGACTTGGAAAAAGCAAAGCTGTTGAAGAAGAGAGGGTACGTAGTGATCCCAGACCCAGAAGACCCATCAGTTCAACAAGCCTTCAAAGAAGGAGTATTCAAATCATTTGAAAGACACAGCAGAGTCGGAATACCGAAAGAGAAGAGCTTCGTCGAAGACATAGAATGGCTGAGAAAACAAGGTGCGAAACACGTGACACTGAAGACAGGAGCATACAGGCCATCCGCGGTTGCCTACACGATGAAGATTGCATCAGAAGCCAAGATTGACTACGTGTCCTTCGATGGAGCAGCAGGCGGAACAGGCATGAGCCCCGTGCCAATGATGGACGAGATGAGCATCCCAACAGTATACCTAGAAGCCATAGTTCTGAAGTGCGCACAATTGCTGAAAAAAAAGGGACGCTACGTTCCAGACCTTATCATGGCCGGCGGTTTCATAGAGGAAACATCCATCTTCAAGTCTATCGCAATGAGCAATTTTGGAGAAGGGCCATTCATAAAAGCCGTTTTGATGGGACGATCACCAATAACCGCAGCGTTCAAGGGCAGCTACTTCAAACAACTCGCTGAGGAGGGCAAATTGCCAAAAGCCTTCGCAGACAAATTCGGCGCCACACCAGACAAGTTCTTCATCGCCGCACCTGAACTGAAGAAGAAATACGGTGAACGCTTCAAGGAAATACCATGGGAGGCCGTCGCAGTATACACGTACCTGACAGACCGCGTAGGCGTCGGACTCAAGCAGATGCTGGCTGGCAACAGAAAGTGGAAACTGGAACTCGCGAACAGAAACGACCTGATGAGCCTTTCTGAGAGAGCATCAAAAGTCACGGGCATACCGATGCCTGACGAAGTAGAAAAAGGCGCCATCGAGAAGATCCTAGGTTAGCACCATCACCTTTTCTTTTTTTCAAAACCCCAGAGCAAACCTTAAATTAGGCCAAATTATCAAGCAAAAAAAGCATTGCGGGAGAGGCTGGTATGGGAAAAGCATTAACACCATACGGAGTTGCATTAGAACAGCTGAAGCTGGCCGCAGAAAAACTCAACCTTGAACATGGAATACATGAAATGTTGAAATTCCCAAAACGCTCACTCACAGTTTCTGTCACGATCAGAATGGACAACGGGGACATCGGAGTCTTCAGCGGCTGCCGCGTGCAGCACATGGACTCTAGGGGACCATTCAAAGGCGGCATCCGCTACCACCCAAACGTTGACTTGGACGAAGTCACGGCGCTGTCAATGTGGATGACGTGGAAATGTGCAGTAGTCGACATTCCATACGGCGGGGCAAAAGGCGGAATATGCTGCAACCCCAAGGAAATGTCGAAGGGCGAATTGGAAAGGATGACGAGACGATTCACGAGTATGATTTTCGACTTTATCGGTCCTTACCGTGATGTGCCGGCACCGGACGTCTACACGGATGCCCAGACAATGGCCTGGATAATGGACACGTATGGTCAGATGAAAGGCTACAGTGTTCCAGAATGCGTCACAGGCAAGCCGATCAGCATAGGCGGCTCAGAGGGAAGAACAGAAGCCACTTCATTAGGCGTTGACATATGTGCAAGAGAAGCAGCCAAGCAGATTAACATGAAGTTTAAAGGAGCCACGGTAGCAGTTCAGGGATACGGCAACGTAGGTTGGAACGCCGCTAAAATAGCCTACGACTGGGGTGCAAAAGTCGTGGCAGTAAGCGATTCCGCAGGCGGCATCTGCTGCAAAGAAGGATTGAACCCCTACAAAGTGCATGAACACAAGCAGAAAACGGGATCAGTCGTCAACTTCAGAGGCAGCGAAAACATAACGAACGAAGAAGTACTTCAGACGAAATGCGACATACTTGTACCAGCTGCCCTAGAGAATTCGATAAGAAAAGAAACTGCAGACGACATAAAAGCTAAGATAGTGGCCGAAGGGGCAAACGGGCCAACGACACCTGACGCGGACAAGGCACTTTTTGAAAAGAAGGTCATACTCATACCGGACATCTTGGCCAACGCTGGCGGAGTAACAGCAAGTTACTATGAGTGGGTCCAGAACTTGGAACGCGAACACTGGCCACTGGAAGAGGTTAACAGCAAACTAGAGACCAAGATGTGTAAGGCTTTCAACGATGTCTACGCTTTATCAAAGAAAGAAAAATGTGAAATGCGAACAGCAGCATTAATACTGGGTGTCGGCAGAGTCGCTGAAGCAATAAGAATGCTTGGATTGTGGCCCTAGCAAGGCAGAACCCATTTTTGTCACCTTCTTTTGTTCCCGTTGGAATGCAGAGAAACCAGTCGCGATCAGAAAATTTTTTGATGCACAATCTACGTTTTTAGACTACGGTTCTTATATCGGCATGCAGCACTTAGCTTGAATAAGGAAATGGGGGAGACCATGTCAAAGACTGTCTCAACAAGAATCAGCAGTCAGGATTTTGATTTTGAGCATCAGCCAGCAAAGATCGTTGCAAATAGGAACTGCCAAGAAATCAAACTCGCAGGCCTGAATGTAGGTCCTTTTGAAGAAGGGAACGATTACGAGATCTATAATTGGATAGCGTGGGAGTTGGAGAAGTCTGGAATTGTTCACTTCCGGGAAGATGGAAGTCTGAACATGGCGAAGCTTAACAAGCTTCAGTGGTCCGAGCGTGTGCAGACCGTGGGACAAATTCTGAGGCTTCCTGAAGATTTCTACCCGAGGCTCCGAAGGTATCTTGCAGGCCTGAGAAAGGAAGCATCTAAGAGCCCGGAGAAAGTGATCGAAAACGAGAAAGCGCGACAGCTGACGCGGGACATCGTAAATTCAAGGCTGAAAAAGATTGTTTCAATCGCCTCGGCTCCTGCACAGACGGAGCAGACACTCAAGAACCTGACGGTGGAGGAGAGATTTCTTTATGATGGGCTTTACGAGTTTATCAATCAGTGGCGCACGCAGATATTGGAGTACGAGGAGGGAGAAGAATGAACGAAGGCTTGGAGACTGTTGATCCTCAGGAGCAGTTCCAAGAATTTCTGAAAACTGAGAAATATCGTCAGAGAATATCCCAGATGGCGGTGGGCGGCAGAACATCTCTCACGATAGATTTTGAAGATCTCTTGGCTTTCGACCAGAGTTTAGCCGATGAACTCCTCGCAAGGCCTGATGAGTACCTGAGGCATGCAAACAACGCGGCTTATGATCAGCTGCGGATAGAAGACTTGGAATACTCCGAAAAACTGGAAGCAGAAACTGTCACGGCGAGAATAGTGAGACTCCTGCAACCTGCCCCACTGCGTAAACTCGGTTCAGACCATATTGGAAGACTTGTGATGGTTGAAGGCATCGTTGTCCGTTCAACGCCAGTCCGGCCGATGATTATGCAGGCAGCATTCAAATGCAAACGATGCGGCGAAATCACTCCAGTCAATCAAACCGGCCAATTCGTCAAGGCGCCTTTTGCTTGTACCAATCCTTCGTGCAGCGCGAAAGGACCGTTCGAATTCGTTCAAGAAGAATCCTCATTCATAGATTCCCAAGATCTCCGACTCCAGGAAAGACCGGAAGACCTTCCTCCAGGACAGCTTCCACGCGTGCTGAACGCTAAGCTGGTCGGAGCCGAAATAGTTGACGTGGCAAGACCTGGAGACCACGTTTCCATAGTCGGCGTTGTCCGCGCGTTCGCACCTGCACGGCCAGGAGTCGGAAAACTCCGCACTTTCGTACTTTTCTTGGACGTCAACTCGGTTGAGGTTCTCGGCAAAGAGCCCGAAACATCGATGCCATCACCTGAAGAAGAGGAGAAAATCCTTGAGCTGGCGAAGGATCCGTGGATTCACAGGAAAATCATAAGCTCAATCGCACCGTCCATCTACGGATACGATCACGTGAAAGAGGCGATAATGTACCTGCTTTTCGGCGGCGTGCACAAGACCCTTCCTGACATTGCGATAAGGGGAGAAATCAACTCGCTCCTTGTCGGAGACCCGGGGACAGCAAAGTCACAGCTCCTCCAGTACGTAGCCAGAATCGCACCCCGCGGCCTGTACACTTCTGGACGTGGAACAACCGCGGCGGGTCTAACGGCCGCGGTCATAAGAGAAAGAGGCGGCGGCATGACTCTTGAAGCAGGCGCCCTTGTGCTGGCCGACAAGGGAATAGCGTGCATCGATGAAATGGACAAGATGCGTCCAGAAGACCGAGTCGCCATACACGAGGCCATGGAGCAGCACACTGTTTCAGTGGCCAAGGGCGGCATCGTTGCAACGCTGAACGCCAGAACAGCGATACTTGCGGCAGCGAACCCTTCTCTGGGCAGGTACGAGCCACACCGCACCGTGGCGGAGAACATCTCGCTCCCAGTCACGATCCTTTCAAGGTTTGATCTGATCTTCGTATTGAGAGATGTGCCGAACAAGGAATCAGACAGCAAAATGTCCGCGCACATACTTGAAATACACAGAAAAGGACTGAGCCCCGTGGAGGCTCCGATACCGGTGGATCTTCTGCGAAAATACGTAACCTACGCAAAGAGCATCAGGCCGGCCCTGTCTTCGGAAGCGATACAGCGCATCAACGACTTCTACTTGGCAATGCGTGGGGCGAGTGAAGCTGAAGGCTCGCCTGTGGCAATAACTGCACGCCAATTGGAATCCCTCGTCCGCGTAGCTGAAGCAAGAGCGCGCTCAGCGCTCAGAAAAGAAGTCACGGCTGAGGACGCTGAAGCAGCCATAACGATCATGAAAAAGTCCCTTGAAGAGGTTGGGATAGACCTGTCCTCGTACAAGATGGACATAGACATAATAATGACAGGAAAACCCAAGAGCGTCAGAGATAAACTGCAAACTGTGCTATCGACGCTGATGGATCTGGAGAGAGAAACAGGCATGGTTGAACGGACAGCACTGTTGAATGAGCTGGAAGACAAGTATAAGGTCCCAAGAGGCGAAGCAGAACGCTTAGTTGGACAACTGCTACGCGAAGGAACAATCTACGAGCCCAGAGAAGGATACTTGAAGAAGACTTAGGGAAACGCTGGAGAACAGTAAGGCTAAGAAATGTAGCTTATCTTCTTGTCTTCTTCTTTCCGAGTTTCTTCAGCTTGCAGAGCCCTTTTTTCTTCGATCTTCTGCAAGCGTGTAACCATTTTCCCGGCCTTTACGATTTCCTCATCTAGGCCAGCCAAGTTCAAGTCGAATCTGAACATTGCCTGAAGTATCTCTAGCACGCTTTTGGCCGCATCCGGGTCCGGCAGGTACCCTCGAGTTTCGCCCAAGAGGCAAAGAGCGTCAACTTTTTTGAAGTGCGCCATCCCCAACACTAAGCCTGCCGTACCCACGATAGGGCTTCCCGTAGGACTTAGGATGGCCCCAGCCTGTAGGGCTCTGTCTAAGAGCAGTTTGTTCGTGGCTGCTGCCAAGACTTTCGGTTTTTTCTCTGTTTCCACTCTGTAACCGCCTATCGTAATGATTGTCTTCACGTTATGTTTCTCAGCGAAATTCAGCAGTTGATCAGATATCTCATATTGCCCCTCGATTGTTTGTGCCTGACTGTCACCCGTGAAGAACACCAAATCGTTCTTTCCGTTCTTGCTCTTCCAATAGTAGAATGCGCCACTGAGAAGCCTGACACCGCCCTTTTTGCCCACGAGAACGAAGTATGGAAAATGTGGTGAGTAGAGGCGTGCAAATCTCTCAGCCTTCAACTGTTTGACCAGGTATCGCACGGCAATTTTGCCTACGAGGCCCAAGCCCGGAAGGCCTTCGATCAGAATGGGATTGTCCAGATCTATGCTTGCCGTCTCCTTGATGAATGTCTCTTTCACTCTGGTGAACTCTCCCACTTCATTTGCATCCTGTATCTGAGGTATTTGTCGTCAGGAGAGAATTTCGGCGGATGCGGCACCCGAATCTTTCCTCCACAGTACGGGCACACGTCTCTCTTCAAAGTGTAGCTTCTACATTTCTCGCATTTTCTCAGAAGCCAAACCACTACTTTTCCCTTCTGAAACTGCCTTGTCCACCTTCGTGCGTGACGTTTGAGACTATAGTTTCCGCCACTTTTTGGAAGACGTCCTCGCCGTGCTTGTAGTTGTCAGCCAGGACTTCTATGCGGTACTTTGGAGCAGCGACAACGTAGAAGCGAAGTTTGACATTTCGGGGTTTCTCAGTTTTTTTCGCGTTCAGAAAAGCTTCTTTGATGACTTTGACGCCGTTTGGCTTCATGCAGCTAACTTCAACGATGCCCTTCACCTTGACCATTGGAATATGGATTCTTTCCTGTGCAACCGTTGCGAAAGCTCCTGCGAGTTCTTCAGGTATGCCTATTGCCGTCAGAACCTCTGTGCCTTCTTTGACGGCCCTTTCGAAACCCTCGTACAACCCGTATTCTTTCTCGATGGCCGCCCCAGCCTTTTCGTACACCTGCTCGGGTGATAGACCGACTTTCTCAGCTACGTCCCTGAGAAGAGTTTCGCCTTTTCGTTCTTTCTTCCACGCCATCATTTTTTCGATTTTTTCCCTCTTCGTCACCCTTCTCAGAGACAGGTCTATGTGTCCCTTTTCTACATTCACGTGCAAGACTTTCAAGACGACTTTTTGGCCTTCCCTCACGAAGTCGCGGATATTCCTGATCCAAGACGAGGAGATCTCAGAGACGTGCAGCAACCCCTGCTTGTCGTATTCATCCAGCTTCGCGTATGCACCGTAATCTGTGACGTTCTGTATGGTCGCAATCACCAAGTCTCCGGCTTCAGGCCACTCTTGCTTGGTCCGAACTGCCATCGCCGCATTCATCCCTACTCGAAAACTGAGACTATTTCGCCCTTGATCTTAGCCTTGCCGCCGGAAGGCTCAGCCAATTCAGTTCCACAGACGTTACAGTTAACCTTGTTCACTACATGGCTGAAGACTATCTGCTCATTTCCACATTTTAGGCATTTGACGCGAACAAAACTACTCCTCGGCCTCGGAATCAACTCTTCCCAATCTGACACAACATGAACCTCCAACCTAAGCAATCACCAATTTCCTCAATCGTATGCCATCCTTATGCCTCATGTAACCGCAGACCTTACACTTCAGCTTCAAAGTCTGCTTCTTGGTAGTCTTAGCAAATTCCCTCTGAAGCGGATACTTCTGTCCTCCGTAACCACGCTTCTCCCTTTCATGGTGACGCTCTCCTTTAGCCAAAGCCCTGCGTTTTCCAGCCTTGTAAAGAGAAACAGAATGAGCCTGATGCTTCTTACACTTTGGACAGAAAGTCGTGACTTCCTTCGGAACATTCACTCTTAGCACTACCAGCCTTCCATAGAAAAGACGACGATGTTCTTATACTTTTTCGCTATGGCACTCTCCAAGTGACAAGAAGCAATCACCCCGTTCTATCATAACGATGATGAGTTTCATCACTTTGAGACCTAACGATTATGATTGCAAGACTACAAGATGCGTGTAGAATGTGTCAAGTCATCCTTGTCTAGGCTTATCGTATTGATTTCTTCACGCTTTCTTTAAGCTCTCAGAGCCCAGCCTCTAGGTTGATCCGATAGATCTCGACGACGTCTCATGCGCAGGACTAACATTCAAAAAAAGGTGTACTAGTAAAAAGGTGAGGGCTCCAAAGCCAACAATCGGCAAGAGGGCAATAAAAGGATCATTCATCAGTTCTTCGAGTTGAATCCCTGTCCAAATCATTAGGAAACAGTTTAAACCAATGATTTCAAGCGCCCCGAACGATCTAAGCAGTAAATCTGGAATTCTGCGTAGATGTTGCTTGGTTATTCGCACTTTTCCTCACAACATCCGATATTTAGCAGATATTTCTCTGTTTCTGTTGAAGGCTCCTAAATGCTCCCAAGCAATAGGGAGGAGGACCGCGCATGCTATGTTGAGATATTCGCTCTTGAAGTGGTTTGCGTATCGTTCTTGCGCTTTTCCGTGAGCCATAAATAAAGGTTTTAAATGACCTTTGTAACGTTCATATTGAACAGAGGGAAAACACTGTTATTTGGTGATAATTGACAAACATGGTAAATCCCCCGGGATATTTGGAATTTTCAAGTGGGAAAATGAAAGATATCGGCAGAATACTGATGAGGATTCTGCCTTTGATCGCTTTTGTCCCGCCTTTCCTGATACTGTATTCTCTCTATCCATGGTCCTTCGAGCAAACTTGGAAAGGCAGGACGTTCTATCTCTTCTTTCTGTGGCTAGTCACCCTGGAATTGATAATGAACTGGGACAAGGTTCTGAAATTCAAAACAACCAAGGTAAGATCAGTAAGAACCGCAGCGTTCATCAGTGCTCTTTTGCTCCCAACGATTTACATAGTTTCTGCCAATTACCTTGGAATAAACAACGCAATTGAGAATTGGGCGACTGCGTACCATGTCGATCCCAGTTTGATAGGGTTTGTTCCACTTTCAGTAGAATACATAGTTCTCGCCGCACTTTTTGCGTTGATAGTCTTTCTGGGGTTTGGGATCAGGCACATGAAGGATTCTGCACTTTCAACGCTTTTTTTGGTAACAATCGGCATCATATACACTATAGACAACTTTTATCCAGGGGGACAATTCACGCTATTCCAACTTCCTGTTCCGATAACTACTCAATTAGCAGCGAGTGTTCTAAATCTGATGGGCCACGCGACAAGAATCACTGAGGCAACAATTCCCACTTACGGTTGGGTTTCCTTTCTGCATGTGATTGATCCGAAAACCGGCATTGATATTATTAGCGGTGGCCCAATTGCGATCGCTTGGCCATGCGCTGGCGTCGAAAGCCTCATAATCTATACGATAACGATCCTCATTTTCTTGAGAGGCAGTGCTATCGCATGGAAGCACAGAGCGATTTATTTTGCCGTCGGGGCCATAATCACCTTTTTCATTAACGTCCTTAGAATAGTCACAATCTTCACCATCGCCTTGAAGTATGGCAGTACATCGACACAATTCAACGATTTCCACAGCTATTATGGTCAACTGTATTCTATTACGTGGATAATGTTTTACCCACTCATAATAATTGGGAGTCAATTTCTCTGGAACAGAGTCAAGGCCGGGATAAACGAAAAAGTCGTTCGGGAGCCAAGTGATCTTCCACTTCCCACAGCTTAGGCTACGTCAATGATTTCGGCTAGATGCTGTTTGACCAGGATCTTTGCATTATCATTAGGCAGAGAAGCAACGTCTTCAACTTCAAAAGGTCCGTAAGGCTTCATGTCTGCACCGATTATTGGGGGCACATGAACTTGAAAGCGCAAGACAGCTCTCTTGCGTTCTTGCTTGGCTCTAACAGTCGGTCTGCGTCCCTGCAGAATGTCCTTTGTCAAACTTTGAAATGCATCCGAGAGACCTGAGAATTTCTGGAAGTCTTTCTCTTCACCGACGGTTAAGACATCAGGCGGAATTTTCTCTCCTTTTGCGGCTTTCGTTACTAGTTTTCTGTAACGAGTTCGAATTAATTCTTGGATCATGCGCTTGGCGTTCTGTGTTTCTCTCTTGAGCAGATTCGCCTTTGCAGTCCTTTTGTCAAGCATTCTGCTCTCTTCGGAAAGTCTTCTAACGTAATCGGCAAGCTTTGTGTAGAAATCTGTGGGAAGCTGTATCAAATCGTCGTTTTCAAGCTCTTGCTTCCAAGACCTGTACAATTCGTCATACATTCTGTTCTGCTACCTCTGCTCTTTTCTTGCAAATAAGGAGTATGGCTGCTGCTGTAGGCAGTTCCACCTTCTGATTCTTGTATGGACCGAAGGCTTCGCCTCCTAAGCTGAACTTGGGAGCTTCTGAAACATGGACGCAGGCATTCCCTTTCTTGAAGGCTACGGCTTCCTTGAAAGGGTCGAAATTTTCAATGTTTGATTTTGGCAACTCCATCTTTTTCAATCCAGTCTTACCGTGCAAGGCGCCAGTGAGTCTGATTAACCGATGTATATCGGTTGTGACGACTGTGTCAACTTTTGCAGATAGAAAATCCTGGCAATGATCGGTTATTCTTCTCCAGGTTTCATAGCCTACTCCTTTCATGGCGCGATAGGGTCCTACATCACTCCAGCTCTTCAATATTGTCTCCCTATTTCGGACAATAGTGTCCGCCAGATTGCTTTTCAGCCCTAGCTTCGTGTAGTCTTCGCGCTGGCTTTTTTTAATAAGATCGTACATGCACTTAGCGATTCGTCCACGCCAGCCAGGATCATCTAGGTGAGGAGCATTCGGAATATTAGCTTTGCTTAGGCCTTTTCTGTCTGGACCGATGAAGCCCGTGTCTAAGCCCAAAGCGCATACATAATCTACGATCTCTTTGCGGGCGGTCACGTCGAGAGTTCTGATCGCTTCATCCTCAACGTGAACGTGGTAGCCTCGGTGGCCTGAATAGAAGACGCGCACGTCCTTTTCGGAGAAACCGAAATCATCTAACAACATGTCCACAAGTTTTGCTGTTTCATCTCCCGCAGATTTTAGACATGCTTCACACGGCCAAGCCTTAGCATCAAACTTCTGTCCTCCGCATATCGGACATTTCTCAGGAACAAGACCTTTCCCGTCAAAGCCACATGTGCCACACGACCAAGTATCATGAATCTTGCCACAGGGGGTGGCTATATGGTCGGCGTCGATGTCAAAAATCAAATCCGCGCCTAACCAGCCCTTCTTGTCCATATCAGCCTCGGGGCTCTCATAATAGGCACATGAAAAGTAAGCATCAGAAGGAACATGAGTTCGCAAGAATGCCTTCAATTCTTCACCCTCTCTGAAGCAATTATGCCGAAGCATTTGCCCTTCAAAGAGGGCGAAGCCGAATTCGCGTTTTTCCATAGACGCTGGCACGGTGATGCAACAATGGTTTTCTTGATAGTACTGCGCAAACTTGTCTTTGACAAACGTCAGCGAAGGTAGAATCACTCTGTTCAGCCTTAGGAGAGCAGTGTTCAAAGAATCTAATAAGATTTGGTCGCTTAGTCGAACCTGCCTTAACTGCTGCCGATCGGGCAAAATTGGCTTGAGAAATATCGATTGTAGGGAGACCTTGAAGACACTACAATCATGATCCATGTGATGTTCTGATCTTTTGATAGGGCTACGTCGCGCCCAGAAACATATACACTTTCTATTGCGAGTCCCTTCCACTGATCTTGCTATAAGGAAGGCTCATCGGTTCTCAGGCACTTGTCGAATTTCTCCGTGCCTATGCTTTTTCAACTCGATTATGATTGCACCTGGGGCTGTAATTCCCTTGCCGATCTGCAGAAATCTGGCTACCAAGTATTCAAGTACTGTAAGAGAACCTTGTGGCAGTATCTTTTCATGCAATGCCTTTGCGACTGACCCACTTTTCAACACAAAGTAATCTTCTTCCTTGCATTTTGAGGAAATAACTATACGTTTACACACATCCTCAAGAGAGAATAGCCTTTCGAAATAGGAGCTAGTTCTATCCACCCTCAGCGCCCTAAAGACCACTGGAAGACAAAAATGTAAAAGGCTCTGTATCAAGGGAGGTATCTCTCCTCCCCAGTGCCTAATACAGCAGCCTTCGTTACGAGTGGTTAATGGAACGCTTATAACAGAGATTCCGTTGACCTTCAAAACCCTTCCAATTTCAGAAGCACTTCCAATGTCGCCATTGCTTGGAACGTGTTCGAGGGCCGAAATACATGACAACCTCATAATGCTTTCATGTCTGAACGGCAAGTACTGCATATCTGCCAAGACTGCTTCAACGGCTCTCTCGGCTATCTTATTGCCCTTTATCTTTTGCCACCTTAATGCCATTCGACTAGTATCCAAAACTATTACTTCTATTCCTAATCTCTGCCAAAATGTTGGGAGAATCGAATGCCCACAACCGATCTCCAAAACTGTCTCAGCCTTTCCAGTTTCTCTAGAAAGAAAACCTACAGCACCAGCATATTCTGCGTATCTGGAATCCGAGAGTCCATAGCTGTATATGACAGCTTTCACACCATTAATACGAATATTATGAAGAAAGAGTTGCTTTGCCATCTTGGTTGTTACAAAACTTGCTGGGCTTTCTGATTTATCGATGGCTATCACTAACCCCTTGTTCGCGTCGAGCCAACAGACCACTCATCGGACCAAACATTACGACACACCTTTACGCATAGAAAAAAACTGTGCCCCCCACTCCAACGAGGTGATCTTCTTGGTTCTTCGCTAGCTAAGTTCGGAAAGAATTGCTGATTATTAGCACCTGAATTTCCCTCACACGTTGATTTGCTGATAGCCAACACCTATTCTCACAGAAAAGCTACTGATGTTCTTATACTTTTTTTGATATTTGAAACTTGATGAAAGCCCCAAGTAACGGAATCAACGCGTCTGGGATTTTTTCATCGTTCTTTAGCGCGCGCCGGAGAAGAAAGTATGCGCGTCCTTTTCAGGATACTGTTAAGTGTGTGCACGCGATCCAAGGAAGTGCAGTTGTCGTTATAAGTGAAATCTGCAAGATATGAAGATGATGGCCAGCAAAATAGATGAGTTCTACTGGGTAAGGACGTCAAGCATACTGCTGCTTTTCTTCGTACATAGCACGCTTGGCATGACACAATGGTCCACGATGATCTATGTTCAGTACTTCATGCTCTCGAATTTTTTTTACGTTAGCGGTACCTATCTTTCTTAGGCCAGAAGAAGGGATTGAAGCAATTTGCCAAGACCGAGGTTGTAAGCCTATACTTGCCACTTCTTGCCTTCCTCGTTCTGTACAAGTACATTTTTGCCTTTCCCTGGTTTAATAACATAAGCAACACCGCGTACTTTTATCATGCCACGTTGCTGAGCATATTTCAACAGAACGTTATAGGCCCATATGATCTGCATCATTTGTGGTTTCTGCCGGTTCTCCTCGTCTTCATGCTGCTCTTTATGGCCTTGGAGAGAATGAGTGGCCATCTGAGTGTTCAGATCTTGGTCGTCGCACTGCTGTTCTTGGGCAACTGCCAACTCTGGCGTTTCAATTCTCCATGGATGCTTTCTGAAGGCTTTGCTCTTTTTCTCATAAACTATGCAGCAGGGTTCTGGACGGCAAAAGCAGGCAAGCTTGACGCGATTCGGAAGCGGCGAATGCTTCTGATAGGTGCCGCCTTGTACGTACTACTTTTTCTCACTCCAGAATGGGTAAGCCTCGAACAATACTGGCTAAGGCATTCGATCCTTGCATTATTGAGCACTTTAGCATTCGTCAGCTTGTTTACGAGAGTCCGTGTTCCATCCTTAGTGAGAGCGATATCAAGCAGCACGTTGATGATTTATCTGCTGGAGCCCAGAATCAGGTACGAGATTGAGCAACGTTTCGCCATCGACTTCCTCAGAACCCCGTTGCAGGACATGCTGCTACCCATGGCGCTGCGCATAATAGCCACGTTGTTCGTCGGCTTTGTGGCTCAAACAATATTCAACGAATATTTGAAGCGCCCCCTGCTGAATTGGCATGTAAGCAAGCGAAGCCTAGAAACCATAACACACTACGGTAGATAGTGTCCGTTTCCATGCGTGGCACTACGAGTAACCTTTTATTTAAAAATTCAGCGCGCTTAAGAGGAATATCGAAAGAATTCAATGACTCAGCCTGCCCAATTGAGGAACTCTACTTCTCGTCAATGGGACAATACTGACTCATGAAAAAGCCATCATAGGGAGATTTTGAAAACGCCGAAATCATAACACCTGTGACGTTCTGGCTTGGCAGTGGCACCTCAAGAGTTGCTTCTTTGACTTCATTCTTATCCAAGTGCAACGTTTCAAATGCCGACAATCCTGATGAAAAGGGGAAGCCCGAACACAGAATCTGTGCAATGTCGTGGGCTATTACGTCTTCCCCATTAGCTGTGAATGCTGTTCCAATTCCACCCCCGAAAAGTATCAGATGCCCGGTTCCCACAGGTACACAGCAGATCGATGCTCTCGCATCCTCTGATTGAGTGGTTTTGCCCAGTACTATTCCCCCGCATTTTAGAACATTAGAAACGGAGGCGCCTACAAGGGCATCAGTGTATTGCAGGTCAAGTGCACCCGAGAAGCCAGATGGAACGGAAGCATATTCCTCAGCTTCGGATGATCCGTTGAACAGAACGACCCCCAGTATCCGATCCTGAACTTCGCTGAAGTTATTCTCAGAGAAGAGCTCAGTGGCACCGTCTTTCCCACCTGAAAGGTATCCGAAGGCGTTTCCCATCCAAATCAACGTTCCTCCCGATCTAAGCCAGTTGCCGACCAAGGTCTCATTATGTGCATGAACAGTATCAGGTAAAACACCTGAAGGAATTATGATTACAGAATCACTGTTTCCAATCATCACGTTCCTGAGGCCATCAGCATCCACAACCTTCACCGACCCATTGTATCCTCTGAGCTTAAGCTCAACTGGCGCGTGGTCTAACAATCCGATCCATCGTGCTCTATCCAGGAAAGACGATGGATAGCCCTCACTATAGTAGATGAAAACTGTCTTGTTCATTGCTCTACTCGGCCCGGAAATCGCTGGAGTTGCAAAAATCTGCATATCTACGGGATAGCTACCCGATCTTATGCTATACTGCACTTCTACGCTGGTCGCAGACTTGCTCCCCAGCTGAACGATGGAGAAACTATCTTTTTCTTGAAATGAAGGCTGTACAAACGCGAGAATTTGGCCAATCATTAGAACTGTAAGTGCTAAAGCCAACACTTTTGAAGGGTTTACGGTTGGCCATCGAACTGCATGCAGCAGTCGGGCGGTGTCTGATTGCCCTTCTTTGTGAGACCAGCCTCCCATCGACGATCGCTTTTTCACGTTCAGAAGAGATGCCAACGTATCCCCGAAACAAAACAATAATGCAATAACTCCGATAATCCCCGATACCAGAAGAATAGGCCATCCCCCACTGTTCTCAAAGAAGTATTCGTTCACATATATCTGTTGAACTTTCAATAAGGGCGTGAAGATGGCTAAGGGATAGAAGAAGAATAAGGGTCCACGCAATCCTATTAGAAATGTCAGTGCGGATGTTGAAATTACAGTAAGACTTTTCAGATTATAATTATAGAGACCATAGCTAAGGATTAGAAATGGAAGTATCCAGAGTATGTACTGAGGGTTCACAGTGAGCGACGTCAGATAGGTCGCAAGCAAGATTGCGATGTGACCTAAGATGAAAGTTTCCAGAAAATCTTTTCGTGCGAAAAAAGAAGCCACGCCAATTAACAGGATTACTATGGCAAGCACAGTGATTAAACTTGTGGAGACCAACACAGAATGGCTAGCTATTAAAGGCAGCAGCCACGGTAGCTGAGGAGCATAAACAATGTTAAAGATGGTTAAACCTCCTAAGGACGTAACGAGTGTTCTAGTGAAAACGTCATGAACTATGTTGCTGTTTATCAGCGGTATGAGGAAGGCGCAGAGTGAAAGCATCACGCCTACCGCAAGCTTTAACCATTTAGTGAATATTCTCTCAACCTTCATAGATGTGCTTACCGACTTCTCGTTTTCTAACCTTCCAATGGAGAAAAGATACAATGGAATTAGCAGAACTGGATAGATTTTGAACAGGGTTCCGAGGCCTATTGCGACCCCGGACGCGAAATACCTATGCTTGAAAAAAAAGCAGAAGGACAAGACAGTCATCAAAGCAGGGAGGACATCGATTTGCCCGTGCATACTGTTTATGCAAATTACGAGAGGATTGAAAAACCATAGAATAAAAGAAAGCCTCGCGCGCTTCTCATCTCTCAGATCTTTTACGAAATCATAGATAATGATACCTATCAGCAGGTCCGCAACCAGCAATGGAAACTTGGAGAGAATGTTAAAAAGTGGGGATGTAATTACAGGAGGCAACTTCCAGGTTTCAAGTGACAGACCCAAAGTGTCAGTCCGCACCCCGAATATCTTTGGACTTGTCAAAAAGCCAGCTAAATCTAAGAGAATATATTCAGCATATGGCCACAACGGAGGGTAGGAAAAAGAGTTCGTTGCGTAGATATTAAGACCTCTTAGCAGATCGTTAGTTGCTCTATACAAGACCGCTATATCATTAGGGTAAGACGTGAAGGGGGAAAGGCCAAGCCTCAAAGCGATACCAACAATAAGAAGCAAAAACAGAGGGTGGATTCTCAACCTCGAAAATCGTGTGGACACTCTATGCCAAAGTGCCCGACTCGAAGCTACCATGAAACATCCCAGCCCTGAATCGCCAATATTTGAAGTTATATTGAAGTCGGAAAGGCTTTTTATAGTTCTATGAGTACGATATATCATGTCTTAAGACAACAAGTTTTAATATTTCTAAACCCACGAAACTACTTAGATATCAGAGGCAATTCATCCATAGTTTGTAGAGACTCAGTCATTTGAATATCAGACACCGCGCACGCTAATGCCCGATGCCAAAATTGCAAAAGGAAGGTTGCCATACACACCTGCTCAGGAATCTTCACTGTAATCAATCTTCACTTGACGAAGATGTCTAGAGGTTGGTCTGAAACTAGAAAAGCTTTTGGTCGTGCTCATTGTCAAATGGTTACGTGGGGGAACAGGTATTAAGTACGAAGCCTTTCCAATTTGGTGCTGTATGCCCTTTGTCGACTCAACGTGGGACTGACTGCTTATGCCAAGCGACCTTCCGCTCGTTTCAATTCTCGTTTTGAACTGGAACGGAGAGAAAGTTATTAGACAAAGCTTGAATTCCGTGAAAAAACTAGGATATCCTAACAAAGAGAAAATAGTCATAGACAACAATTCAACTGATAAATCTATAGAGATTATTCAAGAAGAATTTCCTGATTTTCAACTTCTGAGAAATGACAAGAACCTTGGTTTTGCCGCTGGCATGAACGCAGGGATCAAAAAGGCGAAGGGAGATCTCCTTCTTCTCTTCAACAATGACGCCGTAGCCCATCCAAGAAGTCTTTCGATACTTATCGAAAGAGCCATGTCCAACCATTCCATTGGTTTGGTCGGCGGACTGATCCTTTTTTACAAACCCAACAATGTTATCTGGTCATTAGGCGGAATGTTCGACCCGCTCACTGGCACAATCTGGTCTGAAGGCTTGGGACAAATTCTCTCCACGAAGGTCAGGAACAGCAAAACAATTTTCGACGTCGACTACTTGTCAGGGTGCGTACTTTTGCTAAAACGTGAGGTCACTGACAAGATAGGCTTGTTTGATGAAGGCTTTTTCTTAAACGGCGATGATATAGATTTTTGTTTGCGAGCACGAAGAGCTGGTTACCAGTGTGTGTTAGACCCCTCGGCATTGATTTGGCACATCGGATCACATTCATTAAAACAGTTGCCCCTCCAAAGTTACGTTGAAAGAGAGAAGTCGGACTTCCGGATCGTTCTGATCCATACACCGATCCCATTTCTACTATTTGCGCTCATGTTTCAACTCATCGTCATGCCTTTCACTGAATCGCTGGTCTTCAGAGGCGAAAACGCTTCAACGAAGACTAGGTGGCGTGCGCGGATCTTCGCTTTCAGCGAGAATCTGAAGATGCTAGAAAATATCCTCCGCACTAGACGAAAAGTACGCGAGCTTGGCATGCTCAAGCCTCAAGTTAGAACTCTTAGGCTTCTAGGACTTGGTTCAAGAAGAATAAAATCTCGCGAATTCTTCATGGGTAAATTGCTTAAAAAGGAATAGCGCATATTGATGGCATGACGTTTGATGACAAAGATCGTAGCTCTGGTTGAATTCTGTCCTCCAAGACTCGGGAGTGATAGAAGGATATATGAAATGTTAACCAGGTTACCCGAGCATTACGAAGTACATTTCATCGTGTTTCCTCCAAGCAGGGCTCTCTTGGGCATGATACCTCTGCCCGCTGAGCACCTGAAGGAGACGCATGTTACTTTGAAAGAGAACATTAAAGCCCATTACATTTCGCTGCCAACCTTTCTACGGGCGCCGTGGAGAAACTACTTACTTGGATATCTTCTGACCCTTCTCTACGTATCGCGCAAAGTTGTCCAAGAGATCAGGCGCATCAACCCGCAGGTCATAACTCTTAACTATCCATCCGCTTACACAGGACTCGTTGGATTCTCAATAGGCAAACTGCTAAATCGAAGAGTCGTCGCGGATTTTAATGACATGATTGCGGAGTATACGATGAGCTTCCTAGATTATGGAACAGAAAGCTCAGGCAAAATGGCGAACAGGATTTCCAAAGATATAACTAGGAAGATTCTAACAACAATTCAGGACTACATTATCAGTAATGCTGATGCCGTCATAGCAGTAACGAATCAAATCGTTGACTACTGTAAACTGCATGGCATCAGGAAGGATGTCTATCTTATACCAGACGGAGTAGATGTAAAAATATTCGATCCTGAAAGATATTTCGGAGATGTTACAAACAAAATAAGAAACGAATATGACATTAAAGAACATGAGAAAATTGTGGTCTATATCGGAAGATTGGAAAAATGGGCCGGAGTGCAAATTGTGCTGAGGTGTGCTGAAAAACTCAAAGGCTCAAACATAAAATTCCTTTTGATAGGAGAAGGAACTCTGAAGCCGAGCCCGCAAATGCCAAGTGTAATCTTTTGCGGACGAATACCTCATGAACAAGTCCCAATGTATTTGGCAGCTGCAGATCTGGTATTGGTGCCCATGGAACATGATGTCGTTGGAAATTCCGCCGGTCCTTTGAAACTGTTTGAAGCAATGGCCATGAAAAAGGCTATAATCGCTTCTAATACCCGAGGAATCAGCGAGGTTATAACAAACAATGTGGAAGGAGTCTTGGTTCCACAAGACGAAAACTTGTGGGCAGAGGCCATAAAACAATTGCTCAAGAATTCAAGCAGGGCATCTGAACTAGGAGAAAACGCTTCAAGAAGGATAAGAGCGGAATTCGACTGGAGCGTTTTGGTAAACAGGCTTGCTGCAATTCTATTACCTGCGGAGGGCGCCAAGCGGCCATGTTAAGACCGAGAGAGTTGTTTCTCCAACAAATGTCTGACGTTAGATTCAAGTAATGGAAGGAGAAAGCCAATTGGACATTGCGTTCCGAGATTGTGACGTTAACTGACAAGGTTTTCTCAAATCTAGAGAGATTGTATAAAACGCAGGTGTGCCAATTGAGTCAAGTCAGAATCTGAAGTGTTTTGCTTATCCGATTTGACCAGCTGCGTTTACGAACTGGCGTCTGAACAGTATGCCGTCGCTATCCCTGGAAGTATATTCGAGAACTTCGAAGCCCACAACATCTGGTCCAATGGCTAAACTGCAGTTGCCAATGATTGATCCATGCTCCTGCAGGTGGTAACTCTGGTACCATGGAATTGAGGATGTATTCATTAGGAGAATGCCGGAACATAGTATTTGGGCTATATCCCTAGCGGCGAGCTCTGGACCGTTGTCAGCCATACTCTGCATCAAAAAGAAACCAAAAAGTATGATTTTCCCTGAGCCAACTGGAACCATCGATACTGAAGACCTGAGCCTGAAAGTGTTTGGTCCCCCTATTTTCCCTAGGACCAGACCATTCCCAGCCCAGACCATTTGCAGAAGTGGCGCCTGTTGAATGAGGTCATATGTCACGTCGAGCGCAACGCATACGGGTGATGAGTAAACGCCGACACTAGATATGTCGTTAGTTGTGTATTCAAAGAAGCCGTCCAAGCCGAGCATTTTCGAACCGTTTTCTTGAGGATTCTGGGGCATATCCCAGGTTATGTCTCCTTTTTTCATTCCTTTCTCCAAAGAGTAATATCCAATGGTAAAACCGAACCATACTAGTATTCCTCCTGAGTCGATCCAAGGCTTGACTAGGTTTACATCCTTGGAGAAGACGTTTGAAGGGAAACCTCCTGATGCCATAATCAATACCGCCGTTTCTTTGTTCACTAGAATGTTTTCTAATTCAGTGGCGTTCACCAATTTCGGGTCGTTTGAGTGTCCTCGGAGGCGAAGCTCAGCATCCAAGTGACCCTGAAGCATGGCGCTGAATATCCAGTCAGTCGCAACCGTTGGATAGTCTAGGTCATAGAACACGTATACAGGCAGATCGTTGGGAACCTGTTCTACTGGGGTTACCACTACCGTTGCATCTAGTGGGAGACCTGAAACAATCTGGTAGGTAATGTTCAAGTAGTTTTCTGGACCCTCTGTCTGGCTTGTCGCGCTGAGAATTCTGAAAGAACCTGCACTTGGTCTAGTGGCTGGCAAATACCAGAATAGCTCGCTGAATAATAGCAGAACAAGAATAGCTGCGAGTAAGTATTGCCACTTATTTGACGTTATTACCAGCCATCCGTAGATTCTTGATCAGTAGCAAAATCGTTATGACTAATCCGACAAAGCCAATTGCACCGAATAAGATACATAAGTCTTGCGTCAGATACGGCGAAATCACGCCGGGCAAAATCTGATACGCGGCAATTTTGTTGGTCAGCATTTGCGGACTATACAGTGGTGTAGACATTGCTAATGGATAGAGAAAAGTTTCTGGGCCTTGCAAAGAAAAATAGAAGAATAAGCCTGCAATTGAAAGCAGAAGCAGTGGCCAAATGAAGTTTCTTTGCTTAGAGGAAATGACAAGCAGCAGGGGAATGATCCACAACAAATATTGAGGTTGTACAGTAATAGGAAGAAATAGATAAACCAAGCTTGCAAAGAAAACCGTTGTGAACAGTATTCTTTCACGACTAAATTCAAGGAATTTGACGAGGAGTAAGGCCACGGCGAAGCATATTATGGGGTAGTATAAGAACACAGTCTCAATTCCTCCTATGTATTGATTGACTAGATAAGAAACCTTGGAATCTGCAGCAAAGAACCACTGATTGAGCCCGCCAGTGACTTTGATTTCTTGAGAGATGCCTGAGTAAGTCAAACCTGTGTATTCAATGAACAATGGCGCGAAGAAAACAAGAGGAACAAAACAGCCAGCAGCAAACCTTAAGAAAAGCCGTGAATTAGCTTGGAAGCTATGGACACTGAAGGAACTCCCAAATTCCCTGAACAGTAGAATAACACCTAAAGGAATAGCGATGAAAATTGGGGAAGTCTTGGTCAAAGTTCCCAATCCAAAAGAAAGTCCCGCTGAGAAATATCTGTTCTTGAAAATGAAGTATGCTCCTAGGAGGATGAAGAACCCAACGACGACATCGTATGACCCGTTAAGATAAGACATGGCCAAAACAAAAGGATTGAAAAGCCAGATTAGGAAGCAACGCTTAGGGGTTTTAGAATTTGGGGCTATTTCTTTAACGAAACAGTAGATCAGAACTCCGGTGAGAAGATCGAAGCATAGAAGAGGAACCTTCCAGAGAACAAGAAATAGAGGACTTATTTCGCTGCTTGCGATTATTCCTTCAGGTCTGGTTCCCGTCAGCATATCTGACATCGAATGGAAATCAAACGTGGCACCTAACCGATAGGCCACGGTGAACAGGGGAAAAGTTATGAAGTGAATAAAAGGCGGATAGATTGAAGCATGAAGAGCATATGGATCATTGCCACTTATCAAATATGCCAAGGCAGACTGGTATGCACCTATGTCATAGGGCGATATGAAGTATGGCATCAATACAACGCGTAAGAGCAAACCTAAGATTAAGAAGCCGCTGAGCTCATGGGTAAAGAGGCGACGGATAAGTGAAATGGACCTTTTCATTTCAAGAACCTGTAATGTTCTTCTTGTTCAGGATTTTGGTCGTGTTGGCAGCGTTCCAAACACGATAGTGCCTTTTCCTGACGTAAAAATCCCAAATCCCCAGAACCCTGCCCAAGCCTTCCAGTAACACGTACGCAACTAATCGATAGCTCTTGTCAGGTTTTTCCCTTAGATAATTAAGCAGTTCTCTGACTATTTTAGCTGAACCATTAAGAGTCATGGAAGAAACCAAATAGGATTCTTGGGCTTTGATGAAGAGATGTCCCGCGTAATGTCTCCTGATCTGATTAAGAAACTCTACAACAATGTCAGGGCCCTTGTTGAAAACGAGGGAGTCACTCACTCGCACTGTCTTAAAGGCTCTCTGATGTACAACAGCCTCAACATACGCTTCATCTGCCGAAACCTCAGGTATGTGATTCATGAGGCTCCTTCTGAACGCTATTGTTTCGCCATGTCTCTCCAACGCGTAGTGCAGTCTCCAATGTATTTCGGCCACAGTTCCCATGAAACTGTGAGAATCATTGACCGGAACTGGTTTTGCGCTCGTAAGGCCGACTCTTTCGTCCCGGATGAGTGGAGAAACAAGGTTCTGAACAGTACTTTCATTGAAAATCACGTCACCACTAGATATGATAACGATCTCGTTCTTGCTTTTCTCTAAGAACTCGTTGATACCTGAAGCCTTGCCCTTAGCTATGTCCTGGACAACGAGCCGAACTCTGCTGTTCTTTTCGCCATACTTGCATACAAATCTGTCAGTTTCATCCTTTGAACCTGAAGAAACAACTATGATTTCATCAATCACGAAATCGTATAGCTCTTGAATTGATAGACTTTGAAGCAAATTCAGAATGTTTTTCTCTTCATTGTGCACGATAACCCCGATGCTGACCTTGGGCATTGAAAGCATGGGGGGTCCCACCTTGTTTCGAATGCTTGGAATTCCGCTTCCGATATCTCTGAAACCTACCTCTACTGAGGTTCTGTCAGTTGATCTCACAAAAATCTCCTTTGTGTCAGAATCCCCGTGGCAACCTATACTGAGCCCAAAACGGACATAAGGTTTATGGTATATGCAGAGTCATTAACTACTGCTAACCTCTAAATGCACGCCCAATCTTCTGGTGTACCAACTGAGAGAAGAGTGCAATGACCGAGAAAGACTGCACAACCATGCTCCGAAAGATTGGGCAGAAGGACTGACTCTGAGAGAGTCAGCTTCTTTTCAAGACAACTTTCAGCAACACATAACGAATAAATTCTTTTATCTCATTGGTCGTGAGCTTCGATTTTCCTTTTTTCCTGTTAACGAAAGTTATCGGTGTTTCCGCGATCATGAATTTTCTACGATAAGATTGCCTGATTGTTTCTATTTGTATTTCATATGTCTGACTGTGTAAGTCGTTCACTATTTGCTTGACCAAGCCGGTTGAGTAGCAACGCAGGCCGCTTGTGTAGTCGTGTATCTTTGCGCCTATCAAGAAAGAAGACATCGTGTTGGCTAGACGGCTAATTATCCGCCGAAACATGCTCCAGTTTGCCACTTTACCTCCAACGCAATATCTGCTTCCTATGGCAAGCCCATTCACTTCCTTCGCTACCGAGATTACAGCAGGAACATCCGCTGGATTGTGCGAGTAGTCCGCGTCCATAGTAACTATGTAATCTGGAGGATTTTCAAACGATAAGAACGTTTTGAAACCGTCTGTAATAGCACTTCCAAGCCCTGATTTTTCCGGTCTAACAAGAAGCAAAACGTTCTTGTACTCTTTTTGAAGCCTTCTCACCAAGTCCGCCGTGTGGTCGGGGCTTGAGTCATCAATCACCAATATGGAAATGTTCAGGTTCAAACCCTCGATTTCATGAACCAACTTTTCTATGTTTGCCACTTCACAATACGTTGGCAAAATGAAGCCCACTTCAGAGTCTATTCCCAGATTCCCTTCCACTGGCGAAGGGTTCATTTTCACTGATCACCTTGATAATAGCGTTCATTTACGGATACTTGATATATAAACGCTCCTACATTACAGAACGTTCTAGCAACGCCTAGTTGCACATATCTCCAAGAAGCGACTACGAAAGCTATCACTGAGAATGAGATCTTATATGGAAGATAGTCTTAAGTATCATCGAAAGAACAGTTAGAGAAAATCAAGGTTGCCCTCACATGTTGCGCCTAGACGAGATGAAAACGGAGACTGTGCGCCCAGAGTTGACACAGCCTGTTCTCGCGGGAAAAGAGGGCTTCGACAGAACTCCATCGTTTTCATTGGTTATACCAGTCTACAACGAGGCTGAAATCCTGATTGAAAGCTTGAATATACTCCACAGGTTTTTCAGAAGAACCAACTGCGAGCTGATAGTTTTTGATGATTGCAGCAAGGATCAGACCTGCCTTAAAATGGAGAATGCAGTCACGTTCTGGAAGAACCCTAGAATGCAGTTCCTTCACTCTTCCAATAGGATAGGAAAGGGCGCAACAATAAGAAACGCCGTGAAAAAAGCAAAGGGCGAAGTGGTCGTAATGATGGATGTAGACCTGTCTGCTGACCTTAGAAACCTCTCAGTTCTCATAAAAGAAGCACGTGAAAGCGGGGGACTTGTTATAGGCGAAAGAAGCATTTCAGATAGATCAGGTCAAGGTCCACTCAGGGTCATGCTGAGCCTTGCATACAATGCTTGCGTCAGAGCACTGTTCAGAACAGGCGTCAAAGATCACCAATGCGGTTTCAAAGCCATGAGAACAGATGTCGCAAAGAAACTCATGGCTCAGACAAAGAATGACGGTTTTGTCTTCGACACCGAACTGATCGTTCTTGCGGCCAAGCAGGGTGTCCCAGTCAAGCGAGTCCCGGTCAAGTGGACGAACAACCGCCCAAAAAGATCAAACCTAAAATGGCTCAAGATCGGCGTCACTATGATGAAGGACCTGATCATGCTGAAACTCTCTGATGCGCACCCTCCGTAGCCAGCTCTTTACCGTTTCTTTAAGCTAAGAGGTACTCAGTTTTCTCCTGTAGTAAGCCAAAGGATGACTTATTCCTCTGCACAGTTCGTTTGCACCAGTACACACTCCATGTGTCTTCAGCGTGTCGCATTTCGGTGGAATGTAGCGTGTTCTTGAGCCTTTTTCTCCTGCAATGTGTTCAACCTGGTATTTTGTCATTCTCTCGTTGAAGTCGGAGAAGTTTCTGAACAGCTCGATCACTTTGTCCGAAGGCATTCCCACGTTTATCAAGAATGACGTAAGTGTGAATCGCCCCACGTGGGACAGGTGGCGACCTGAAGTAAACGCCTCGTAAAGAGCATTTATGCACGGTGGAAAAGCAGCTTGGACGGTGACCTGTGGGAAACCTTCCATTTCGGCCTTCCCTATTCTTTCAACAGCCAGTTTCTTTATTTTTTCAGCCGTCATCTTAATCGCTGCTGGGAAGGTGGGCAGATCTTTGGCTTCGAGCCGTTTCTCGATGTGTTTTCGGACTTCTTCGCTCAGCAACCGCGTGACCTCGTTTCTTGTCAGATAAACGTTGCCGCTGGTCAGGGTTCGATTGACGAGTTTCCATTTTCCATCCCTTAAATGCGTCGTGTTGTTCACGTAGTCAATGAAGCTCAGGGAGAATTCACAGGGAATCTGGCTGCTATCGTTTTTCGCAAGTTTCCAGCCGAAGTTCTGCGCTATCGCGATGATCTTTTCTTTAGTCTCAAGCCTCATTTCCTCGTTTGCCTGTTTTGCCTCAGCCAACGCGTACCGTTTCTTGATAAAGCCATCTTGAGTGGCAATCACCAATAAGATCGCGGTCGGAAATGAAAGGATCTCGATTTCAGCGTTTCGCAGCCTTGTGCCGGTTAATGTGTACAGGATTGCCTCTTCAACCCTGTCTTCGGCGCGCTGAAAAATGTTGGAGAACTCTGGGCCTGCTAGATCGTCAACCTTCAAATCCAGCGTCTTTACATAGTCCGTAGTTTCCTTGAGGAATGGGTATTTTGCCAGATCGTTCTTCGTAAATTTGGCGACTACATGCTGCATTATGGTTTTCTCATTATTCCGTTTCGATTCTTGGCGCTAGATAGAACGTCAGCTTTCCGCCCTTCAACTGTTGAAAGTCAAGCTTCACCGGCATGTCTGACGAAAACTCTAACGTCGCAATGTCGGACGTTGCAGAGGCCGCCTTTATTATCTCCGTAAGATAGCTCAGGCTGAACGTTGCCTTTGAAGGCTCTTTCACCTCCAAGTCCAACAGAGTGTCGCTTCCTTTCGGAATCGTTATCGTCGCGCCCATAAGGTCGCCAGCCGCGTTAAAAACCAGTTTTTCCGGATCTGCTTCCAGCTTCACATGATCGCTCACAAGCTGAGCATCCTCGATCGCCTGACTCAGACCCTCCGTGGTAGCCTTGACCCTAACGTTGAAAGAAAGCTTCGGAGTCGGCACTTCCTCCTCAGACGCTTCAAGAGTAGGCATATTGAAGTTCCGAGAGTACTTGCCTGTTATGGCCACTTGCAGCCGCGCTGTCTTCTCATCCAAAGAGAGCTCCACAACTTCATCCTTGCCGGCTCTTCTCAACAGCTTCAACAACTCAGTGATGTTAATGCACATCTTCGCAGGAGCGTTACAAACATACTCCTCAAAAACAGTGCTCGGCCACTCAAAATCAATCATGGCCACTCGAGACGGATCCATCGCCCGCAATTTCAGACCCTCAGGATCCAGCTTAAACGTTGCTTCATCAACAAGAATCGAGATAGACGTGATCATATCCCTCAGAAGCTTAGCATCCGCGACCTTAAGCTTGAACATCGAAGCCACCATTCTATTCGATATGTCCACTGGCTAATAAAAGACTTCGTATTTAACATTGCGTCGCCGCGCAAGCATAGGGAACAGCTTTCTCACAGTCCTCACAGTCGCCTCGACCTTTTGCTGGGCCGTGCACGCTAAAAATTGGGGTTTATGGGTCTAGAGAGCGCGCTGACGATTAATGGTTCCTGTGCTTCTTCCTCACAGCATAGATAATTATGACTGTGATTATTGCTGCAATCGGTATTCCGTAGGCTACCAGTTTTCCAAGGGGCGTGTCGATGAGTGAGGCAGACATTGAGCCTAGGTTTATGGTCACTGTATGTGTGCTGTGCATGTAGCTGAGGGCTAAGATGTACGAGTCGTTATTAGAGGTTATCCCACATAATGTGAGATCACCGTCTATGTATGCTTTGATGCTTCTGCTATCGCCTGCGATGTTCTTTGGGAGTGTGACTCTCGCGTAGCCCTGTGTACCGTTTGAGCCTGCTGCAGTGAAGCTAAGTTCATGAGTCGTCGCGTTGAACGCGAGTTCCTGTATCGTGGAGTTGGACTCTACAGTAAAGACGCACTGACTGCCGTAGGTTAAGCTGTTTAACGTGGTGCTGTTGGTTGCTTCGAGCCAAGTCGAATTTCCAGGCCAACTGGCCATCACCGTGAAGGAACCCGTTGCAGTGGGAATCCAGACAGCCTGGTAGTCACCAATGGAATCTGTGGTGGTTGAAGTTATAGGGATCCAGTCGTGGATGCCGCTGAAAATGTAGTGAAGAACGACTGTTTCATCCTTAAGGCTCTCTCCCCATCTGTCAGTAAGCCTACCCGAGACGGCCACCTTGTATCCGACAAAAGCTGACGATGAAGTTGTTGAGATCGAAACCATTGCGGGCACCATCACATGCATGTCCTGAGACCACGCGGAGCTCATGCCCTCACTATCGATAACGTTAAGAGTAACTCTGAAATTGCCTCCGAGCTGATATTTGTGGAAAACTATCGGGTATACCGTTGAGAAAGGAGGAAATATGGAGGTCACGTTACCGTCTCCGAAATCCCAACGATACTCCTTTATGAGCATGACTTGTGTTCCGTTCCAGCCCGGACTCGACGTCGACGCATCAAAATTATAAGGCTCACGCCCCAGAAGGTTTACGTAGCTCTCAAAGGGGTTTTGCCATTCTGAAGACCACACGTGAAAAAGGGCTGCAGGCGGGAATGCATATGAAAGCCTGGGGACTATCAGAGGATAGTGATCCACATTCCCACCACCAACGGTAACCGGCGTATCCACGATGCCATCGCTTCCACTCTCATTCTGATAGACTCCACCGAAAACATCAACTGCCGTCGGGTCAGCCTGAGCTGTGTGCCAACTCCAGTAGTTTCCGCCTGAAGGGTAGCCATCATCCCAGAAATTCTTTCCAGACACTTCAAAAGAGTAGGACCAATATGCAGGTTGAAACTGGAAATTGTTGTGGAAAATATGGTTGTAGTTCGAAGCATTTTCCGGGGTGAACTCAATGCCTCGTGTTATGTAGTTTTCAGTTATAGTAGTGTTTGAAGTTGATGCAAGATCTATGGCTGGACCACCACGACCATACATACGGAACATGTCCGAATTTCCGTCCGACCACCACATCGGTTCCAATACATTTCCAGTCAGCGTGATATTCAGGCAACTAGAAAGAGAAATACAACTGGTGAAGCCGGTGACTGTCAGGTTCATTATCGTTATGTTTGACATTCCCACCACACTGATAGCCAATGTGAAAGACCATGGGTACCAATACGCGAAAAGACTATGACCTGCCCCGTTCAATGTCATGTTGCTTCTTTCAATCACAAGCAGCGTGAAGCCAAGGCTGTAAGGCGATAAGTCGTCTGTAAGAGTGTAGACATCTCCGTTTCTTTGAACCGCTACTGTGGAAGGATCAACACTCCCATCGGCTCTTATGTAAATCGTCTGGTTTATGGTCGACGCTTTCGCTTCATGAACTACGGTTGACGAACACAGCATACTGAAGAGAATCGCAAGAATAATCATTGAACCGAGCATTCTGGACATAACGCGTCATTTCCCTTCTGGTCTGGTGATAATAATAGCTCTCCGAGGATGCTACTGCTGAACTCGCTGTAAATCTCATCGGTATTCACGAGATTATCACCATAATACACTCTCCAGTTGCACGATATAAAGCTTAAAAATATGCTTGAGATGGGCGTGAGATAGTGTTATCCGGCGGGCTGGAGATGAGACTTTACCCACACAAACGCGCGCGCCGTCACCGATCGTGGTCGCCGTCGTGGTTCGTGGTCGTTGTGGCCCGCCGTCGTCGTTTTTTGGTTGGTTGGGGTAAAGTTTTATCCCAAAAATCTTGATCCCCCGGCATAAGCATTCTATGAGCATTTTTCAAAACACGGAAAACCCCCATATACTATAGTATAGGGGAAAATCCCTGTTTTGACATCTTAAACACCACGAACAATGGAGACTCGCCCGCGCTATTGGATTCCGTAATATTAGAGATCAGTGTAGCTCTTGCTTGATTCCCAGAAAACTATTGTTGATTTTGGTTAAAGCCTAGCTGAATTTGACCTTTTCCTTTTGCTGTTCAAGAAAAACGCTAAGATGTTTCTTACAAAAATAATGGTTGCAACCTTCGTCACAAGTAACTCTATATTCGACTTTTTCCATGCAATCTTTTCCGTAGAAATAATCCTCTTCTGCGTTATACATATCGCAAGAAAAATCATTTGGTTGTGGTAATTTTGTCACCTTTTTCATTCAATCGCCTCTTCATCAATGCTACTGGCTTTCCATCACATTTAGGGCAATACCAAGATCTACCACTGACCATTCTCTTAGTCTTATCTTCCTTGCACTTCCCGCCGCATTTCAGGCAACGATGTGCCTTAATCAACTTCCATTCTTTTGTTGTCTTCATTCTTTCTTCACCTCTTTTAGTTCGCAATTCTGGTTAGTTCTCGTGGTTCAGCTATAACCTTTCCGCAAACCAGAAGAAACGAATGTAGAGCCCATTTACATTCCAGATTTAAAATTTCCAACCGTAGAAACCTTACGTTATCAAGTCAAGAATAGAAAAAAGAGAAGAGGAAACTTTGCTATTTTCGTCTCCTGAACAGCTTGACACCGTCTATTTCTGTTACGTATTCAAATCCTGATTCTATCAGCTTCTTTGCCTCATCTATTGTTTTGGCTGTTGCCGAGTAGAATCCGTCATTTTCACTGAAGTCAACAAGATGGGCGTAGATTAGAATGTTGAAGATGTTTCTATGCCCAAGTTTCTCTTTCACAAGCAAGATGTCTTTGGTCCTGTGATAGAGCATAGTTGCATAGAAATGTCGGAGATCGTAGAGTCTTATCTTCCTGAGTTCTGGAGCTTTCAGCTTATTGGCTAGTGAGGCTCTAAGTTTCTCATAGTTATTACAGATTACGCTTGAAGGAAGGAAAACCTTATCGTTTAAGCCAAAGTTTACACGTTTGACGTATTCAGTCAGCATTGCCAGAGTTTGTCCTTAAGCTTAAGGATTCTTGGTTCTCCGTTTTTGGCTGTGTAGACTGAAATCGAACCTTTTTCTAAGTCAGTGTCGTTTAGGCTTAGGTTTCCGACTTCTACGGGTCTAAGTCCACATTCCTTTATGATGCTGTAGATTATAGCATATTTCTTAGATGAATGAGCTATTATCTGGTCGATCTTTTCTTCCGATGGGACCTTTGGAATCTTGTGATCTCTTCTGTATCTTGCTTTGACATAACGAACATTGTAGTGTTTGCAGTAATGATTATAGAAGTCACAGAGGTTGGCCTTGTAGCCATCCTTCCACTTACTTGAGCAATAAGCATTGATGCCATATCAGGATTCTCTAGGTCAACATTGGAAGCTAAGCAATTTAGTGCATTAACCAATGTCTTCAGATATGTTTCTGAGAAACCTAGTTTTCTGAGGTCAAAAGCTAGCTTGAGTATTTCTCCTTTAACTTGAAAATCGCAGTGTTTAGCTGTATTCTCTACTTGAAAATCGCAGTGTTTAGCTGTATTCTCTATATGTGTATTCGCATTTTGTGCAGCGCAGGAACTGAGTTGAAGATTCGTCTGCACCTCTGGTCTGCACCTGCCAAACGTAGGCCAAGTTGTTGCCGCATTTTGGACATTCGATTCTCACGGTGGGTAACGTTCGAAGCTTCTGTTCTTCCTTGCCGATAACAGCGACGAGTTGCCGCGGGTTAGGCTGAATGATTTTTGCAGCCTTCGGTTCGACCTTTTTATCGGATGCTCGTTTCTTGTAGCCGCACTTCGGGCAGGTCATCACCAACGCTGCTTCTTTTCCAGTTTTTCCCTTCTTTGGTGCGAGGCGAGACCCACATTTTGGGCAAAATTCCATGCTGCCTGGCTCCACTGTTCGTTTGTCTCACCTTAGCATAGTCTCTTTTAAACTTTTTCTTGTCCCAATAAGTATTGCCGCTAAGTAGCATGTGCGCTGATTCCAGAAGCAACCAAGTGGGCTACGCGCAAAGCTTCAGGAATATTGCTCCTAGTAGAAGTCACCTGCAAGATTCTCTCAGCGTCTTCCTCGCAGATGCCCGCTATTTGCATGTAGACGCTGGAGCTCTTGCCTCTGGTGCATACTTCAAACAGTTCTCCGGTGCCTCGTATGGCGCTCCAACGCCTCTCGCTGTAAGGCAGGTTCTCCAGGGCCCGCTTAATTTCCTCGAAGTCTGGTCTGTCTCGAGTGACCGCTATAACGGGAAGCCTCGTTTCAGCGTTAAGCTTCCTGATGTCGACCACGTTGAAACCCGCGAACGTGACGCCGTTGAGCATTATCACTCTCAGCTGCTTGTGATGAGGCGACCCTGTTATCATGGAAGCAATTTTGCGTGTAGCATCCAAGCCGTCCACCTTGACTCTCGTATGCATCACGCCGTCAAGCCAGTAGCCGCCGCGGAAGACTACACCGACTATCAGGGCGTCCCCCTTCACGTGAGGCGTAAAAACCCCGTCGTCGACCCCCAAGACCCTAATCTCAGTCTTGACAATGCGGAATCTTTTGCTTGACAAAAGAAGGCCTCAATTCGCCACAAATACCAAGGCGTATAACTTTATAAGTTGATACTTTGGTCAAATGTCATCATGATCATGGAAACGGTCATGGCATGTTTCCTCTTGGCCTGCTTAATAGTTTTCTTCTCGATAAACCTGCACAACGTCCTCGTAGTTCACAAGCACGCTGACAAAACGACCCCGCGCGCCGAGGTTGATCACCCATCCGGCCTCATCTTTGACTTAGCAGCTCTCGGCACCATAGTCTATTTCGTTGAAGCCGCCTCCTATCCGATCCTCATCCTGACCAATTCTATCTCGGTACTAAGGGTCGCTGGATTCACCGTCTCAGACACGTTCACTCTCTATGCGCAGATTTTGGGCCTGCTTCTGACGGCACTCGGTTACTTCCTGTTCTTGTGGAGTGTCGTGGCCCGGGGGAAATACGCGACTTCATGGGCTATGCGAGAGAGCCACAGACTCGTCACGTGGGGCCCATACCGTCTCGTCCGCCACCCTTCCTATCTGGCCTATTTCGCCATGTTCATCGGATTTCTTTTCGCCTGGCCGAGCTGGCTGTCCCTGATTCCATTAATCGCCATCCCGGGCTATTTCCAAGTAACTTTTCAAGAAGAGAAGCTCCTGGAACTACGCTTCGGCGAAGAATACTTGAAATACCAGAGGAAAACCGGACGTTTTATCCCAAGGATAAAGACTCATGCTAAGGAAGCGCAGAAGGACTCAAGGGTTCCGCTGTGAAGCAAAAAAACAGAATGCCCTCTTTCACAGAATCGCACGGCAGTTTAACCAAAGTTCTTGCTGATCATGGGCTAGCGTCGCTCGGCGACACGTTCGTCAACCTTGTTTGCTCATTAGCACTCTCGAACAGAAGAGGCAAACCTTGCGGCACAAGAGTCAAGGGTTCACTTCTTGCGGAAGGGCTGAGAAGGGCTGGGTTGAGACAATACGTTCCATCGAGAGCGACTCGCCACACGTTGGCAGACGCTGCCGAGGCCCTAATCGTCCACGCGTGGTTGAAGAACTGCATTACCCTGGAGGAAAGCGTGGCAACTCTGGAGAAGAGTGAAGATTTAGCTGAAGGCTTGAATCAGCTGCTTCAAACGATATTGCGCAGGATCAAGCTTTCTTAAGAGCCCGCTCAAACTCCTTGCCGAAGTCACTGTTTAACTCTCGCGCTTTTGCCAACGCACTCTTCAGAACAGCTTCAGGTTTCACTTTGCCCTTCGTGCGCACGTAGACTATCGCTTTCGGAGTCATCGGATGAGGAATATCATAGCCTGCCAAATCCACGTTCTCTTCGTCCAAGATCCTTTTCTGGAGCAGGTTGAATAGGGTATGACCGGCACCGTCGACCTCCAATCTTAACTCGTTCGAAGTCTTGTTAAGAACCTTAACTTTCATTCAAAGCTTCCCTCTTCCGAAGTGAGCCCCTTCCCATAATCAAAAGCCGTTTTCCTTCCTTCAATCCTTCCGCATTTAAGGCAATGCATGCCCTGACGCCTCGATTCCAACGTGCCACCGCAGCTTGAGCAGAACGCGTAGATGACGCCAAGTTCCTTGTCCTTAGTCGACAAATGGTAAACTTGGTTTTTCTCGCTGATCACCTTTGCCCTTATGATGTCTCCTGCCTTGCAAATCTCAAACATGGAATCAACATATCTCACGTGCACGTCGGAAATGTGCAGGACGCCCATGAAGGCGCCGGTAAGCTCCTTGTCTCCAACTTGGAAAATGCGCACGTTAGCGTTTTCAGGCTGGACTAATGACACTTGCCCCACTATTGTGCTTCCGAGCTTAGGCATCAACACCTCTCGACCGGCTGGACTGACAGAAACGCGTCTTGTCGCAAAATCAAGCATGGCCCTGCCGACGAGCTTAGAGTAGATCACACCATCTTTGACGAAAGTCCCTGCGTCCGGCACGAATTCTTCGATAACCCCTAAACGCTCGCCGGGGAGCACTAAATCCCCAGTTTTCGGTGCAGCTGGTTTTGCATCCATTCTTAACCCTTTTCCCACCATCGCGTATTGACATCGTCACGTTCAAACTTAGTTAAATGTATTTACCCGCCTGCTGGGTAACTGTAGTTTTCATTGCCTATCAATAAACCTTTTGATCATTCACGCGGATAAACGCGTTTCCCACGCAGACCAGTCGACAAAGTCATCAGCTTTCTATGACGTACAGGTCAACTATGAACTCGTGTTTTCTCTTCGTGTGGAAATTGAACATATACGGAATCGACATTATCATAGCATAGACTGCCTTAATCTTGCGTCCCTGCTTCTCAATGATTCCTTCCAAGAAGGGAGAGGCCGAAACAGCCACGATGCCGGTCGAGCAAGATTTCACCATCCTATAGAGGGTCCTGTCGGCGTGCTGATCCTTGTGAAGGGAATAGACAGTTTTTCCCACTTCCAAGGCTTTCTCCAGAAACTTCCGGTCAGCTCCAACTCTCTGAACCCCGTACGGGGGATTCTGCAGCACCGTATCGAAATCGCCTCGTATCGTACGCACGTCCGCGACGAGCCAGTCCGCCTTGTCTTTCAACCCGAGTCTTCTCGAGTTTTCAACCGCAACCTTAACGGCAGTTTTGTCTATATCTACTCCCAGAGCTTCCTTCGCGCCTAAGAACGCTGCACCCAAGGCTAATCTTCCCGTGCCACATCCCAAATCCAAAACTGACCTACCGAAAATGCGATTGTCCGCGTAAGCGGCGACGTAGAGCATGCGTGCAGCAACATCCGCGGGAATCGTGTACTGCTCCATATCCGCTTTAGGCTCAGGATGAGGTTCAACACGAGAAAGAAGCATTTCCAATTCTAGTTTTCGAACAATCCTTTTCTGCATAGTTCTTCCCAAGACATCTCGCCGAGAACCACTAAAACCTCATTGTATGAAAGTATAGGTGCGCGGAATCTCGGGGCATCTTCTATCGTTAACCTCGGACACGCCGTGTTCACAAAGACATCTATCGTTGGAAACTCCATAAGCGCTTCCGGAGTGACTTCTTCAATCACGAACATGTAGGCAACCTTTCCTTTCTCTTCGAGCTTCCGCTTCAGCTGCGAAGCTAGCTCCAGATTCTTCTGCCCCGGCTTTAATCCCACAAGAACTCCAAATGTCCTCGCCTTTTGAGCCTCTTCCACGCTTCTCCATCGTTGTCTAATAATTCTTTCAGCCTCATCATCGATAGAGAAAGCCTCACAATTGTACGGGTCAGCAACCACCGTGGGTTTTAAGGTTGACAATGCTACGCCAAGGGCATGGAATCGACCTCCGCCGACAAAGAGAAAGGCCTCAACATCCTTTGCTACTGATTTAGCATTGCTGTAATCGCATCCTATAACCTGTCCAGGGTAGCTCAGTCTTCCAGCGTCACCCGTCATGACGGTTTTCCCGGCTCGAACGAGTATCTCCCTGACTGAGTCGATGGTCTGCACATGCTGGACCGTGGTGGTCAAACCGATATTGTTCCATTTTTCCAAGAGCGGCAGGGCTTTTTCAACAGCACTTTCAACGTCTAGCGTTGCTCTCGCCTCAACATAAATCGTAGGTACCGGCTCGTGTTTCACCAGCTTCGAATGCCCATAGTGAACGATCAGGTCCACGCCTAGACCTTCTGCATCTTGTGTGGCTAGATCACATGCGCCGTAGCAGGGATCCGCGGAAATCATAGGCAAAGCCCCAGTTTTTTCAATGAACCTGGCCAAACGCGGGGCTTCAGGCTTTAGGCCTTCAGGAAGCTGTAGCAGAACACGTTTGGCCCCGATTTTCAGTATCGCCTGTCGTACTCTTTCCTCTTCAAAATCATAACTCTTCATCAAGCCACTTCCAAAGTATTGATGTTGCGAAGCTTAGCAAAGGAAAAGCAGAATGTGCAGCAGCTGCTATTCAGATGCCCATTTGAAACCTTGATTTCTCTTCGCAGAATGGCGCATGATCCTTTCATGTTGCTCTGCGAGCCTTTCAAGCACTATCTTGTGTTCTATACTTGCTACGAGCTTCTTGGTTGATATGACCGCATCGTTGTTTACTGATATGCTGTCTATTCCCACTCTCACTAGGAACTCAGCGAAGTCTGGCAGGTTTGATGGACCTTCGCCGCATATGGACACTGTTGTCCCATTCTCATGTGCGACCCTGATCAAATGCGCGAGTATCCTTTCAACGGCTGGGTCTCTTTCATCGAAGTAGCCCATTTGGCCTAAGCGCTCGGAATCCCTGTCAATCATCAGGATGCCCTGAGTCATATCGTTTGAGCCTATGGAGAACCCATCGCAGAGTTTTGAGAATTCATCGGCAAGTATTGCGATCGATGGGGTTTCAGCCATGAACCATATCTTGAAATCCTTCGTTCTTTCAAGCCCTTCTTCGCGCATGATCTCCAATACTTTCTCTGCTTCCCAGACTGTGCGTACTACTGGAATCATGACCCATACGTTCTTGAGACCCCATTCTCTTCGGCACTTTTGTATCGCTTGGCATTCAAGCCTGTAGGCCTTCTCGTACCATTCGCTTATGTAGCGGCTGCATCCTCTCCAGCCCAGCATCGGGTTATTCTCCACGATCTCATACTTGTCGCCGCCTTTGAGCTCGCGGTACTCGTTGGTCTTGAAGTCGCTGAAGCGCACAACAACGGGACGCGGCTGTATTGTCCTCGCAACAGTCGCTATGCCCCCGGCCAGCTTATCGATGAAAACCTGCGACCGCCCCGTCTCTATAAAGGACATAGGGTGCTCACCTATGTAGCTGGCCAGTATGAATTCCATGCGCATCAGACCGATGCCTTCGAAAGGCAAGTCTTTGTACTCTTCAACTTTTTCTGGCACGCCCAGGTTCATGTAAATCTTTGTTGCAGTCACGGGCACAGATTGGAAGACGCCTCCTGACACTGGCATGCCGGAAACACCAGTTCCGCCAGCAGAGGAGAGTTGCGCAGTCAGAGTCTGCAGTACACCTTCGTAGACGATGCCGCTTCTAGAATCAACGGTGTACTTCTTTCCAGTGACCAGAAGCTTCGTAGCGTTCTCGGTTCCCACGACACATGGAATACCGAGCTCACGGCTGACGATGGCGGCATGGCAGGTCACTCCCCCCTTGTCAGTCACTATTGCCCCAGCCAGCTTCATGAAGGGCACATAGTCCGGATTAGTCATGTCAGTGACGAGCACGTCGCCTTTCTGCATCACTCTTGAAGCCTCTTCTGGGTCCATGACGACCTTTGCAACGCCTATTCCGAAGCCTCTTTTTCCCGCAGCGATTCCCCTAACTACAACCTTTAACATCTCTGCTTGCCCAGTTCCTTCCGCTTCGGCTTTGGATCGAGCCTCAGGCGTTTTTTGACTCCAGACAGTTTCAGGTCTCGATTGCACCATGAATATGTTACTAGGAAAAGGCAGATCCCTGTCGATTGCCCACTCGATATCTTGAGGCTTACCATAATGATCCTCAATACGCTTAGAAAGTTCTGCAAGCGTCCGGATCTCCTCATCACTGACGCAAGGTTGCTCCTGTTTCTCACTGGGTACTTCTGCATGAATGGTCTTGCCAGTGTTCGGATCACGAACGTATTGGACAGTCTTCTTAGCAATGTGCCGCTCAATTATTCTCATTGTTTTCTTTTCAACCACAAAATCATCCGGCGTGACAGAGCCAGACACGACGGCCTCGCCTAGACCCCAATTGCCATCTATCACGATCTGACCAGGGTCGCCCGTGACAGGGTTTATCGTGAACAGCACTCCCGCAACCTTGGAGTTCACCATCTTTTGAACGCCGACGCTTAAGAAGACCTTTTCATGCGCAAACCCCTTCTCATCACGGTAGAATATTGCACGCGGCGTGAAAAGGCTTGACCAGCATTTCACCGTGTACTTGAGAAGCTCGGAGATGCCTCGCACGTTCAGAAAAGTCTCCTGCTGACCGGCAAAAGATGCATCAGCCAAGTCCTCAGCCGTTGCGCTTGATCTCACAGCGACAAAAACATCGTTCACGTTGAGTTTCTTGCCCAATTGCTCGTAAGCGGCTCTGATGGCATTCTCAATGTCCTTAGGCATGGGCGTTTCTTCAATCAACTCTCGAATCTTCTTCGAAGCCACCTCGTACAGCTTCGGGTCGCCAGGATTCGTCACAGTCTCCCTTATGATCTCGTATATCTTCGAGGATATCCCAGTCTCCTCGATGAACTTCTTATATGCATACGCCGTTAGAGCGAAACCTGGCGGAACAGGTATCCCCGCGCTAGTAATCTCCCCCAAATTTGCATTCTTCCCGCCTACTGAGGGGATGTCAGTTTTTCTCAGGCTCTCGAACCAAATAATCAAATCCTGACGCATTTCACTCAACAATTTTCGCCTCTTCCTCCTGCTTCTTCTCAACGACTATACGACATGGAATACAAAGTTTCGCGCTCCCTCGCTTCAAAGCGATCTTCGCCGTTTCAACGCCCTCCGCACCTACATGGACCACGATTATCGTCTGATCAGCCCTCACGCGCGCCGCGGTACCGATTGGTCTTCCGAAAGAAGCCCGCATGCCTTGCTGCAAACGATCAGCATGCGCGCCGAAGATCATCTTGTTCTCCCTGAGAATGTTATGTGGGTAGGGCAGAACGTCCAAACGATAATTGTTTACAAGCTTGTCCAGCAAAATACGGTTAGAGGCTATGCGAGCAGCCTCCAGAGAGACGTGTCTAATCTGAGCTTGCTCCAAGGCAATGAGCTTCGCTTCATATTCAAACTGCTTCTTCGTGTCTCCCATCGTGAACTTTGTTATTTTCGGTGGAGGAAAACCCTTCGTAAATTCCTTCCTCGTGTTAGATTGACCCTTAACGGGCCGATAGTTCTTTGCATGCATTTCAGATGCCCCTTCTGCATACCATAACGGTCTTATTTAAACGTATATTGCAACATGCTTACGTCCTGAATCGCTGATTTATCTTCTGATTCAACAATACATATTCAGCATCTACAAAAACCAAATCACCCAAAACTTCAACTACAAATTGTTCACGTGTAGAGACCAAAATAAAAAGCTGAAAAACCGACCTAGGAGGAGGGGGTCAAATGTTCGCGTGATTTCAACCCAACATTTGGGTGCAACCCGCTTCTGCGATCAGCCCACGCGAGGCTTCATGCTGGAAACCCAAAAAAAACCAGCCTAGGAGGGGGGAGGTGCGTTTTAAGCGTGTTTTCAACCCTAAAACGCAGTTTAACCCGCTTCGGCCATCAGCTCACACGAGGCTTCGCGTCAGAAACCCAAAAAATGACACGGGCAACTACTCCTGATTTCACCGCCAAAAGATGAAACCAAGTACAACAAACCTTTGAGTATGAGGCAACAACCTTCTCCTTCAAGCTGACCAAAGGAGGAACGGCGGCCGCTTGAACCTCGATACAAAAAGCAGAATCTGCCATAAAATCAAAGCCTACAAGCGATCCGAATTTTCACCAACCGAAAACCCTAGACTGCAACGCTAAAATACAAGCATGCCCATTAGCAATCGAATCGATCACAAAAAATGCCAGCAAAACCGACTCGACGGTGACGATCTTGTGCCCCGACGAACAAATGTACGTTTTCATCCCAGGAAAAAACTGGAAACTCTCCCTAGCTGAACTCATAACATATCTTCAGACCAGAAAGATCAATTTCAAAGTCACCGACCTTTCAAAACCATTCTTCATCATCGCAACCAAAAGCATCCTAGACCCGAAGATAGTTGACAACCTCGGAGGCACCATAAAAGCCGGCAAAGTCCTATCACAAATACCCTCCGAAACTGTTGAAGACGCCTTCCTTCACAAGAAAGAACACGCTCTCGCAGAGATCAGAAACTACCTATTGTCCGACCACGTTTTCAACAATCTTTTCGGAAAACCCCTCACCAAAAATGTCTTTGGAGCCAGCATATACTTCGAAAACCCCCGTTTCCTTCACGTCTCCAAGAAAATTCAAAGATTCGTCGGAAGCTGCCTCAAAGACGAATTAGCCCTACAGGGAACAAAAGCCAGCTTCATGGGATTCCCCGAGAAAAGACGACTCCCACAGCTTACGCACGTTGAAGTGCTAAAAAAAGGGTTGGCCGAACAAGGCAAAGAGATACTCTTCTGCATAAGCAAAGCACAAACCTTCATATCCAAGACATCGAGCGTGCACAACCCCTTCGAATTTCAAAAGAGAGACATCAGCAGGCCAGTTCAGCGAAAGATCTACTCAATCCCTCCGAGACTAGCCAAGATCATGATAAACCTGTCTACTTGCTTGCCTGGAGAAGCCCTGCTTGACCCCTTCTGCGGCGTCGGCACGATTCTTCAAGAAGCCCTGCTCCTCAAGGCTCAGGTAACAGGAATAGACATAGACCCATGGTGTGTCAACGCTTCCCGCACGAACCTTCAATGGCTCACGAATCAATATGGGCTGAAAGAGGCAAAATATACTGTATTGCCGGGTGATTCCCGCAATCTGACGGACAAAGTCAATAGAGAAACTATTGACTGCATCGTGACAGAACCCGACCTCGGACCACCCCTCCGCCACTTTCCGACTGATTCATATGCGAGGCGCATGGCCGGCAAGTTGAAACTCTTATACCACTCTTTTCTGAAAGGCGCTCACGAAACATTAAGAGCTGAAGGAAACCTAGTCTTCGTAACACCTTACGTGAAAACACGCTCCGGAAACTTCATCACATTGGATCTTGAAGAAGAAGTGAAAGCAATAGGCTTCAAAAAGACCTACCCATTCGAGAAGAACGTCTTTGCAGATGGCAGCCCACTGGTCAAAGAACTGGCGACCACATCGTCGCTCGTTGACATCGGAAAGAAACACAAGATCGGCCGAGAAATCAACATTCTCCAGAAATAACACCGCGCATCCAAACAGCTGCCCTGATTAGCTGAAATAGAAAAGTGAACAGTTGCAGCAGCAATCTTCATCGTCTGAAGAAATCATCACTCACGTATTGCCGGTAATCTTTTGTTCCTAAACCATGTCTTGGCGAGTTCATCATAATTCGAAAATACTTTCTTCATGATCGGAATATACATCTGCATCTCGTCGTCAGTCAAATACTGAAATTGATATTCTCCGCTATACGGTGCCGGCTGACCTTCTCTGGTAACGAATTCTATGTGCATGAAAGGGTCTCCACGCTTGATTACTATCGAACGCCGGTCATTGCCCAAGTTCACAAGCTCCAGAGCGAGCCTTCCAACAAACCCGCTGTGAACTTTGGCCGCATTCAAGAATGACAAGCCCATCCTTCCGTACTTGCTCTTGGCGGTCAAGTGAGCAACGTAGCTAGGCGGGATAAAGACCACTTCATACGATATCAAATTCTTGTGCTCCAAGTAGTTCAAGGCCGTTTCTTCCTTGACGCTTAGAATGTAACCGTCCCCGTCAAGCAGGTCGTAATCATAGGGATATATGCACTTGTAGTTCTCAATGAGCTCTCTCAGCTTGTCCTTCCCCAACACACACACTAAGCCAGACCTCCAAAGCTTTTCTACAATACTGAACATTTCATATTAAATAGTTTCCGACAGAACAGACTGCGAAGGCGAACCAGTTGAAATGCGCATATTGCAGAAGACCTGCGGTTTACGTGTGCATCAAGTGCGGAGCGCCGACATGTGAACTACATGCGAAAGAGTCTGTGGTATGCCCCTCATGCATAAGGAAAAAAGGGACAAAACATACCGTTAAGAAAGTCTCATCGAAGAATGAGAAGGACAAGATTAGAGCATTGGTAAGACAGTTCTGGGGTGAAGAGGAGCAGTTGACTTTTAACATCAAATTCAATGTTTCAGAGCAACCAGCATACGTTGCCCAAGTGGGAAATGAATTCGCTGGATTCATCTCCTTAAGCGAAAACCAAGATAGTTTGATCATTGTGGCTCTAGGCGTACACCCTGAATACCAGGACTCCGGAATTGGTCACAGCCTGATCAAGAAAGCCGAGGCGGAAGCAACAAAATTGCAGAAGAAAAAGTTGCTCGTCTCAACTTCAAACGATGATTTGCCAGCTTTAGGCTTCTATCAGTCTCTCGGTTTTCAGATTTTCGAAGTAGTACCGAACGCCATAGCAGAAAAACATGGGACGACACTTGCAGGAGTAGGCGGATTGCCCATCAGAGATGAGTTAAGGTTGCAGAAGACTCTCAAATAACTATGCGTCTCTGCTTCTAAACACGCGATTCCCAACGTGTCCAGCTTCAATTAGGACTATCGACTCGAAGAATGGTAAATCCCGCATAACAATGATTTGGGCTTTCAAGCCTTTCTCGCTGAAACTATCCAGAGTCCTTTCGACGCTCGACAACGTTGACTGCAACAGTAGAATCCGACCGTCAGGCATCAAATGATTTAAAGATTGGCAGATGAACCTGTCTATAATTTGCCTACCAGTTTTTCCACCAGCCCAAGCGCGTTCCAGCCAGGATTCACCCTCGCCAGGGCTTGTTGGAAGGTAAGGAGCATTGAAAAGAATTAAGTTGAACGGTTCGCTCATATTCAATGAACTAAGCAGGTCTCCTTGAATGAAGGAGAACTTGTCGATTACACGGTTTAGCTTTGCATTCTCGCGCGCGCAACGAACTGCGTGAGGGTTGATGTCAACAGCGACAACTCTTGAAGCATTCGCCGCAGCAATTACGCCCAGGATCCCGCATCCAGCTCCCACATCAAGAACATGTTTGCCGCTCTCACCCTGAAGATACTCAGCAAAAAGAAACGAATCTTCAGCAGGTTCGTAAACGTGGTCATAAACGTTGAAGACATAGCCTTCGAAGAACACTCGCTTAGCTGAAGAGGACATTTGCCAATTCTCCGAAATCTTCGGGTGCTAACATCCGTACTCGCTCATCAGAATAAGGAACTTTAGAAGCAATCGCTTCAGCGTCTTGGACAGTCTTTGCGAGTTTACTGCGAAGAAAAATATGAACGGCATTCCTCACCTTTCTATTGCGCTGAGTGAACAGGGTTTGCATCAGCCTTGTGAACAGCAGTTCATTCCTCACGGTAAAAGGTTTTGACTTTCTGAGCTCTAATCGAACGATAATGGAGTTTACATCTGGTTGTGGATAGAACACATGTTTTGGCACCTCCTCGAAAAGTTCGCATTTTGCTCGATAATAAGTGAGAACTGTCAGCCACCCGTAGTCTTCGGTTCCCACAGGTGCTACTAGACGGTTTGCAAACTCCTTCTGAAAGATCAAGACCGAAGAGTCAAAACCTCTATCCAGAAGCCACAGAAGCAGACGCGAAGAAATCCGGTATGGTGGAATCGACACCACTTTGTCGAACTGTGGGACATCAGTCCTAAGTACGTTGCCAGCAATTACTCTAACGTTAGGCACGTTTTTGAACTGTTCGAGTAATATTCTTATGAGCCGATTATCTGCTTCGACTGCCAGGACGCTTCTGCACTTGCCTGTCAGAAAACGTGTCAAGAAACCCAGACCTGCACCGATATCCAGTGTCACGTCATCTTTATCGAGGGAAGCATAATCGCTCATGCTCTGAATTATTGAAGGCTCAATCATAAAATTCTGTCCCAGTAGTCTATTCGGAGAGATATGATACCTTCGAAGAAGAAGCTTCGTTCTTTCTAGTAGACTCACGCCGTTCGTAAGCAAGTTTGATTGCACTACTGGGTTCTAGTGAAGAGCCTATACTTGCTATCGCCAGACAGCTCTTCCAAGACTCTTTTAGTCACTAACTTGACAGGGTTGGGCAACTCTGTGCGTTTCTGTAAGTCATCATAGCTTTCAAAAGGTCTCTTTTCGCGCTCGTTTATGACCTGCCACATGTACTTCTTGCCTATTCCAGGGATCAATTCCAACGCATGCATTCTCGGTGTTATAGCTCTCGCGCTGTTGAAGAAGTTTATGAACCAGTTTTCGCGGCTAAGCACTGTTCTGGATATGACGGCTGGGAGTTCCATTTTTGCAGCAGCTGTTAGTTCTTCGTATCTTATTCTTCCGATGATATAGGTGATCTCTTCTCTTGGTTCTTTTCCGACGTAGACGCGGTCATGAGGTTTCAACGTCACTCCATCTTTTACCAGCGCTTCCAACAGAGTGAAGAACTCTTCGCCCATAAGCTGAAGCAGGGCTCCTGCTCGGTATCCGGCTCTTCCGGTCGGTCGTACTCCGGAACGGCCGTGCGGTAAGAAATCCAAGACGTAGGCGTACTCTTCGTATCGCTTTTCCATCATGGCCATAGTCTCTATTCTATGTTCTTATTGCTTTAAAAATGGTTGCTTGGCGAGACCGGGTTATTTGGTTTTTTCGTGTTCAACCAGGAGGTCTACAATAGTTTTCAACGCCGAAGCATCGATGATCTTACGACCACTGGTGAGAAAGACTCTTAACTCGTCAACAGTCTTGGGTAGACAGTTGATTATTTGCACCGCCTCTTCTTCTTCTAAGCCGAATTCTTTTGTAAGCTTCTCCACAAGTTTCGCAGCTACTTTCGGCTCGACTTTGGAGAACTTGGATACATAGTCAAGGGTTCGACGCTGCAATTGATCTAGGTTTTCCTCGCCGAGAGACTCGAGCAACGTCTTGACTTCGGGAAGTGTTTGGTTTTTTTCCCCAACGTTTTCTTTTGGCATCTAATCACCTTTAAACGGCTCTATGTGTTCAGGTCTGACTATAATTTCCTTGACTGCGTTTCCCTGCGGAACGGTCACCACGTAGCTTCGCCCACGCTTTTCAGTCACCGTACCGGTCTTTCCGTGAAAGCGTCTATGAGGCATCCCTTTCTGGATGCTTGGATCTATTCTCACGACGACGCGGTTCCCGGGCTGATATTCTTGGAGCAGTTTGCTCATTCTTATTTTTCCGCGTTCTTTATGCTCTTTCTTCAATAACCGGCGTGTACCTGAACGATAACCCTTTGACCCTCTCATATTCTCACTTGCTAAACTTTCATAATCACGTTTAGAACGTCAAGTTTTACTGGTTTGGCCTTGTTTTCAAGAATTTCTGAAACGTTGGGCGTCGTTCTTCCTTCATCTCCAGTCACGAGCTCCTTGACATAAAGTCCTCCTTGGCAACGTAGCTTCATCTCAAGTTTTCTCGGTGACAGCTTCTTTATGTCCACGTCGTATATGTACCTTTCCCGGGTCAGATCTGCACGTCTGTGAAGTACACGAATGGGCGTCTTCTGAGTGATCACGGAATTCTTCAGCCTATCTCTTAGACGATTTATGTCATTAGCTGCAACTGCCTTCTTGAACTCGACGATCAATCGGTATTCTTTCTGCGTGGACTCGCCTCTCTTCAGTTTTCTTACGGTGTTCTTGTCCGCAAACTTTAGGCCTGAAACTGCAACTTTCCCATTCCCATAGGCGTTCACCTCTTCTTCGAGTCTCTTGAGTTCCAAGAATCGATGCTTAGGTCTTGTTATTTCGAGTACGAAAGGTCTGCCATGGCCTAACATGCGAGCGTCGATGTCCTCCCTGCCAGATGCATGAAACGATGATTTGACACCTTCAGTTGTATCCAGGAAGGGTTTTCCAATAATTTCCTCTACTGACTCGAGGTACATCTTCCCAGTCCAGTTGCATTTTTCGCAACCCCTACCTCGACATTCTGAGCAGAACCACTTTGACTGTGGGATGTTCCTCACGTATTTTCGATATCGTCCAGCGACGAACAAAGGGTTGATTTGGAGTCTTACAGACTCTGTATAGGGGTTCACCAGAACGACCACATCCGGTTTCATGAATTCCACGAGTTTACTGTTCTCTTCAGCAATTCTTTTGCCTATCAACCTTCCAAACTCGTTCCGCATACTTTCTCCACGATCTGTCGTGAACTCAGCTTTGAATTCATCCTCGCGCTCTTCGACACTAACGGGCAGTTCCGTTCCTACCAAGAAGCTGGCGTATTCGTAGGTTTCGAGCATCGTCAGAGCCTTACTTACCAAGTTTTCAACACTGTTGAATCTATCTTCGCACAGAAAACACCGTTTTAAAACGGTTTTCTTCGGTAAGTGCCCTTTCATTTTTTGAAGCAGTTCCTGTGCAGTCTTGGAGAAACCGTTGGTTGCAAGAGTTTTAAGAATCTTGACGCCTTCCTTGTCTGTTACAGAAATTGAATGTGCCTCCAGTGCTAAGATGAGTTTTATTGATCTTCCTCGTTCGTCGTTTTCGATTCCGTGACCTAGCAGGGCGAATTGTCTTCCTAGGCAATGGTCGCATAAAGGATGCTTTTCAATCATCTTTAGCGATTTCTGTAGAATGCTCATAACGTATCCTCAGAATTGGCCCACTATAGATCGAGGGGCATGCCCTTGCCAAGGAAGGGCAACTTCTTTTTTCTCCTTAGAGTTTTAAGCATTCGGCGCATCACGACGTACTGTTTCAGAAGCTCTTTCACTTCCTTCTCGCTTGTCCCCGAACCTTTGGCCACTCGTCTCATTCTTGACGCATTGAACATCTTTGGGTTCTCTTTCTCCTTGGGGGTCATAGACTGGATCATGACTCGCCACTTTTCAAGTCTGTCTTCGGCCGTGTTTAGCATGTCTTCGGGTATATTGTACGACATGCCTGGGAGCATTTTCAATAGCTTTCGGAATGTGCCCATGCCTTTCATTGCTTCAAACTGTTCATACATGTCTGTTAGAGTAAACTTTCCGCTGAGAATGGCTTTGGCCTTTTTTTCTGGAACCCTAACCTCTGCTTCGCGGACTTTCTCGAGCAACGTTTCCAAGTCGCCCATGCCTAAGAGTCTTCCAACGAATCGTGAGGGAACGAAGGCCTCTATGTCTTCGACTTTTTCGCCTGTGCCGATGAACTTTATAGGCGCTCCAGTGGCGGCCACTGCAGAAAGCGCTCCGCCTCCTCTTGCAGAGCCGTCGAGTTTTGTCACAAGGATCGAACCTATGGGTGTGGCTTTGTTGAAGGCTTCAGCTTGAACCATAGCTTGCTGGCCGATCGTGCCGTCAATTACAAGCATGACTTCGTCTGGTTTGATGTTGTTTTCAAGCGTTTTCATTTCTTTGATGAGTTCCTGCTCTTCCTTGTGGCGGCCTGAAGTGTCGATTATGACTATGTCCTTGTCTGTGAACTGCTTCAGTCCCTCTTTGGCGACCTTCACGGGGTCTTTAGCTTTTGTGTCGCCGTAGATCGGCACGTTTACTCGGTTTGCCAGCTGCTGAAGTTGTGGGTAGGCTCCTGGTCTGAACGTGTCCGCACACACTAGTGCTGGTCTGAGCCCTCTTTTCTGGAAGTATCTGGCCAGTTTTGCGCCGTTCGTCGTCTTTCCTGAACCTTGTATGCCTACGAGCATGATCATTTTTCTTTTTCCCGGTTCAAATCTTATAGGGACGGCTTTGTCTCCGAGGAATCGTGTCAGTTCTTCGTAGACGACTTTTATTATGTGTTCACGCCTCGAAACTCCTGGCGGGACCTTTTCTTTCAGGGCTCGCTCTTCTATTCGTTTCGAAATTTCAAGGACGAGTTTGACGTTGACGTCAGATTGCAGAAGAGCCCTTTGAATGTCACGAACAAGCTCTTTAACCGTAGCCTCGTCTACGACAGAAGCCTTGAAAACTTTCCTCAGCGCATCGTAGAGTGAAGAGCCTAAACGTTCTAAGGCCATGATTTTCTCCTGAGTTAAGAATCGTCTGGTCTTTAAATACATATTCCGTTGTGCGTGTTTGTTTCCAGCAAGTTTTTTACGGTGAGTTGATTTTTCATTGTTGAGGAATCATGGTTGAGTGAGATCAGCATTGTGGAAAAGGGTCGGATCCCTTCAGGTGCGGTCATGCTGTTCGGTTTTCCAGATGTAGGACTGGTCGGCGTTATAGCAGCATCGCATATGATTGAAGAGCTTAATCTGGCCGAAGTGGCTCAGGTGGAGTCAAGATTACTACCGCCGTTGATTGTGCTTCATGAAGGGCTTCCGCACTCGGCGATAAGGATTTTTGGAAATCACGATGTCCTGTTGGCCGTTTCTGAGACTCCGGTGCCTGCCGACATGGTCTATCTGGTTGTTGATGCTTTGATTGATTGGGGAAGACAGAAGAAGGTTAGGATGATGATTTCGCTGAGCGGCATACCTGTTCAAGAAAGACAGGATTTGAAGGAACTGAAGGTGTTTGCTGCTTCATCAAGCGTAGAGGTGCTCACGGCTGTTAAAGCCAAGAGTATCGAGGTGTTGATGGAGGGGTACATGGTTGGCCCGCAGGCCGTAATGCTCATGCGGTGTGCTCAAATCGGGCTCCCGGCAACGGCGCTGCTTGCACAGTGTTTTCTTAACTACCCGGATCCAGAAGCAGCTGCTGAGGTTCTGAAGAGCTTGGCGAAGGTGACGGGGATAGGAGTTGACGTTGCAAAGTTGTTGGAGAAGGGCGAGGAGATTCGGCTTAAGGCAAGAGACGTTATGAAACGGACTCAGGAAGAGATGTCGAAGATGAAGAAGAGTCAAGAGTACGATATTCCGGTGTATGTTTCATGAGGAGACGGTGATGGTGTCGATCAAGAAGAGACGTTCGGCCGCGGATGATTTTGATGTTTATTTTCGGGATTTGAGACGGGAGTTTGAAGAATGGGGAGGCAAGCTGTTCGAAAGCCCAAGTTGGAATCAGAAGGCCTCTACGATCGAGCCGCTTCGTGACATGATCGTGGCGCCGACCGAAGTCGTGGTGACTGTCGATCTGCCTTTCACGAGGGAGAACACGCTGCAGGTCAGGGCGCTTGATGAGAACACGATAGAGATTTCGGCCGAGATGAAGAGGAAGATGAGTTTTAGGGAGTTGGGCATAACACATCACGTGGGGGAATTCCAGAGGTTTCATTTTCAGTCTCGCATTCCGGTGCCGGTGCAGATGAAGAAGATGAAGATCCGCTTCAGGAAAGGAATGCTGGAGGTTCATATTCCTCGCGGGCGCGCGCGTTCAGAAAGTAGAAGTCGAGCTCTGGGGCAAAAGTAACTTCCATTAGCATCGTTCAAGCAGGGCCAGAACGTTGAACTGCGGTTGAGCGTTATTTTATAAGCCTCAGCCCCATGTTGGATTCGTCACAAGTCAGACGGCTCTTCTAGCATCATCGGCTCTGCTCGTATGCTACGCGTTGCGTCGAATTAAACGTTGATGGAAAGTCTTTTAACACGATTGTGACCTAAACTGTTGAGCGGTTCACTGAGTGAAAATCTATGCCGGTAGAACGAGGTATCCATTTGGCCATTTTCGTCTTGTTGTTGATAGGCTTGTGTTCGCTGACTGGTTGGGTCAGCCATGCTTATTTGCCTGAGCTGATTCTGCAGGTGGCGGCCATAGCATTGAGTTGGGGAACGATTCTTCTGGTTCTCTACGCTGGCTTCAGAGCGCTACACTGGGACTGGTGGACAGAACATTCGTGAAAGAGAATCAGCATCATGAGCGGACCTGCGGTTTAGGGCTGAAAACACGCCAAAAACGCACCTCCCCCTCCTAGGTCGGTTTTTGGGTTTTCCGGTGTGAAGTCTCGTGTGTGCTGATGGCAGGACTGGGCTTACTCAACTGTTGGGTTGAAAACACGCGAACAGTTGATACCCCCCTCCCCGGTCGGTTTTTTGGTTTCCAGCATGGTTTCAATGTTTTTGCTGCATGGACACTCTGCAGTTGACTTGTCTATTGATTTGATGTTTCGTCCTCAGTTTCCACGAGCAACCTAAAAGAAAAGAGGACCTAGCATTGCCTCCCTTTTCGTTCCAATTATAGCGCCCGTCACACGTCTGTATTACATCCGGTGTTTTCAACTTTTTTTTTGCGAAACTTCTTCCGGTATCTCAACAGTCTTTTTGGAAGGCGCATCTGCATCTTTAAGTTTTCCTCCAGTAGAAGCCGCTGTTACGTCCATGAGTAGACTTCCCGCCCCAATCGACACTCACCTAATAAAACAGAAAACGCTGAGACTAATCCTAGACCCACCCAACAATGTTTCAGGCAAAAGGGCGAAGAAAGGCGATTTCAGCATCGATTTTTCAGTAAACGTCAGGCTGAGGTTCTTAAGGTCATTGACTGTTGGGTCGAGTTTTTCTTGGTGCAAGGTTCCTAGCAGTTCTGTAACGCGTCGATTTCCTTTAATAATATTCTTAATACGTAATTTCATGTAGTAGCTAAAACATAGCAAATTGTTAGTGGGGTAAGGAAAATGAAACTTGCAATCTTTGGTGCAACTGGTGGCACGGGCAAGCTGCTTCTTGAACAGGCGCTTGAGGCAGGAGACCATGTTGTTGCATTCGTTCGTAATCCATCAAAGCTCAACATTAGGCATGAGTGCCTGACGGTTGTGCAAGGCGAGTTGGCTGATGAAGCGATGGTTGAACATGCAGTGAGCGATGCGGATGCAGTTATCAGCGTCTTGGGACCGCGAGGCGGCTCAAAAGGTAAACCGATCACGCGAGGAATGCAGAATATAATTGAGGGGATGAAGAAACAGCACGTGCGTAGGTTGATTATCTCATCGACCTTGAGTGCCAAGGACCCGAATGATTCGCCTGATTTGAGGGCAAACGTTTTAGTCAACCTCGTGAAGTTCACGATGCACGCGGCGTACGAAGAGATAGTCAGTGTTGCAGAGACTGTGCGCAAGTCCGAGCTTGACTGGACGATCGTGCGCTTGACCACGCTCAACAACAATGCAAAATCTGGAAAAGTCAGAGTCGGCTATCTTGGCAGGGGCGAGGTGGGCTCAGGGATATCCCGTGCGGATTTGGCTGAGTTCATGCTGAAGCAGGTGAAGGATACGAAGTATCTGCGCGAGGCGCCTGTAATCAGCAATTGACGTTGATCTATTCCATTGAGGAGGTGCCGAAATCGCATGGATCCAGCCTATTTTGCCGAGCACGCGTCGAAATCAGAATTCCTCGAAGAAAAGACAAAGAACGCCTTAGGCATGATGAAGGAGGCAGGGTTTGAAATCGCGGGTCTAGTTGAGGTTGTTGTTGATGAGCAGCTTCCGTTCATGGGATACACTACGAGAAAGTGGAAGGAGCATGTCATCGTGGTTTCAGGCATGGCCGTTGATTCTGGCCTGGTGGAGGGTTTGTTGATTCATGAAATGTCACATATTTGCAGGACCGAGAAGAATCATCCTTCGCACGATTACAGGCTCCTGAACGATTTCACCAGGCGTCTGTCGAGCAAATATCGTTTTTCCGCGAAATATCAAGTGGAGATCTTGCAGCAGATCATAAACCATATACAAGACCTGTACGCTGACGACATCGCGTTTGAGGTGTTTAGGAAGAATCAGGCAAAGCCGCCTTTTCCTCTAGAAAGAATGAGTGATTTCTTTCTGAGTTGGATAAAGACGGAACCATCAAGACTCAGGAACAAAACAAAAGAGAGGTGGGTGAACGCCTCTATATTGTTGAGCAACGCATTCGCAATCAGCAATCTTGAGAGGCATCACGTCGAAGACGTTGGTGACAGGATGAAAACAGCGAATGAAATGTTCCTATCAAAGTTAGATGAACCTTTCCGAGAGGAATTCTCTTACTTCAGAACTCTCATGACAAACCTGAAAGAAGATGCCAAAGAGCAGGAATTCAAAGATGAACTGTTGGCTTATGTCGACCATTTTTTGCAATTGACTTCTTGATTTCCTGTTGCAGGATTAGTTATCGTGCTTCGTCAGTGACAAACGTGCTTAGAAGGCGCGACTACTGAACGACTCGTGTTTGTGACAGCCAATTCTTTAAGGGTTTGCTGGCAATATTAGGGGTGCAGGAGAGAATAGCATGTATGACATTATTATCGTCGGTAGTGGGCCGGCAGGCTTAGCGGCTGCAATTCATTCTGCAGTTTTCGGCTTGCGTACACTGGTTTTAGAGGCAGAAGAGAGAGCGGGTGGAATAGCAACTAGAGCTCGTGGGATAACTAATTACCCGGGCTTTCGAGGCAAGGTTTCTGGGCTGAGGCTTATGGAGAAGATAGTGCTTCAAGCAGAGAAGGATGGTGCCGAGGTTCACACTTCGGAGAATGTGATCAACCTTGCTCTGCGCGGAAACGATAAGGGTGTGGAGACTCAACGGGGCACGTATCGATGCAGAGCTTTGATCTTAGCAACTGGAGATGGAATGAACGGGATCGGTATGAAATGGGAAACCTGGATAGGTGGTGGCGTTGCCTACTGCGCAGAGTGTGGTGCACCCTTCTTCAAAGGAAAAGAAATAATCGTCGTAGGCAATGTCAGGGACGCTGTTGACGAAGCCCTGCATTTAGCTAAGACAGCGAAGAACGTGAGGTTAGTTAACCATGCTAATACGATTCACATAGATGGTCAGACAAAGAGGCAGTTGGAAAAAAGTCATGTTAGTTTAATAGAAGATTTTGCGGGGAAAGAGATCAAAGGGGAACCACCAGTTAAACAACTCGTGATGCGCCAAGTTGGAGGTTCCAAGACCAGAACATTGACGGGCAACATGGTTTTCGTGGTTGCAGGCGTCAAACCGTTTGTTCAAGTTTTACGGAATGTTGGCATAAGAACTCACAGGCAAGGCTGCATTATCGTGGACGAGTTTGGAAGAACGAATGTTGAAGGAGTTTTCGCAACTGGCGGGTGCGCTTCAACAGTTAAAGACATGATACCTGCATGCGTGGGTGATGGAACAACCGTAGCTACATGTGCACGTTTGTACCTGGCATACGGATGCTAAGTGTTTCAACCACCGAACCATTTCTGGCATCGTTTCCCTCTGTTTTGTTCAATCCTCTTTCATTTTTTTCGAGAATCAACGATAAGCACTCCCCGAAAAACGCTCTTTCGGCATTCTTAATGAGCCCCTTTGTATGATGCAAAAATGCTGATGAGCCAATTCGCGGGGCGCAACACGTCCATTTTCTCCTTGTTGATACGCATAGGACTACTCAGAAGAGATGATTACTTGCAAAGATGGGGCTTTCGCCTATCTCGCTGACCACCGCGTTCTTGAACCCTATTTCGGTAAGACATTTAGCTATGGTTCTCGAGTTTTCTTTGTACGTGTTGATGAATACTGATGGGCCAGTGTCCATAGAATACCAGGCTTGAACTCCGTCTTTTCTCTCGTTTATCAACTTTCTCACTACGCGGATTGTGTCAGGCTCCCATAGCAACATATGCGACTTGCCTGTCATAGTTATAGCGTGCAGGTTAAGCGTGTCTTCTTCAGCTAGCCGTCCGATGGTAGCTGTGTCACCTTTGCCTATGGCTTTTTTCATCTCCTTGAGCATGGCGCCGATGTTCCTGCATCTCGCTTTGAACAGTGGCGAGCTGAGGACCTCTGCATGAGCCTCGTCAGTCTTCACCTCAGAATGGATAGGCACTATGACCATGGAAAAGTCTATGTCCTCTGGCCAGCTAATCTGTTCGGCATAAGATTGGCCCTTCTTGTCGGCGTACCATATGGCAAAGCCTCCTGTGAGACTCCTTGTCGAAGAACCTGCACCGAGCCGGACGGTTTCTGAGAGAGAAACCGCATCCAGACACAATCCAAGCGCCTTAGAAGCTGACAGGCCCAAGGCTGCGAAACCAGAAGCAGAAAATCCCAGACCCTTGCCTGTCTTGAGGCTGTTCTCAGAAACCACTCTGAAACCACCATCGAATTCTGCCAGGGTCCCCAGCTTTCCCAGCACGATTTCTATGCGTTCCCTATCTTGTCCGCATGCTGTCTTGCCATCAATTATGAATTTGCTTTCTTTCGAGTCTTCTAGTGTCTCGACGGTCGTGGTAGTGGTTAAGGCTTGAACGCATACAGATATGCTGTCATGATAGGGTATCCTCTCTTTTGGTCTTCTTAGCCCGTGATATTTTATCAGTCCCTGGATAGGATGTGCGACAACGGTAACCTTCAAGCCAGTTGCCTCTGGGCCAAATACAATACGATTGAGAAAACCATGTTATTTAAGCTAGGCGCAGTTCAGTTTCTGCATTGAGCGCACGATTGTTTGCGTCGTTTCCGGTAGGAACACGATTTGAACGCTTAGCCTGATGAGGAAGTTCCCCGTGAAGCCCTCAAGCGCATGTATTGTCCTAGCCTTTCATCGGCCCTCCGATGGCGAATACTCCACGCACCTCTTCGTTTGTGAGTTCTGGTCCGCGACGCATCCTTATGCTTCTTGAGTATTGCGTGAAACCGTGTGCCGTGAGTAGGTCTACAGCGTTTTTGTTTGTTTCGGGAACGCCAACGTAGAGTGTCGTGTTCTCCAGACTATTCATGCATGCTTGAAGCAGGTTCTTGGCTGTTCGAGTGCTTTCTGGGTTGCAGACGAAAGGTCCAAGGCTGTATCCGTTCTCTGCTTTTCTGCACATTAGGTATCCTTCTACTGTGGCTTTGTCGTAGTTTGCGAAGCAGAGTTGTGGGTTTTCCTTGAAGAGGCTGACCAGAATCTTGGTCCTGTCTGCTCCGAAATATTTCTTGTCGAAGGCGGCGATTTTGTTGATGTTCTCCTTCGTGATTGCTGTTGTGCTGTCTCTCTTTTGTCGAGTTGGCTTCTTGATGGTTTTTGATAGTCTGAGTGAGCCGTATTCATCGATAAATCCCAGTTTTCTGTACAGTTCTGATACCTGGGTAGCGGCTTCCAGCTTGATTGTCTGCGCGCCGTGTTGCAGCAGGTAATCGATGGCTTTGTTCATGAGCTGCGTGGCTATTCCTTTTCTTCTGTACTCGGCTTCCACTATTAGGAGTCCTAGCCATGCGAGTTTGCCGTAGCTGACTGTGAAAACGTGTCCAACAGGTTCTTTCTTTACTTCAGCAATGAAGCAACCTTCCGGTTGATAGTTGTACATGCGCAGCAAGTCTTCTTTCCTGTCGTTCCATCGTTCCGCCATGTTCAGTTTATACGCGAATTCCAAGTCTGCCTCTGTCAGTGTGCGGATGAACGGGGATTCCATAGTTGTCATCATCACGTTTAACTTGATATAAAACATTCTTTTGGTTTCTGGAACGATCAAAATTGCCTTGATTCCAACTTGTTAGTATGAGAGAATATCTTAAAGCTGATTCTGTACCTATTTTCTCACACATGATAAAGGAAAGATCGACGGTCATACCTACTGTATATCTGGTTTTGACAGAGAGCAACAGAATTCTGCTTTCTCGAAGATACAACACGGGGTTTCAAGACGGAAGATACAGTCTCCCAGCTGGTCATCTAGACGGAAGAGAAGAGACCTTCATACAAGCTATGGTTAGGGAGACAAGAGAAGAAATAGGAGTGAAGATAGAACCATCGAACTTGGAACTAATTCACGTAATGCACAGGAAACAAAGCAAGCCGACTGATGAAAGAAGGATAAATCTCTTTTTCAGGGCAAGCAAGTGGGAAGGTGAGCCCAGAATTATGGAACCTGACAGATGTGATGACTTAAGATGGTTTAATCTTAATCATCTTCCAAGAAATACGATACCCTACGTAAGACAAGCAATTGAGTGCGTCAGAAACAGGATTTTTTACAGTGAATATGGATTCTCAAATGAACACTAGAAGACCGTGCCCCGTTTCCTCGGTCTTTTTTGATTTTGCGGGAAAATCGTACGTGAACTAGGTGAAACTTGAGCAAGTCTTTTAACCGGCAGCATCAGACGTGGTTGAATTGAGAAGGAAGGGATGCTGATTGATTAAGGGAGTTAATTGGCTTGAAGTAAAAGTGACTGACATCAAAAAGGCTATCAGTTTCTATCGTGATGTTCTCGGCTTGAAGATAAAGAATGAATGGTCAAACTACATAATATTCGATTTAACTGGAACAACCGTTTTTGCAATAATGCTCGGCGGAAAGAAAGGACGAAAAGAAGGAGCACCAAACATCTATCTGGCCGTGGAAAACGTTGACGAGGAATACGACAGACTGAAGGCAAAAGGCGTCAACTTCGTAGAACCGCCGAAGAAACAATACTGGGGTGGCTACGCCGCAATGTTCGCTGACCCAGACGAGAATCTATTCTACTTGACCCAAGCAAGAGATTAGTTTGCTATTGACAGAAACAGCCTGAGATTTTGAAACAGGCTCTTACGCTAGTTTTGACCAGTTGACTACTTTCGAAAACACTCCATGCAAATAGCAATCAGCTTGACGTCTTGAAGCGGCTGGGGTAGGGATGTAATGCCCTTCGCAAACACGGTCACATAACCCAAAGGCTTTCCACACTTCTGGCATCTCAATGGCTTAGGGTTCTCCATTTTCCATCACTAGGTGTATTCTCTCCCTGACTTGCTTAAGGACTTGCCCATAATCAGTGTTTTCTGATGGCGCCATGTCGTACTTTGGCTGAGGTGCGTGCGCACGACCTACCCACACCAGGTGTAGTATATGATCCGAGTATGACCCGAAAAACACAAGAACAGCCCAAACCACTCGCAGTCTGACTTAACAGCAAGCATGCGCGTTTTTCTGAAAGGGAAACATTGATGAAAGCTAATAGGACAAAACTATCAAACAGTTGATCAAGGCAGAGAGGGAAAATGGTTGCTTTTTATGGTGATTGAGCGATTTAAGGACGCTAAAGCTGTTTATCGCAGAGTGCGAGAAAAAGGCAGAATATTACCAGAAGGACTAAAATACGTTGGAAGTTGGGTGGAGGCCAACTGCAATCGCTGTTTCCAACTTATGGAATGTGATGACGCAAGCTTGTTTCAGAAGTGGGTGATCCAATGGAGTGACCTAGTGGACTTTGAAATAATTCCAGTTGTTGAATCCAAGCAGACAGCGAAGGAGATTGAACCCTCTCTTTGACGCCCGCGCTCGTAGTGGACACACAGCCTATTCCCGAAAACGTTTTGATACAAAAATGATTTCAATGCAAGTGCCGACCTCGTCAACGCTTGCCACAATTTCGAAAGACGAGAACAGAGCGCGGGTCAACTGATCAGATACAATTGCTTATACAATGTTTAGCAATTCGTCGAGGGAAGAAATAATCCTGTCTGGTGACGCTTGAAGGAGCTTTTCTTTTGGACTTATGCCTCCGACTATTGCGATTGCCATGACACCTGCATCTTTGGCGGCCATCACGTCTATCCAGCTGTCGCCGACGTATGCTGCATCATTTGGGCGGTATCCGAGCGTCGATAGGGCTTTTCTGACACAATCTCCATATGGCTTGATTCTTTTGACGTCATCCCTCGTTATCACTACGTCAAAGAACCCGTCTAAGTCAAATTTCTTCAAAGCCAGTTTTACTCCTTTGCTGCCTGAATTTGATACTAGACCCACCTTGACCCCTGATTTCTTCAATTCGCATATGGCAAATGTTGCACCCTTCGTCAACTTTGATTCAGAAAGAGCCTCGACGTCAAACCTGTCAAGAACCGCACTCAGGTTTTTTCTCAAAGACCCTCTGCTGAGCCCCTCTCCTTTCGCAACTTGTGCCTCGGCCTTCTCCAGCATGCTTTCCACTGTATCATCTATACTGATGTTACGAGTATCGAGACCGAGTTCTGCTATCCTCTCGATCACGGCTGTCTTGGCTTCTTTAGCCTTGAAAGTGCTATTGAGAATCGTCCCATCAAGATCAAAAAACACGGCACGCATTCTCTTTCTTTCTTTCGACCCCATTCTCTTCATGAACCGTGGTTCCCCTTCTCTTGGTTTATCGCACGACCTTTCTTTCAAATAGAATATTAGCTTTAGCGCGCACGCGTGTCATCTAAATAGTTCGCGGAGTGCTGAACTGCACAGATAAATAGACTTCTAACGGCATATTTCTATTGGGGCCTTCAGAACTGCGGCACGGGGCAAATAATAAATGAACAATGCATGAAGCTCTGTTCAAGGTCCTGGAAATGTGCCAACTGAGATTAAGAGACGGCAGAGAAGTTGTTATTAGATTTCTGAACCCAGAGGATAGAGATGGACTTTTTCGGATGTTTTCTTCTATGTCTGAGAAGGCTCTTGAATGGAGCGCGGCGCCATACACTATGGATGTTATTGATAGGTGGATCGGCAATATACCAAGTCTGATACCCTTGGTAGCAGAATACGACAAGAGAATAATTGGTTACGCGGTCATCTACAAGTATCCCCATCAGAGAAGAAAGGGAATCGGAGATTTGGCCATATACCTGCATCAGGACTTTCAAAAAGCTGGACTGGGAACGGCGATGACCGAAAAACTTCTTGAGCTCGCCAAGAAGGAAAGAATGCACAAAATAGAGCTAGGTGTCGTAGCAGACAACGAGGTTGCAAAAAGCCTTTATCAGAAATTCGGGTTCAAGACTGAAGGAGTAAGCAAAGACTCGTTCTTCGGCTTTGACGGAAAATATCACGACGTGGTTCACATGGGTCTAATATTAGACTGATAATCATTTAGTACAAAGCATTCAGCAGCTTTGAGTGAGTAGTGCCTAGTAACCCTAACTGGTTGCTAGCCTGCCGTACTCCCATCAGAGAGGAGACGCATCCATCACGAGCACACGCACTTTCATTGTCATTCAAATGTGTTCTCAGGAAATCAGCAATGATTGGCTTGAGATCAAAAGCGACTTTGATTCGGAGAATTCCCTTCAAGGCAAAGTATTTTAGGTCAACTCCTTCACCGAGTTTTAGGTCTTCTGCCCTCTCGGAGATGTTACCCCAGAAGATGTGGCGTTCAACGATCTCGCCCGGCGTATTTTCAACGACAGTTCTAAACAATCTGAAATCATGAATATCCAAGCCCAGTTCTTCCTTCACTTCCCTCACTGTAGCAAGCTCTGGGCTTTCACCTTTCTCAACTCTTCCGCCTGGCAATGTCCAACAGCTTGGATATAGAAAGTCATGCTCACACCTGAGCTGCATGAGGACTTTTCCTTTAGAATTCACCAAGATAATTCCAGCAAACCTATTACGTTTCAAGCGCGCGCTTAAACGACTGATATCTGGATTGGAGTTTCTTCCACAAGCCATAAAAAAGCTGCAAAGCAAAACTATGAAGTATGTGAGGTATTTGTTTGGATAAAGAAGCGGGTCGTATAAAGATCACGGTGCTCAAACGGTTTGACACTAAAGAGGTATTCAAAGATCCTCCAGTCAAGGCAAAGTATAGTGGTCCATGTCCCATCTTCAAAGAAGGACAGGTATTCCAAGTTGAGGATAGCATGCCAAACGGGTTTTGCCCTTACGCTTGGGACACAATCTTCCCGATGATTATGACGCTCAAGTTCGGTGGCAACTGTTCTGAGTGGTATGAGGAACCTGGAGTTGCAGTAGCGTGTTGCCCAGACGGATTAAGACCAGTGATCTTCAAGCTAGAGCGAAAATAGCCAGGATCCTCTGTATGCTTTCGTAAACCATCAAAACTATAATGCCTAATGGATATCGTCCCTCTGAAGACCTAGTTCAGGAGGAATCTCCCACACCTTGGCTATTTGCACTATCGTTTCCAGTTGTATTCTTGTTCTACACTTTCGACATATTGCTTTTAAGCTAGTTTTGGCATGGCGTTCTATTGGTATTGCTGAGAAATCACACTAACAATAGTGGAGTTCTCCCGTATTCCCGACTGACATAGATATCGCCACTTTCGGCAAGAATAGACGGATTAGCCTGATCTAAAAGAATAGAAGGAAATGTCTTCTGGTTTTGTTCTCTACCAAAGATGAAAGAATCATTGGATTTAGTTGTCATTCAGAAAAGACAAGAAAAGAAAGTGGCGGAATGATATGTTTTTGCTGTTCTTAACTCTTCTTTGGCTTTCTGAGCATCGAGCCTATGTAGAGTCCGATGAAACTTGCCACCACCACAATGAAAACATTTAAGGCTATCGTGTCAGTCAGTGCATATTCCTCAACGCTCCACCATTGAGATGTCGTCAGCGTCTTTCCTGGGTTGGCGTTTTGGTAGGTTTCTTTAACTAATGGAGTCCAGTCCCCCTGTGCTGGAATTGCTGCTGCATAGAAAAGCATCAGTAGAGCGGCTCCCAAGACGACTATCTTGGCTATGGTTTTTATGCCAGCTTCTTCCCAGATTTTCCTGGAGAAGATTGCGCCGACGATCAATCCACTAAGCAAGAAGGAGATTATCCCGACAACCGTGGGTCCCCAATCCCTGTAAAGTTTTACCCCACGCGGGTGCGGTGGAACACCAATGCTAAATAGATTCTCTGGTTTACATAGAAAGAGTCTGGGGGCATGGGAGCACTATGATACTGATCAAAGAGGCCATTGAGGACGATAATGATGCTCTTAATGAACTTCAGAAGAAATGTCCGATGGGCACCAGCATGGTTATTGGAATCGACAGCTCGCCCGACTATTTTGCTCGGTCTAGACCATTCAAAGAGTGGCAGGTTCTCGTGGCAGTTGAGAATAGTACAATAGTTGGTTCTGCCGCATACGCAATAATCGATACCTGCGTTAAAGGAAAGCATCTTAAAACTGCCTTTGAGTATGGTTTCATCGTTGACCCTCTTCACAGGCGAAAAGGAATTGGGGAAAAACTTCAAAGGCACATCGAGCAGTTCGTGCTGGAGAAGGATGTCAAGCTAGTGCACCTAGACATAATCGAGGACAACTTACCTTCGATAGGCTTATTTTCCAAAATGGGATTCAAGAAAGTGAAAGACTGCACGATATTTTCCTTGTTGCCTTACAAGAAGCAGAGAACTACAGGAGAGGCAAACATAAGGAGTATGAACGAGACTGACGTTGATGATGTGACAAACCTGATTAACGAGATGTACCGTGACTACGATTTCTTCGCTCCTTTCCAACCTAAGGACTTCCTAGAGTATCTCAAGCGAATGCCATACTTCGAGTTTCACAATATCCTTGTTCTTGAAGACAATGGTGGCATTAAAGCCTGTCTGGGATACTGGGATCACAGCAAAGTCAGAAGATACATTGTAGAGAAAATGAACCGGACATTGAGAATACAGACATACCTGATGAAGTTGATTGGCTTATTTGCCGAAATGCCTAGAATTCCCAAGCCTGGCGAACCACTGCTGAACTACAACTTGACCGCTATGGCTTGCAGGAACTCAGAAAGCATGACAGAATTGATAAAACATACAGTCAACATTGCTCTAGAGAATAAGGTCAACCAGATCATCGTAGCGGTAGACCCAAGGAACCCGATAGCTGCGAATCTCTCACAGTTCAGACATACTGAGATGAAACTGCATTTCTTCACCAAATCGCTCAGACAGGAAAGATTACCGAACCTTGGAGAAAGGAAACTCTACATCGACGCAAATCAAATGTAACTATCGTTCACATTCACCCTGCAGCATACGGCGATTTTGGTTGGTTGGATAAAACTTTACCCCAAACCAAACCAACCAACAACGACGGACTGGCTGAGCAGGGAAAACAGGCTTAGCAGGGTGTATACACGATTCAGGCTATACAGTAGTCAGTATCAGTATAAGGTATACTATAGTCGAAATCGAGTATACGCCTCAGCAGGGCACGCGCGCGCAAATGTCGTCGTCGGCGGGTAAGGTTTTTTCAAACCAACTTTACAAAGGGGAAAAATTCTTATTTAATCAATCTAAGCTAATGGAAGTTAGGAAGCTAAAGACAGATGAAAGCACTTGTTGCCTACTACTCTAGAACAGGAAACACAAGGAAAGTTGCTGAGAGAATCTCAGCACTTTTGGGATGTGACATTGAGGAGATCCGTGACGTTGTAAATAGGTCAGGCATGATTGGCTGGCTTAAAGCAGGTAGAGATGTAGGTTCTAAAAGATTGACAACATTAGAAACGGTGAAGAACGACCCGGCTGGTTATGATATCATCGTGATTGGCACGCCTATATGGCGTCACACGTTGTCAACGCCGATCAGAACTTACATCTCGCAATACCAGGAGAACTTCAAGAAGGTATCTTTCTTCTGTACTGGAAGAAGCACCGGAGATAGTCCATTCGATGAAATGGAGTCGCTTTGTGGAAAGAAGCCAATCGCTACACTTAGGCTGCAGATAAGACGGGGAGTTGATACCGCTCACGATCCTGAGAAGATTCAAGATTTCATTTCTAAAATAGAAGCAGAGTAGACGCGCGCGCGAAATCAAACAGAAGGAAATCACCAGCGCGCGCTACTACACTCAGCTAGGAAAACTGTTCAGGTTAATGAACCATGGGCAGCAACAAGTCTTGTTCGAAAACACAGCACGTGCGATGGAAGACAGCCCAAAAGAAATCAAGATACGACACATCAGAAACTGTCTGAAGGCTGATCCCGCTTATGGCAAAGGAGTTGCAGACGCCCTACGAATATCCTTAGATGAAGCAACCTAGTTTATTATTCTCTGTTATGCCCGCGCGCTTGCATTATGATCGATCGCGCGCGATGCGCAACCCGAGTCTATGTTCAAGCTGGGTTAAGGATTTTTCCCATGAATAGAACTGAGCCTGAGCGGTCATCTCTGATTTCAAAATAGAACGGTCTGTCGACCACGAAACTAGGGCGAGTGGGACGCGCCGTCGATGTTTCTCCTATGCCTACGACGGTGACTGCGGCTGCTTCTGTTCCTTTCTCATTGACTTCAACGATAGCTTTGTGGTCTACGTATGATATGTAGAGGTTCCTTGGGGCAGTGTCAGCGATGCCGCTGAAGTTGGCTTCATAGGGATCAAAGGCTGTTTCCATCCCCAGTTTCTGAAGAACGTCATTGAGGCGTTTCACACCGTATTCCACTTTGAATTTCGGCAGTTTGACTACTAGATCAGCCGTGGGCTGAAGTCTGCTGAGGTATTCGTCGTGAGCGGTCTGGTTCAGGCTGGCAATAAATGAGTCAAGAGGGACATCTTCATCTGGCAAGAAGACATACATTGCGACTTTGTCTCTTCCGTAGGGCAGTCTTGCCACTTGGCAGTCCTCCCCTGAGTAATAGGTGAAGTTGCCTGCAGTAGACATCATGTCAACCTTCACAATGCTTCCTCCAGGCAAGAGGAAATCTTGTGGATGAGTCAGGGTCTCGTCAAATCTTATAGTCCATTCTCCCTTGAAGTAGATAGCATTAATCAGAAGCATCACAAGCTCGGGACTTAGCTCCTGAATTATCTCCTTTATTTTGCCCTCTGTGTTCTTATCTGCCCAACCATTAATCTCGCTGACAGTCTGGGGGTTCTCAAAGTCCCGCGTAAGAATCTCACCGTCATACGAAGTTCCTACTCTTTCCAAGAAACCCGATTTGACAATAGGTGCGAACTCTTTCTCCATCCAAACAGAGTTTCCAAGGAGTAGCTTTACTGCTTGATCAACGTTCTCCAAGCTTTCCATCAATTTTGAGTATTCCTGGTTTATCTCTTCTAAAGTCATGTTTCCAAAATCGAGAGTCTTCGCCATCGCATCTTTCGTCGTGCCTTCTGCCCCATTGTAGAGCATTGCTAAGGCCATTGAGACGCTCAAAGGAGAAATGAAAATATCCTTGTTCGCTTCCTCTGTGACAAGCTCTCTGAAAAGGCTGAAAGCAAACTCCGTATTTGCACGAACTAACGCCGGATCAACAGAATAGGCCTTTGCATCAGATGTGGCATATGCTGAATTTAGGATACTTCCAGGAGTGTAAACTAGCGTCACATAACTAACCAGAATAATGGACACTAACGCCAACGATATTGCAGTCAACTTACGAATACCAACGGCCTGCTTGCATTTCCTCCACATAAGCCATTCCCAGTAATACACATGCGACGCGCCAAATATAGTTCTAACGACTAGAACAGACCGTTCTAGCCGCTAGAACAGCAGCGCGCGCTAACTCATGGTCATTTGAGCACATTACTTATTTCCAAGATTCTGAATAAGGAATCAAGCTGAGGACTATTGATAGACTGGTTCGCCCGCCCAAAGCAAAACGCTCTTTCTCCCTCTGAACTAAACCCAGAGGGAAGGGGACATGCACTCGTGCTAAGGTATGCGGGTTGCCAACTGAGACAGGATAATTGTCCTCTCTGCTACGCAAGGCGTTACGCCTGGAACATTAAAAACGGCCATGAGTACGAAGTCGACAATGTCCTTAAATCACTTAGTAGGCTGCAGGAGCACACCTCAAGAAAGATAGTCTGGGTCAGAGTCCAAGGAGGAGAGCCGCTCCTGACATACGACAGATCGATCACGACTCTAAACTACGCGGAGAAAGCTCTGAGCCAGATTATTGAGAAGAAACTCAACTTCTATGGTACTACGAGAGTAGTGATCCAAACCAACTCGCTCGGGATGAACCGGCTCAACGAAGAGCAGCTTGCAGAACTATCGAGGAGACTGGAGGCAATATCAAGAGGCATCGGTAAACAGGGGCGTATTGTTTTTGAGGTATCTCTCAAAAGCTCAATGAACTTGGGCATCCTTGCGCCACAGATCAAGGGATTTGACTTGCTTCTAAGACTGCTAATTCCTCTGTGGAAGAAAGGATTTGACAACCTTGCTGTGTACCCATTAGCTGGTTTGGGATAAAACTTTACCCCCAAACCCAAACCCACTTTCTAAGACTACCGTAAATCTAAAATGGAAACATGCTCAACAGAAAAAGGAGGCATTCTAAAATGGGCAGAACTATCGAAGAAGTGTTAGTCACTGGAAGAAACCTTCAGGAAGTGAAAACAGAGGTGTTCCGTTGGATGGACGAGTGGGGAATAAACAAAGTGGAGGAACGTGATGATTTTATTAGAGGACGCATGGGCGCGCGCGCTGGGCTAACAGCTCCCAAATACTTTGAGGTATCATATAGACCGCAAGATAATGGAGTTTTGGTACACACGGAAGGTTGGATCGGCGTATATGGGATGGCTGAATCGAGCTTTTCGAAAAGCGCACTTCTTGGTGGAATACCGAGGAGAAAAGGATGGAAAACTATAGAACAATTATGGAACAGACTAAGATCGATGTCAAAATAGCAAATTCCCCAGGCTTGCCCTTGACTCGTTGTGTGTGTTTTTTTTGCCTTAAAATTTAATCCCAACCCAACCTTGTTAGGGCGCACTTCGCTTCTACTGTGCAATTATCATTTCATCTTCTTTTGCCAACGAATCACCTGAGACAGTTTTCATCTCGTTTCATTTATAAGCCTAATTCGCCACGCTGAAAGAAAAAGAAGGGGTGTCTAGTGTCGTTGCTAGAGGATGCTATTGTTTGGCTTCCACTAATTTCGCAATCGGAGCGTTCTTCTTCACCGATTCAATACCATTCACGCATGCTTCCTTTGAGGAGTAGCCTTCACTAACTGCAATTATCTCTCCATTGGCTGCCAGCAGACGGAATCTGAATTTTCCTGCCTTGTCTTTGAACCATTCAAATTTGGGTTCCGGCAAAGATATCACCACCTGAAGATTATCTGTTGAGTTGATAGAAAAGGTTTTCGTCGCATAAGTAAAGACATTTATTAGGTTCCAGGCAACATGGCGAGTGGGTTTATGCGATATGTTTTTTAGGCAAAAAAAAGCTGTCTGTTGATAGTGATCAAAATGTCATTCTTGGATAAAGCGAAGAAAAAGGCCGAAGAGGAAGCCAAAAAGGCTGCCGACGCAGCAAAAAAAGCCGGTGAAAAAGGAGTCCAAGGAGCCAAGACGGCTGGTGAAAAAGTCAAAGAAGCCGGTGAAAAGGGAGTAGAGGAAACCAAGAAAGCCGTACAAAAGGTGAAAGAAAAAATCGACTAACATGTCAGCTCCGCCTTTGTCACATCTGGCAAATCCCCCTTTTTCTATCTAATTTCACATTACGGTTTTGGGAGCCCTGTGGTGCGCGGGCTGATCACAAACGAAGAAGAACGAAGAACAGATAAGGGCAGAAAGAAGAAACCTCATTGTAGTTGAAGTGCTTTGAAAATCAAATTCTTAGGTGCAACGCGTCAAGTGACGGGTTCAAGCTACCTGCTCGAAGCTGGCGGATTGGAGATACTTGTTGACTGTGGGCTTTTTCAGGAAAGAGATTACTCCTACAGAAACTGGCAAGCATTTCCTGTTCCTCCCCACCAGATTCAGCACCTACTCCTTACCCACGTTCACATCGACCACTCGGGACTCGTCCCCAAGCTTGTGAAGGAAGGATTCACTGGGGAAATCCTACTGACCCCCGCTTCCAAAGAATTGTTCCCAATCGTGCTTCTAGATTCTGCTCGAACACAGGAAGAGGACGCTGCCTTCAAGAAAAGACGTCATGAAAGGGAGGGTCGAAAAGGACCACGCCCCGAAATCCCACTCTACACGGTTCAAGACGCTGAGAAATGTTTTCCTCTCCTTAGGGCTCTTCCCTATGAGCAACCTATTCAACTGAACGACCTAGTCACAGTCTGCTTCCACGACGCCGGTCACATCCTGGGGTCAGCCATGATCGAAGTCACCGTTCGAGATGAAGACGAAACAAAGAATGTTGTCTTTTCAGGGGACATAGGCCAATGGAACAAACCTCTGCTTGGCGATCCTTCATTCTTTGAGCGAGCCGATTACGTGGTTATGGAATCAACCTATGGAGATCGCAAACACGAAAATCTCCAAGAGGCCGAGGACAAGCTTGGAAAAACCGTTAACGAAACCATCAACGCAGGCGGAAATGTCATCATTCCAACCTTCGCCATCGAACGCGCCCAAGAGTTGGTGTACTATTTCAACAAGCTCGCGCGTGAAGGGAGAATACCGTACGTTATGACTTTTCTAGACAGCCCCATGGCCGTCGAGATAACGAGAGTGTTCGAACGATGCATGAAATACCTCGACGATGAAACACAATCCCTTTTCAAAGATGGAAAATCACCCTTTGATTTCCCAGGATTGAACCTTGTAGAGTCCGTTGAGGCGTCAAAAGCGATCAACCTCGCCAAGGGTTCAGTCGTCATTATGGCTGGTTCAGGGATGATCACTGGAGGTCGAATAAAGCACCACTTAGTCAGGAACATAACTCGCCCAGAATCTACCCTGCTTTTCGTAGGATACCAGGCAGCTGGAACGCTAGGAAGGCAGATTCTAGACGGCGTCTCGCCTGTTAGAATCTTTGGACAACTCTATCCCGTACGGATGAAGATTCAGGAGATTGAAGGCTTTTCCGCGCATGCGGACATCACCGATCTGGAACGTTGGCTCAGCAACTTCAAGTCGCCGCCCACCCAAGTTTTCCTGACTCATGGCGAAGAGAGCTCGATCCAGAGTCTGGAGAATTATCTGCATTCTAAGGGCGGATGGCAAGTCAGGGTGCCAGCATACCTAGAGGAATACAACCTCTAGCTTGCGCGCGGTGACCTATTATTCGTAATATTTTTCTACAATCTGCATACTAAACTTCCATAGCCGTTCCTGCGTCTTTTTGTTATAGGTTATCTGGTGGGAAGAAATAGGCTTCTGTTCACTAAAGTATTTGCTGGTGACACCTTCCACATCAGGTGATGAAGCAAGGAAGACCGAAGTGGCGGCGCCTGCTTGCACGGAGATGCCCTGCAGGTCGGGCCATGCTGAACGCAGTAGGTAAGTATCTACTACGCCAGGGTGCAGACAATTGGCTGTCACACCACTGTCCTTTAGATAATCTGCCAGGTAATATGTGAAGAGGACATTGGCCAGTTTGGATTGTGAGTAGGCTTCCCATCCTTCGTAACCATCAAGGGTGTGTAGAAAATCGTAATCAATGTCGTGAGCGCTGTGGACGCTTGAAGCCACCACTACGATCCGTGCAGGGGTGGATTGTTTAATCTTTTTCAAAAGCAGCAGAGTGAGCAAAAAATGCGCCAAATGGTTGACAGCAAAAGACAGCTCAAAACCATCAGCGGAGAGAGTTGGCTTTGGGACGTAGATGCCAGCATTATTAACCAGTACGTCCAGGTGTTTTTCATGGGTGATGACTTCATTCGCTATGGCTTTCACCTCAGCCAGAGAGGAGAAATCAGCTGGGTAGAGCGCCAAGTTCGCGCTGCCAGTTCCTGACCTTATCAAGTCGCACGTCTTATCTAAATGTTGAAGGGATTTATCGTGCAACAACAAGCGGGCGTGCATACGCGCCAGCTCCAAGGCGGTCTGCTGACCAATGCCGTTGCCGGCGCCAGTAATTAGAATTGTCTTACCTGTCAGGTCTGACATGCTTAACTCCTTTGTTCATTTAACAAGGTACACTTTTGTTATTATATCTAGCACGCGCTCTTATCAAAGTCCAATACGCTCTCACACACTCACTCCGTGTGCGTGTGTGGTGTGTGTAGGTAGGTAGGTATAGGTGGAGGAGGAGTGGTGGGTGCAGTGGCAGGGGTGGAGTTAGGCAGAGTTTGTGGTATGGGTTGTGGTAGTGAGTGGTAGTTTGGTTGGTTGGATAAAACTTTACCCCAACCAACCAACACTCACCGGCAGGATATCGTCAAACACTGTCGAGGCTTGATCTTTGGCATAAGCCAAACTTCTCCATTCAACAGCTAGGAGCAGTGGAAGCGCAAGTTATTTAGCTCAGGGTCACCTCACGATTAACTGATAGTAATGCGTTGGCAAATCTTCGCAATTCTAGGCTCAATACTCCTGACGTTTGGAATCGCACTTATCGTCTCCGCACAAAACTTACCGGTCTACTACGAAGGCGGAGGAACAGGAGTATCCATGACTAACAAAATCGTAGGGGGACTAGCGCCCGACTACTGCGAAATCCCCATAATCACAGTGCCAAACACTATACAAATTCACGCAAGATCTATAGAACCAGTCAACGTCAGAATCGACGCGCCAAACGGAACGAATGTGGCGCAATGGCAAAACGAAACCGTAAATGTAGAATATCCCGTGGCGGAATGCGGGTTCTGGCACGTCTACATCTCACAACCCTCAAGATACTTCGTTTACGGCGAAGTACTCGTCACAGCTCCACTGTATGCACATCCAGTGCTCATGTACGCGTCAATACCAATCCTGCTCGGCACAATGAGTCTCCTGCATTCAATCTACAAGAAGAAACAGGCTTCCAACCTCGAGGACATCCAATTCGAACAGAACATCGGCGGAAGATGGGTTTTCCTCTCTTGGATACCTATACTCGCTATCATTTCTCAAGCGCCCCTGTATATTCCGAGCTTTCCATGGCTCTACGCATTCCTAATAGAGTAACAGTCGCGGCTGTCTTTTTCTCGTTCGCCCTCGCCTACGTCAAGATATACCTGTCAAGCAAAGGCTTCTATATCGAAGCCCCATTCCTCAACTTCCACAAATACTACAAGACGCATCAGATCGTCGGATACAGTATCACTCAGGAAAACAAGCAACGACTACTTGGCTTCTGGACAATACCATCAAGGCGTCCTAAGAAAGAAGACCAGATCACCCTTTCCGTCCTAGATCCACTTCCAGCACGAATTTGGATAACATCACTCGCAACAAGACTGTACTCCAACAAGATAGTCTTCCGCCCAAAATCAACAGAGAAATTCGCGGCAGCCGCCAAAAAACTGGGCATAACAATGAAAGAAGCCACTGAACTCTAGAGGGGTGATCCTCTCGGATTTCACATTAGCAGTCATAAGGCTAAGCATAGTGGCGATTCTCTCACTTAGTTCGTGTGGATCTGACGGGGTGCCTTTCCATCTGTCGACCGCAATCTCCTTGCAGTAACAGTAATTGATGTAGCTATCTAAAGTTACCTCGCCCATTTCAGCTGCGGCTTTGAAGTCTTTGTGTTGAGTTGTTTAGCGCGCGGCAAAAGCTAATATATGAAGGAAAACTTGCGTCTACGCGAGCCACTATATTTCGGTTCTTGAAAACGGCTAAACGAGGATGTGTGAACGTATTGAGGGAAAATGGATTTCGTAAATACCTTCAGGAACGCAAGCTGAGCGCGAAAAACATAGACTCTTCAGTTAAAGCAGTGAAGAATTTTGAGGAACATCTGAAAACGAAAAAGAGCACACTGGAATCTGTGAGCTTGGATGCGCTCAGGGAGTACATTTCGCTTCTGGTTAAAGAAGACAGGAACTCTGAGGACAGGCTCGTCGCCATCGCGCGCTACTGCTATTACATAAAGAAAAACGACTTATACATTTACTTCGCGTCAATACTCGGAGCCACAAACGTGCTACCCGATATCGGCGAAAGACTAGTCACCATCGCTGGAGAAGAAGTCCGTCGCAAAGTCTACCAAGCGATTGAATTCCCTCCGCTCGGCGCTCCTCAAGAAGATTATCCCGAGCTGACCAAAAAGATTCTAGATAGAATGGAAGCCGAATTGCCGCCAGCGAAGTGCAGAGAAGTCATGACGTGGAATTATCACAAGGTGCCCGCTGCGGCGTCCAAGGAAGCCAAGAAACGCTTCGAGAAATCCGCCAGCATAGACGAATACCTCAAAGGCGAACATCGAAGGCTTGTTGAGGAGCTCGAAAGCTACATGAAGAAGGGCCAATTGTGGTTTGAGCAGGAAATCACGCCCGAGGTCTTGGAGTTCGTGAAAAACAATCAAGAAATCAACACTGGAATCCGAAGAGGCGACAAAATCTTCAAGATAAAAATCCCTTACGCTCCGAAGCAGTTTCTCAAAGAAGAAGACCCAACTATGAGGAAGTACTACGCCTGCCACTGCCAGCTTGTCAGAACTGCCTTACGCAACGGCAAGCCCAAAATCTCGCCGACGTTCTGCTATTGTAGTGCTGGTTTTGAAAAGCTCCACTTTGACGTGATATTCGACGAACCTGTGGAAGTAGAGTTGCTCGAAACCCTTCTGAAAGGAGACCCTCGCTGCCGTTTCGCGATAAAGATTCCGAAGGGCAAAATGAAATAGTGATGAAATCGTAATACGCGCTGAGTGAGTGCATTTTGTGGTTGGTTGGGGTAAGGTAAAGTTCTATCCAACCAACCCAACATGACTACGACTGCGACGACTGACGACTGCGACGACGATTACACCCCATCCGACTGCAAAGCAGTCACCTTCCCTCAAGGGAAGGACGTGAAGAAAAGTTATAGGTGAACCAAGAGGATTAATCAGAATAGTGAAAGGAAGTGATTACAAGCAAAATCAGAACAAGGCAATGGCTTCTGTTCATTTTGCTTGCAGTCGGTCTCATATTGTGTCTTATCGGACTGCCAATATGGGTTGCAATGTCCCGTGGTGAGCAGACTCAAGTCTATCCTGAGAATTTTCGACTGGTCTTTTCCCTTTCAATGCTGGGGTCGGTCATTTTTGGTGTCTTGTTGATATTGGCAGCATTGCGTCTGAGAAAATGGATGAGACGTTAGTGTGTGGATAACTTTACCGCACACACACAACTCTCCGCAAATGATATGAATCTAGTTGAAGACATGATTATGAAGGTGCACATTTCGTGACTGAAGAGCGCAGTGACTATTCACATTATACTGGAATTCTGTCAAGTCTGATTGGTGGATTGTATTTTGTTTCTGGTTTCACTTTCACTGCCATAACCCTGCTACTCACTTTTCAAACCCAGACAAGCCTCTTCTTTCAGACCACGCTTTTTCTAATGAATATTCTAGTCGAACTGTCCTTCTTCTTGGCACAATGGTACACAACGCATTCAACCCTTTATGCAGCCATTCCGCCCCTCACAGGATTTTCCAAGATTGCAAATTACTTGACGTTTTTGGTTGCAAGTCTGGCGACGATGGTGCCAACGCTTCTTTTCTTTGTTTATGGGTTTGTCTATTTGGGATTAGCATCGGTGATTGCATGGATAGCGATGCTCATCGCTGCGTATCTCTTCATTTATAGGCAAATCAGTAAGAAAACCATATTCCAGAAATCCTGAAAGCAGAAACCAGTGTGTGTGCGCATAAAACTTCACCCCCAACCCAACTTACTCTCTCTGACAGATACAGACAGACAAAAAAACACGCACACATCACACAAAAGTACGCGCGCGGGGTTCATCTTCTAGGCATTCTATCAGGAGCACCTAAGCCAAAAAGCTTAAAGCATGTGCTTCAAATAACGTATTTTCAAAAAGGAGGGAAAAATGAGGATGAAAAGCAAAGAGTTTATGGATAAAGATGTGTTTGCGTTAGACGAGAAAATCGGCAAAGTCAAAGAAATCGGAATAGATCCAGAAGAGTGGAAAGTAACTCATCTTGAAATCGAATTGGAAAAGGAGATAGCTGAATCTGTGCTTGGCGCAAAGAAAGGCGGAGTACGAAACATGTTGGCCATTTCAGCCCTAGAGAAAGGGGTTGCACGCTGGACAGACAAGGGACTGCACTTAAAAGTATCAAAAGATCAACTTCACATGTATTTAAGACCAGTAGTTGGGACTTAGTTGGGCGCGCGCTTTCTTTCACATTTTCTCTCTTTCTATGCCCATACAAACACAAAAAACAAAAAAGCGCGCGGTAATCTTTACTTTATTCACTTCTTCACCCAAAATATACTTTTGATCACTCTTTAACTTCAAGATAAATACCTAGTATAACAATCAAGAGTCCTGCTACACACCTAATTTCACGTTCAAAATCATAAATAAAGTCATGGTTATTTCCTGGTAACAAAATACTTCCTATACCATCTGCAATAACCAAAATACCAATCAAAATGACTAAACCAGAAACAATATGCAATTTCTTACTCTTCTTCATAATCTCTCACCTGTCGCTTTTCTGCAAAATAAGTAGATTAAACATGATACAAAGTTTCTCCATATCTTCGTTCTTCTCTAATCACTGCCTTATAACCTGCTTTGAGCGCGCGCGCACTGGACAGAATGTCGCCTAGGCAAGGCGCGCGCCTAACCTAGACCAGCCCTCTTTTTATGTTTCAAAGAAAAAGTTGCGGTGAATATTGAATTATTGCTATACAGCCGTAGATGTAGTGGTACTTATGTTTTTTTGGTTACCACTACAATGAGTCCAAGTAGTCCTCCGATGACAACCAGTAGTCCGCCAAGTCCACCGCCAATGATTCCAACGATTATGAGTACGATTGCCCAAACGAGAGTAGTTACGCTTTTTGCACCAATTATTGCTATGACACCGCAAATAATGGCAACGATGCTGCCATAGGCGAAGAATTCCCAATGCAAAACTGGCCCAAAGTTTTGACCAGAATACCCAATGAATGATAACAATCCTAAGATTACCAGCAGTATTCCGCCTATAAGAGCTAAGATGTAAGCTATTTGAGACACTGAAGTTTCTGACATTCACATTCAACTCTCACTTAACAATTTATAGCTCTAAGCGTTTAAGAAGTTTACTCTGGTTTGGGTTTGGGGATAAAACTTTACCCCCAAACCGTGATTGTGAGGTTAGGCGGCTTCCTGCTCTCACTTGTTCTGTTATGGCTTGCAGTCCTTTCCTATTCCGAAGGCTCTCGCTATTTGTTCTCCAACCTTCCAGTAACTTCCGAGAGTTCCCTCGGATAGCAGTAGCGCGCGGCCTAGCATAATTGAAGTGTGGCGCCAGTGAATTTGTTTAGATTCATGATTGAGATGGAGGCGATAGGATTTGAGTAAGAAAGGCAAACCCGCGGGAAAAATGATTGACAGACAGAAGGACCATCAGACGAGAAGGGCCCGTGGGGGAAAGAAGCAGAAACGTAGATAGACAAGTAGGCCTGGCCAGATCATCCTTATAAGCGACGCTGAGAAGCTATGTTGTGAGAAAGGCATTAGGCATACCGACAGGGTATTGCAGTATTTTGCTTTAGAAATGGTTTGCTTTTGCTTTGAATTGGCCTGTTTTTGCCTTAGAGGTAACTACAACATGTTAGGAATTAGAAACGTGCCGGATCGAAACCGGAGCAGATTTGAGATAATAGCGGAAATCTTGAAGAGGTTGCGTGAACCGGCTAGTAAAGCGAATATCATGTCTCATTGTAATATGAGCTCCGCACAATCTGGGCAGTACTTGGATTTTATGGAGTCGGTTGATCTTGTTCATACAGACGCGATAACAGGGAGAGTAACGTACGCGAAAACAGAGGCTGGTCGAGGTTATCTGGAAGTGTACAACAAGATGGCTCTTCTGCTTGATCCCTGTATCTCTGTTCCAATGATGATTCAACATTGAGAGGTATGGAACAGAAAAAAGGAATTGTTCAGTAGCGAACGTGAAAAGTGTTTTGAGATTGGGGCGTGGAGGATAATTTATGAAAATATTGGAAGGATGGAGAAGAATAGACAACGAGAGAGGATACATGAATGCGACGACTGGACAGAATATTTCTGTTATGAAGAACCAATTCGGCGAGCACTACTCAGTACTGCTCGTACCTAGGACAGAAAATGACGAGGAAGAAAGAAAGGTTTCACCTGAATTTGCGACCAGATCAAAGGCAGAAGCATTTGCTGTGGATTGGATGAATAAGCATCCGAAGGGAACTTGAATTAACTCTGACATTGATTTCCTTGCGCCTCATTTTCTGCAGAGTCTGAAGTAAACCGCATTAGCAAGGTCTTCTTCTAGATCAGCGCGGGCTATTAGCTGTAGCGATTTCGGCGTCGTTGAAGTACAACCGTTTGCTCGAAAACCCAAGGGTTTTGCTACGCACCGAAGTGCGTGCTTGCGTGCAAGGAGGGTCTTCTAAGTGAATGTCAATCGCTATTTTTGGGAACCTGCTCGATGGAACGATTTTACAGTGTTCAGTTTGGTTCCGCAAGCTGAGCATTTACCCTCGGCAGTGATTTTCGGCTGCTCCTTAACCTCAGCACCGCAAAGTCCACATTTTGGCATCGAATCACCTCCTCACAAGGTTCTGATCAGCAATCTATTATTCTTCCTGCGCATAAGAACACTTCGTCATTTGGCATGGTTCTTACGTGTGATTTCGGGAAGCTGCTTCACTGTCTATTATCTGCAGGAGCTTCATCACTTTCTTGCCTTTTGTTCGGAGTTCTATTTTTGAGATGGTGTTTTTCATTGGGCACAGCTCATCCACTATTATCCCTTCTTTTTCGCTGTAGATCACTGGGTAGATTTGGCATCCTGAAGGTCTGTGTCTGTAAGCCTTGCAGCGGCGATTTTCAGTGTCGTAGAAAATGCATAACCCACGGCAATTTTTCATTCTGGCAAAACCATGTCTGTCGTACCGCATGAATTTCTGTTTGTTGTAGCCCACTTTTTCCAAACGTTCAACGTCAGCGTTGGAAAGCATCATTTCAGTCTTTTCACAGCATACTCCACAATGCGAGCAGTGCATGCAATGGGTTCCACTCTGGCTTTCTTATCTGTTTTTGTCAATCTAGCGCGCGCAGAGTTGAAATTGTCACGCTCGTCGATTCGAATGTTTCCAAACTATTAGGCTCAGGCTCTTCGTCCATATTGGAGCGTTTCGGCTTGGATTAATAGTGGGCAGTTTACCCATGATTCTAGGGACACTTTCTCGCATAGATCTACTACTATATGAGAGAAGAACAAAGAGATAAATGAATGAGAACAGATGTAAGGTTCCAGAACCTATGAAAAAGAGAGGAATTGAGGCAGAGTGGAGAGGGCCAAGAAAAACTGTGTAGAAAGAAAAGATGAAAAAATGAAAAGAAGCGGTCGTTGGAAGGAATGAGCGAATATCTTGCTTGGAACCTGAGGGTTTGGCTCGGCAGGTTGTGTCAGAGTTTGAATGAATTGAATAGTCGCTTCGTCCTAAACTGTCCCAGCTATTGGACGAGGCAGTTCAGGCCGATATTGTTCAAGATGAGAAAATGAAATTGAGTTCCAGAGAAAAGAAGCTCCAGTCTTATGAACACGAAATAAAATATTGGGAAAGCCAGCGCCGTCGGTATGAGGCTTTCGGAGAGACGGAGACTTGGCAGAAAATCTACGATTTACTATTCGAAAGGACCAAAAAGCTTGAAACCGAAGATCAAGATGAAGAGACAAGGAACGGGTTGCATTAGGGTATCTTTCCTTTGAGTGTCGGGACAAAACTTTACCCCAACCAACGCTTGAGCAACCAAGAAAAAGCCCATCTGGCTCGCCTGTCTGATAATAGAAAACGAGGAGACCTATGCCTTGTTTTCTTCACGTTCTGACACGGGTCCGAAAAACTCGTTTGGAGACATTTGTGCTAGAAACGGAACTCCACTTTCCCAGCCAAGAGGTGGCCAATCTCCCGACAGCAGATACTCAATAGCCGTCATTATCATCAAAGCGAGAATCACACCAGCAAGCTCCAGAACCAGCCCAACGCCCAATAGAAGCTTTCTAAGCATATTCTGAGTCTAAGACCATGTTTTCTTTTATTTGTTTTCCTTGCAACAGATTCCAGCGCGCGCTCGATTGGTTGGTTGGATGAAACTTTACCTTCACACACAGAAGACACGGAAAAGAACTTAAATTGGGTGACTATTATTCTTAAATCAAAATGGATTCTTCAAAGTTGATTTTGACTGCTCTAAGATTCAATGAGAGAATCAACCAACGAGACTTTGAAGGCTTGGCCGAGCTGATGACTGATGATCACACGTTCATAGACAATTCTGGAGGAGTCACAAAAGGCAAATTGGCTATGAAAGAGGGTTGGAGAGATTTCTTCGAGAAGTATCCCGACTACCAAAACATATTCACTTGTGTGACAACTCAAGACAATGTTGTTGTCATTGTTGGTCACTCTACGTGTTCTTACAAACCGCTTGAGGGTCCAAACATATGGACTGCCAAGGTGCGGAGTGGACTTGTGTCCGAATGGAGAGTATATTGGCTGGACCAAAGGTAAGAACGAATTATTATTCACCCTCGTTGGTTGGTTGGATAGAACTTTGCTCCAAAACACAGATTTCTAGGGAGCAGGAAATCCATTGACTTCAGTTGAAAAGCAGCGCGCGTCTCCCAGAAATTGAAAAATTATAAATGCAGCTAGTGTAAAAGCCATAGTTTAGGGGAATTTATGAGCAAAAAGAAGAAGACAGAATCCAAGAAGACTGAACTTGTTCCATTAACCGCATGGGAATGGCTGGTTAATCCTCTCAGTGCCATCTATCATGATGCTGAGAAATACTTGATTGAAGCTCAACTGTCAGGAGTCAAGAAGAAGAACATTGAGATTGAGGCCACTGAAACAAGCTTCTGTATCAAAGGTAGAAGAAGAATGTACTGTATTCAGCCTGCTACAACCTATCTCATGAAGTGAACCTGAACAAGGTTGAAACAGTCTTCAAAGATGGGGTACTAGGTCTCAAATTGCCTCTGAAGAAACCAGTGAAAACGGTGAAGATAGCACTCAAATAGAACCGTCCAATCAACACCTTTCTTTTCTTTTGTATACTTAAATCCACACGAGGAGATATGAGCCTGATCCTCGTTTGCCTTCTCATTCCTTCTTGGTTCTAACGATCTTCATTCTGCCCATTATCTTCCAATATTCGATCTCCACCCCGGCCACAAGCTTCGCCTTCAACTCTGGATCTTCCGGAAATGGAGCATCTAGATACTCGTAGGTTTCAAGGTCCATTATCTGAATGCCTGAGGGATTGACTGCAAAGACCTGCCCCGTCCTCTTGTCGATAATAGGCACTTCGGTGTTCAAGTCCACGGGCTTGACGAATTGCCTCTTCGCACCATCAAAAACGCCTATGGCGACTATCCTGGCTTTGGCTGAACCGTGTTTTCCAGGTTTTGAATGTTTTATGTCAAGTATTTGGCAAGGTTCCCCATCGAGGATCATGTATCCGCCAACACGGAGACTGCCAACTTCAATTGGTCTAGTCACAGCAACACCAACTCCTGCAACCCTTCACTCAGAGCAATTCTTAACAACACCCATATATAATTTTAGGCACTAATTTTCGGCACCTTTACGGGTCCTCTCGCGTTGAGAGACCGATCCGCGGGCGCTTCACTTCTTCGGCCAACGGCCTTGCTCGGATCGAAGGGAGTTTGACTGGAGCCAAACGTCTAGTTTTCCTCAAGCGCGCGCTTTTTGCTTCAAACAAAAGGATGTTTTCAATGAGTAGGGGTTTCAGGGATTTGTTAGATGTTAGATGTAAAACGGAAAAGCAAGGTTACACCTTTAGAGGAACGGTTGAGGAGAGCGAGATCATAACATTCTGCGCTGAAGAGAATGTGGTTTATGATGATTTCGTCAGGGCTAAGATCACAAATGAGATTTTATATCTGTATCCTCAGCTCTTCGATGTCTTCGACATGGGATAGCTTGTCAGCGCGCGTGCTCCGTATACAAAAGCATCAACGAATATCACTATTCAGCTTGGTTCCGAGCTCGTTATACTCATTTTTGTTGGGTCGGTGTGTGAACAGAATAGGAGGCTGTCTTGAGTCAGGTTTGTTCTCGTCGCCAGATATTGCTTCAAATACTTGATTGACTCGGAGCCTAGGAAATTTTTGACTAGGCTAGCGATCCAAGATCTTATGTAATCCCCATGGACTCTTCCGAATATATGCTCTTCAGAAGCTGCATAATCAGCTAGAATCTGTTCAGCATTTTTGCTGATGAATGAACTGAACTCTGACCAAACTCTTTTATATTGAACTTCTGTAGCCTTTGATTGGGAGTGCGAGATTGATACCGACGTTACCCAGTTTTCAACTGGATTATACTGTTTCAAGGAGATTGACCTCATTATTGCAGAGACTTCTTTCTATCATTCATATCTTGCTGTTAAAGGTGTCATTTTTAGCTCCCTTTATAGATTAATGTCTCGCTAATAGGTCGATTGTGAAAACCATGTTCAAAAGCGTCGGCTTGGTTGCCCGCTTCGACAGGAAGAGAGCCGTTGGACTTGTTGAAGACCTGGCTGAGCATTTGAGCAAAAAAGGGTTGGAGACTTATCTAGAAGACACCCTGGCCAAGAAGACGAGAGCGAAATGGAAGACTCTTCCTCTGGAACGCATGAGAACCGACTTGATAATAACTGTCGGCGGCGACGGCACGATTCTTAGGGCTTGCCTCTCTCTTCCGAAACCTGAGCCGCCTATTCTCGCTGTGAACATGGGAATTCGAGGGTTCCTCACTGAGGTTGAACCAAAACAGGCTTTTGACGCCGTGGACAAATGTCTGAAGGGCGAATACACGACTGAGAAATGCATGAAACTCGCCACCAACGCAGACAACGTCAGGTTCCCAGACGCGCTCAACGAGGTTGTCATCACGCATGATGAGCCAGGCAAACTGTTGTACATGCGTATTCTGAAAGCAGGAAAACCGATTCTGAACTGTCAAGCCGATTCTTTGCTGGTATCTACGCAGACGGGTTCTACGGGGTACTCACTCTCGGCAGGGGGACCTGTCTTGGATCCAGGCGTGAACGCCTTCGTTCTGACGCCAATATGTCCATTGACCGATTTTCGACCAATCGTCTTTCCCGCCGACTCACACTTGACTGTTGAGACGCTCAAGCCTAGAAAGATGCTAGTCTTGATAGATGGCCAATACACTCAAACCATAAGTTCAAGGGCTCCAAGCGTGACGATTACCCGCTCGAAGCATGAAACCTCATTCATCCGGTTCACAGAGGACTTCTACAACCGACTCAAAAGCAGACTGCTGTTCAAAGCAACGGGGTGAAACAAGCGACGGAACCCGATCTAAAGAAGGTTGCAGTCTTAGACACTTCTGCGTTCATAGCCGGTTTCGACCCGTTCTCGCTGGACCGCGAAGAATATACGGTTCCAATGGTCAAGGAGGAAATAACGGAAAGCTCAATGCCTGAAGTGCGATTTGAAACCGCAGTAGCAAACGGCAAGTTGAAAGTTATAGCGCCAAGCCAAGAGTTCCTTGACAAAGTCAAAGCCTCCGCAATCATAGTGGGCGACAAATTCTTTCTTTCAGAGACTGACATGCAACTTTTGGCACTTGCACTTCAGCTCAAAACAGAGGGCTGTTTTCCGATGATCGTCACCGATGACTATTCGATACAGAACGTTGCCGATCAAATGGGCATCGAGTTCGCTTCGCTGCTGACTTTCGGCATTCGCCGGCGTTTGACATGGATGAGATACTGCCCAGCATGCCACAGAGAGTATGCTGCCGACAGCAGAGCAAAAACATGTGAAGTTTGCGGGACGAAGCTGAAGAGAAAGCCGTCGAGAAGGAGCCCATTGGGTCAAGGCCTATGACATGAACATGGAATGGAGGCTTTCTGGGATAAGCTTGAGGAGTGGAGGGGAATGAGTCTGAGGGAGAAGAAAGTGACGTATTTTGAAAAGACTGGCAAAGAGAACACGGATACCGTACTTAGGCTCGTGAGAGAGTACGTGGATAAAGAGGGCCTTGAAGACGTTGTGGTTGCTTCAACGACCGGTGAGACAGGGGTCAGGGCTTCCAAATTGCTCAAGGGTTGCAATGTTGTCGTGGTCACCCATTTCTCTGGTTTTCAAGAGAAGGGAAAGTCCGAACTTCAGGAAGAGCATAAACGTGAGATTCTGAGCAACGGAGCAAAGATTTTCACAGGAACCCACGCGCTGAGCAGTGCAGAGCGGGCAATACGCAAAGATTTCGGAACGATACAACCTCTAGAGCTAATCGCGAACGTACTAAGGCTTATGGGACAAGGAACGAAAGTCTGCGTTGAGATCACGTTGATGGCTGCAGATGCAGGGCTGATTCCGACAGACAGAGACGTTATTGCCATCGGTGGAAGTGGAAGGGGTGCAGACACCGCGCTTCGTATTCTACCGACGAATGCGTCAAGATTCTTTGAATTAAGAATAAGAGAGGTTATAGCAAAGCCTTGGTAGTTAATCAATGAACTTGTGACGAACCGTTCTCTCGCCTTTTTGTGGAGAAAAAAAGATGAAAGGACCTGCATACATGGAATTTCGAGAACGAGTGGAAAAAGCATTGCAGGGAGAAAAGGATGGACTCACTTGGGACCAACTCAAGAAGAAAGGTGAGATCGAGCAAACTCGTCTATGTTATACTTGGGCTAGAGAACTCGAAAATGAAATCGGATTGACTCGGGAGCGACGCGGTCGCAACGTTTATTGGAAATTGAAGAGAAGATAATGCCTTAAAGACAGGATCATTCTCTGCGTCCAAGGAGAGATTGACAATAATCTTCGTTTTTGCCAAATCATACCTCTTCAGCATCCCTTTTGCTGAAGTAAATTATGTCATGACCCTCGACGTATCCGCATTTCTTGAATAGTTCTTTCGACGGTGTGTTGTCGGCTTCGATCAAGGCGCAGAACACTCTGATTCCGCCGTTCTTGAGTACTCTTTCAGACCCAGCGATCAGGGCCCTGGCTATACCTCGGCTTCTATACTTTGGATCCACGGCCAGGCGGTTTATCCAGCCTTTTCTCACGTCACAGCTGAGTATGGCCACGCCGATCAGCCGCTCATGCTCAAAGGCTCCTAAGAAAAATTCGGGATTTGCGGCCATTTCTTTGGCTATTGATTCTCTGCTGTCTCGTCCATGTTGTTTGAATGGCAGCTTTGCTCGTTTCCACAGGTTGATTATGTCTTTGTACTCGTCTATGTTTAGACTTCGTATCTTCATGCAAACCCCAGATTTAACCCTGTTCTTCAAGCTCTGGCAGAGAAGACTCTTACCAGCCTTGTCAAGGGTTTCTGTGACTGTAAAAGCAGTTCTTAATGTTTAGTCTTTGGGGTAACCTCGTGCTCGGTTCCATCTTGAATCTTCTTCAGCGTCTCGGGCTCCCTCTTTTTGTGGCTTCGTGTTCTTCTTCGTTCTGTCTTGCCTATCGAAAGTTTCTTTTACACACACGTTTATATGAATCCGACAGAAATGGCAATGTTGCTTTAAGGTGAAGAAATTGTACGAGAAACTGGCTAAAATAGTCGTTAAGGATGCTTTGAACGTCGACTCAAGCGACGTTGTCATAATAACAACTTGGGACCACACGATCGATGTTGCAAACGCGATGGTAGTTGAGTGCTTCAGGCAGGGTGCAGACGCCATGATGAGCCTCTGGACAGACGAGTACTACTACGGGCTTCTCAGAGAGTTGTCCAGCGAAAGCTTGGGCGTATGCTCAAAAATATGCGAAGCCTTCACCGAGGCAGAAACAGCGACCATCAACATGTTCGGCCCCAAGAACCCCGAAGGCCTGAAAAGCATACCTCCATCAAAACTCAACGCGTGGGGCGAAGGAGAAAGAAAAGCGCACTACCCAAGAAACATAGAGAGAAAGATCAGAAACGTAAACCTCCCACTAGGACTGTTAACGCCGGAGAGAGCCAAAGTCTACGGCTTCAACTTCGAAAAATGGAAAAAAACGATCAACGCCGCGCTAACAATGGACCTGAAGAAAATAGCCCCAAAAGGAAAAGGTCTCGCCGCAACACTTGCAAGGACTCATACGGCCCACTTGACAGCTCCAAACGGAACAAACCTAACCTTTGAATTAGCCAAGAGACCCGTGCACATCGACGACGGCATAATCGACAAGCAAGACATAGAGAACAAATCCCTAGACGCACAGCTCCCCGCCGGCTCCGTCATAACCACGATCATCGAGACAAGCGGCAACGGAAAAATCATCTTCGACCAGCCACTTCAATCGATGGGCCTGAACGTGCAAGGCATCGAGTGGAAATTCAAAGACGGAAAAATCACCTCCATGAAAGCAAAGAAGAACCTGGAACCATTGTCAAAACAGTTCGGCGAAGCTTCAGGAGACAAAGACAGAATAAGCTTCATCCAAATCGGCCTAAACCCCAAAGCCCAATACGGCTACCTAATGGATCACATCGTCGATGGAGCCGTCCAGATAGGCATCGGAGACAACGAGTTCATCGGCGGAAAAAACGCGTCAACGTTCGGCATGGCCGCCACGCTGAGCAAGGCAACACTCGACATAGATGGAAAAATAATCATCAAAAACGGTCTATTAACGCCAAAGTAGAAAACCCTTGCCACGCGGGGCCTAGGCTTCTTTCTCAACTTCTCGCGTTGAATCTTCTAGGATGTCTAGGGCTGCGTCAACAAGGTCTCTCGTAATGACTAGTGGCGGTGCGATCCTGATCGTTGAAGCCCCGCAGGTGATGACGGTTACTCCGCGCTTCCATGATCGTGTCATAATCTCGCTGGCTTTCTGGGGAGCGGGCTTCTTGCTTTCCTTGTCTTCCACGATTTCAACTCCTATCATCAGTCCTTTGCCTCTCACGTCGCCCACGATTTCGCTTTTTTCCTTCAACTCTTCCATTCGTTTCATGATGTAGCTACCTTGTTTGGAGGCGTTTTCCAACAGTTTCTCTTCGTTTATGACGTCTATGACAGCGCTGGCTGCAACGCATGAGAGCGGGTTGCCTCCGAAAGTGCTTGCGTGTGATCCTGGAACCCAGTCCATCACTTTCGATTTTGAAATCGTGGCGCCCAGCGGCAAACCTGAAGCTAAGCCTTTTGCGCTACAGATGATGTCTGGTTCGACGCCCCAGTGTTCGATGGCGAACCATTTCCCAGTTCTTCCAATGCCTGATTGTACCTCATCATCTATCATTAGCATGTCATATTTGTCGGCAAGCTTCTTCAACCGCTGGAAGTATTCAGGCGGCGGAACAACGTACCCGCCTTCGCCCTGAATAGATTCAAACAGCATTGCGGCAGTGTCTTCAGGAGGCACATACTTCTGCAGGACATATTCGTCAATGAAATCCACGCACCAATAATGACACTCAGGATAAGTCAGCTTAAACGGACAGCGATAACAGTATCCGTAGGGCACGTGAGTCACACCGGGCATCAACGGGGAGAAGTACCGTCTCTGCGTAGGCTTACTGGCCGTGAACGACAAGGCACCCACGGTGCGCCCGTGAAAAGCGCTTATGAACGCGATAAACAGTTGCCTGCGGCTGTGCCACTTTGCAATCTTCACCGCGGCCTCAATGGCTTCGGCGCCGCTGTTGCCGAAATAGACCTTCTTGTCAGGCGTTCCCGGCGCTATCTTCGCGAGCTTCTCAGCCAAGTTGACGACTTCCCTGTAGTAGAAGTCCGTGTTAGAATAATGCAGGAAGCGATCACACTGGCTTTTTATGGCCGTCACCACCTTAGGGTGATTGTGCCCAACGTTCAAGCATACTAAGCCTGAGTTGAAGTCGATGAACTCGTTTCCATCCACATCTTTCACGATGCAGCCTTTTCCAGATTCAACCACAAGCGGGTAGAACCGCCCGTAAGAAGGAGAAATCAGACTTTCATCTTTCTTGACAAGTTCTCTCGCCTTGGGCCCTGGTGGAGTAACCACAATCTTCGGATAGCCACTCATATCACATCGCCGACCGGAACCTAGCGTTAGAGAAGATTACTTATATAGCTAACGATGCCCCTTGACACAAAAACACAATGCATAATTAGTTGCTGAAGCCCTGCGCCTACTGCCTAGTTATGCTGATTTCAATTGTAGAGACGTTTGTTTTTCTATCTCCTTCCCTAGTCACTTGTTCGGTGCTTATGCTGATGCCTTGAAGTTGCGCGTTTTTCATGAACGTTCGTCTCAGCAGTTCAGCCGTGTCCACAGCTTTGCAGATAGCCCGCCCTCTAGCCTTCAGAACTATCTTGTTCGACCCAGCGCTGAAAGAGGTTATACAGGCCATCACGTAATTCTTCACTGGCTTCTGACCAACAAAAACGACTTTTTCGCTGACCCCTTTTGCCGGTTCGGCCTCTGCTTGTTTTGAGGGTAACGTGGTTTTCTCTATTCCCAGTTCAGGCTTCGGAGATTCAGCCACTTCTGAGGGCTTGGGCACTTCCTCTGTTGTCGGTTCAGGCTTCGGAGATTTCGGCACTTTCGGCGATTTTGCGGGCTTTGGCACTTTTTCTTTTTCTTCAGAAGTCTTCTTCTGCTTAGTCCTTGGCATGTTGTGCTTACCTTCTTCGATGACCGAGTAAATGATGCCCCTAGAACAGTGTATATCACGGTTTTTATCTTCTTATGTCTTTCCATACCTTGCATCCGTCGGAGGATCAGCTTGGGGTTTTCATGTTGACCGTGCTCGAAGATGCCTGATCATTTTCTTCTGAGGAGCACCATGTTAATGTTGCTCGGAGTTTTGGCCTTCTCCAAGGGTTTATCCAGGAACCAGGTGCTTTCGGTTCCTTCCCACCATCCTAGAAACTCGAATTTATCGTTGAGTTTTACTAGCGTTTTGAATTCCTGAGGGAAGATGAACTTCAAATCCTCTTCGCTGACGAGCCTCTTTGCTCGTCCATGGTCATTGACTTCAAGTGTGCCCCTTTCTGTGTAAATCTGATTCATTACGTCCTTCCAATAAGCAAAGCTGTAGGTCGTATTCACCGTGACCTCCTCTTTTTCCATAGTCCAGCTTTGCTCTGCAGTTCGCGTCCAGTCGACAGCCTTGTTCTGAATGAAGTACAGACCTCCTCTTTTCAGGGAATAAGCTACGGAATTCAGATGATTCATGAACTTCTCATTCGACTCAACAACCAAAGACCCCATCATGATGAATGCAAAATCCATCTTCTTTTTCAGTCTGAAGCCGCACATATCAGCTTGTACAGTTTCGACTTGGACCCCCTCTTCCTTTGCTTTCTCAGACAAGTAACTCAGCATTTCACCGGCTAAGTCTAATCCAACTGCTTCACATCCCCTTTTTGCTATCTCCCTCAACTGCGAGCTTGGGCCACAGGCAATGTCAAGGAAACGTTTGACCTTTATTTTGCTGAACTTCTCGATTATCAGCTCAAACGTATCGATCTGTTTTTTCACGTCGAAGAAGTTGAAGGCAATCTCATAATACAGAGGATTCTTGTAGATGTCCATATCTTCAAAGTTCGTTTCTCAAGTAAAATAAGCTTACCGAACATGAATCTGAACTGCACACGGCCGTACGCGCACACAAGCCAGAAAATATGATCTCTTCGATCGAAAGTAAACCATAAAAAGAACCGAGCACAACAATACTCGAGTGGTGTCATTAATGGAGAACGTGAGATTCGGCGTTCAAGCATTGCAGGCAATGCCTGACTATTCCACCCTGAAGAAGGTAGCATTAGAATGCGATCGTCTAGGTTTTGACTCCGTCTGGATATACGACCATCTACAATTCACATACGGACCCACACTGGAATGTTGGACGACTCTGTCGGCTTTGGCCGAAGCGACCAAAAACGTTCGAGTTGGACCACTGGTAACCTGCAACGCCTTCCGCTATCCCTCGATCCTGGCAAAAATGGCGGCGACAGTCGACATGATTTCTAACGGAAGACTCAATTTCGGAATAGGAGCAGGATGGCACGAAGCTGAGGCTGCGGCTTACGGAATACCCTTTCCAAGAGGAGGCATCCGCGTGGAAATGCTAGATGAGGCATTGTCAATAATAGAAGGGCTATGGACGAAGGACAAATTCACCTTTAAAGGAAAACACTATTCTGTTAACGACGCCATCTGCATTCCAAAACCACTTCAAAAACCTTACCCGCCGATACTCGTAGGAGGCGGCGGAGACAAGATGCTCAGGCTAATCGCAAAACACGCGAACGCCTGGGACGGCGGGTTCACCGATCTCGAAGGTTACAAGAAAGACCACGCCCGACTGAAGGCCGCATGCAAAGAGACTGGAAGGAACTGCAGCGAAATAGAGAATACCTTTCAGAGTCGCGTGATAATAGCGGAAGATGACAAAGCTGCACTGAAGAGGGCGGAAAAGTGGTGCGCAGAGCGCAAAGGAAAACCAGACGACCCCGACTGGAAGTTCGCCGTCAAAGGATCGCCCCAAACTTGCATAAAAACTCTGAAAGACTATGTTGATGCCGGCGTGACACACTTCACACTTCTGTTCGCAGATGTCGCCAGCCTGAAACCCCTCCAACTGTTCGCAGAAAAGGTAATCCCCGAGTTTCATTCGTACTAGAGAAAGCATTCAATGGGTAGAAAAGGCTCCCAAGTGGAACAGGGACAACCAGCAGAAGAGAGCAATTAGTGCCAGCCAAGAACGCGCCAGGCTCGTGGCGCGCGCTTACGACTGCTTTAAGTTAGTCAAGCCGCTTCGCGGACTGCTTGTCCGCAAATTTCATTCCTTCTTCGAAAGCGCGAACGTTGGCCTCAAACAGGTCAATTTTCTTCCCGAAAAGTTCCTTCAGTCCTTCAATAATGCTTTCTTTGGACACGATTTTGGTGAGGGCGACGTAGGCGCCTAGCATGACCATGTTCGCTGATCTTTCAGCGCCGGATGATGTCGCGATCTCGCTTGCTGGCACCGAGATGATTCTAACGTCTTTTCGTGTCGTCGATCTGTTCACGAGTGAACTGCTCAGCAGCAGAAGGCCGTCGCTCTGCAGTTTCGGTTCAAAAGCCTCCAGCGAAGGGTTGTTCATAACAATGACCGCGCACGGGTGAGCCGCCACTGGTGATCCGATCTCTTCACTCGATACCACGACCGTGCAGTTGGCTGTTCCACCGCGCATCTCTGGCCCGTACGACGGGATCCACGTGACATGTTTACCTTCCTTCATTGCACTGTATGCCAAGAGTTTCCCGATGAACATGAGCCCTTGTCCGCCGAAGCCGGACATTACCACGTTTTCATAGGAGCCTTTGTTCGCTAGCTTGGCGATGTTTATCCCTCCTTGGGTGACTTGAACTCTCCCAATGGAAAATAAGGGGCCATTCTTTCGTCAACCCATTTCACCGATTCTGCAGGCGTCATGTGCCAGTTCGTGGGGCACTGGGACAGGACTTCCACGATCGAATAACCCAATCCTTTGATCTGGGTTTCAAAGGCTTTCTTGATGGCTCTCTTTGCTTGTACAACGTTCTTGGGGCTGCTTACGCTTACGCGCGCAACGTAGGCGGCGCCTTCAAGAGTTGCCAGCATCTCGCATACGCGAATAGGGTAGCCCGCTCTCTCTGCGGATCTACCGTCTGGAGTAGTCGTGGTCTTCTGGCCGATGAGCGTCGTCGGCGCCATCTGCCCCGCAGTCATTCCGTAGACCGCGTTGTTGACGAAAATGGTCGTGATTTTTTCGCCGCGCGCTGCTGCGTGAACCGTTTCTGCAGTTCCTATGGCTGCAAGGTCGCCGTCTCCCTGGTAAGTGAAAACGATCAGCTCAGGGTGCACCCGCTTGCATCCTGTAGCAATGGCAGGAGCTCGACCGTGGGCGGCTTCATAAGAGTCCAAGTCAAAGTAATTGTAGAGGAGCACCGCGCAGCCCACAGGAGCTACAACGACCGTTTTCTCGCGGATCCCAAGTTCGTCTATGACTTCCGCGATCAACCGGTGGATAGTTCCATGACCGCATCCCGGGCAATAATGTGTGCTTGCTGCAGTAAGCGTCTTCGGTCTCACGTAAACGGTTTCCATCTCTACTTTACCTCCGAGGCAATCTTCTCTACTTCCACGACGATTTCCTCGTAGCTCGGCACTATTCCGCCTACCCTGCTGTAGAAGTGCACTTGGCTCTTGCCGCAGAGAGCAAGCTTCACGTCCTCGAGCATCTGTCCCATACTCATTTCAACGACCAAGAAGCTCTTCACTCGCGCCGCTATCTTACCGAACGCTTCATAGGGGAATGGGTAAAGCGATATGGGCCTCAATAGGCCAACCTTCAACCCTTTTTCGCGAAGGATTTTGATGGCAGTCTTCGCAATCCGAGCAACTGTCCCATAAGCTGCGATCAGTACTTCCGCATCTTCAGTCATGTAGGATTCGAAGCGTACCTCATTCCTGACCGCCTCGCGAAGTTTTTCAGCGATGGCCAAGTTGCGTTTCTCCAGAATCACTGGATCAAGATAGAGAGATTTGATCAGTTTTCGATGCCCAGCTGAGCCTCCCGTGATCGCCCAGTCCTTCCTTGGAGGCACAAAACTCTTCGCAGCCGGCTTGAATTCAATGGGCTCCATCATCTGACCAATGTTCCCATCGCCTAAAATCATCACGGGGTTACGATATCTGTCCGCCAAATCGAATGCAAGTATGGTGAGGTTCGCTGCCTCTTGGCCTGTCGACGGGGCCAACACAAGCATGTGATAATCACCGTGGCCTCCTCCCTTCGTTGCTTGGAAATAGTCCGATTGAGAGGGCGCAATCCCGCCGAGCCCAGGCCCACCCCGCATCATATTCACTATCACACACGGAAGCTCAGCTGCCGCAATGTAGGAAATTCCTTCTTGCATAAGGCTGATCCCCGGACTGGAAGAAGAAGTCATTGTCCTTGCGCCCGCACCTGAGGCACCGAACACCATGTATATAGCGGCTACCTCACTTTCTGCTTGAAGAAAAGTGCCGCCTACTTCGGGCATTCTCCACGCCATGTATTCGCCGATCTCGTTCTGCGGCGTTATCGGATAAGCAAAATAGTATCTGCACCCAGCCTGAACAGCAGCCTCAGCTATTGCCTCATTTCCAGCCATGAACCTCTTCTCAGTCACTTCTTCTCACCAACCGCTTTCTTCGCTCGAGAAACCGTGATAGCAGCATCCGGGCACATCAGGGCACACAAGGCGCACCCCGTGCATTCTCCGCCCGGATCCAAAAATTCTGCTGGATGATAGCCATTTTTGCTGACAGAATTGGAAACTCGGATCGCTTTTTGAGGACAGAAACTGATACAAAGTCCGCAACCCTTACAGTATTCCTCATCTATGACGATCTTACCCATCATCAATCCAGCTCTTTCCTTGTTGGTGAACCCAAGCTCTGCCCGACAGTCTCAGGCAGACATCCTGTTGCAGCTTAAACTCAAGATATTTCAGAAAGTCCGACCATATTAATATTAAGCTAAACAAACAACAAAAATAACATCAAGAGAAGCCCGCTGACAAGCGAGATGGGCACGATCGCTCTCTTAGCCCTTCGAAGCCCCTTATCCGTCAAGTCGGAAAGACTCTCCAGTCGCTCCCTGCCGATGACCCTGACATCAGAAACGGATATGCTTCGACAGCCGACCTTGGCACTCTTCAATTCAGCCACGGCGGCAAGGGCTACCTCTTTGATACAGCCTATCAGCTTTTCATGATCGATAACTTCACCTATAGGATAATACCCGCGTCTGCCCAAGACTATACCACTGACTGAATGCGTGTCCGTCGTAAAAACTTCACCTGCGCTAATGCCGATCGACCCAAGAGCGGAAAGGATCTTTTCGCGTAGCCCAGAAACGATATTGTTGCCATCGATCACCACGTAAGCAGCGGTTTGGTCCGCGACCCTGAAGGCGACTACAGTGATCCCGCCCTGGCCCATGCCTTCCCTAAGGCTGAACTCCGACAAGGTCGAGCTCCCCCCAACCTCAAACAGTAAGCGAGACGCCGCAGCCGCCTTCTCCAAGCAAGAAGCTGCGACTACCTGCAGTGAACTGAAGGCGTCAGGCATCACATCCATGCGGTCAATACTGTTGTGGGCATTGACGACTGTACAGCAGGCCAGCCCAAGTTGCTTCGCCTTCTCTTGAATGAACAAGCCCAATTCTTGAGGTATGTCTTCAGTGGTCCTAGGTGCTAACGTGACAGAGAGGAATGCGGCATCGTCAAAAATCTGGCAGCACGCAGATGCTAGACCATCACTGGTCGTGAAGAAGGGCGAAGCCCCCACCCCAGAAGCCGGAAAACCCATCGCGTTAACAACATTATTCACGACTTTTTGATTCTGAGCCTGCGAAGCCAAATCAAGCTCATGACCGAAAAGGCCGTGAGGAACACAGGCTATGCACCCGAATTTCTTTTCCAAAGCATGCTTGAGCAAATACGGCAAGACGCTACTTCCGATGTTCTTGAAAGGTCCAGGATGTACAGAAGGAACGACCACGCACACTTCCCTTTCTGAGGAATCAAACTTGAACAGCGTAAGATCAACATCCTGTTTTTCGCTGAGTCTCTCCAAGAACCCCTCGAAAGGAACATTCACGTCAGCTATCCAGCTGAGCAGAAAAGCCTTGAAGAGCGATAATGCTGGAACATCTAACGTTTCGTCAGCCACTTTGTTTATGAGTGAGAGGAAAAGGTAGCTTGCAGCAACGCTTAGAACTGGAGAAAAAACGAAAAACAGAAGCCTTGAGAACGTAATCGGATAGCCCGCCGGCATCGCTTGCCATACTGCGATGAAGGGAATCACGTTCAAACAGGGTGAAAGAAGAGACACCAAAACGAGGCGCTTATAGTCGAGAAATGACGTTGAGTTAAAGACTATTAGACGGAAAACCATCACCGCAGAAAACCCGAGAAGACAAAGCCTGACCCACCATGCCACACCGTACGATATTTCAACTATCGTTCCTATGAAAATGAAGAACAACCATATGACCCAGCAGAAAAAAGAAAGGGCCCCGGTCCGTCTCAAATCATAGATTGGGTCCTGCCTCAAAACTAGTCTGCTTACGGCATAGTCCGTGACGAAAGTGATCAAGAACAGAGAAAAGCCCAGCAGAAGCCCATAAGCCAACCCATCATATGAACCAAACACAGCATCAGCGGAGACCAGAGCAACCACGAAACAAATCAGAGCTAGATACAGAACAACCCTCCTGTAAGACGGAAGCCTGAACAATGATGCATAATGCTTCACAGCCGCGTCCATAGATTGAGTCAACGAATCCTGAGAATCGGAAGAACCCACTTCTATCCCCTTGAGCGAATTTTCTAAAAAGGGATCTCAAAGATATTAAAGTGTTGCGAAAACCTGTCCAGCACAGAGGAACATGCCATCCTCCGCATGATCCACCGCGAACCAGGTCACACATCTTTGTACACACGGCTGGAAAACTGAGCTTGACAAGAATGATTCAGTTGCATCTACGGGAACATCGCCGCCGAACGACTTAAGAGGAACAAGTGTTTTATTCTTCAACTTAGACTATCAAGGTTTTGCGAACCCCATGCCAGAGCAAGATGTCCCTCTAACAATATTTCATATGCTGGAGAAGAACATGGGAAACCAGATACGAGTTATTCTAGATCCAGCTTATGGCTTTGAAGGAACTCTCATGGCAGTAACCCGTGAGCCAGCGGGAATATGGCTCTCAGACGCAGAGGCAATCATCCTTCGTGCCACGATCGCCCAACCTATACCTCAAGTCACAAGCAGAGAAGACAGAAGTGAAATATTCGTGCACCTCAATTCTGTCCAAAGAATAGAAGTTCTGCATGCACCCACAAGGCGATAGAACATCAGCCGAAATATACATGCGCCAAGATACAGATAATTATTAGAGCCACTGAAAATGCCACAAGCAACTCAGGCCTAACTTTGATCCCCTCAGTCTCCTCTTCAAAGAATCTAAGCAGACCAGCACTCGCAGCCGGCATCGGGCTAGAGTCTTTTTTCTTCTTCTTGCTCATCGTCAACCCTTCGGGCTCAGCAACTGACTTCTACCATTTTCTTCATTATTAACGTTACGTAGTCTCAAAAGGCTTTTTATTTTTGAACAAACGATAGTTCGTCCAAAGGTGTCAATAATGGCTACGCCCAGAGAAGAGTACGACCATGTTTTTGACCTTCTCCAACAACATCACAAATGGTTCCAAGAGAGTATCCCGCTAATAGCCAGTGAAAACGTTCCAAGCCCAGCCGTCCGCGAGACTCTCATCACAGATTTTGGGAATCGCTATGCCGAGGGGTGGCCTGGAGAACGCGTCTACGCCGGTTGCCGTTATATAGACAAAGTGGAGTTCAAATGCATCGATCTGATGAAGCAGCTCTTCAACGCCGAATTCGTGGACGTCAGGCCAATATCAGGGGTCGTAGCAAACTTGGCGGTATACACAGCGTTCACAGAACCAGGAGACACGTTGCTAGCACTATCCATCCCCTGCGGCGGACACATCACTTCTGGAAAGAAGGAGTTCGGAGGAACAGCAGGAGCCGTCAAGGGGCTGATCGTGGAGTATCTGCCGCTAGACTACAAAGAGTTGAACATCGATGTCGACAAGGCGAAAAGCAAGATTCAAGAACTCGCCGCCAAGGGGAAGCCGCCGAAGTTCATCATGTTCGGCGCAAGCGTTTTTCCATTTCCACACCCTGTAAAGGAACTTGTTGAAACCATTCACTCGGTGAACGCAACCGTCGGGTATGATGCAGCGCACGTAGCAGGACTGATCGCAGGAGGACAATTCCAAGATCCACTCAGAGAAGGCGCCGACGTCGTAAGCCTGAGCACGCATAAAACGTTCTTCGGACCCCAACATGGCGGAATACTTTCCTGGGAGAAAAATGCCGAAAGGCTAAAGAAAGCGACTTTTCCAGGAATGGTCAGCAACCATCACCTTCACGCAGTTGCGGGTCTCACGATCGCATGCGCAGAGATGCTTCAATTCGGAAAAGAATACGCAGCTCAGATCGTGAAGAACGCTAAGGCCTTGGCTCAAGCTCTTTACGAAAGAGGCTTCAACGTCCTAGCAGAACACAAGGGATTCACTCAGTCCCACGTCATATTGATAGACATAACAAGGCATGGAGACGGGGGCACGATCGAAGAGACGCTTGAAAAAGCAAACATAATCATAAACAGAAACCTACTGCCATGGGACATCAAAGAAGGAAGGCATTTCATGCATCCAGGCGGCATAAGAATGGGCGTTTCAGAAGTCACAAGACTGGGAATGAAGGAACCAGAAATGGCTGAGATAGCAGAATTCGTCAAACACGTCATAATAGACAAAAAACCAGTAGACAAAGTAAGCACTGACGTCGCAGAGTTCAGGAAAAACTATCAAAAAGTCCAATACTGCTTCGAAAACACCACAGAAGCCTACAAATACATAAAAATCCGCTAGAAGCACAACAGGATGAAAGCGCTCGGCGTGGCATCAACGCAAGAAAGAAGAGAAACCGCCTAACCTGCACAGATTACCTTTTGGCGAAACTGAAGGAACATCAATTCGAAACTGAAACCATAAATGCTCATGACCCAGAGATAATACTCTCAACAAATGCAGCTACGAATATTTCTCCCATAACCTGAAGGACAAAGAAGAGCAGTTCCAACATGCGGGGGCAAAGCCGCAGGTCTTTACCGTACATTCAAGGAAAGCTTAGCGGGTTTAATACTTAGAGAGTGGAAGAGCAAGCAGCAGAAACCCTAGCCAGAATTCACCCTCTTGAAGTGATGAGAAATCATGCACATAAATGAGTTTCAGGACATGATGCGCCGATTGTACTTCCATAAAGACTTCGACCGAGGTGTCAAAGGAACTTACGATTGGCTCGTGGACGAGACAAGAGAACTCGGTGAAGCCTTAGAAAAAGGCGACAAAAAGCAATTAGAAAGCGAATTTGCGGATGTTATCGCATGGTTAGCCTCCTTGGCAAATGTTGTCAACGTCGATCTTCAAAAGGCCACGCTGGACAAGTATGCCAACGTATGCCCAAAATGTAAACGTTCACCCTGCCAATGTCCTTTCAAGAAAGGCCCAAAAGGCGTTTCTGCCCCGCGCCTGTGATCAGCCACATATACGGCTTGCCGCCCTTCCGTTCAACGATCTTTTCAGCCTCGAGCAGCTTCAGATGGTGCACGACGACGCCATAGTGCATCCCAGCCTCGTTGGCAATAGACTTGGCATCAATAGAGTGTTTCTCCAGCACACTCAGAATTTGGGTTCGAGCCCTCAGACCGAGTCTAATGTTTTTTATGAAGGACAAGTATGCGTTCGGATGCCAATTCTCCTTGACCATTCTAATCCGCTAATCTGTAGTTCAGCTGCATAGAAAAGTCTTGTTCAAGCAAAGTCTGCCAGACTGATCTGCCTCGGCTTCTTACCCTCAAACATGGCGCCAATCTCATCCCTTATCAGCAGTATCCGCTGAGCATAATAATGCGGAAGCTCATACTTTTCGATCAATTGCAAGGCGACATCCAAATATTTTTCAATACCGCCCCGATAAACAGTAAGAGTTAATTGTCCGCCGCAGATTGGACACTTGCCGCGGAGAGGAATACGTCGGTAACGCTTGTTGCAAGTCTTGCACCTGAAAGCCTGGGTGGAGAAAGCTCGAAGGTTCCCCGCTATATCACGTATAAAGTGAGTGGTCAAGACCTTGAGAGCGACTTTCCTGACATCTACAGCCTCAATTTTCTGACACAAAGCAAGCTGACTATCAAGTTTTTCCACCATCGTCTTCAGCCGTTTGTATGAGCTTTCAGCATTCCCCATGTTGATGTTGGACACTGGCATCGTAAAATTGAACCCTTCAAACTGCGCCTCCGTCCCAAGACGTGACGCAATCAGATCAATCAAGGGACTTACCAGTCTGGCTTCCGCTCCATCACAAGCCTTCCCATAGAACTCAAACGGATAAACTGCTCCAACATCAAAGTCATGCGCCTGCCTCTGCACCTCCCCAGTTTTGACGAGGGGGATAAGAAGAAGTGGCGCATCCATAATGCCGCCGATTTGCGACGGCAAATACTCACGCGAGAAATTAATCAGAGTATCCAACGCTAGCATCAATGCGTCCTCGTCTCCGTCACAATCTCTACGTTTAGCAGAATGCCAAATCGGATGCGCGTAACAGAGGTTCAAGCTTGTAAAGCCCAAAATGCGCCCCAAGATACCTGCGCACGTATGCGGAGCCAAACCTACAACCAAATGCCCAACAAGATCCTCCGCGCGTCTTACACCATAGTACGGAGGAAGACCGTACACTCTTTCCAGCAATTCGTCAATGAAGTTGGCAATCTGTATGAAGTAGGCCGCACTCTTCTGCGGGACAACAACATCCTGTAGTTTAAGCTCACAAACTTGATCTGAAGTCGTCAAACGGGCACCGTGAATATCATGAGTATAGCCTAGCTCCCAAAGCTTCTCGACCGGAACTCCGACCTCCGCAGGCTTAAAATGCGTTAATGGAGCGTTGGTCGCATCAAAACGGATCGTCCCGTCCTTATAAACAGACAGCCCATGTTTTGCTCGAAGCACGCCCTTCTCAATGCTCTCAGGAGTCTTAGTATCATTCGTTAATCCTTTAACTCCCTTCAAAATCTGCGGAACCGAAATGCCTAGACCTGTGCATGCATTGTCTAGCAGTTCCTTGAGGTTGACGGCTTGCATCTGGTATCGTCTCGCAGGGACCCTGCACACTGGGCATTCATCTTCCTTCAGGCTCTTTCCACATCTGAAACAGATCTTTTCAGCAACAGTCTCGGAGCCACACGATGGACATTTGACTCTGGAAGTAAACGCCTTGCAGCTGGGACATTTGCGCTTGACGATTTCGACGACCGTTGGCCCATGCCGTCCTGCTTCCACAAGATCTCTGTGGGATCCGCCCGCCAAGCCGACGGGAAAAAGCACGTGCACAAGAGGCTTCATCTCACGCCCCTTCGCCTTCTCCGGCCTTCCCATCCGTGCACCCACAAACGTGGGCGCCTTCTCCCTCACTTGAACACCAGAAACAGTCGAGAGTGCATCCAAGATGGACTTGCAACCGGAAAAGTTCACACAGTCGACGATGTTATAGCCCAGACAGAAGGCAAAGGCATGCGCATCCTCGTCCTCGACGATAATCTTGCCCTCTGAAACCTTGTGCGGAAGACAGAGCACTTCCATTGCTTGCTTGGCACTAGCATCAAATTCGCCTGTTATTTGAAGAACCACACGTTCAGAACGTTGCAATTTAGAATTGAGAACCCACCTTCTTAACAGTTGAAACTCTTCGACTGAGGAGAGGTTTGACCAGAAGAAAGTGAAGCGTGGGTGCAGAGGTACATTCAATGCCGTCGACAGCGTTATGGCTTCTTCGACACCTGGCTTGCAGTTGAATGGATTGTCGAGAAAAGCTTTCAGCTTCTCTGGCTTAATCTTGACGGCTTGCGAGGCGGCCTCCAGGCTTCCGCTGAACCTTGTCGCAATGGCATTTTGCAGGTCCCCCACCCACCACTCTTCAGCGTAGCCAGGCGGCGCCAGAACCTTGCTATTGTACAGAAAGTCACCGAAACTGATCAAGATGTCGCCGAGAAACAGAATCTTCTCAATATCGGCCTTAAGTTTGTCAAAGTTGCCAGTTGAAACTCGAACGACTGATCCATCCTTCAATCGGACCACGGGCAAATCCAAAGTGTCAACCGGCACCACGATTCCGCCCTTTCCCGGAAGTTCCAAGCGAAGTTGGGTCCCACCGGCAAGGAAGCCCTGAAGAACAAGCATCGTCGCTGGGTGAATTCCCACTGAGGCCAGCCCAGTGTTTCGGGCCCTGCCATACCTCAATCGAAAGCCTCCGCGTCTCGCGGGGAAGGAAAAAATCGGTCGACCAGCAATGACTTCGTCCATGAACCCTGAAGATTTCTTCTCTGACTTTCTACGCACATCCCTGAGCCAATCCCACCCCTGAAAACCGAGCCTTTCAATTATGGTCAAGACCTTAGGAGCGCGTCCAATGATGCCGTCATTCACAACCCTCAAGGCTCCACCCCTGATTCGGTTCGTCTCAACACGCGGCAAGTTCCTGAAAGACGAAACCTCGATCGGGTTGGACTCTGTGCCTGTGACCTCTATCGGAATCCATTCAAGTGCCTTCCGTAGCTCGTCATCTGAAACGTGATATTGAAACCGCGTCACCGAACGCTCATAGAGCCTTATCTCCTCAATGAATCGTGAGATCTCATCATCCGTGGGCTTGTAACGCTCGAGTCCAAGTAACCGCCGCACAAAGTCTCCAACAACTAATGTTAAAGCTTGATCAGTGCCACCTGCGGAACGCATGGGACCCGCAAAATAGATGGCGAGATAACGTGTCCGATCATGATTCGTCTTTATCGCTACTTTGGCCACTCCTTGCAATGGTGCAGCGGTAAGACCCTCAGTGAATATCGCGAGTGCGGTGCGAATAGCCCAGTCAGCCGCAGTTTCAGGCTCCATATGCCCAAACTTGCCATAGACGATTTCTTCAGCGACTTTGAACGCCAGCTCTTCCCTCGGAAGCTTCACGCTCAGTTCCCTAATGCTCGCGGCAACACCAGGCGGCCCCACGAGACCTTCTACAAGGTCAGCGAGGTCTTTCGCGAGTCTGCACTCGGTCTTCAATGCTGGGTCAAGCCCCTTTGCTCTTGCCTTCTCACTGATGGCATACAATCGCCCAAGCTTGACCTCTAGGTCCTCAGTGTAGCGCCGGTATGCTTCGCTCATCTGGAGTCCCAAGTAATTTCTCCCCTGCATTCTAGTTGCTTCTGGAGCCTATTTCTATATGCTGACAAGAAAGAATCAAAAGGCAACCCGAAAAAGAGTCAACAGTCCATTCTGATTTTACATGAAAAAGCTCCGCCCTAGGCTTCATGTTCTTCGGTGTCTTATGCCCTCGATGATCCCGGAAACTTTGCGCTTCACTCCACCGTCTTCTACTACGTTGCCTGTGACTATTATGTCGGCACCCGCGGATGCTGCTGTCAAAGCCTGTCCTCTTGTGCGTATACCGCCGCCTACGATGAGTGGCACATCAATGTAACGCTTCACGGCCTGGATCATTTCTTGCGGGACAGGTATTCTGGCGCCCGATCCTGCTTCCAAGTATATGAACCTCATCCCAAGGTACTGTCCTGCCAACGCATGAGCTGCAGCGAGGTCAGGCTTGCCGTATGGAATCGGAACCGCCTTGCCCACGACACCGGCTGTACCGCCTTCGCCCACAATTACGTAACCAAGAGGAATAGGTTCCAAGCAGTATTTTTTGACAAGCGGGGCCCCCAAAACCTGAGCGCCCATCAGAAAATATGGATCGACTGAGTTAAGAAGAGACATAAACCATATGGCATGAGCGTACCGGCTTATGCCCGTGATATTGTTCGGGAAAAGGATTATCGGAATCTTCACCGTGCGCCTAACGATTTTGACAACATCATCCAGATGTGCCGTCGAGACAAAAGTTGACCCCCCAATCATTATAGCCGCAGTGCCGCTTATCTTTGCCTTCAAAGCAATTCTTGAAGCTTGCGGAGGCGTCACTTCCTCCGGGTCAATAAGGGTTACGTGAATAGACCCTTCCGTCGCTATCTGCTCAAGCAGAGATTTCTCAACATAACCAGTCATAGAGATCAGCCAATCATGCACCTGGAATCTGAGCTGCTGAAGGTCTCCGAGGAGTTCCATAGAACTTGTCAGTAAACATGCAGTACACGTCAATCTCGCCTTGGACGGGCTTGATCGGAAACTCCTCCTTCACACCACAGGCACCACAAGCCACGATAGCACGCCTCTGATCACGGTACATCTCAACCCTAATAGTTTCCTTCCCACACTTCGGGCAAGAGAAAAGCTTGGGCAACCGTTTCTTAGGGATATGAACTACTTTCCTTCTTCTCCGCCCCATCTTCCCGAAACCTCTTACGTCTTAGAATCCACAGCGTCCCAGTATTTTATGTTTGCCTTCAAAAACGTTGATATAAGAAGAGCGGAGGCCCCAATCTCATGATAATTGACCAATGATCGCTGATTGAAGTCACCCCCCATAGTCACCAAAGCTTAGACCCACATTGCCACTATTTGAACACTCTCAGAAAGACGAATCTTTTTATGCTTCGCCTCGGACGAAAGGGACTAACGGCCCAGCATCGCACTAATCCTGCTCTGGTCTTGGCTTGCACTTAAATAATCGTTACAGCCATACAGGATTGAGGCTGCATTTCCTTGGAGTTGACATCTTCAACTCTGGGCTTAGATTGGTCAAACATCAAATCGAAGGTAGCACGATTCATAGGAGATTATGCAGAAAAGTGCCACGCAGAAGGCGTGATCGTAGGTTTATCAGGCGGCATCGACAGCTCCACCGTGGCCGCACTCTCAGCCCTGGCGTTAGGTGGCAATAAAGTGTTTGCGCTTATGCTGCCAGAGAAAGAAACATACAACACCACAGACTTGCACCACGCTGAGCTTGTCGCCAAAAAATGTGACATCACACCAGCGCTGGAAGCCTTCTACCATTCAATCCCGATATTTGATCCGACAGAAAAGATCTGCAAAGGCAACGTAAAAGCCAGAACGCGAATGATTTACATCTATTATTACGCAAATAAGCTTAACAGGATCGTATGCGGAAGTTCAGACAAGTCAGAAACGATGATGGGATACTTCACAAAATGGGGAGACGTTGCATCAGACATCATGCCCATAATGGACTTGTACAAGACTCAGGTCAAGGAACTTGCCGAGCACATAGGCGTTCCAAAGGAGAGCATAGCAAAACCGCCAACACCAGCCCTGTGGCCCGGCCAAACCGCAGAGGGAGAACTTGGACTAAAATATGAAGCCCTTGACCTTATTCTCTACGGATTGGAACACTTCATGAAGGAAGCTGAAATAGCCGAGCAGTTGAACATCGAAGAAAAAGCCGTCCACAAAGTAAAACAAAGGTGGCTAGACGCCGAGCACAAAAGGCGCATGCTGTTAGCCGCAAAACTCGAATATCGCACAGTCGGAACAGATTTCAGGCTCAGGAGAGGATAGCACATCAAAGAAAGATTCAAAATAGCCTTAGCCCAGATATCCTGCAAAGCCGCCGACAAGAAGGTAAACCTTCAGAAGATCGAGAAGGCAGTAGCACACGCCAAAGAGCTATCCGCAGACATGATCATATTCCCAGAGCTCTCGCTGACTGGATACGTCGCGAGGGATCAGATCTACGAGCTTGCAGAGCCGGTGCCTGGACCATCAACCAGGATTCTCACAAGAATCGCACAGAAAGCGGAAACACACGTGATCTTTGGCATGCCGGAGTTGAGCAAAGGCACTCAGGCTACAATCCACAACACTGCTGTTCTCGTGGGCCCCAATGGCTATGTAGGGAAATATCGCAAGATGTATCTTCCCACTCATAGTGTCTTCGAAGAGAAGAGGTATTTCCGCCCGGGACATGAGGCGGCGGTCTTCGACACGCCGCTTGGAAAGATTGGTTTAATCATATGCTACGACATCTTCTTTCCAGAAGTGACTCGTCTCACACGATTGATGGGGGCCCAACTCATCGTGTGTATTTCAGCCTCCCCAGCGATTAGACGGTCGTTTTTCGAGACGCTAACGTCCGCAAGGGCAGTCGAGAACACTGCCTTCTTGGCCTTTGTGAATCTGGTGGGCATCGAAGACGGATTACAGTTTTGGGGAGGAAGCAGACTAATTGGACCACAAGGAAGAATCCTGGCCAAGGCCAAGTATGACGAAGAGGATCTAGTGATCGGCAAGGTTGACTATGCTGACATTAGACCCATCGAGACATTTGTCCCAACATTGAGAGATCTCCGCCCGGAATTATTTGACAAGTTGAAAGAAGGCGCTGAGAAACTCTAGAACTTCATCTGAGGCTCTTGACAGCCGCTTCGATGCGATCCAACGCCTTCTCCAAGTGCCCATAAGCTGCAGCCTACGAAATCCTGGTGTAACCCTTACCACGACTGTCGAAAGCAGAGCCAGGAACTGTTATGACAAAGCATTCTTCCGAAGAAATTCCGAGAACTCTGAGCACATACCGAACGCTTCAATGTTAGGGAAAGCGTAAAACGCACCCTCTAAAGCGTGTGGCGAAAACCTCAACAGAATTAGGCCGCTCGTGAACAATGTGCCGGCCCTTGTCAAACTCTGCCACCTTCTCCGTCACGAACCCTGAGGCCCTTCAGTGCTGCCAATGCAACATATTGCGACAGACTATGCGTACAAGTCATTATGCACCGAAGCACAAGGCAAACGGCCGAAACAAGGGCGCTCGGACCGTAGACATATCCAACTCGCTGACCAGTCATTGCAAAGTTCTCGAGAAAGAGTTAGTGCGCACTAGTTAACGGAACTTTCGCCTACGCACTCAAAGAAGAGTGGCAGGACAATGTTGTTTGACACCATCGCAAACTATTTTCTTATAGACTTCGGAGATCACAAGCATATCACGCGCCACATCAATCTTGGCCAAACTTGATATTTCATCGTGACTGAGAACGCCTCCCGTTGGACTGTTAGGACAGGTGACAACAATCACACGTGATCTCCCTGTGATTAGCGACGTCACGTCGTAAGTAGACAACTCGCAATGACGCTCTCTTTCAAGGGGAGAAGTTATCGGAATCCCATCATCCAACTTCACGCAAGACCTCTAGGGAATCAACCCTAGATCCGACACAAGCACCTTATCACATTGATTGATCAGTCCGAGCAATGATGCGAACAGTGCTGCACTTCCGCCTACGGTAATGATGATTTCAGTGTTCGGGTCGCACCCCACCCATAGTCATTAGAAGCCTTCTCCGCGAGCACCCCTCTTAGTTCACAGAGGCCTTTGGAGGGATCATAACGGGGTTTACCGCCCTCCGCGGCCTCCGCCCCAGCATCTAAAACATGTCCCGCAGGACAGAAACCTGGCTCTCCGACGCTCAAATCGATGCAGTGAGGCATTGTCTTGGCCAAACCGATAAAGTGCCGTATTTATTACCCCTTTAGGCATTTGAGTCGCTCCGCAGGCTCGTATTTTGAATTCGTAAAACACCCTCCCAACACCTTGTAATCGCCTCGAGATAAAATGATTCTCTCCGCCAACATCTCCTCCTTCACCCTTGAATATGTCATCCTTAAAAGCAAACCACGTATACTAAACTGTATCCATTCGACATAACCTGCCGGAGAAAAGAAATGGCGCTGAGAGAGAACGTTCAAAAGTGGATAAAGGGCTCTCTAGACGACCCCATCGCAGTCGTCCTGTCAAGAAATAGCCACTTAACCAAAACCCAGCTCGAAACGCTTTTGATAGACATATTGGCCGAGAGTTTCTCGGGCAAACAGCTAAAATACGACGAAAAGGCTCAGTTACGACTAACCAAGGCCAAAATCAGCCGCGGATCGTTTAATAGGACCTTGGCGCAGGCTAAAGAAAACGTTATAAGATCCATTTATACCGTCTTGCTACTGGGCTATCTCGGAGTGTTCGAAGATACAACACTCGCTCCCTATCTCGAAATAGCGAACAAATTGCACACGTACCTGGAGGCACACAAACATATGCCCGACAAGGGAGAAGAGCTTAACAACCACCTAAAAGTCATAGAAATGATCAGAGAAGAGCTGGAAACGAGCTTGAAACAGCTCTCAAATCCATCAGAAGGTGCAACGTGACGTCACACATCACATACTATTTCATACAGAAATACTGTTGAAAGCACCGACGTCAACAGCAGCTACAATTCGACTCAAAAATCAAAAAGAGCCTCAAAGTGCAGGCCTCTAAGATCGAGAGCATATCCATTAAGGATACAAGTGGGTGCTACGCCAAGTGTGATGTGTGACGTCATGAGGGCAATAAGCTGATGGGAAAGACCATAAGACTTAAATCTGAAATGGTGTGAGTGTGATGTGTGATGCAACGTGATGCAGTCTTTTGTGGTCACACCTAAATCACAGAGGTGGGACGTCTGATAGATATACCGACTGTTCTGGCTGGCGGCCTGCTTGTCGTAACTGCCGGCGTGGCATTCAAGTACTACAGGATCCTCCGCACGGCCAGAAAAGAGTATGAAGGCGCTAGGGATGCTGTGGAGGACATAGTGCTCAGTTTCAACAGGCAACTGCAACATGAAGGCGAGAGGTTGGAGGCTGTGGCGTACAAGGTCGAGGGGGTCTCTTCCAAGGTTGAAGGAGTTTCCAAGAACGTGGGACAGATGCAAGAATCTCTTCATGTAAGTGAACTTAAACTTGCCTCGGCACTGCAGGACAGGAACGAAGTGTTTACAAGGCTTGATGGGATGGACAAGGAGCTACATGGGCTTGTAACATCGCAGTCGACGTTTGCAACTAAGGTTTCCAACTTGGACGAGCAGCTTAAGCAGTTTATGAATATTCCCGAGCCCAGCGTCCAAGCTGTTATTCCCATGAGAAGAGACAGGGTCCTAGCGCCCTTAACTGAGACTGAATTGTCCGTCTTAGAGATGTTGGCATCAGATGGTCCGAAGACTGCTCCGGAGATTAAGGGTCGAGTAAAGCTGAGCCGCGAGCACACAGCAAGGTTGATGAAGAAGCTTTACGAGGGTGGCTACCTGGAAAGGGATACTGGCAAGATTCCGTTCAATTACAGTGTAAAGAAGGAAATGGAGGAAATCTTGAAAAGATCCGAGGGTCAACCCGCCTGACTGGTCAGTCTATCTCCTTCAGCGCCATCAGGATATTGCCTGCTTCATATGGGCCTGTGAAACTCCTTGTACTATTTTGTACTTCAAATTGTTGAGAGGCCCGTTCTTGACAAGCACCTCCTTCAGTACGAGCCTCGAGAGATACGTGGCCACGGTGCTCAGCCCTATAGGCTCACCAAGTTCCTGTTCATACGCATTCTGAACTTCTTTCGAAGAGAACCAAACAATAGGAAAGCTCCTTTGGACAATCGTTCGCACTTTGTCATATTTAGAAAGCCCATTTTCTGCAATGCCCGTCCTAGTCCTTGTGTTTGCCTCTTCCTTTGGCACCCCTCCCAGCAATTCCACCAGATCAAGGAGTCGCACTGCCTTCTCCCTCGTCACCTGTCCTTCAAAAGCTATCGTGTACCGGTTGCCATCGCTATCGAATAGCTCGACTCGCATCTTTCGGGCGGGCATTTGCGAAACACGTCTTGGAGTGTTCACAAGTTTACAGTTCACAAGTTATATGTGTTATGGTGAAGTAGCACTAGAGTAGAAAGCCTAGTCTTGAGCCTAAATTACAAAAGCTAAGAGAATTGGAGTTTTCTACGAATCACACGTTTCACATTTGACGGAAAGAGCAAATCGACAAAGAACCTGTTTAGCAAGCTGATGTTCAGTGGAAACGTAGGGGTGTTTAGTTCACTAAAAAAGAGCATGAAACACTAAAGAATCGGGTAAACAGAAGCAATAATCAACCATTAATGGTTCAACTTAACAAGACGTTCTCAATAAGTGAAGGAAAACATAGTTCGAAGACTTAAAGAGAAGGTAGTTCTGATCAATGGGGACTGAGGTATTAGAGGCCTTCAATGCGGCGTCAATTGGAAGAGCAGCATATCATTGCAAGAACGCGTGACACCCCATGATTTCCACTGGAACAGGTCGCCGCTCAAACGTAACTTTTAACGTCACCGCATTTTTTAACATGGGTCTAAAGTGTTGAACTCCAAGAGATATTGTCACTTTCAAATAGTTACCGCCAGAGTATATTTAGCTGTAAGCGAATAGTAGAACATGAATTCTGAAAGTAAGAGTTCCACAGGAAAGTGGGGGGTGTGGCCCTCCTTGAAGGTTTAGGACTCTCATTTGACCTCATTTTCTTTTAGGAATCTTGTGGGGTGTATCTACTTTTTTGTAGCCAAGGGCTTATGTTTTCAAGTGGAAAGACGGGTGTTACCTTTCAAGTTTGAGCCGGGGAGTCGCAAATGTCTGATGCAAACATCCTGGATGGTATATTCGAAAAATCCGTTAGCAACGTAAAGATATTCAAAGACAGGGAGGTTCTGCGGCATGACTATTTGCCCGAGAGGTTGCCTCACAGGGAAGAGCAGATCAGACAAGTGGGAGAGACAGTGGCTCCCACGTTGAAGGGCGCTAGAAGCTCCAACATTTTCATCTACGGTAAGACTGGGACAGGCAAGACGGCTGTGACGAAGTATGTGCTCAGTCACCTTGAGGCCAAAGCCAAAGAGTTGGGGGCGCCTGTCAAGTTCTGTTACGTGAATTGCCGGATGGTTGGATCTGAGTACCGCGTTTTTGCCACTCTGTGCCAGAGCGTTGGACTTTCGGTGCCATTTACTGGACTCTCTGTTGGGGAGCTGTTTGAGCGATTTCGGGCAGGTCTGGAGACTGTGAATGTTATTTTCATAGTAGCCTTGGATGAAGTTGACGCGTTGATAAAGGTCAAGGGCGACGGGCTTCTTTACGAATTGACTAGGGTCAACGAGGCCTTGTGTGGAAGCAAGGTGTCGCTGATTGGGATATCCAACGACCTTCGACTGAAAGAGTTTCTGGATCCTCGGGTTCTAAGCTCGCTGAGTGAAGAGGAAATAGTTTTCAGACCGTACGATGCGGGGGAGTTGAAGGATATTCTTTCGAAGCGTGCAGAATCAGCTTTTCAAGATGGTGCGTTGTCAGAGGCGGCGCTCGGTCTTTGTTCAGCTTTGGCTGCGGCGGAACATGGAGACGCTAGGCGCGCCTTGGATTTGTTGCGGGTTGCGGGTGAGGTAGCGGAACGATCAGACGCTAATGCCGTCGTTGAGGATCACGTGCGGGAGGCTGAGAAGCATATTGAGCATAATCGTGTGATCGAGACTGTGAAGAATTTGACTCTGCATTCCAAGCTCGTACTGTTAAGCGTCTATGATTTGAACAAGGCTGATGTTTACAGAGCCATCACAGGCGAGATCTTCGAGGTCTACGATGAAATCTGCGGTGAGATCGGGGTTACACCGTTAACTCAGCGGAGGCTGAGTTCGCTTGTGAGTGAGCTTGACTCGATTGGTCTGTTGAACGCTAAAGTCATCAGCATGGGAAGATATGGGCGGACAAAGAAGATAAGGCTGGAGATATCGCGCAGCATAATCAGAGATGTCTTTGCTGGGGATAGCCGGATTGGCCGATTGGTGGACTATGAACCGAAATGCCTTTCGAGGCAGAAGAAGTTTGAACGCTGATCAGGGCGCGGTATGCGGTTGTGGTCTTAAAAGTGGCTCTGGTTGCTCAGTTCTTTGGGTCATTCTAGTTGAATGGGATGACTGTGGTTTCTAGGGTTTGAAGGTTTATTATAGGTACTTTGCTGGGCGTCGGGGTGAACCCAAGCTTCTGCATGTAGTCAGTTTGTTCCTGCCAGCCTCCAGAGTTTACTACCAGGACTCCGCGATAATTGCAGTAGCCTAATGCGTGGATGTGCCCGGCGTGAAATATGTCTGGCACTCTGTCTATGACCAGATAGTCTCTAGTCTCGGGGGACAAGGTGGTTTTACCACCGTAGATTGGGGCCAAGTGGCGGCTCTGCAGTAGTAGGCGCATCGCTTTTTCAGGGTTGTTGTTGCTCATGCCTGGGGCTGCAGATATCACATCGTCTAGGCTGCGCCCGTGATACATTAGCACTTCTACGCCGTGTAGGCTCAGGTAGCATGGGTCTCCTAGGGAATAGACACTTCTTGATTCCTGGAGGGTTTCAAGATACTCGTGGGATATCGCAGGCTGTGGCAAGGCTTTTCGGGGGACATCATGATTTCCAGGTATGATTATTACTTGTATGTAGTCTGGTATCTGTTCAATGTACTTTGCGGCGAGGCGATACTGCTTGTACACGTCTCTGATCGCTAGTTCTCTGACCTGATTCGGATAAATCCCCACGCCGTCAACAATGTCTCCGGCAATCAGGACGTACTTGACGTGACCTGCGATTTCTTTCATCTGCTCGTTGCCGTATTTCCCGTTCAGCCACAAGATGAATCGGTTGAAGGATTCCCTTTGAAACTTTGTGCTCCCCACGTGCATATCTGACGTCAACGCGGCATAAACTGGCACCGGTGCCTTGTGTTGCGGTTTTTGGCCTACTTCGGGCAAGATGATGTCTTCAGCGATTAGAAGGTTGCCTCTTGTCTTGATGACGCTTAGGCATACGATCTGGTCGACCAGGAGGAGCTGGGTCCTCTTCTTGAGTTCCTCAGAGGCGTTCTGGGGAACGAGCACCGTTATGTTTGCTTGTAAATCTTCAACCGATAGAATTGTTCTCTGTTTTGATTCTCTCTTCTCGGTTATCATGCCGATTATCTTTAGCCTAGTCTTTGGTGGAGCTTTCAGGGCATCTATTATTGATGCTGCGCTCCTGACGTCTATTCTTTGTCTCAGCATCTTCTCCGTTCTTTTGAATCTGTCTCGGAAATAAGCGAGGAAATCTTCCACTGTTCCTCCTGAGCCCAGTTTGCTGCTTGGGTCCTCGATTATGGTGATGTCGGCATTGACTTCCTTTGCGTAGGGGTGGAAACCCCTTCCAGTTTCTGTTATTTGGGTTGTCTGTGGTCCCGCGGGTTCCTGAGGTGGCTCCTGCGAAGGCACGATTTCTTCTGCCACTTCAGCGTTGCTCAGCAATCGCTCTAGGAAGTTTCTGTCGATGAATGGAGGCTTCTCGTTCAGGGTTTCGGCCGTTTTTATCGCTTTGGTCATCACTTCGGTCGGATCTGCTGTCGAAGCAATCATGGTGAGGAATCCGAACGCCTCTTGATCCAGCTGGTAGCCTGCGGCAATCGTTAATTCTACAGCCTTTCGCAGCTTCTCGGATTCGCTCATAGTAGAACGCTTCTCTAGTTCTTGGTCTGCGGGAGTACTATAAAGTCTTCTGCCTTGCTTCATGCGCCGCTTCGTTCTTGGTGTGGCGAGCTGCTGACTTGCTGGAGCCTGTGGTTGAGAAGCTTAGCTGGTTTTGGATCTTGCCTGTTTGGTTCGCTTCGGTGTGTTCAAATCTATATGGTCAGGTTTTGTTTAGATATGTTGATATTCGGATTTGCGTATTCAGTTCCTTGTGGTGTGAGTTGTGAGTATCGTTCGGAAGGTTCAACGTACGCCAGGCGGCACTTTCTTTGTCTGTGTGCCCAAGCGTTGGGCTGTGGATCATGGGCTGCGTAGCGGTTCGATCGTTGCTGTGGGTGAAACTGCGGATGGCAAGTTGCTCATTGACCCTGAGTATGGTGTTGCTCCTTCTCCTCGTGTGGCGACTTTGAGGTCTGGGCCGCTCTTGAGCCGTGAAATCATAGGCAATTATTTGCTTGGGTTTGACATAATTCGGATTGAGCCTAGTAATCGTGCAGGCTTCGAAGTGCGCGCCGCGGTCAAGAGTACTGTTGATCGGTTGGTCGGTTTGGAGATAGTCGAAGAAGATTCGTCCAGTATCGTGCTTCAGTGTCTGCTGGAACCTTCAGGTTTTCCGCCTGAGAAGATTCTTCGGCGGAGCTATGCGATTGCTGCGGGTATGCATCGGGATGTGGTCAGGTCTTTCGTGGAGGGGAATGTCGCGTTGGCCAAAAGTGTTGTGGCGCGTGATGAGGAGGGTAATAGGCTGTATTTCCTTCTGGTTCGGATCCTACGCACGATTGTTCAGAACCCAGGGTTGAGCGGGAAATTAGGCATAACCTCGATTGAGTGCTTGGATTATCGTTTGGTTGCGAGTCTCGTGGAGGCTATTGGCGACGAGTGCGTTCGAGTGGCTCAGAAGACTATTGAGTTGAAGGGTGTGAAGTTGGGGGGAGAGCTGAAGAAGTTGCTTTTGGACTTTCATTCATGCTGCTTCGCAGCTCAGGAGAACGCTTTGAGCGCTTTCTTGATTGGAAACGTGCCTCTGGCCGAGGGTGTCAGGGAAATGCAGGCCGAGCTTGAGAAGGCTTTTGCTGGCATTGAGGAGTTGGCGAGGGCTCAGTCGCTTGATGTGGTGCCGCTCGTGTTGGCGGTTGCCTCGTTCCTGAGGCAGATGTACGAGCATAGTGTTGACATTGCTGACTTGGTTGTGCCTAAGAGAGCCTGATTACTGTTGTTGCTAACATGTGGGCTTGTCTACATTGATCAGGCCTCTTGCTTGTGAAGCGTGATCCGTTGTTGAGGTGGCATTCTGTTGTTCGAGGTTTTCCAGTCTGGTGCCGGTTTCCCGATGATCCAATATTATTAAATTCTCAAGATGCTTAGTCTTCATGTGGGTTTAGGCTTATGCGGCACGTGGATTCTGGTGGAAAGCAGTATCATATTGCGTGTGAGAGGGGGGATCTTGCCGGTTATCTTCTTGTTCCGGGGGATCCTGATCGTGTTGACAGGATCATGAGGTTCTGGGATTCGGCGGATGAGGTGTCTAGTCGTCGTGAGTTTCGCAGCTTCAGGGGCAAGTATAGGGGTGTTCCGATTTCGGTTCTTTCATCTGGAATTGGTCCTGCTTGTATGGCCATCGCTGTCAACGAGGCTGCCAACGTTGGGGTTCATACTTTCATAAGGGTCGGAACCACGGCCGCAATCCAAAAAGGCATTGCCTGCGGTGCAGTTGTTATTTCGTCTGCGGCTGTTCGTCTTGACTGCACGAGCAACTGTTATATCATGCCTGAGTATCCCGCGGCTGCGAACTATGAAGTTCTGCTGGCTTTGATTCAAGCGGCTGAGGGCTTAAACGCGCAGGATTATCATGTTGGTGTGACGGCGACGACCGCGGATTTCTATGCTGGGCAGAGCCGAGTCACGGCTAAGGGCTATTGCGGGGAGAATGAGAATCTCCTTCCTGTGTTGCAGAAGGCCGGCGTGCTCAACTTTGAAATGGAGACGGCGACGCTGTTTACGCTGGCGAGTCTTTACGGCTTAAGAGCAGCTTCAGTGTGCGCCGTGGTTTCGAATCGTTGCACAAACGAGTTTAAAGCGGGAGCTGGCGAGGAGGCAGCGATTAGAATCGCGAATGAAGCCGTCCGGGTCCTGTACGAGTGGGACAAACTGAAGAAGAAGGCCGGTAAGTCTTGGCTGTTTCCGTCGCTCTTGCGCTCTGCTCGTTAGAGTTTTGCTGGTCCCATTGCGTGTTAGACAGTGATAAGGCTCGCTAGCCGCGCTTCCCCTGTCGTTTTCTCGGAGCTACGCAGATGTCCATCCGTGCGCTTATCGCCGAAGCGGGTTGAACTGCGTTTTTGGTCTGAAAACACGCGAAAAACGCACCTCCCCCCTCCTATGCCGTTTTTTGATCTTGGGCTCGACGGATTACCGATTCGATGAGAGGCATCAAAGGTTGGGTTGAGATCACGTGGACAGAGAGAGACGGCCTCCTCCTCCCTCCCCCGGTCGGTTTTTCTGATTTTGAGCTGGGCGGCTCACTGATTCGATAGCTACCCAAATGTTGGGTTGAAATCACGCGAATTGTTGATACCCCCCTCCTAGGTCGGTTTTTGTTTTTCAGCATGGGGTTTGAAGTGTGGATTGATTTGGGGGTTGAAGAACGCAACTTCTCACTCTACTGCCATTCGGATAAAGCTAAAAAGCTACCGTGTAGACCCTTCTATCCAGTGCCGGGGTGGCGGAGTGGTTATCGCGCTGGCCTCGAGATCGAAACTCGCAAGAAAGGGGTCTGTACAAGCAAGCCAGTGGGCCTTTGGCTCGCAGGGGTTCGAGTCCCTTCCCCGGCGCTCTTTTCCTAGTGTCGGCGCCAATTGCGGTGATTCTGCGAAAAGACGCTAGATTTGTCAATTTTGGCTCTGTTTGGAGGGCTGGAGATGTTCCATGAGGTCTCAGAACTCGATCTTGGTGAGGCTGACAAGAAAAAGCTTGATGAGTTAGATGTTCGCCTGAATGTTCTGGAAGAGAAAGTGAAGAAGCTGTAGCTCTTTGAGAAGTTGCAGTACAGAAACGCGGTGTCCTGCTTCATGGATTAGTAGAAGAATCCTCTATTCTCCTCATAATTTTCTCTCGCTTAAGGCCATACAGGTCCACACGCTTTCTTGCCGCAAAATTTTAATTTTGCCCTGTTAAATCTACTTGTGAGAGTATGTTAGTTGAGAGAACCTTTTGCCGAGTTTGTTAAGGCTGAGTTAGAGCCCAGAACTCTGCTGATTACATGTGGGCTTCCAGGAACCTGGAAAACAGAGACCGCAGAGGAGATCTCAAAAATCAAGGGATATCCAATCCTTCGAACCGATTTGATTCGACTGGAGGTTCTCAAGAATGAGGACATTTTCGACGAAAAAGTTGCGTCAAATATGGGCAAACGAGAGCTTGTCTATGATGAGACGTTTCGCCGAGCGGAAGATCTTGCACGGAAGGATAGAGGCGTTATATTGGATGCTACTTTTGTAACCCAGGAACTGCGAAGGCGTGCTGCTGCGATTGCTGCAAAATACAAGATGACTTTTGTCATACTTCAGACTCACTGCTCTGAAGAAGCGTCAATTGCGAGGATTTTGAGAAGAACCAAAGAGAACTACCAGTCAAACGCTCTAACTAAGGAAGCTTATCTCAACAACAAGAAGAAGTTTGAGGCGATTGACCTGGGTGATCTGAAAGACAGATTTCCGGAGCTCCAAATATTGCATCTAACAGTCGATACTGAGTATGATCGTCCCGAAGACTGGTACATAATCGGGATGGAAAGAAGGTAGTTGGCCCCAGTTTTATGATAATAGATTTGCATATTCATTCAAAGAGTGGTTCTGATGGAAACTTCACTGTTGAAGAACTCGTTAAGGAAGCTAAAATCAGAAACATTGGGTTAATGTCGATTACAGATCATGACTCGATCGGCTGTCAAGAGAAAGCCATAGCTTTGACAAAGAAAAATGGTATCCATTATGTTGCTGGAGTTGAATTGAATGTAACCTTCTCGCACCCCAGATATAACGAAGGCAAATCAATATCGCTGGATTTCCTAGGTTATCAATTTGACGTAAGGAATGAGGAGTTAAGGAACAAACTTGTAAAAACTGCTCAATACCGTGAGGAAAGGGCTGCAAAGATCTTGGACAACCTTAATGCAGAATTTGAAAAAGAAGGAATTGAAAAGTTAACGAAGGATGATTTGAGGGAGATTCAAGATTCCGTTGACGGAGTACTTGGGCGGCCTCACATAGCAGACTATTTGGTAAGAAAGAGCATTGTTGGAACTAGACAAGAAGCTTTTGATAAGTATCTTGTGAAATGTGATGTTCCCAAATATCCTCTTTACGTTGAAGAGGCTTCGAGACTGTTGAGGAATGCTGGAGGAATGATAGTTTTGGCTCATCCTAACGATCCTCACGGAACCTCACTTGTGGCACTGACTAAGTCTCTGCGTAAACAGACAGAGATAGTAGAAGAGTCGATTTTAAGATACATCGACGGCGTAGAGTGCTGGCACTCTAGAAGTGACGCTCTAACAACGAATCATTATGTGAAGTTTGCAAAGAAACATGGACTATTCATGACTGGGGGAAGCGATTGTCATCAAAAGCCAATACTCATGGGAACAGTGAAAATCCCCGAATACGTAGCTGAGCAATTCAGCTTTAAGTGAACTTATTCCTTGCGCTCATTCCTGCAATCCGGGTCAGTTTTCAGACTGCGCGCGCTATAGAAGGGTCATTGTTTGAAAGCTTCCTAGAAGTGATGCACACCTTGAAGACATAGAATCCTACGCTGTTCAGCTATAACTTTTCCGCAAAACCAAAACGCGCGCGGCCATCCCAGCTATGTTTGCGGAGTCCCGATGGAGTGGGCAACCGTTCCGGCTCCGCTTTGGCCGGGCGTTCCGACGATGATTATCAACTCTGAGATCCCCTGATCGTATCTTGGCAGAGCCGTGCGGACAGCCGCTGGCGTTCGAGAGAGGTAGCAGGCGAGGAGTACCGAGCGATCGTTGGACCCGTCGACTAGACTCGGTTAGAGGAGATGTTCAGCGCCACCGCTGCGCGAACGAGTGCCTTCAGGGCCTCCCCGTCGACCTTGTCACCTTCGTGAAAGTCGATGGCGCGTCTTGCGTTACCTTCTAGACTGGAGTTGAAGAGGCCCGAAGGGTCCCTCAGCGAGGCGCCCTTGGAGAAGGTCATCTTCACGACGTTCTTGTACGTCTCGCCGGTGCAGATCAGCCCGCTGTGAGACCACACCGGAACACCTCCCCACTTCCACTCCTCTACGACGTCTGGGTCGGTCTGCTTGATCAGAGCCCGGATCCGAGATAGCGTCTCACTCCGCCAATCGCCCAACTCCTTGATCTTCGCGTCTATCAGCTGAGATGGAGACTCGCCCTTGGGCTGGCCTATCTTCTTCATGTTGCTTAAGAGGTCCTTCAGTGGCTTTTATGGCTTGCGACGAAGATTACGCCGCTTTCAGTCAGGCGAATTCTTCTTCTACGAGTGGATTCGTCAGTTTCGATGTAGATTAGGTTCTTTGCTTCAAGTTTCTTGAAAGAGTCTTGCAGCTTCGACCAAGATAGGTTTGCCTTGTACATCACGCGCGCCTCTTGAAAAGCGAATGTAACATTGGCGTTTTACACAACAGGCCCTAACGCCATCATCTAGCTCCATCAATGCACCATCCTTTATCCCTTCAACAGCTTTCCGATCCATCAGCGTCAACCCGTCTTAGGCTAGATCTGACACAGAGACGGGTTGTATGGAGGGCAGTATAAGGGGTAGTGCAACAGCTTGTTCTCGCGCGTGCATTTCTTCAGGAGATCAAAAAGTCTTCGCGTAGGTGGAGGCTAGTTTAAAGTATGTTTTTGCTTCTTTCAATGTTGCCCTCTTTTCTTCACGACTTACGTTTGGGTCTTCAAGTTTGAAATTGGCAACTTTTCCTCGCACGTAGGCTCGGTAGCATTTGTAGAAAGGAAGAACCTTTGTTAGCTCTCGGTCTCCAGAATATTTGACATATCTCTTGACGAAGAACTTGGACAGATCGGTTCGTCCCTTGAAATCTAAGTCCATGGCTAAGAAGGCGATGTCGGAGGCAATATCAGAATATCTAAATCTTTCGTTGAATTCTATCGCATCGAAAATGTAAATTCGGTCTGCTACAAAGATGTTACCTGAATGGATGTCCCCGTGGCAATCTCTGACTCGGCCCTCCTCAGCCCTTTTCTGAAAAAAGGACGCAGTTCTCTTCATGAAATCATCGACTCTTTTACGAACTAAGCTGAAATCCTTCATTGATACCGTTCTGCCCACAAACCTCCAAGTCTGTTCGAAATTCTCTTTCCAATTGGTTTCTATTATCGCCAAGGAGCCGAACTCGCTTATCCTCTTGTTCGTTTCCGCCTTTGAATGGAATTCAGCGATAATCTTCGCTATTCCGTCAACAAGCTCATTATCCACTTTGTTTTCTTCGAGTAGCTTGTTCATCATCTTTTCCTGAGGCATTCTCTTCATCTTCACAGCATATTCGACAGTTTCTCCTTCGCCCTTAATCTTGATCACGTCTGATCTGTTGATGGGAACAACCTCAAGGTACATACCTTCACACAGTCGTTTGTTGAGCTCTAGCTCTTTTTCGCAGAAGAACTGCCGCTTTCCGAGGGTCGTGAAGTCCAGAAATCCGAGATCCACAGCCTTCTTCACTTTGTAAACAAATTTACTAGTTAGAAAGACGAAGGATATGTGGGTCTGGGTCATTTCAATTGTACCCGGTTGTTCGTCATAAGCTTCAGGTTTCATCAGAGCTTCCACAACTTTCCTCTGAACCGACATCTATTGGATCCGTTCCCTTTAGAACATTTGAAAACCTTTCTGTCGTTGATAGAACTTCAATGAGCCATATAGGGATATCCATGCGAGAAAGCGCGCGTGGGAAGGCGTTTCACTTGTGCGCGCGCTATGCTAGTTGTGAACTTGAACCCGCTTGGGTGCTAATCTCCTCGGACTCACTGTTAGAACCGCGTTCCTCAAAAGCATATTTACTGGTAAATTGATGCTGCATTCTCTTCCCCGGCGCGCGCGCTCTGAAGAGCTTTCTTGACTATTTTGCATTTGACGATTTTTTGACCAAAATTTCGTCTTTTCAGTCCAGTTGGTATTCTTCGCCTTCTTGCAGAAGGATTACTTTGGTTTTTGAGTTTGCTTCAACCTTCTTTTTGAATTCTTCCCGGTCCTTTTCCCAAGTGTGCATGGCCATTGCGATTTTCGGTTTGATTAACACCGCTGCTTCTGCCGCTTCGGCGTTGTCCATGGTGTATTTGTCTCCAGTCGGGAGCAATGCCAGGTCTATGTTCTCGAGGAGTTGCATTTCGGGAATGAGGTCCGTGTCTCCAGCATGATAGATCGTTTTGCCTTCTATCTTTATCAGGTAGCCTACTCCATATCCTTTAGGATGCCAAGGTTTTCCAGAAGGCTTGAACCTCTTGATGTTATACGCTTCAACTGCCCCGATTCTCACGCTATCAACCGTGATTTCTTCTCCAGGTTTGATGCTTCTGGCGTTTAGGCTTATTCTTGAAACGCAGTTTTTGGGTGCAATCACCACAGTGTCCTTCTTGCACAACTCTTGAATCTTGGGCGGACTGCAGTGATCACCGTGATTATGCGTTACCAGTACGATGTCTGCTTTCTCAGAGGTCTCAACTACCTTTCCATACTTCTTCAGGTCAATGTAGATGATTTTTCCCATGGCTCTGATCTGGAAGCCAGCATGGCCAAGCCACTTGACATACACTGTCATTTCAACACTACTCCAATGCTGAAAGAAAGAGCACGCATAGAATTTAAGTCAAACTTTTCGACCAATTGCGGATGCTAAGGCGTGTGCAGAATAGCCCTATTCTTTCTCAGGTTCCGTGTAGACTTCGATGACGTGGTTATCTGGGTCGCAGAATGCCGTTGCATAATATCCTTCTGTAAATTGTGGTTGCTCTTCAGGAGGAAACAAGATGTCAAACCCGTTGTCTCTCATCTTCTTAGCGACCGAGTCAACCCTGTTTTTGTCAGGAACCAGAATGGCCACATGCTCGGAAACTACAAACTCTTCCCCTGTGGGGGCTTCACACTTGACCCTTGGAATCTGTGACTGGCTCACCCAAACCTGAAAATTCTGGTTCGAGAAGCCAACTGTCTCTTTCGAGTCAACTATTGCGCGAAAGCCGAGCGCTTTCAACAGCACTTCGTAGAACTTCCTCGAATTCTCCAAGCTGGATACTTCGATTCCAACGTGGCCGATGATGGCCTTTGCTTCCTTCTTCCTCGCCGATACCATGCCACATCCCGTGGACGAGTAAAGATGCTTTCCTTTCATAAGCTTTGCTTGCTGTTCGTGGTACAGGTTCAACCTTTTTCTATCACTGCTGTATGGGCACGGTTATTATCTAGCGACGAGGCTTGCTGTGTCCCTCGCAATCTGGTTTGAAAATCGGAGCTCTATTAACGGGACAAAAATAGAATACTGAGGGGGCCCTCTGGGCTCTGTCACACCATGTGCGGACAACACAAATAAGTCTGATTCTTGCTAGAAAAAGGAGTTCAGGGACTTTTTAGGTCCTTCTCTTTCTCTCTGGTTTCTTTTCTTCGGCTGGTCCTGGTTGAGTCGGGGGTGGGGTCTCTTCTGCTGGTTTTGGTTCTTCTACAGGTTCCGCTGGCGGTGGTGGCGGTGCTTCCTCTTTCTTCTCTTCCATTTCGGTCGTGATCTCCTCTATTGGTTTTGGCGGTGGCGTCGTTGCCATTGTCCAGCCTATCCATGCGCCTATGCCCATTATGGCCACGAATGCTATGAAGACCGGTACTGCGATGATCCAGAATTGGACATCGGACACCCATGTTACTGTTAGTCCGAACACTGAAAGCCAGTATGGATCGAACAGTGTGACTAGGTAGAATATGGCGACTGCTAGGCATACTATGAAAATGACTCCTCCGATCCCTTGATCTTTGCTCACCATTTTTGTTTCACCATGTAAGCCATGTTTACTTCTTTATACCTTTTAAGTTTTACCATGACTTTTTGTTTTGTGCTAGATTGTTCCCATTTCCCATGTTGACAGGTATTTCTTCTGTTCTCCTGTCAGCGTGTCTATTCGTATGTTCATTGCCGAAAGCTTCATCGCTGCTATTGCTTCGTCTATCTCTTTCGGAACTGGATATACTTTCGGCGGCATCTTTGCGGTTCTAGCCAGATGTTCCACGCAGAGTGCCTGGTTTGCGAACGACATGTCCATGACTTCTGAGGGATGGCCTTCTGCTGCCGCAAGGTTGACGAGCCGGCCTTCTGCCAAAAGATACAGTTTTCTGCCGCTCTTGAGAACGTATTCGTCAAGGTTTGCTCTTATGTTCCTCTTTGAGGCTGCCAATTCTTCCAGGTCTTTCAAGTTTATTTCGACGTTGAAGTGGCCGCTGTTGGCGAGTATGGCGCCGTCCTTCATTCTCTGCATGTGCTCTTTTCGTATTACGCCTGTGTCGCCTGTTGCCGTAACGAAGATGTCGCCTACAGATGAGGCTTCAGCTATCGGAAGCACGCGGAATCCGTTCATTGCTGCTTCAAGCGCTCTGAGTGCGTTGACTTCGGTAACTATGACGTTTGCTCCCATTCCCTGTGCCCTCAGGGCTATTCCCCTGGCGCACCACCCGTAGCCGCAGACTACGAAGTTCTTGCCTGCCAAAAGGATGTTTGTGGCTCTGAGGATACCGTCTAAGGTGCTTTGGCCTGTTCCATATCGGTTGTCGAAAAGGTACTTCGTCATTGCGTCATTCACCGCTATTATCGGGTACTTCAGGTCTCCTGTCTTCTCCATGGCTCTCAGGCGAAGGACACCCGTCGTCGTTTCCTCTGTTCCGCCTTTAACGCTTGGCAAAAGCTCGGTTCTGTTGCTGTGGATCGTGCCTGTAAAGTCAGCTCCATCATCAAGGGTCATCGTGGGAGAATGATCTATCACCCTGTCGATGCACCAGTAGTATTCTTTCGTCGTTTGTTCACGCCACGCAAAAACGTGAACGTCCTTCTCCGCTAACGCTGCTGAAACGTCGTCCTGTGTGGAAAGCGGATTAGAACCGCATAAGGCAACTTTGGCTCCTCCTGCAAGAAAAGCTTCGATAAGGACGGCCGTTTCCTTAGTCACGTGTAGGCAAGCGCCAAGGGTTGCGCCCTTAAGCGGCTTCTCCTCAGAGAACCTTTGCCTTATCTGATCCAACACGGGCATATGCTTTGAGGCCCATTCTATCTGAAGAAGGCCCTTCTTAGCTAACGTTTTGTCTTTTACTTTGAAATCCTCCAATATTCCTTCCTCACAACCGGTCATACGTGTACTGGCTATTTAGCTTCAGCGGCCAAACTACACACGAGCCTTCTTGATCTTTCCGCTGTTCCACAAATCCTCAACCGATATCGTTTGCCTCCCGTTCGTTTTCGATGCGTCTTCAGGAATATAGAAAAGTCTTGCTGTTGGTTAAGGCTTAAAGCCTTCAGGCAAATGCTATGATCCAGCATTGGAGTAATGGGCATTGGATGCTATCGACAATGTGATCTGGATCTTGCCGTTTCTTGCCCTCTTGGACATCATCTCTACTTTCTACATTGGAGGTAGAGGCTACGCTCTGGGAAGTTATGAGTGGGAGCTATTTGCTCTCCTGTTTGCTAGAGGAGGCTCTTTCTTCGTTTATCTTTATGCTGCAATCTATCTGCTGATTATGGTAGGCATTGCTTTCGCGCTGTTGTTCGTCAAGAATAAGAAATTGAATCCTTCCCGAAGGCCTGACAAAGCAGTCTTTCTCATCATGATCGGCGTTGTTTTCTACATTTACATGAGACTGACTGCAGCGTTCATCATGAACTTCTTCTTGCCTTCGATTATTCAGCGCGGATTAGACATGTTGCAGCTTACGCTTTTTATATATGTGGGGGCTTTCGTGAGCCTAGGCTTCTATACGTGGGACACTGTTCTTTCTTGGATGAGGCATGATGACAGTGAAAAAAAGTGACACCGAATTCAGAGTCAGAGAAGAAACTCTCCGCGGATACTTGTCGACCCTATACGGCGACGAAGTGGTGTTGCACAATGTGCGGCGGCTTGGTAGCCAAGAATTCGAGGAGCATAAGGACCTGAAAGGGTTCGGCTACGGTTTCTCATATGTAATTGAGTTCGCTGTCGGCGACGAAGTGAAACGTGTCGTGTTGGAGACCATGCGGCCAGAAGGTTTTGGACATGAATATCCTTCTGATCGTGCAGGTACTTCTCTGGCAGCATTTCAGCATTCTCCAAATTGCCGCGCCACGTGCGCTCGGTAGACGTGGGCGCGTTAGTCCCAAGCTCGAAAGGCTTGAAGTCTCTGGGAAAATGCGGCGAATTCTTCATTCTGACCGAGTTTGTTAACGGGAAGCTCTACCATCTTGATCTAGACCGTATGAAGGATACGGAAAAGGCAAGCAAGCTGGATGAGAGACGGTGTTTGGCCCTATCGAACTATCTCGTTGAGATACACAAGGTCAAGCGTGAAGCTCCATGGCTTTACGTCAGACGGGTTCGTGAACTCGTTGGACATGGCGAGTGTATCATGGGCCTGCTGGACAGTTATCCGCCTAACGTCGACTTCATAGGCGAGGCCGATCTGATCAATATCGAGAGGCAGTGCGTAGAGTGGCGTTGGCGGTTTAAACGCATGGCACATAGGCTCAGGCAGGTGCATGGCGATTTTCACCCTTGGAACGTGCTGTTTCGCGAAGGAACAGACTTTGCCGTTCTAGATCGTAGCCGGGGCGAATGGGGAGAACCGGCTGACGATGTCACTGCAATGACGATTAACTATGTTTTCTATTCTCTTCAAAAGTATGGAAAACTGACTGGGGTCTTCGAACGCTTGTTCAGGCTTTTCTGGGATAACTAGCAGAAGACTGGCGACAAGGAGATTCTTGAAGTTGTGCAGCCTTTCTACGCTTGGCGAGGTCTGGTAGTGGCTTCACCAGTTTGGTACCCCCACCTTGAAACGAAAGTCCGTGCCAATATAGTCAGCTTCGTCCGGAATGTTCTAGCATGTAAAAAGCTCGATTTAGACCGCGTTAACACCTATTTCAAATGCGTATAGACTTGCAGTGGACAGCGATCCAAAGATCACATCGGGTTTCGACATATTTCAGCTTCAGTACTAAAGCCTAAATAGAGATTTGTTCGCATATCTACTGTCTACGGTGCTTAGACATGGACGCTCAATCAGTTGACGAGCTGGCAAAAATGCTTAAGGACATGGGCTACTCACGTGAGACGGTAGAACAGATTTTGAAATGGTATAAATAGAGCAGCTCGTAAATGGATCGATGCCATGAAAGGCATCTACGCCCTAGCCATTTCAGTGAAGAAGAACATCGTTGTGAACGTTGGCGCCCTGCACGAGATACCTTTTGAGAAGGGATTGTACGTGTACGTGGGTTCAGCCCAGAATGGCCTAGAAAAAAGAACCTCGAGGCACCTTAGGAAAATCAAACGGAAATTTTGGCACATCGACTATTTGCTTGCTGCAGACAGCGTAAGCGTTCTGAAAGTCTTTGGAAAGAAAGGGTCAAGATCAGAGGAATGCAAGCTTGCCAGAGAATTGGACAAGATGGGCACTGCGATGAAGGGGTTCGGCTCATCCGATTGCAACTGCAAAGGCCATCTCTTCAAGCTCAGCAGCCATGAATTTTTAAGCGAGTGGATGGATGAATTATCGCTCGTTTAGGGAGCGCGCACCTTAAGACAGGGTGGTTGGTGTGTTTGGGTCAACGGATTGCCGGGGCAGCGGCAAATCCGTCGTTTCCGAGGCGTTGCTCATGCTTCTACGCGGGAGAGATATGTGTGTGCAGCTGCTGTTTTCTGATGCGTTGCGGAAGGTAATCGCTCCTGAACCGACATACTCTCCTGAAGAGCGCGACTTAGTATCTTCTACCCTTGTTTACATTGCAAGACTCTTGGCAGACAACGGCGTGAATGTGATAATTGACGCGACAGGCAGCTTTCGACGATACAGAGAACACGCCAGACAGCAGATTCAGACGTTCATAGAGGCTTATCTTCAGTGCCCCCTAGAAGTCTGCATGCATCGTGAAGCGAACCGAAGCAAGACGTACCAAGCGCCAAAACAAATCTGCGCTCGAGCGGCAAAAAGCGCCGCGTCAACCGTGCCTGGGATCGGGCAACCCTACGAGCCTCCCCTGAACCCAGAAATTACTGTGGACACGGCAAAAATTACACCTGAGGAATGCGCCCTTCAAATCATGAAGAAGCTGTTGATCACTCGATGAAAACCAGCGTCCAAAGCTCTGATACTACCTGTTCTTTACATACTCCATTACTGCTTCAGCTTGTGCATGTGAGATTTGATTGTGCTCGAGTAGGCAATTAACAAGCTTGGTGATCCTCGCTAGGGCGTGAACACTATAACCCAATTCTTCTAGGTTTTCCCGGCCGCCTTGTTCTCTGTCAACAACAACCATCAGATGCTTGATTTTTCCCCCGAGCTCTTCCAGAGGTTTTATGCCTTCCATCTTCGACAGGCCCTCGCTGAGGACATCGTCGAAGAAGAGTATGCGATCTCCTTTTGCAACGCTGGCGCCGGCTATTCTGCCGGTCACACCGTACGCTTTTTCCTCCTTTCTCACCACTATGCATGGGAGATTGACTTGACAGCCTACGCTGGGCAAGATCAATGCGCCCTTCAACTCGATTGACGCTAGCTTGTCAATTCTATCCACGGTCATGATGCTGCTGATTTCGCCGGCAGCGATTTCAGCGATTGTGCAAAGCTCTTTAGGCGAAGCGATCAGGCATGCTAGGTCAATGTAGTATGGGCTCGTGACTCCTGACTTGATCTTGAAAGTCCCGAACTTCAGGCAGCCAGAGCGGTAGAGAGCGCTGGCAACGCGTGACGTAGTCATGGACATTTGGGTCGCAGAATTACTAGGCCATGTTCGATTATAACGTTTGTCAAGGCTCTGAGAGGAATCGTTTTCTTTGAGATATATTCTTGGCAAAGAAATAAAGTATTATATATTAAGATACAATGTTCTACTTGATCTTGTAGGTTGAGAATATGTTTAAGAAAGGAGAAGCTAACGCGGGGTCCTGCCAGCACGAGCAGTTCAATGCAAAGGAAGAGGTAGAGGTCACACTGCATAAACTGCAAATCTTGAAGAGTCGAATCTCGGAACTAAGGGCTCAATGCGAGGAACTCAAGAAAATAAGTTCAGAAACCAAAAGGAATGGTTTGCTGTGCAGTCAGTGCGGAGAGGCAATAGAACCAGGTCAGGAAATCGTGGTCAAAGGCTCTGGGGAAGCAGAGAAGAGACAGTACCACAAAGAGTGTTTCAAGCTACTGTGGGTTTAGTTCCATCTGGTTTAACGCTCATCTCGTGCATCGATCGTTAGCATGATTCTTCTCGCGAACGACTGACAAGTCATCCATGATTTTTGCTCCCCTGCGGCAGCAATTTCCAAAGGGACCACTGCAAATCGTTCGAATCGCCTGTGTATTCTCGAGCCTGGCGGCTTCTGATGCATGCGGAGACGTCAGTTCTGCAAGGTGATGCTGTGACCAAAATGTTAATAACTCGATGTTTTCATGTCTAGAAGACGCGAAGCGGAAAAACGATGGGACATAGGAAGACGCATGCCCCTAGACATGGTTCACTTGCGTATCTGCCTAGGAAACGTGCCAAAAACATATTGGGACGAATCCGCTTCTGGCCAAGAATAGAAGGTGACACACCTAGGCTTCTCGGTTTTGCGGGTTACAAGGCCGGGATGACTCACGTATTCAAGATTGAAGATCGGAAACGCTCACCAAATTTCGGAAAGGAGGTAGTGAGTTCCGCCACGGTACTGGAGACGCCTCCGATATTTGTGTGTGCTATGAGGGTTCTCACGAGGGACCTTTACGGACTGCGGAATTTCTCAGAGGCCTGGATGAAAGATCCACCGCATGAGCTTGAGAAGATAATGACTGTTCCTGAAAGCTTCAGTACGGATGAGAGCCTCAAGAAGATTGAGGAGAATTTGGCCAAAGTGTCAACCGTTCGTGTTGTTGCAATAACCCAGCCTAAGCAAACGAGTGTGCCGAAGAAGAAGCCCGATATTATGGAGATAGAAGTCGGTGGGGGAACGATTCAGCAGCAGTTTGAATATGCTAAGGCTTTGTTGGGGAAGGCGATTGCGACTACGGAGCTTTTCAAGGATGGGCAGTATGTCGACACGGTAGCGGTTTCAACTGGAAAGGGCTGGCAAGGGCCGGTGAAGCGTTGGGGCGTGACGATACTGCAGGCCAAGGGGAAAAAGACGAAGAGAGGCGTAGCCACGCTTGGACCTTGGAATCCGCATCATGTGATGTATAGCGTGGCAAGAGCCGGCCAGATGGGGTTCCATCAGCGGACGGAGTTTAACAAACGAATTCTCAAGATTGGGGCGGATGGCAAAGAGGTAACGCCGAAAGGCGGGTTCATCAGGTATGGTGTGGTTCGCGGTTCGTACATGTTGTTGGAAGGAAGCGTTGCGGGAACGGAGAAGCGTCCGATCAGGCTGCGCTATCCTGCTCGCCCACCGGGTGATGTTGGAGAAGAACCACCTCAGCTTACGCATATATCCCTCGAGTCTCCGCAAGGAAAGTAGTGGTGGGGCAAATGGTCAAAAGGTCGGCGAAAATATTCAGCCTCGAGGGAAAACCTGTTGGGAAGACGGAGCTTCCGCCAGTTTTCAGCACGGCTTTGAGGCCGGATGTCATAAAACGTGTCGTTTTGGCGATTCAATCTCATAGGCGGCAGCCGCAGGGTCGCGATCCAATGGCTGGGAAGAGGACCACGGCAGAATCCAGGGGAACGGGTGGCGGCATTTCCAGGATCCCTAGGATGAAGAATCCTTCAGGACGAGCTGCTTTTGCGCCAGGGACGGTTAAGGGCAGGGCGGGGCATCCTCCGACTTCTGAGAAGAGGATCGTTAGGAGGGTTCCGAAGAAGGAAAGGCGTCTTGCGCTGTTCTCAGCAATAGCTGCTACAGCATCCAAGGAGCTCGTGGCGAAGAGGGGGCATTCAATCGAGGACGTTCCAGAAATTCCACTTGTAGTTCAGGATGACTTGGAGAAGTTGAAGAAGACAAAGGAGGTTGAAGAGGCCCTCGTGCGTTTGGGAGTACTGTCAGACATCTACCGCGTGAGACAAAGCACGAAGATTCGCGCCGGAAAGGGCAAAAGGCGAGGCAGAAGGATAAAACACGTCGTGGGCCCGCTTCTAGTCGTGACCAAGAACCAAGGGATATTTGATGCCGCAAGGAACATCCCGGGCGTAGATGTTGTTACAGTCACAAACCTCAACGCCGAGCTGCTTGCTCCAGGTATTCACGCAGGCAGACTGACAGTATGGACCAGTGGCGCAATCGAAAAACTAGATGAACTTTACAGTGAGGAGCAGGCCTGATGGATTCCTATGACATAATATTGTACCCAATGATGACGGAAGCAACCAGCCTTATGGTTGAGAAGGAGAACAAACTGGTCTTCGTGGTCAGTCTGAAGGCAAGCAAGTTTGACATCAAGAGGGCTGTTGAGGAGCTTTATGAGGTGAAGGTCGCCGATGTTAACACGCAGATCACTCATCGTGGACAGAAGAAGGCCTTCGTGAAACTTCGGCCGGAGTTTAAGGCGACTGACGTTGCAATAAAACTTGGAATACTGTAAGAATTGCTCGGAGAATTGAACCATGGGAAAGAGGATTCGTGTCCAAAGACGGGGTCGTGGTGCCCCCACTTGGAGGGCTTCAACTCACAAAAGGGTAGCCCCTGCGAGGTATCCGTTGACCATAGGTTCGAATGAATATTTTGAAAAGGCTGCGAATGGCGTTGTCGAACAATTTTTCCATGACCCTGGTAGAGGAGCGCCGCTTGCACTGATAAGATTTGAAAACGGTGAAAAATGCTACACCGTCGTTCCAGAAGGCGTCCATACCGGTCAGCAGATCTCAATGGGAGGAAAGGCCACGGTCGACGTGGGTAACATACTCCCGCTTGGAAAGATCCCGGAAGGCACTATGGTGTGCAATATAGAACTCCGTCCAGGAGACGGAGGAAAAATAACTAAATCATCCGGAACCTACGCGACAGTGGTGACGCACACTCCTCAGGGAACAATAATCAGACTTCCGTCACGCAAAGCGAAATACATGGATGATCACTGTAGAGCCACGATCGGCATCGTCTCAGGAGCCGGCAGACCTGAAAAGCCTTTCTTGAAGGCTGGTGAAATGTTCCACCTGATGAAGGCAAAGGGGCACAAGTACCCAAGAACCCGCGGGCGGGCAATGGTTGCTGCCGTGCACCCCTATGGTAGCAGCAAGAGAAGCGCACGAAAAGTCACGACTACCTCACATGGTGCTCCTCCTGGGCAGAAAGTGGGGCTGATCGCTGCTAGGGGCGGCGGGCGGAAAGGCAAGAGCGCAAGGGACGCTGCTAAAGCAGAAGGTTTATAGCACGTGAAACTACGAGTGGGGTGAGAAAGAATGCCGAAAGAATTCATGTACCGCGGATACACTCTTAATCAGCTGCAAAGCCTATCAATGGACGAATTTATCAACCTGCTGCCTTCCCGACAGAGAAGGACCATGCATCATGGTTTTGCCCCTGAACATAGAATATTGCTCGAGAAGATCAGAAAGGCAAAGGAAGGTCTAAGGCAGGGAAAACCTGAAACGGTCAAAACACATTCGCGTGACATGATTATCCTGCCTGAAATGGTGGCAGTCTCAATAGGAGTGCACAACGGAAAGGAATTCGTCACCGTAGAGATTAAGCCCGAGATGATAGGGCATTATTTAGGTGAGTTCGCGATAACGAATAAACCCGTGAGACACGGAACTCCGGGCATCGGTGCCTCTCGCTCCTCCATGTACGTTCCGCTGAAGTAGGCCTACCTTTCACGTTTTAGGCGCTGTAGTCCATCTTTGAGGGTTTCCCGTTGGACGGTTTGGCCTCTGGTATCTGAGGTAGCGGAATTGGAGGCGGAACGTTCAGTGATCTTGATATGACCACGGATTCTATGAAAACAACATTGGATATTGACTGTACGACAATCGGAGGCGGAGGCTTCTTGTCCTCGAAATCCTTGTACACCTTTTCAATCTCTTCTTTCTCGCCCGCCACGTAAGCTTTCCCCCGAAGGCTCAACTGGGCCACGGACGGATTATAGCTTATCGTCAACACAAAAGGAACCTCAAGCGAATCTGCCGACTTCTCCATCCCCATCAGATTAAGGTTCGTGTTTATCTGAATCGGCGGCATGGGCTTCCTGATGTCCAAGAAGCGTTCAGCAGAAATATTAGTGATTGAAACGTTCACCCTAATCATATGGACCATTCAGAATATCAGAGCATCGAGCGATTTAAACGTGCCCGTTTCCAGCAGGTTTGTACTTCGTAAAACCACAATGCCCACAAGTGTAACGATTGCCATGATCAGCCATGAAGTATCCTGAGCCACAGCGTTCACATGTAGGCCGCAATCGCAAGACCTTGTCTGATTCCACCTTGTACAGCTTGAAAATCCCTTTCTCTTCTCTCTTTCTCTTCTCACGCTTTCCAGTCTTCTCTACCTTTTCAGGCTTCTCGGCCTCCGGCTTTGGTGCCTCCTCCGGCGGTTTTTCAACCTTCTCCGCTTTCTTAGGGGCCTCTGTCTTCTTCGACATGTTTACTCCTTCTTCTCCGTCGCTTCTTTAGCCTCTTTGGGTTCTTTGACTTCTTTGGTCTCTTTGGTTACCTTAGCTTCCTCTGCTTCTTTGGGTTTTTCTTCAGGGATGTTTCTTTTTATGATGTATTCTGGTTCTACGAGTTTTGCCTGTTCAATCGTGTCATAGATGTTTGCTGTTCCAAAGGCTGTAAGTGTTCCTGTCTTGGTCTCGAACTTCTTGACGAAAACAAGGTTCCCGTTCGTCTTGGTTGCTACGGCAACTCCTTTTCTCACTTCTACCCTCGTAGGTGTGCTGCCTGTTTCCCCGTGGTCGATTTGGAAGCTGACCTCTTTTCTTTTCAGCATCGGGTTTTGTTTCTCTGATACGACTTTGACTTCCATGTCTTTTCCTCGTTTTGGGTGTTGTGTTGATGCAGCATGGTCCTATTTAGCTTTTCTAGGGTTCTCCATGCTCTTCAGTATTTCGTTGACTTCTTCTTTTTTGGCCGCAGTTGCCTTGACCACGACTATGCCCTCATAGGGTTGACCGTAAACTACCAAGGAGTCTTCTGGGACATACAGAATTGCGATCAGTGCAAGCAAGTCCTCTTCTCCATCCACGACTATCAATGTCCGACGGTTTTCTCTCACAGAGTCTCCTATTGCCGCTATCGCTTCATCTGTAATCGTGGCCTTGGGATTTCTGACATGGACGGCTTTTTCTGCCGCAGACGAGAAGGGCCTAGTTGTTCTCCTCATTGCCTTGTTGTCAATGATTGACAGGCGTGGAAGAACGTGGCTTTCTTCCAAGTTTTTCGAAACAGTGTCTCCCACTGATACTATGCATGGGGGCTTTTCCTGTTCAACGATGTCTCTTAGCCTGTTCATCGTTTCTGCAAATGAGCCTCGGATAAGCATGCCCAAGGGTTCCTTGAGCCTTGCACGTAGTTCAGTAGGGAGGATGTAGACAATACTCATTCTATCTGACCTTTAGGGCGTAGCGTCCTTTCTCCTTGATGTTCATCGCCTTGGCTATGGCTGAACCTTCAGGGTCAAGGACTATTACTAGGCCGCTAAAATCATCGCTCATACCCGATGTCTTGCATTTTGGGCACACGTTTTCTTTAGTTAAGAAGTGGCAGTTTGGACAAGCTTTTTCACTCATTGTTTATCACCCTTCTCCGCTGGCTTTTTCTGGACCTGTTCTGCTATCTTCTGCGTGTCATGCTCGATCCACTCGAGTTTGCCCAAGAAGGGTTGCCTGGCCGTCACGCCTATTTTTCCAGAGCTCCCGGCTCTCCCCAAAGAGACTGCTGTAATTCTCACTCGAACTCGGTCTCCAGTCACGAGCTTCCTCTTCGTCTCTTTCCCAAGCAGGACTCCCTGCTTCTCGTCGTATGAGATGAAGTCGTCCATGAGCTGCGAAACGTGAAGCAACGCGTCTACAGGACCTATCCTTACGAAGGCCCCGAAATCCGCAATTTCAACGACTTCGCCTTCCACAACTTCTTGGATCTTGGGATAAAACGTTAACACGCTGAATGATACTTTATGGTATGTCGCTCCATCACCTGGGATGATCTTTCCCGTAGGGCTCACTTTCACGTTTGTCACGGCAATGATGTAGCCCAACTCCTCGTTGACTACGCCCTCATATTTTGCCTTAACCTGTTGGTGACCGACTGCTTCCAAAGGTTTGCCGAAGGTTTCAGGAGGAATTCGAATGGTGTCTTCTCGTGTTACAAGTTTGAACATGGTCATAATCTCCCGTCAATCTCTAAACGTGACTTTTGCCTCACATAAATGACTGGCATGTTTATATTTCTTAGCCTCTTTCTGAGTTGCATGTCGTTAGTAAACACTGCAGCGTGTAGTTCATGAGCTGCTTTGACTATGGCATCATCGGCGGAACCTTCTTCTTCGTCCATCTCGATCAACCTGCATTTTTCTACGAGTTTCAGTGCGTAGGCCCCCTGTTTTCGCATTTTCGGAGAATCCATTTCGGCGATTCTATCAATTTCGCGTTTGATGGGTGAGATTATGATTGGCTCAAAATTTCTGTCTAACAACGTTTTGAGTTCTTGGAAAATATCGATCTTGAATTGAAGCGGGACAAACAACGCGTTTGAGTCTAAAATCACATTCAGGGTCTTTGACATGCTTATTTTATCAGTCCATAACCGATTAGTCTCCATCTGCCACCTATTTTTCTGCTTATGGCAACTCTTGAGGCGGTTTGGGCGCATACCGGCCGCGTAAGCTCTGCTTTGACTCCTGCTTTTGTCACGGACGTGATCTTTCCCATTGTTATTGCGGCGCCTACGTGCAAGAGCAGGGTTTCGTTCATGCCGACTTCTTCGATTTTTGTCAGTTCTTTTGTTCCTACTGCCTGTGCAAAAATGTGCGTTTCCATTGTCACTTCTGGAAGCGTTGGAGGAAGCATGCCTGTTTTTCCGGCGATATTCCCCGTGAGGCCGTCTGCTTTTGAGTATGATGGATCCAGGAGTGTGCCGACACCAACAAGCCCTCCGCAGTGTGCTTCATCCACGTTTTTGCCTCCTGCTTGGAGGCTGATAATCTCGGTTACTAGTGGATTGTACTTGTTCTTTGCCTCTTTTTCTGTGATCATTCCAGGCCGAATTTCTATTTGGTCGCCAACCGCGATTTTCCCTTGAATCACCGTGCCGCCTACTACCCCGCCTTCCAGTTTGTCGATTATTGTTCCTGGCTTGTTGGTGTCGAATGAGCGGACGATGTACATCAGAGGAGGTTTTGTTTCGTCTCTCTTGGGCGTCGGAATGAATTCCTCCATGGCTTGGATCAGAACGTCGATGTTCACTCCGTGCTGTGCCGAGATTGGGATTATTGGAGCTTTCTCGGCCACTGTTCCTTGGACAAATCTCTTTATTTCCTCGTAGCTTTTTCGTGCTCTTTTTTCGTCTACGATGTCCACTTTGTTCTGTGCGATGACGATGTGGTTTATGCCTATGGCGTCTGCGGCTGCCAAATGTTCTCTCGTTTGAGGTTGAGGGCAGGGTTCATCAGCGGCTATGACGAGCAGGGCTCCGTCCATTATCGCGGCGCCTGAAAGCATCGTGGCCATCAGAGCTTCGTGGCCTGGGGCGTCTACAAAACTGATCGCTCTTGCAAAGGTGGCCTTGGAGCCGCAGTTTGGGCAAACGGGTTGGTTGGAATAGTTCTTGGGAGGTTCACAGCTTGGGCATTTGTAGATGGGCATGTCAGCGTAGCCCAGCTTTATCGTGATGCCCCTTTTTAGTTCTTCACTGTGTCTCGATGCCCAGACTCCAGTGAGAGCCTGCACCAACGTGGTCTTACCATGATCGACATGACCCATAGTGCCTATATTGACCTCGGGCTGTTTGGGCAGGGCTCTAGTTTTCTCGGTGCTCATTCTCCATTTCCTTTTTTATTCTAAATTATTGAGAGGTTAAAACTGAGGACTTAATAAGCCTTAAGTGGGCAATCAAGTTTTGTCTTTTGGCCGCGTAGTTTCTTTTGCGACTTCTTTTGCTACCGGTTTCTCTTTCATTTCTTTGGTTTTTTTAGTTTCTTTGGGCTTTTCTTTCTCAACGATTTTCATGTTTATTTGGACTATATCGTCTGTTATCACGTTGCCTCTGACGGTCTTTCGCCTTCTTGCTCCCTCGTGTTGCGGGTTGAAGCCCACTCCCCCGCTTAAAATCACTCTTCGGCGAACACCGCCGTGAACACTGGGCCTCATAGGAAACCCATCCTTGTCTGAACCGCCAGTTATCTGTATTCTCTTTCCAGGCATGTCTGCAACTGACCCGTCGAGTACATCGCGTATTTTTCTGCCAATCAAAGGCGCGGTTCGAGTCCCTTCAAGCTCAACTGCCTTCGAAGTTCCCTCTTCCGGGTCTGAAATGATCAGCTTGAACTTTGCCATTAATGATGGCCTCTCCAGTAGAGGTATGAAAGTTGAGTCTCTCTCTATTAAGAATTGCGTGTTTGACCGTTCTCTCTCTGATTGGAGATTTCACGTTTTGACCGTAAACTCTAAAAAAATTGGAGAGAATAAGAGGAATTAGAAATGAGGAAACCAACAAGAGAACTTCGAACTTGGACAGATAATTGATTCAGACAAAGTTGGACGCCTATGTAGGGCTGTCAGATACTTGAGGTTAAACTGTTGAGGACAATAATTCTGTTTTGGAGAGTTAACCAGAAAACCGCACTCCCTGTATAAAGAAACATGTGTCAAGCATCGAGTGAACCCTCTCCCCCACCCTTTAGTTAAACTGAAGTAGCCAAAAGGCTGACAATCCCTAGTCTCGTATGGTCATGGGTTTTTGAATTTAAGGGTTACGTGCAAGGGTGGTTTGATTCTCCCTTTACTCTTTGCCTAGTGTTTATTTTCCCTTTTCTTTCTCTTCAAACAATGGCAAATATCTGTAGTAATTGTAGAAGTCAACACAAGAGAGAAGAACGAAGATTATTATGAAAAACCCATATGTGAAAAGTAACCCATAAGACGATGGTAGTTCTTTTTCAAAGAAAACTAGGTAACCGCATCCAATTGCCAAGATACCCGTACTTTCAAGAACATCGGCAATGTAAATGTAAACCCCTTTTGGGAAACGTATAAAATCTGAAGAAACTACGAAGGCGACAAAGGAAATAGAAAGAAAAAGAATAATGGAAGACACTCGTTCAAGACTCGAAAGACCTAGACCTAGGAAGATAGCCAAAGAAGTCATTGCTAGTCCCGCAAGTGTCAATTTGACGGTGAATGAGTCACTACGTGCTTTTACAGAAGGATATGATTTGAAGTATTTCCTACCCTCGACCAATCCCAACAACATGAAAGAAAAAGCGTAACCGAGTAGCAGAATCAATAACCATTGTTCCAAACTGAGACTACTCAAATCTATTTGCACTTAGGACAGCCTTCAGAGCACGGATAATTAATATTATGAATATCACAATGGCACCATTCTTTTGCTTCAAATAGCTTCTTTTTCTTGCTCTTTTCTTCGGACAAAAACAATTACCTCTTTCTTGCTCTATCACATTGAGGACATGACGCATTGGCTGGATAGTCCGCATTATGAATTGAACAATGTCTCCACATTAACTTTTCAAATCTGCCTTCTTTCTTGTTTTCACTCATTTTTGAACCTCTAGTTTGTCTTCTGTTGCTGTGCAGATTTAAGATTTTTCTCACATTATGCTCTTTTCTTTTTTGTCGCGAGTCAATCAATCGTGTCGGTTTGAATTTGTCTCAAGCTGAAACTCTTAAAAGTTAGCCAAGAATAGCTGTAGGATGAGCATGTGTGTGCCTAAATGGACATAACTGATTTCTTGCAGTATCCTCAATACTTCTCCTTGTTCATGATTTGGGCTTCTGGATACATATTCGTTTATAGTATTTTTCGAAAATCCCGTGCATGGAAAGAATTTGATTCTACAATTAAACTTGTCGTGGGATTCTTAGCTGGGTTTGGTGTTGAATTTTGCTTAGTGCTTCCCGCGTTCTACCTAGTGAATATGGCGAATATAAATACTCCAATTCTATTGCCAGCCTTTGATAAAACTTGGATTTATCATTGGTTGATAACGGGCTTTGCTTCCACGCTTTTTGCTCGAACAAAAGACAGAGAACTGTTGTTGAAGTATTTGCACTTTGTCTTTGCACGACTGCTGTATTTCATGTTCTTTGGATTGTTTTTGCTTCTTTCAATACTTCTTGTTGAATACTTGGACGTATATCCCAAGTACATTCTGACGTCGTCTTCGATGTTCTTTTTCTACCTTGCCATCAACTGGATTTTCTCAGTTCTTGGGTTAGTATTCTGCCATTTTTTCCAATTCTTCACCGAAGGTATTTACGAGGAAGAAAGAATATACGGCGGTCGGGGCTACATTTTTATCGCAAAACGCCCTTCTGAACTGAATCGCCGATTTTTCCTCTACATAACGAATATGCGGAATAGGATTAGCAGATTTCTAAAATCAAGGTGGAGATTTATCCCAGTTCTAGTGGGCATAATAATTATCGCCGCAATAATCCCTTTGGATTCGTATTTCAATGTTTTTACTCCCAGAGTCAACTATCTTGCCAACGTTAATGACCCAGAAAAGTTAGTCTATGTTTCTCTCGGTGCCATATTTCTTGAATACAACGAGAAACCTACTGTTTATGCAAACTTTTCAAAGACAACTTGTGACATATATGCGGTCACGTCACCTAATTATGACAGATTGGGCGTTCTTGTGATTCCACTACCGTCTCAATGCCTAGGACAGGAAGTGAAAACGGGATACTTCCGTCAATCTTACAACCAACCGCAAGATTTGTGGGCTACCACAGACTATTCGTTGAAAGACAACTTGAGTCTAACCGCAGTTCCTTCCGCATCTAATGCCGCAGATTTGCAGATAAATTATGAAAAGATGAAAGGGCAGTCTTTCAACGTGACTCTGATTTATTGGCAAAACATGATTAACGATTCCATGATAATTCTTCCGTCAGAATCAAAAGGAGTCCCCTTCAATGAAACTTATGACCGTTGGATACAAGAATTTCAAATCGTCAACAACTCCAATGAGAGTATCTACTTATACGAGTTACAGTATGACCGATTGAATTTTGAAGCAACAGACAAAGATACTGTTGAGGTAATTTGGAACGGGACCAAAATGGAGCCAATAATTGTCATTCAAGACCTCGTGAAATTCTCACCGCTTGAAATCAAACAGCATACAAACGGGACACTTCAAATCGATTTTCTCTCAACGAACAAATTTCCTAGATGACTCAACGTCAAAAGTCTTGCTTCTTCTATGTTTTTCTGTTCTACGCTTTCGACAGGTACTGGTGCATTATTGGACATGAACCTATCGAATATAGCTTAATATCCCATAGGATAGAGATAGATAGGGGAGACTTGCGAGATTATGTCAGATCAATCGAAACAGCCCAATCTAGGTCAAGAAAGCAGACGATTTACTTTAGCTTCAGTTATTGCTACGTTATTACTAGTTGCAGTCGAAGTCTACTTTTTTGTTCCCGCGATTTCTTACGATGGTACCACAATTCCACTTGCTGCCCAAAATCCTCAAACCCCATATACATTAGATTTTCTGCTTCCCAACACTATTGGATTCCTTGTTGTGTATTGTCTGATTCCCATCATTTTCTGCTCCTTTTCTTCAGTTCTTCTCCATCCGAAAAAACTGGTGAACCCAATTATTGTGCAGGGTGGAGTTATGACCGTTGCCATAGTCGCCTTAATATTACGAATGTCCTTAGTGAATCCGATTTTCTCTCCTACTCCTCTGCTAATGGGGCTATCGTTTGCAATGATCGTTCTTTCAACCATGGTTGTCTTTGTGATCGGCTTGTTCCAATGGATATTTGTAACTTGGATGATTAGAATGAACTACGAAAGTTCTAGCGAGAAAGCCTTTGTTGTTGACCTCAAGACAAAAGCGATATTACATAAACTTGGAAGTTCATTCTTGGATGATCACAACTTCAGCAGAAAATGTGATCTAGGTGACATTTGGAGACTTGAAAGGTCTGACGGAAACTTTCGCTACTTACTTATCGAAGTCGGACCGCACCCTGACGACGGAGCCAAATCCATTCTAGCTACTGTTGCCTACGAGATTCGGCGAAATCGGGTCTTTGAATCAAGGTCAGCATCTAACCTTAGAGACATCATCGTAGGGGACATTGAAAAAAGACTGGGACTTGAATTTGCCAAGAAGATGACAGACTTAACCGATCCTGTTTCAAGGTTGGCTATTGATAATGTTGAGGATTTAGGGCGTTCAAGGATAGAGGTCACTTGGGATTTCTTGCGCGGCATTTCGAAGTTCTATCAAGCTGCCATTGGTTTGACTGCTTCCTTGCTTGTTGTACTTTCAGTTGTCTATTTCTATTTCGGCCAAAACATTAACCTTACTTCTGACAGTTATATCGTAACGAGTGTTGCTCTATTTATCGCTCTTATCGTAGAAATCGGTGTTCCATTGCGTGAGGAATTAAACAAGAAAAAGAGGGAAGAAATGGAGTTTTGAGCGATAGATTTATATACGATAGGATGTATATAGGATATGTATAGGATGTGGATAGGAATGCAATGCAAGTATTGCGACTCTGAAAATGTCGTGAAGCATGGTCTAGTTGGCAGTAAGCAGCGATACCTCTGCAAGGATTGCAGTCACAAGTTTGTTGAAGGTTCTGATTTTCCGAAAATGAGGACAGAAGCACGCATCATATCTTCAAGCATTGACTTCTATTTTGAAGGATTAAGCACAAGAAAAATTCAGACTCAGATTGAGAAACTTTATGGTGTTCATGTTGATCATTCAACGGTTTTACGTTGGATTTTCAAGTATTCAGCGTTAGTTTCTCAGTATGTTGAAACTCTAACGCCTCAGCTATTAGGCATATACCACGTTGATGAGACAGCTATCAAGTGCAAGGGTGTTCAGAAGTGGTTCTGGGAAATCATTGATGATCAGACAAAGTTTCTGGTTGCTGGTCATCTTTCGGGTTCAAGAACTGCTGAAGATGCAGTAGCATTGTTTGAGAAAAGCATCAGGGTAGCTAAGAAGAAACCAACTTCAATTTACTGTGATGGTCTGCGTGCTTACGTGGATGGTTACAACAGGGTTTTCTATACGATGCGAAAGGACACAAGACCTGAGCTAATCAGAAGAGTTGGGATTAGGGCAGTTCACAATCAGAATGTGATTGAACGATTACATAGTACTCTGAAAGATAGACTAAAGCCGACTAGAGGTCTGAAGGGCGAAGGAACGGTTAGAACTCTTCTTGAAGGTTGGGTAGTTCACTACAACTATGTAAGAAAGCACCAAACTATCAAGATGACTCCTGCACAAGCTTCAGGCTTAGATGTGAAGAATGACTGGTATGATCTTGTGAAGGATGCGACTAAGAGCATGGCGAGAAGAGAGGAAAAGCGAGTTCCGCAAATTGAGGTGATTGCGAAATGAAGAAAATTCTTGTGAGTCTTCCAGAAGGTATTTTCAAGATTGTTAGAGAATTGAAAGGACAACTTGGAGATAGTGATTCTGAGGTTGTCAGAACTATGGTGATAAGTTTCCTAAGTGAGAAAGGATACTTGGCAAAGAGGGAAACAGAATGAGTAAAGGCAAGAAAACAAAGAAAGATGCAGTTAAAGAATTGGCTCTAGAGATTGACATCTTAGATCATATGCTCGCTGCACTTGTGGATGTTTTGGAAAAGAAAGGCATCTTAACATCAGAAGAATGGGAAAAAGAAGTTAAGACAAAAGTTGAGACAGCAGCCAAAACTACGAAAAGTTTCAGGGAGATTGAATTTGGTTCTGATTAATTAAGGTACATGAATCCACGAAATTCCCAGTTTTATACCGTGATAAGATGATCAAGAAACTGAATAGCCCAACCAAAAAACTTAACAAAGTCCTCTTTCCTAATGTAATATCGGCAAAGTAAAGGGGATTCTATCGTGGAAGTCACAAAAATCGGTACGCAAATCGAGTTGGTTTATACTACCCAATTTGTGACATTCACACCAGATCAATTCAACAAAGCTCTGAAGGACAAAAATTACTTAGAAGTACGTGGAACAATTCCAGATTCAAGAGGTCAACCAACACCTATTCAGACCTTTTCAAAGGGAGATTTCATTGTCTATTTGGCCCCAGGCGATCCCCCTCCTCTCGTTTTCCGCTTGATAAATACCCTAAACATCGAACCTAAACTCAAAGAGATCAATGAAATGCTCATCAATCTCAACATCTATAATGATGTCATAGCATTAGCCCGCTTTGCTTGTCAAACAAGGGTTAAAGGCAAAAAGAAACCTCTTGATAGCCTGACATCGCTTGTCAACAAGACTTTCGTTTCAAAAATATGCAAAACTATGGACAATGACATGAAAGTATCAGGCATCAAATTCGATACGACTTTTCCGATGCGAAATGAGGGAGGTTGCTCAGTAGATATTGAACCATTGATAACTAACTCGGAAAAAGAATATTTTGTTGCCATCGGTTACTCAGAGCGCGATATGTCCAAATTCAACAGGTTCATAAGCCAATTCGGAGACCAGGTTATTCAGGAAATGATTGAGGAGGTCTAGGAAATGTCAATTGAAGGAATCACTTTCGCAGATCAAGTGAGAGAATCTAAGCGAGTTAGAATGATAACTGAATCGTTGGTACCGAGGAAACCAAAGTATATTCCTTTGCAAGGCATAACTCCAGATCAGCAAAAAACAAATAGATTGCGCTTAGATATGGCACTTGAATGGGAGTTGATACCTGCAAAGAATCCGTTTGACCTATCATTCAACGAATTTTTGAGACTAAGTCCTGACGAAACTAAGGAAATGTTGAGCAAAGCCCATGAACTAGGTGAAGCATTGATTCAAGATGCATGGAATTGTGGTTATCGACAAGTCATTCTCTGTCAAAACAAAATCGTTTTCAAGACGAAAGAAGATGAACCTATTCCAAGCGGCACGGTAGAAAAACTGTCCAAGAAACACAACAAAGCCTGCTATGTCTTTTCTGCACCAGACATTGTGGAAGAATCAAATTGGACGCCGATAAGTGGGGAAGATGCCTATCCAACTATCAAAATATTCGTTGGTTCCGAAGACGTTGCTGACAAGTGGCTCGTTGAAAACGCCTCTCCCATTCTCGCTGACCTTGATACAGGTAATCCCCACTATAAGATATTTGATGCTGGGCTCTTTAGTCAAGAAATGCAGAGCCTTGGCCCGTTTGAATTGCGAGAAGGTACACATTTGGGTGACAACTATTATTACTTCAACAAACGTGTGAAAATATGTGTTCAAGATGTTGGCGGTAACATAAAATCTACTATTTGTTTGATAAGAATGGTCAGAGATTGGAGTAGATGTGCTGTCGTGCAGATCAGCCCAAAAAGAACCGCCTATGTTGGGAGAGACCTACTTCGAGCTTTAAGGATAAGATTGAAGATAGATGCGTTAAGTAGCACAAGTCAAATTCTTGACGTATCCTAGTCTTCAACTCATTTTGATTCGGCTCTTGATTTGTATTTCCCATTCTTCTCGGGTCAGAACGCCCTTTTTCTCAAGATTCAATCAAGAATGTCCCTGTTTGTAGGTCTTATGGCCTTGTTTGAAGGTCTCATGGAAAAAATCAGTTATGGGTTCTCATGTCCAATAACGCACCAGTACCCTTTCGACATATTCTTTAAATCCCAGTTTCATCATAGTTCTATCGGTTACGGTTAAAGCGTTAGGCTCTTCAATTCCAAGAGATATGACGGTTTCACCCGCACTTCTCTATTAAGGATTTATGAGGATCCACGGTTCTGGAAAAGGATCTAGTTTCAGATAGTAAAAGTTTTAATCTTACCTTGAAGAAGTTTTCTGGCTATGTGGCGGCTGGGGTTCTTCTTCCACGAAATGGGCTTCGGGTTACTTTCCATCTTCCTGCCGCTGTACTTAGTGCACAATGTCGATCCTGTGAACGGGCTTTTCTATGTTGGAGTGATGATGGCCATCGGTCTGTTTGCGGCCATTCCAGCCTCATTCTTATGGGGTTACCTGTGCGACAAGACGAGACATTATAAACGTTACATCCTCCTTGCATTTCTAGCCTCAACCGTGATGCTCTATCTTTTCACGTTTACCAAGGACATGGCTTTGTTGGTTACACTATACGCGGTAATGTCGATTTTCCACGTGGCTCATGAAGCCCCAAAAAACGTGTTAATCTCTGAATTGTATTCTCATCATGAGTGGAAGAGGAACTTTGCCTTCTATGAAGGTTTGACGGAAGTCGGCTGGTTCATCGGCCTGCTACTAGGTTTCTTTGCTTCAACCTCTGGCTTGGGTCCGACGAGCACACTTTTTCTGGTAGCAGGACTGAACCTTGCAGCCTTAGTCCTTTCCGCGATACTTGTTGTGGATCCAGATTTCGTTTTTGAAAGAAGCCTGGTGACTCTCGAGAAAACGGTGGACTTCGCGTCTCGTGGGGTATTCTTGGCTTCCAAAATGATTGACGGCATAGACTTGGATGAAAGATTGAAAAGGGAGAATATCACTGCCTTCTGCTGTGGGCTGGTCCTTTTTTCGCTAGCTACAAGCATACTGTTCACGCCACTACCCATTTTTGTGAGCAACGTCACAGTTGGTTTGCCGGCCGGAGTCGTATTTGCAGTCTACATGCTCAGTTCCGGCGGAGCCATAGCCGGTTATGCGTTGGCTGGGAGGGCGTCAGAAGAGTCGAATGGAAAAGCAAGTCTAAGTAGGCTCGTGCTGTTTCGCAGCCTACTTGCCTTCATACTGGTCGCAGCCCTCGGACAGTCTTCATTTAACGTGCTGTTGACAATTGGGGTTGTGATTCTTATGGGCTTCGCGTTTGCCTTTTACACCGTGCACATTCTACATCTGTCGATGGAGATTATACCCGCCGGCAAGGCGGGTCTGATGAATGTTTTGATGGGCGCAGGGGCTGCATTCGGTTCTTTTGCGGGGTCTTTCATTGCCCAGGCCTTGGGCTTTCTTCATGTGTTTGTCGTTGCGGGTGTCATATTCTTCGTTGCTTGGGTTTTCTTCAAACTCTTTGCATGAACTGAAGAATAGAGGGTTGGGGATTTTTACTCCACGTGCACTCGGAACAGGTCTATGTCCTCACCCATTTGAGGTGTTGCTTCTAGGAAGTCTCTTACTGAGCGCTCGATGTCCTTTGATTGGGTCACGTATCGTCCTACGATTATGATGTCCGCGCCTTTTTGCAGGGCCTCTTTGGCTGTTTCTGGTATTATTCCACCAGCCACTGCGACTAGGAACTTTTTGTCTTTGAATGTTTGCCGCATTTCTTGGATGCGTTCGAGTCCGAGGGTTCTCCCAGTTTCTTGGTCTATGCCTCTGTGCAGTATGACTATGTCTGGGAACTCTTTGACTGTCTTGAGCTTCGCAATCACGTCTTCCACGTTGAGCATGTCGACCACTGCGTATATGGCTAGTCTCTTCGCCTCATGGATGAACGAATCCAGCGTTTCAGCTGGTGCTAGGCCAGAGGCCACGACGGCGTCTGCAGTTTCATCGTAGGCCAAGTCCACTTCAACCTTGCCTACGTCTAGAGTCTTGAGATCTGCAACGATAAACACGTCTTTAGCCGTCTGTCTCAAGTCGTTTATTATTCTCGTTCCGTACCTCTTAAGAAGCGGTGTGCCGACTTCCAGTATGATCCTGTCGCTTCCAGGCAGTTGCTCTATTATTCTTTTACTCCTTTCGAGTTCAGGGATGTCTAGTGAGATCTGTAGGTACGGTGGCCTCCACAGACGCGGGACCCTGAAACCCATGATCGGATGTTTCGCTCTATCTTTGTCGTACATGATCTTTTCCAGCGTCGGGTATTTTGAAAGCGCTCTTTTTAGTGCTAGCTTGGTCGCGCTGTAGTTGAAATGATATATTTTCCGGAAATCTGATGCCTGTGGATGTATGAAAACGCTGCATACTATTACCCAATCGTCGACCTTGTCTCTCGGAATTATTCCCTCTTCTACTGAGTCTGCGACCGCCTTCGCGACTGCGGCCTGCGCAGGCCCAAAGATCTTGCCTACATCTTCAGTGTTTTTCACTGTAACTTTAGGAACGAGTAAAGTGTGAGGCTTGGGGGGAAGATTGGGTCTTATTACGGCCAAGAGTGGAGTGTGGCCAGCCGACAGGTTCGACAATCCAGCGGCGAATGCATCCCCGATGGGACCAGACTTGTCGCCGATGAGAAGGTCTATGTGAGCTACTTCGTTTCCTTCTCCGACAAGTGCTTCGCCGATCAAGTAAGTTTTTCCAACTGATTCGGCAGATATTCCTTCTAAGGTTGTCGGCAACGCATCAGCAATCTCTCTGAAATCGACATTGAACTCTTTCATCCACGTGTGAAGAGTATCTCTATGTATGCCAAGCATTTCGGCTGTTCGGGAAACTGTCGGTTTTCCCCTTGAGACGTTGCGCCTATCAACTGCCTTTTTGGCAGCTTCCGTCAACACTACGACGAGTTCCTCTCTACTTGATGGCTTCTTAGCGTCAGATACCGACATCTGATTTCCACTCCAGAAGGTATGATTACGTTTCTTATATATAAATCTGTCGGATTGGCTTAGGGTGTGGGTCAGTGAGGCTGTGAATCTGCACTAATCTGTCGTTTTGGCGTCGGATGCCTAGTGATTTCGGCATGTGTCGTATGGTTTGCGTCGATCATAGGCCCTTGAGGTTTGGCCAAGCAGTGGTCTGATTCGGTTGTTCGTCGACAAGGCTATATACTTTGGAGGCGTTTCAGATTTGATCCTGTTCGAGGCGCGTTTGGCATGTCGTGGAAGAGTCTTGCGATCTTGTTTGTCGTGATTCTAGGGATTGTTTTGTTTCTATATGGGGCCAACTATCACGATGAGGTTTCAGGATGGAGCGGCCTCTTCCTGATCGTCGCTGGGATCATCGCCTATTTGATTTTGGGAGTTTATGGGGCTTTGAGAAAAAGGGAAAGCTAGAAATCGTAGAGTTTTGAGTATTTGCCGTTGAGATAATCCAAGTATGGTTTTACGGTGAGTCCTTTTCCAGCGATTTTCTTAATCAGTTCTGGCGGGTCGTACAGGTTTCCTTGGTCATGGACGTTTTTGACCAGCCATTGTTTCGTCTTTGTGAAGCTGCCCTTTTCGATCTGTTTCCGCCAGTTTGGCAGGTCTTTTTCCATTGCTGCCAGTAATTGTCCGTCATAGATGTTGCCCAGGGCATAGCTGGGGAAGTAGCCGTAGTAACCGTTTGCCCAGTGCGTGTCCTGCATAACGCCTTCAGAGTCGTTTTCTATTTTCAAGCCCATATAATCCTTGTAGTTTTGATTCCATATTTCAGGAAGCTCCTTCGTCGTTATCTTGTCGGCGAAAAGGTCTCGCTCGATGTTGAACCTCACTATTATGTGAAGTCCATAAGTGACCTCGTCTGCTTCGACACGAATCTTTGACGGCTTGACCAGATTCACGGCGTGGACAAACTTTTCCACCTTCACGTCTGACAACGTTTTTCCGGTCAGCTTCTTCAGCTTGGGCATGAAATAGACCCAGAATTCTCTCGATCTGCCAACGATGTTTTCTACGAAGCGCGATTGGGATTCATGGAAGCCTGAGGAGCAGCCTGTGCCTACTGGTTGATATAACCATTTGCGATTGAGGTCTTGTTCGTATAGGGCATGTCCTGCTTCATGCAGTACTGAAAAGATGGATGAGGCAAACATTTTTTCGTAATAGTGTGTTGTTATTCGCACGTCATCATAGTAGCCGTTTGTAAAGGGATGCTCGGTCTCGTCTATTCTTCCTCCTGCGTTCTTCGACGTGACGTCATATTGAACGGACTCCGCTAGGGCCACTGCTATTTTGCGTTGCACTTCTATCGGCATTTTGCGGCTGAGAAAGTTTACGTCTGGCTGTTTCGGCGAGTTTTCGCATTTTTTCAGCAGTGAAACTAGGCCTTCTCTGAGCTCGTTGAAGACTCTGGTGATTTCTTTTGCAGTCATCCTTGGTTCGAAAATGTCAACTAGCGCATCGTATGGTGTGACTGTCTTCTTTACCTTCATGAGGATGTCTGCGGCCTTCTTCGATAATTCAATGTTCTTCTCGAGTTCAGGTCTGAACATGCTAAATTTCCTAGTAGCTTTGGCTTTCTTCCAAACGTCTATTGCGATGGCATGCTGTTTTGCCATTTCTTTGACAAGTTCTTCTGGAAGTTTCGTCTGTTCTTCATAGTTCTTCCTCGTCAGGTACACATTTCTCTTTTGAACAGTGTCTAGCGTGTCGTAGTCTTTGTGGTTCTCTATGGCATTCAGCAAGGTTCCTATTTCCGGCGCGGTCTCCATCTTATGTTGTATGCCGCTTAGCAGGGCCAGTTGTTCGCTTCTCAAGTGAATTCCTCTTGGCGGCATCTTCGTTTCCATGTCCCACTCCATAATTGATTTAGTCGAATAGAAAACGATGATTTCCTTGGCTCTCTCCATGAGTTTCTTATAGCTTGTAAGAAGGTTTTCCGTCATTCCTAATCGCCATCAGTTTTGAAGAATAAACCGATAGAGTCAGCCTGTATATGAGTTTTGTGTGAATCTCAAACAGAGCGGAGATCGTCTTCAGGCGTAGCCGTTATCTTTAATCTGCACGAATCGGATTCCAGCCAACGGTCTATCGTAAGGCCTTCGCTTTTTCGTAGGCGCTAGCCACGCCTTCGCTGGTGACGACGCCTGCAATCTTATTCGGTTCTTCCCTATTGACTACCGGAACGAGGTCAACTTTTTCTCGTGTCATCAACCTATAAGCTTCAAGGATCGATTCATCAGCGAAAACTGATATCCTCCTTGTGGGCAATTGCGCGACCCGCTGCTGCGCTCTCTGTTCTGGTTTGATCTTCATGATTTCATTCCACGTTACGACCCCTTGAAATATTCCGTCTTTCTGAACGAGAATGTCATGGTACCGTGCCTTCAACATGATTTCAAGAGCCTCGGCGAGACTAGTTTCAGGCCCAACCGACGCAACTTCTGAGGACATGACATCATTAACTCGGACTCTGGCTAGGGTAGTAGAAACTATAGTTTGTTCCGTCTCCTCTGAGGCGCCTATGTATATGAACACGCCTATTATCACGAGCCACAGGTTGTAGAGAATCCCGAAAACAGCCATGAATATTCCCAGTAGCCTTCCGATGAACGCGGCGTATTTTGTAGCGTCTGAAAACTTCATTCTTTCAGCCAGCAAGGCCCTGAAAACGCGGCCACCGTCCATGGGAAATGCTGGAATCAGGTTGAAGGCTCCGAGGATGATGTTGAGGGTTCCAAGATCATACATGAGATTTCCAGTAATCGCCAATGAGGGCGCAAAATGTGTCCCTGCCGCTAGTATTAGGCTTAGAGGGAGAAGAATTCCGCCGATGAGAAAGCTTGCGAGTGGCCCGGCTATGGCCACGCGCCATTCTATTCTTGGGTTCTCCGGGATCTCTTCGATCTCTGAGACTCCGCCGATCGGGTATAGGACGATTTTGCGCACGTTGATGTTGTAGCGTCTCGCAATCAGTGAATGGGACAATTCGTGAACAACGACGAAGACGAAAAGAAACAGGATGAGAATGAAAAAGTACAGTTGTGGAAAGGTTAGGATGAGAACCGCCGCCATCAGCAGAATGAAGGTTATGTGGAGTTCAATGGGTATTCCCCACGCTGAGGCTATTTTGAATGAATATTTCATCAGAGAACCTTTGGCAAATCAGCTTTTCAGGTTTTCTGCCACGACTTCAAGATCAGCCATGTTTGCGGTCAGGACTTCAAATCAAACCGACCTTCAGGACTCTCGAAGTCAGTCTCTGTCGCGTGAATCTGCTCTCTCTCATGGTTTTCCTTAGTGTTATGCGCTTCAGATGTGATCTTGTGCTGATTCTGGCGACGTCTTGGGTGCATATGCGTGTGCGCACCGCCTACTCCTTGAGTGTTGTGCATGATCCAAACGTGTCCTAGAAACAACAACCTGCGGCACAAATGTCACCAATAAACGAATTTATGAAGACGACCAACAGCGCTATTCGCATCAATGTTGGGGCGACGTACACGAAATGTGAAAATTTGCCACTGAATTGGTGCTCCGGCCGGGATTTGGACCCGGGTCTCCGACTCGAAAGGCCGGAATACTTGGCCGGGCTATACTACCGGAGCCCGATAGCCCGAGGTATCATGCAGAGTGTCTCTTCGTGCGAATAAAGCTTACCGTCTGAGGGCTGCTTTCAGGCACTCTTCTTTTGTTGCGAGTATCGCATCCGCTTTGCTTAAGGTCGGTGCATAATGAGCTGTTTTCGCAGAGTTCGTCATGATTGTCTCTATTTTCAGTCTTTCGGTCCATGAAACAACGGTGCATACCCCTTCCAGCACGTGCCCGCCGCTTCTCTCAATCTTCCTGACATAGGGCTGCGCTCTCTGCTTGACGCACTGCGATGTGCAAACCCAGAATTCTGTTTCGTCTCTGAACTTTTTATCTCCGATGAGGCTTGCTACCTTTCTGATTTCGTTCAGTGAACAGTGTGGGCAGCCTATCATGACAAGATCTGGTTTTTCCGTCGATGCCGTCGACAATTCTTGGGCTGCCTTTCTTATGTCTTCGGTCTCTACGACTATCTTTTCTTCTGTCTGCAGCTTTTTCGAATGGCTCTCGTCTGCGAAGCGAAACATGTTAACCATGCCTGTTGAGGCAAGCGCCGCGCTTAGTTGTTTCAGGCTGTCTTTTGCAGCTCCTTCCAGACCTTGGATAGCCGGGATTCTGTCTCCTAAAATCTTGCCCAGGTATGCTCCCAACGCGCCGAATTCTGTCTCGTTCTTCAGGTGCCTAGCAATTTTGACTTGGACGGTGGGCTGTCGATTCTCAGCCTTGTGAATTCCATAGTCAGGGGTCTTTCCGATGATTGCCGCCGCGAGGGCGCTCGGTCCGCCCTCCCTGTTTGTCCATGCTCCAAGAACGGAGTTGGAATAGACTACGGCTGAAGATTCAGCCCAGGCAAGGTGAGCATCGCGTTTCTGCTTTTCCAGATAGTATGGCGTGCACGTCAGGGACTGAGCGAATCCCATCCTTTCAAACTGTCGAAGAATACTCAACTGTTTGTCTCGCAGGCATGCCTCATACTTCTTCCCCAAGTACTCACGGTCGAGGCTTTGTGGGTTCAGCGTAGCTTTCACTTTCACCTGTGCGCCACCGTTTGCCAAGGCTTCCAGATATTCTGTGGGCGCGTCGCCGAGGGTCTTGTATGAAACTCCTGAAACGTGGGCTGAGCTTATCGGGATCAGTCTTGTCGCGTGGAAGAGTTCGCCTAGGCGGACCAGTATCTCCATGCATTTCTGATCTGCCCAGCCGCATTCGCCAGTGTAGCTTCGTTCCTCCTCCTTCGTCAGGTACATGTTCAGCTTCCTCTTCGTTCCAAGATTTTGACCGTGCCCTTTGCTGTATTGACCTCGACGAGGTCTCCTGACCTGATCTGTTTAATGTCGACTTGGTCGACCATCGTGATGTCGGCTATTATCGCTCCGACTACGACCACGGGGTCAGCCGTCTGGTTGACTATGGCCATTGGCGCCAGGTTCTTCTTGGCTAAAGAGAATAGCACGTAACTGCCGACCGTTGAACCGCTGCCGTGTGGGAAGCATAAGATCTTGTCTTTTATGCATTGCCCGCATAGGTCATGGTTCTTCTCGATTATCTTGCCGTCTGCCGGGTCAACTCCTCCTAGGAAGCTTATCGGTTTCGTGGAGACCAGTGCTTCTGCTCTGCAGTGGCCTTCGACTATGGCTCGGCCTCTTAAGATTGTTCCTTGCATTCAAGGCACTTCAGTAGGATATCCTTGCTGTTGAGGGGATTTCTCCCAGGATCTTCGATGCTGCTTGGCTGACTTTTTCTCGGTTTTTCTCGTCAGAGTAGACGCGCAGTATGTTGATGAAGCCTCTGAGAGTCTCAAAGATTTTCGATATTTCGCTGAGGCGCTGCGGAACCTTGTCACCGCTCTGCGTTCTGTAGAACACTGGGACCTCCATCGGTTCTAAGAGAGCCGTGTGGTAATAGGGTACAGATGGAACCGTGGGAACGTCGATTATTACATTCTCGGTTTCGATTCCTGCCTTTTTCGCTATGTCTTCCTGGAGTTGTCTTCTGTGGGTTTCGCGGCTGAAGATGTTTGAAATCATGGTGTCCCTTTCGTAGAAGGTTCTCTCGTACGCGCACTTGAGCATTCTTCGTCTCTCGAGGTTTCTTATGATCTGTGCTGATTTCTCACAGTTTTTCAGCATCGTCCAGACGGTGTAGTCGTCCATGGCCATGTATTCCTCCGGAGTTCTGAAGCGTGTCAGCCCAAGTTCGCCATTTGCTTTTTCCATGGCCATGGCGAGCATTATTTGGGCTGCTCTGCCTACGCGGTGGAAGTATATGCTTTTGAATGACTCTATTCTGGCTATTATGAGAGACTCAAGGGCTGAGAGTGCTCCCAAGTCTATGGCTAGGTCTTCGTCAAGCACGTCTAGGGCGTGGATCAGGCGAAAAATGTCAATGAACCCGTACTGCGCTCCGGTGTGAAGCGTGTCCCTGACGATGAAGTCCTGTTTGTCCACGTCGACGGCGCTGCTTATGATCTGATCCAGGAAGGCTTTCTTAGGCTTGTGAAGCTTTCCTGTCGCCAGCTTTCCAACTTCTTCAGCGTCATAGCCGTTCCTTCGCAGCGTGTCTTTTAATTCACTGTTCTCTATTATCCATTGAGTCATGTCCTCATGCGTTTTACCGAGTTCTCGATCAAGTAGCTGTTCAAAAACATGCGAGAAGGGGCCGTGGCCCACGTCATGAAGTAGGCCTGCAATCTTGACGGTTTCGGCTTCGTTCTTGCTCACGAGTCTTGAAACGTTGGGGTTTTCAGTCACCTTGCCTGCCAGATACATGACGCCGACTGAGTGTTCAAAACGCGTGTGGTTTGCTCCCGGATACACGTATTCTGAGCCTGCAAGTTGCCGAAGCCTATGGAGTCTCTGAACAGGGTAGGAGTCGATGATTTCCTTCTCTCGTTCAGTTATGTAGACGTAGCCGTGCACAGGATCTTTTATTTCGCCCCAGTAAGCTTCAGGCATTCTAGCTTCCCCGACTCTTTAATCGAATAATTATTAATTCATCTTCAGTCTTATAATGCCTAGCACCTTGTCCTTGAGGGTGAAACCATGCGAAAAAAGGGTTTTTTCATATGTCTCGAAGGTTTAGACGGCTGCGGAAAGACAACACAGGCAAAACTGCTAGCAGAGAGACTGAAAAAGACATACAGAGCCGTCTACACGGCCGAGCCGAGCAATGGAAAAATCGGAAGGTTCATCAAGCAATACTGTTTGAACGCTGAAAAACGCCTGCCAAGCATCGTCGAAGCATTGTTGTTTGCCGCAGATCGCTTTGAACACGTTGAAAATGAGGTTCTTCCAGCGATCAATCAGGGAAGACTCGTGATCTCCGACCGTTACGTCTATTCATCCCTCGCCTACCAAGGAGCAACAGGAGTGGATTTAGCGTGGATCGAAAAGGTGAATGAGTATGCTATCCATCCAGATCTGGCTGTCTTCATTGACGTGTTGCCTGAGGTCGCCACCAAAAGGTTGAAGCCCAAGAGATCTATCATGGAGAATTTGGAGACCCAAAGAAGAGTGCGGCAAGTGTACCTGAGCTTTGTGAAAGAAGGGAAACTCATCTTAATCGATGGGAACGCTTCCGAGAAGAAGGTCGCTGACGACATCTTGAAGGTCGTCTTGGTCTTTCTCGGAAAGACTCGCTAGAAAACTTCCGTGATCACCTTCTTCGAAGATGCCTCGTTGACCTTGTTGACTACTACGTTGATTATGTCCTCCGGCGACGTATACCTTGGCCCTCTTTCATGGAACGCGTATGCGTCCATCAGGCCTTCGTTGAACATGAAACGGATCATAAAATAATCAAACTTCAACGATGCCCTCTTCTCCGGAACTGACCTGTGACAGCGCACAACGCAAAAGAGGTCCATCGTCTGCAAGGGCTTCTTGACTATCGCTTTCAAGGCTCCTCTGGTTTCGTCCTCATCCAGGTAGTTGAAGCCGTCGGCTTCAGCAATTCCGAACTCAAAGACTGCTTGAAATCCAGGAACCGACAAATCAGCGAGTTTTTCTAGGCTGAAAGCCTGTTTGTTAAGGGCTTGAAGGCTTTTGACGAGCTTCTGCTGCAGGCTCCTGTTTGAGATTGATATTCCAAAGTGCATAATCTTATGCACGGTTGCAGGAAAACCGTCGTAGACGCCGAGCATGTTTTGATCTTCAGTCAGGTTTTTTTGATTTTTCTAATTTTGTCGATGTTTTCAAGAAGTCCTGAGAGTGTCGTGCCAAGCTTCTGCAGTTGTTCTGGGTTGTCCTCTTTTTGCATCTTGCCTTGAATTTCTTGTACCTTAACCAGAAGCGTGGCTTCCAAGCTTTCCAAAGCCATGGAGCCTGTCACCCTCGTGGGTTCTTCTCCTTGCTTCACAACTATCACTTTCCTTTCGCATTTTCCACACCATAAGTCTCCATCCTTCAGCCTAAACAGCGGAGAAGAGCACGCGGGGCACGCTAATTCCGTAAGGGTTGAGCCCTGACGAAGTAGATCTGCCATTCGCTTGATGTGAGGCTCGTCTGTTGTTTTCCGCGACAAGTTTTAAAACCTCAAAGTAAATAGGTATCAGGGCTTATATAACAGGATTATCTCGAAGAGCGGTAAGGTGACGAATTTGGTTAGGAAGAAGAAAATGGAGGAGTATGAGGAGCGGATAAAGGAGGCGATCGGCGTGCTCGGGCAAGTCGCTGAGGACACTACCACGCCGAGAAACATAAGAAGAACGGCGAAAGATTCGATCGCGGCTCTGCAAGGAACCGAGTACACTCCGGCCGTCAGAGCCTCGAATGCAATTTCGCTCTTAGATGAGATTCTGCAAGATCCAAACATGCCTCAGTACACTAGAGTAAAGCTTTGGAACGTGATGAGCTTCATAGAGGCAATAAAGGATTAACAGTTCAAAATCTCAGTGTAGAGAAGGCTGGATTGAATGAAAGTATTTGATTACAAGCAGGTTGAAGCCAAGGAAGCGGACGAAGGCGCATCTAAATTGAGAGTGCGATGGCTCATTACTAGAGAAATGGGGGCTCCGAGCTTTGCCATGCGAATGTTTGAAATGGAGCCTTTGGGGAATAGTCCCCTGCACACACACCCTTGGGAGCATGAAGTCTTCATCCTGGAGGGCGGCGGAGTCGTTGTTGGCGAGGACAAGGAGAGAAGATTCAAGGCTGGAGACGTGGTTTTCGTTGCACCGAATGAGAAGCATCAGTTCAAGAATAACGGCTCGAAAATGTTGAGGTTTCTGTGTATTGTGCCCATAAAGGAAAAATGATCTTCGACGCCTCGGACATTGGCTGCTCGCTAGAAATATATGCAGGTTGTTACATCATCTTTCGGGTCTTACGGGGATAAACCCTTTGAAATATGACGTGATAATCGTGGGCGCTGGCCCCGCGGGAATATTCTCCGCTCTTGAGCTTACCGCGAAAAACCATTTGAACGTTCTGATGCTGGACAGGGGACAAGACATAAACCAGCGCAAATGCCCATCAAGCCGCGGTTTTGAATGCGTGCACTGTGACCCCTGCACGGTTCTGTCCGGCTGGGGAGGAGCCGGGGCCTTCAGCGATGGAAAGCTCACGCTATCGACCGAAGTCGGCGGTTGGCTCACGCAATACGTCTCGGTGAAGGAGCTTGAGGAACTCGTAAACTACGCTGACAGCATGTACAGAAAATTCGGCGCAACAGAGCGTACCTACGGCGGAGATACTGAGCGGATAGACGAGATCGAGCGAAAGGCATCGTTAGCAGGTTTGAAGCTCATTCGTCAGGAAATCCGCCACATGGGCACCGAGTGGTGTGCCGAGACTCTTCGAAAAATGCGGCAAGAATTGAACAGTAAGATCGAATTCAGGCCCAAGACGGATGTGAAGGGTCTCATCGTGAAAAACTGCACCATCGAAGGCGTTGAGACTGTCGGTGGCGAAAGGTTCTTCAGCAAATACGTGATCGTGGCGCCTGGAAGAAGCGGCGCTGAGTGGCTTCAAACAGAAGCACAGGGGCTTGGACTGAAGACGCTGAACAACCCGGTTGACATTGGAATAAGGGTTGAAGTCTTGGCGTCCGTTATGGAGGAGTTGACAAACGTTCTTTACGAGCCGAAGCTCATATACTACTCAAAGTCTTTCGATGATGAGGTTCGAACCTTCTGCGTTGCACCCTACGGGCAAGTCATAACGGAATCCTACGATGGCGTCTTGACCGTCAACGGTCAGAGCTATGCAGAGCAGAAGACTGAGAACACCAACTTTGCTATTCTGGTGAGGACGTCGTTCACTGAACCCTTCAAGGAGCCTATAGCCTACGGAAAATATGTGGCTAGGCTTTCGAACCTTCTCAGCGGTGGAGTAATAATCCAACGCTTAGGAGACTTGGAGTCGGGAAGAAGATCGACGCCTGAGAGGATCGAAAGAAGCGTCGTGAAGCCTACGTTGAAGAATGCAACTCCAGGTGATTTGAGCTTTGTTCTGCCATACCGCTATCTTGCAGATATCAGGGAAATGCTTCAGGCTCTAGACATGCTCGCCCCCGGAATACATTCAAGAGATACGTTGCTCTACGGCATCGAGGTGAAATTCTACTCTTCAAGGCTTCAGCTCACCAACTGTCTGGAGACCAAAGTTCAAAACATGTTCACCGTCGGCGATGGTGCAGGCGTCACAAGAGGCCTCATTCAGGCTTCAGCATCAGGCGTGATCGTGGCAAGAGAAATACTGAAGAGGGAAAAGCCGAAGGCGTGAGCACATGTCAGTCGTTGAAGAGATAAAGTGTCCTCATTGTGGCGCTCCCATAGAATTCAGACCTGGCGAAATACTGGCCACCTGCAAATACTGCGGGTACACCGTCGTTATAGAAACTGGAAAGACCTTCGATTATGAACACTCCCTATTGCTGAACAGCTATGACCAGACACAGGTAGAGGAGCCTATTAGAAATTGGATGCGCGAAGGGTTCCTGAAGCCTCAAGACCTGGCAAAGAAGGCGAAGATCACCGAGAAGAACCTGATCTACTTGCCGTTTTGGGTCGTCTCTGTAGAGGCTGAAAGCAGCTACAAAGGGATTTTTGAACGAATCACCCCCGCAGTGGTCAAGGAAGGAAAGATACAGAAAGAATATAATTGGCTCATACTTGCGAGGAAGGCGACTGAATTTCCGACAAGGGACTATAACGTGCCGTTGGAAGGGAAAATCCCGTATGATTTTAGGAAAATTGAAGGCTTCGCCAAAGTGTTCAACAGTGAAATCGAAAAGGATGAAGCCGTGGAACTCGCAAAAGAACAGATCGATGCTCAGCATCGTTTTCTGTCTCAGCAGGACATCGACAAGATCATCGATATCAAGACTGACATCAAGGTGCAGCAGACAGTTTACCTACATGCTCCAGTATGGTTCGTAAAGTACGAGTACAAGGGTGAGAGCTATCAGCTGCTGGCTGACGGAGCAACCGGGACCGTGATCAAGGGCAGCATACCGGCAACACACTTTGGAATACTGTGACGAAACTTTAAAAGCAACAGTTTTCATTATAGACCGAAATCGAGTGTGAAGATCACATGGAAACCAAGAGTTCAAGTCGTCGACCACTGGGATACGGCGTGGGCTCGCTTGCCATCTTGGTTGCTTCAATAGGCGTCGCGGTTGTTTTGTTCAGCTTGAATCCGGCCTACTTCACTTTTTACTATTTCGTCGCGTTGATACTGGGTCCATGGGGACTGTACACGATTGTCTACGCATTTGCAACTGGCAGAGACTTCACATACTACTTAACATGGGGCACCATAATATTCGCGGTTGCTCTAATCTCGGGACTCTATGCAGTGATAAACCCTTTGGTCATCGTCGGAATTCTTTTAATAACTCTCGTTATCATAGGTGTAGCAACGTACTGGAGGGGTAGGCGATGAGTGGAAAAGACTATACCGAGAAGGTTCAAGAAGATAGGGGTCTCCTGGAGAGAATAATGGGATACGTCCCTGGATACAGGGGATACAAAGAGAAAGAGATGAGAAGAGAGAGCGACAGACTCGTCAGGATGGACGTTGTGAACAGGCTCAAGACTGCAAAGACCACCTTCAGGAGGCGTCTTGCGGATCCAGCGGCCGTACAGAAGCTTTCGAGCGAAGACGCGTACAGGTTTGACACGTTTACGTATCGCCTTGACCGGCTTACTCAGCGAGTTGACAGGGCCGTCGTGGGATATGCTGGAATGTTCGATGCCATTAGGGTCAGGGAGGATAAGCTCAACAGCGTCGTACAATATGACTTAGGTCTGATAGAGAAAGCCGAATCGATAAGGGCCGATGTTGACAAGGTAGCCGGCATCCAACCAGGCGCTGAAGAGTGGGTCACCGCGATGGACGCGCTAATCTCAAAGGTTGACGAATTTGACAGGTTTATTGATGAGAGGTCCGGTATCCTCAGAGGGTTACAAGGTTGAACATGCTGAATGCATGAGGAATTGATCAGAAGGAGGTGAAGTATGAATGCCAAAAGTTATCGAATGGGTCGGAGCTGGAGAAGGAGACATCGTTTGGAAGTATCCAAGCGAAGAGATCGGTTGGGGAGACAACCTTATCGTCCATGAATACGAAGCCGCGGTCTTCTTCAGGGATGGAAAGGCATACGACGTCTTCAAAGCCGGGCGCCACGTGTTATCAACTCTGAATCTTCCTTTGTTGACTAAAATCCTGTCGAAGCTCGCCGGGTTCGGTAGGACCCCGTTCACATCGACTATCTTTTTCGTTTCGTTGAAACAGTTCCAGGGGAAGTTCGGAGCGCAGGGTCAAACGAAGGAGTTAGCTCCTTTGAAGTTCTTCGGCGGATTCTGGTTCAGAGTAGAAGAAGTGGACCTCTTCGTAAATGAGGTCGTGGCAGGACAAGGAGCCTTCAACACAGCGGCTCTACAGGATTTCTTGAGAGGATACTTCAACCAGAGACTCATAGACACGCTTAGTCAGTACTCGCTTGCAGATGTTTACGGGAAACTCGACGATACAAGTTTTCTATCGAAGAACATGCTCTTCGACCCCTTCTCGCGCATCGGCCTTGAACTGATAGACGTGAAGTTTGAGGGTCTAGACACAACACCCGAATGGAGAGACCGACTCTTCTACATAAGAACTGGGGTAGGGGCCGGAGACGTTCTCAGGATGGAAACGGTTCAGAAGGCGAGTGAGAGTCTGGGAAAGAGTTCCGGAGCGGCCATCGGGGCCGGCGCAATGATAATTCCGCCATTGTTCCAACAGCAACAAGCTCCAGCGCAGGCAACGGTGCTGTGCCCGAAATGCGGCTTCCAGAACCCGCAAACATCGAAGTTCTGCGGTAGCTGCGGGGCACCTCTTCAGGCAGGCAGTATCAGTTGTCCCAAGTGCGGAACGTTGAACGCGGCTGGGTCGAAATTCTGTTCTAGCTGTGGAAGTCCATTGCAGGCTGCTACTACTACTCCCGTGGCTACTGCCACCGTCAAATGTCCAAAATGCCAGACTGATGTTCCGGTTGGAACCAAGTTCTGCCCGAACTGTGGAGCAAAAATCAAGTAACCCCGCTTTCCCCTTTTCTTTGCTGTGCCAAAATAATTATGTGACGTTCCTTCTTACTGTAGATGCTCAAGGCATATTTCGATCCCCTGCGATAGTGATGCACAGCGGCTCGAGTGGTGTAACGTTTTTATTTTTATGTGGGCGTATGCTATGGGAGATCAGGGTTTAGGATGAGTGGAAAGTTGATCGGTCTCGGTACTTGGTATGACAAGATGGCCTCGAAAATCGTTGAGAGGGAGCGGAGGCTCGGTCGGAGCTTGGATTCAGTTAGAACTGAGATGGGGATTGCGGCTTCTGGTCTCCCGCACATCGGCAACGTGAGCGATGCTGCGAGATCTTTTGCGGTTACTCTGGCTCTGAGGGAGCAGGGGTTCAACTCTGAGCTTATTGCCTTCGCTGATGATAAAGACGGGTTGAGGAAGGTTCCTGCTGGGTTGCCGAAGTCTTTGGAGGAACATGTGGGCCAACCTGTTACGGATATTCCGGACATTTATGGTTGTCATGGCAGCTACGGCGAGCACATGGCGCTTCTGCTTCGTGAGGCTCTTGATGATTGTGGCATAGAGTACAGGTTCATGTCGGGTGCCGAGGTCTACCGGACGGGGCTGTTCAACATTGAGATCAAGACGATCTTGCTGAATGCAAAGAAGATAGGCGAGATCGTGAAAGAAGAGGTCGGTCAGGAGAAGTTTCTCGAGGCCCTGCCCTATTTTGCCGTTTGCGAGAATTGTGGGCGCATCTACACGACTAAGGCAACGGAGTTCTTGGCGAACGAAAACAAGGTCTTGTATATTTGCGAGGGCATGGAGGTTAAAGGAAGGTGGCTTGAAGGGTGCGGACACAAGGGCGAAGTTGATTATCGGAAAGGCGAGGGTAAGCTTAGCTGGAAGGGAGAGTTTGCGGTCAGGTGGAAGGCTTTAGACATCAGGTTCGAAGCGTTCGGGAAGGAAGTTGCTGATTCTGTACGTGTGAACGATCGGATCTGTAGAGAAGTTCTCGGTTGGGAGCCGCCTGTTCACGCGCGGTATGAGCTGTTCTTGGATAAGAGTGGCAAGAGGCTGTCTAAGTCGGCTGGCGTGGTTTTTACGCCGCAAACGTGGTTCAAGTACGGTTCGCCTCAATCGCTTATGCTGCTCTTGCTGAAGAGGTTCGTCGGTGCCAGGGCTTTGGACGTGACTGACATCCCGGCCTACATGAATGAACTTGACTTTCTGGAGGATCTGTATTTCGGCGTAAAGAACGCGAAGGATGAGCGTGAGGCTAGACTGAGAGGCTTGTATGCTTATTGTTTTGCGATGAAGACTCCGCACAAGCCAAGCGTTCATGTACCGTATAATCTGTTGACCTTTTTGTCGAAGATGGCGCCCGACGGTCGAGAATGGGGGTTCATCGAGGAGAAGCTTCAGGCTTATGGATATTTGGCGAAGGGTCAAGGTCTTGATGAGGGTTTGAAGAAGCGGATATGGTATGCGTTCAACTGGACAAAGGATTTTGAGGAGATCAAGGAAACGGGTATAAGCCTCACAACTGGGGAGAAGGCATCTGTTGAAGAGCTCATAGGAATCCTGAACGTTGAGGATGAGCCTGGAAGGATACAGAATGCAATATTTAGTGTTGCGAAGAAGCATAATTTGCAGCCGGCTGACTTTTTTAAGTTGCTGTACACGATTTTGCTCGGCGTGCCACAGGGACCCAGGCTAGGTCCTTACTTTCTTGCGATGGGCAGGCAGAACGTCGTTAACGCTTTGCAGAGAACGGTCAGCAAGAATTGAGTCGTTGCCCACACGAGTTTGAGGTGACCTTTCTCGGTTTGGTTTCCTGAACGTCCGGTTACTTATTCTCTTGCTCTGAATTTTACGCCCATTCTCTGGGCTGTTCCCTCTGTTTCTAGGAGGTTAACTTAAGTGATGGTGACCGCGGTAACTTCAACTTCCCAAGTTTTTCCATGCTTCTTGGATGAGTTGAAGAGACGGGCTACTTCCACTATTTTGGCTTCAGTACTTCAGATGAGGGGAATCGAATATTGGGTTCCATGATCTAACGCGCGGTACCTTGACGCTTTTTTGGACGTGCACGCAAGGCAAATATAGCCTGACCGATTCTGTGATAAAATCGGTGGGGAAGATCAAGAGCAAGGTCTGCCGCATTGGGTACATCAACAGGATCAGGGACAATATTCTCAGTCTGAAGAGGGGCGACCTGTCGCCTTTGTATGAGGATTTGAAGTCGGCTGACTGCGTGGTCTGCGGTGGGTCAGGCAGGTCCCTATATTCTCTCAATGCGGCGATGAGTCAGATTGCGATCAGCCAGACTGGTTGGCGGAACAAGGTTGTGTTGACTCCGGATGATCCGGGTTTCCCGGGGAAGAACATGTATGACGCGGCGGCGGAGCTTGAGAGGCGGTACAATAAGACTCTGCTGCTGATGAATTCTGGGAGCGGCGTGTCCGGGGACCCTTTGGTGATGGCGCAGGATCTTTCGAAGTATATTGATGAAAAAGGGGCATCGAAGCTTTCCATGGGCCTCATTACTTCGGGGGTGAGGTCTCCGCTAGCGGAGATAGTGTCAAAGTATGGGCATGTTATCGAGTTAAGGGGGAGGGGAAGAGCAAAGCCTTCGTTCGACTACAGCAAGGTGGGAATCATGGGCGACATCTTCGAGTTGGGCAGCCTTCTTCTCTTGTCCATGATGACAGAGGCCATATTTCGGAACTTGGACGCGGGCGACGTCATTGGACTCTGCCATGAAGAGTTCGTCAAGCTGGGTCCGATGGTTGATTCGATAGTTGAGTCTGAAACGTACTCGCGTTTAGTCGACTTCTTGGAAAGACGGACAAGCGTCTTCCTAGGTGGGAAAGGCACGGCGAGCGAGATAGTCAAGATGACCGCGATAAGACTGTCTCACCTCAAGAGCACTCTGGGAGACGCCGTGTACATAGCCAGAGGTGTGAACACGCCGCCTCCAAGGCCGGGCGACGTGCAGATCCTTCTTTCATTCTCTGGGGAGACGAAACCTGTTATTTCCTGGTGTGACATTCTGAAGAAGATGAACGGGATGGTCTTGTCGATCACTGGCACGGAAAAATCGACTCTTACGCAAAAGTCAGACCTTCGAATAGTTCTTGAGGAGGAGTCCCGGCTGGGGCAGCCTCGGAGGTTCTACATGAGGGCGGCGTATGTTCTGAGCCCCCTGCCGGTGAAGCTTGTTGAAAGATTGGGCGAGAGGGGTTTGAAACTGCCCGAATACATAATTAACTGGCATCATTCGCTCACTGAATAGTACTAACCCGCGACATCATATCCTCTGTGAGCCCATGGTTTTACATAGTGGCCTGCAACGGAAGGCGACTGTGGAAACCGGTCGTTTTGGCTTACTTGAAAATACTTGGTGTATTGAGAAGAAGCTAGGCTGCCTAGAAAATGGGGTTATGGAGAAAAAGGGATGGTTGTGTTTTAGTTTTGCGGTTGCTGTGCGGGCGGTCCAATTGGGGTTTTTGGTTTTCTTTGGCGGAGTGTAATGGCTGCGGCAACTGCGATTATGACTACGATTATGCCGACGATTATTATGCCTCCTATGTTGGGCGGCGTAGATGTGCCTGTCGTTGGTGTTGATAGGTAGATGGTCAGGGTGGGGTCGTGTTCGATGCGGTAGCCGCTGTAGTTTCCGTAGCCTATGATGTAGAAGTAGTTGGCTCGTGTCATGTTCGTTAAGGTTTCTCTGGCTCTTGCGTAGAGCCCTGGGTACATGTGAGCAACGACTAACGGGAGTAATTTCATCAGGCCTATGTGATATTTGAAGAGGTCTGTGTCCCCCGCGAAGCCTGCGGCGCTGGCCGTTCTGGCCGTTGCTTCGTTGCTAGTATAGTTTTGTTCTGTCGGGTCAGACGTGTAGTTGAAGAGCTTGTATGTGTCTTTCACGCCGAAGTTGGCGTCGCTGATCTTTTCGCCGTCATCCGTGTAGGTGCTGACTGTGGTGTTTGCGACTTGGGTTTCAGTGTCTGTTACGTTTTGGCCGTTCGCTGTTTCGCTGTAGGTTTCGTGGTTGGCTACAATTGATGTTTGATAGTCTACTATGCTCATTTTGATTCCGTTTTTTTCGATGAAGTCGTACACGGTGTCGTTGCCTGTTTTCAGGTCACCTACGTACGATCCTGTGCTATTGTAGTGAACCCAAAGTAGTGGCCCCAGTAGGGGACGAAAGAGGTTGCGCATTCTCCCGATTATGTGATTCTCGGTCAGAGTTGCCGTGTGGTCTGTTGGGTTCATGGTCAGGTTGTATCTGAACGTGAGTTCGTCGTAGACCGTTATGGCTGCTAGCTCATTGTTCCCATAGTGCGGATCGTTCGGGTCGATGGATGTTTTCCACCACATAGCTGTTAGGTTCGTGTATGTCATGCCCCATGACCATTGGAGCTTGTCGTTCGAGTGTGTCAACGGAATCGTCTCGATTTTGCTGTTGAGAGCCGGAAGTGCGGCGCCCAGGTTGCTCAAGTCGAGGCCCATGCTGAAGGATGCCCAGAGCGTGTCGTTGATGTCTGGTGAATTCGGGTAGATTGAACTGCTGGTCTCGTTGAAGGCCAGTAGCATGAGGAAGGTTGAGGCTAAGAGCGTGTCGCGTGTGTTGTTGTTGGTCTTGTAGTGTATGATGAAGGATTGCATGGGGGTCGTGAATGTTATGTTGTCTAGTCGTCCGAATGTTACGTTGTCCAATCCGGCATAGAACAGTTGGAGTCCGCTCGTATTGATGTAATTCATGTATACATAAGCATGGTAATCGCTCGGCGGAGGCTGTGAGTCACTAAGGTTAGTGTAGGCTCTTGCGTAGTCCATGAAGTCCACGGTTTTTGAGAAGCTTTCAAGTTGGAAGTCCTCTTTGGCCAGAGTGTCTGCGTTGGCGATCGGAAACATAATGTAGACTGAAGCTATGGCGAACAGCGTTATCGCGAGAAGCTGTTTGTTTTTCATTTTATCCTCTTCTGTTTTTTAGAGTTCGCTTAAGCCGATGGCGTTATTAAAGAATGCGGATTCTGGTTCTGGTAACTTGACGGGTGATTCGTCTTCGTGTTAACAGTCGGGTGATAGCATGTGTTTTTGTGTTATTCAAATCGAAATTCTTGGGTTGACACAAATTAAATATGCTAGACTGCGAACCTATT
>JBEKMQ010000003.1:0-216112 GCA_050008435.1 Bathyarchaeia archaeon
TAACACCTAGCCTGCATCGTTTACAGCTGGGACTACCCGGGTATCTAATCCGGTTCGCTCCCCCAGCTTTCATCCCTCACCGTCGGGCGCGTTCTAGCCGACAGCCTTCGCCACTGGTGGTCCTCCCGGGATTATAGGATTTCACCCCTACCCCGGGAATACCGACGGCCTCTCTCGCCCCCTAGCCAAGCAGTATCCCCCGCAGACCAACGATTAAATCGTTGGGTTTAACAGGGGACTTGCCCAGCCGGCTACGGATGCTTTAGGCCCAATAATCATCCCCACCACTCGGAGAGCTGGTATTACCGCGGCGGCTGACACCAGACTTGCCCTCTCCTTATTCCCCCAGCTATCTATACTAGGGAAAAGCCATCCTCAGCGGATGGCACTCGGGATAGCTCCGTCAAGCTTTCGCTTATTGCGAAATTTTCGCGACTGCTGCGCCCCGTAGGGCCTGGGCCCTTGTCTCAGTGCCCATCTCCGGGCTTCCGCTCCCACGGCCCGCACCGGTTAAAGGCTTGGTGAGCCGTTACCTCACCAACAACCTGATCGGCCGCGGCCCCATCCTTGGGCAACGCCTAGAAGCATGCCCTAAGCGTCCTTTGAGCAAAAAACCATTCCAGGTATCATCACCTATCGGAAATTAGCCCCAGTTTCCCGGGGGTTCTTCCGTCCCAAGGGCAGGTTAGCCACGTGCTACTGAGCTGTGCGCCGCGTCTCCTCCATGGCTAGGAAACGCACGACTAACATGTCTTAACCCCATCCCGATAGCAGTAGGGTCCGGCAGGATCAACCGGAGTTATACTCCTTGATGACCACAGCCAGACTTGCAATTTGGCTGTACGTCCGCAAATTCGACTGGATTTAGAGGGAAACAACCACTTACGCCAAAGCCCAATTCAGACCTAACGCGTTAGCATGTCAGGTCCACATGTTTGTCCCCGCAACTGGAGGCCAACCATCCTCATCCTCTAGGGCGATATGCGCCTTTACAGTCGGTGTTGAGCCGCCGCCGTAAAATTGCGGGTCATGGCTATCATTTGCCAAAATGATCAGAAGGCATCTAAGCCGATATAAACGTTTCTTTCGACTCTAATATACGTTGCGTGACTCAATCATCAGACCTCAAGAAGTCCAAGAAGCTCAGCTAGACTCTTGATGATCGAGTCTGGTTTGATACCGACGTCTGCCTTTGTGAGTCTCTCTCGATCAAAACACTCTCGAAGGCCGAATCTTTCCGAGTTCCCTGCCACATTCAAGAATGCCCAAATTGAACACCAACCCAAGCTTGTGCCTACGGTGAAGTTTCTGCAAGACGGCAACCGCATCATTGTCCAAGCGAACATAACGGCTGAATTCCTCAGCAAAAGCCTTGGTCGCACCTACTACGACTGGATCAGCAACACCATAGTCGTAGGTCAATTTCTCTTCAGCAAATGAGGAGGAGGAACCTTTACGTCATTCCTATATCCGTTGTCTTCTCTTTTGAGCAACTCGTTTATCTCCCGATAACGTTGGAGAAAATCTAATCCTTTATCGGTTGCTCTGTAGATTTCTCTACCGTGTGAGGCATCTTTCTCCAGTAAGCTGATTTTCAGCATGAAATCAAGATACTCATTGAGTTGTGTGAAACTTAGGTTTGCCCTGTACATGACTTGGGTCTTCAGCGTTCCTTCTCGCGCTATTTCCAAGATTTCCGCGACGATGTATAGTTTGTCCCTTCGTTTGGCGGATGGATTCGAACCCCATGGATTCATTCTCTATATCCCTCTTTCAGAACTGTTTTCTATAACTGAAAGAGTCCTGGGGCATTTTAAGCGGTGTTTCGCTGATCTGATTATTACCAAGACTGAAATATTCTCTAGAACAAACCTCTAGCTCCAAGAAATATCGCGCGCCGAAAACTTACGATCTAGAAAGGTACGTGTCCACGAAAAACCCTGTCAGGGATTCAATCTCATACAAACGGTATTGATCAGAGGTTGTGGTCGAAGAAATGACATTCAAGACTTCTTGCCGAATTCGGCAGAATTGGGAAAAAAGAACTCGATAAACAAATAACGCGAACTGCAATTATGGCAGAATTGCATGCTATAAATCCTCACGAGCAGTTGGCCCCCAGACTGATGACTCAGACACGAAAAAGATCCCGCTGGACATGGCCCGTGAGGAGAAAACTGGCGAATTTCAAGAAATGCTTCTAAGAATAGACAAAGAGCAAGTCAAAGAACCGGATAAGGCAAAAGAAGAGAACACAGACCTTGTCGGAAAATAACCTCGGATAGCATCCCTAACGTGCGTTCTATATTTCCAAGGAAGACTCAATAAGACTTTATTTGCAAAGAAGATCAATAGTTTGAATCCGGTGAGAGAATTGAAGGTAGGTCTGATTTCGGACACCCATGATAGGTTGCCCATGGTCGACAAAGCCATAAAAGTGTTCAATGATGAAAATGTCGAGCTGGTACTTCATGCCGGAGACTACGTTTCTCCCTTCGTGATCCCTAGATTTAAAGAGCTGAAAGCCAAGTTCGTGGGTGTTTTCGGCAACAATGACGGCGATCACGAGTTCCTGAAGAGAAAGTTCAGCGAGGACAAGCATCTGGAGATACGTGGAAGCTTTGCAAGACTGGTCCTTGGCGACGCCAAAATCGCCTTGTTACATGGTAGCGACGAAGAGTTGCTTGACGCGTTGATTGACAGCGGAGGCTTTGACGTGATAGTCCACGGGCATGCCCACGAGGCCAAGATTTACCGCAAAGGAAAAACCTTGATAGTTAATCCCGGCGAAGTTTGCGGATATTTAACTGGGAGATCAACGATAGCGCTGTTGGACACAGAAAGACTCGAAGCCAGAATAGTCGAACTGCGGTAAATGCGGTCCAAACTGTCTACGTACTGCTTGTTTTCGCAGTCAAGCATCTGCCTTTCGAACTGCGCTTCGAAACCTCATCAAGGAGACATTGTTACCCCATGAAAATTCTGTACTTATTAGCCGTGTGTTCTAACATGATGTGCGCCTCCGAATAGAGCAACGCAGACTAAATCACTACTGATTGTTGTTGAATGCCATTATGAGGTTCTCTATTCTGGTTTGCCAACTCGAACAATTGTGCAATTTCGTTGTCACCGGCTCCATTTCTCATGGGCGTTAGAATGTCCACGAGGTTATCATTTCTCATCAAACATGGCTTGAGCTTCCCATCACTAGTGACCCGCAGCCGCGTGCAGTTTCTGCAGAACTCTGTGTTTTCCGTTGGGTGAATCACTTCCACTTTGACATTTGGCAAATTATAGATGCGCCGGTTTTGCATAAACTGTCTAGTCTCGACCTTCACAGCTTTTTGTCTCAAAATGCCTTCGTACTCGTCTAATGCCTTGTGGTTGGCCAAATAGTATTCGTCATTAATATTTACGGGTTCAAGCTCTATCAGCTGCAAAATCGCTCCTATTTCTTCGGCGAAGCGCAACATTCTCGGGAACTCGTAATTATTGACGCATTTCAAGATCAACATGTTAAGCTTGACCGGATAAAATCCAACATCAACCGCCGCTTCAACGCCTCTCAAAACATTTTCAATTCTTCCCCCAGTCAGTTTGTGGTAAACCTCAGCATTCAGCGTTGGAAGGCTGATGTTAACACGTTTCAGCCCGTGCTCATGCAGTTCATGTGCTAGAGGGGCAAGTAACGCACCGTTGGTCGTCATAGAAAGATCTGACAAGCTACGTGTCGAAGAAATCCTTCCGACGATTTCGAGGATGTCCTTCCGAACAAGCGGCTCGCCCCCGGTCAATTTCACCTTGGCAACCCCCAGGTCTGCAGCAATCTTTGCGATGCGACCGATCTCCTCGACCGTCATTTCTCTGCTTAACCTATCATCTGGTTTCCCTTCACCTTCCATGTGACAGAATTGACAACGTAAATCGCAATGTCTCGTGATTGCTATACGCAGGTTGAGAAGGGGGCGTCCGAATCTGTCCTTAAGCACCATCGTTATTCCCGGGCATGCTTAACGATGTGACTCGCTTCGGCTGATATAAGCTTTTCAACGCAGAGCCTAACAGCGTCAGGAGAGCCGGGAATGCAGAAAAATGCTCTGCCCTTTGCTACGCCAGCAATTGCGCGTGTCAAAATGGCCGCGGAACCGATTTCATCAAAGCTTAAGCGCCTGAAAATCTCGCCGAAACCAGGCAGGATTTTCTCTAAGAAGGGTGACACGGCTTCGATGGTGATGTCTTTGGGGGCGATGCCGGTGCCGCCGCAAAATATGACAGCATCCGTATCTGTAGAAGCAATGGAATTTCGCATACCTTCTTCAATCATCTTTCTATCATCTGAAATCGTTTTCCGAAAACCTATCGTGTGCCCAGCGCTCTTAAGTAGTGACTCGATAAGATCTCCGGACGGATCTTTCACAGATTCTCCTTTTTTCAGTTGCTGATAGCGGGACGTGCTCACCGTGAAAATCCCAAACGTCAACCCTTTAGGTGCTTCATCTTTGTGTCGTCTCGAAGTCTCACTCATTTAGTGACGCCTTTTTTCAGCTTTCTTGTAACATGAATATCCTTGATGGCTGTGAACGGATATTGCCCTTCAGCATCCTTCTCGTACTGCTTCACCATATCCCATATCGTCAGAAGACCCGTGGCAGTGGCAGTCAGCGCCTCCATCTCGACGCCCGTTTGCGCGTTGGCTCTCACTGTGGAAGTGACCTGAATCGTGGTTCTGCTAACGATTTTGGCTTCAACCTCCACGTTCGTTAATGGCAGAGGATGACAGAGTGGAATCAAAGTGCTTGTCCTTTTTGCGGCCATGATTCCCGCGATGTGTGCTGTATATAATGCGTCGCCTTTCGAGATTTTTCCTTTTCTGATTAATGCTATGGTCTCGTTTTTCAGGTTGATCATACCTTTTGCGGTTGCCTCACGGAAGACTTCAGGTTTGTTTGAAATGTCAACCATAGTCATGTACTTTCTCTCCAGTTTTGGTCTTGCTTGAGCAATTTTCTATGAGTTCTGGCTCTTTTCTGTTTTGTTTCGACTGGGACTCTCTTTTGAGAGTCTCAGTTTGCAGACGCGCCTTCACCGGGAACAAGTCACAATACAGATTATCAGCGAATCTTCCCAGACACTGGGATGATAGTCGCTCAAGACTGCCTTCCACTTTTGACCCCCGACTCTTTCCAAGCATCCAAGAGTGTTTGAATTGCTCTGGCTTTGGGTGAACGCTCGTTAAGCCTATACAGTCGTATCCTCCCGAATTTCTTATGTTGTAGAATGTCTTCAGCTTCCAATACGTCCAGATGTCTAGCGGTTGTTTGATAGTTTACGCCGAGTCTGCGGGTGATATCAGAGACGTTCAATTCACCCATTTGTGCAAGAACCTTAAGAATTTTCATGCGCACTCTCGAAGAGAAAATATCTTCAACGTCCATCGTTTCTCATGCTCCTTTCCACTGCAAAAGGGCCCATAATTCCTTTTCCAAATCTGCTGCTGGAATCCTGGGCAGATAGACAAGTGTTGTTCTTCCTCTAGGACCAGCTGCCGAGACTTCTGTCTTAACTATGCCTGCGCCTGAAAGGGTGTGCAAATATTTCCAGAGTTGGGTGTGGCTATGAGGTTCAGTGTTAAATTCCTCGCATGCTACCATGTATATTTGCTCAGCTTCTGCAAGAGAAACATGTGCTTTGTGGCCGTCCTTGAAAAGCCTAGCCAATCCGAGGAGAAAGAGTTTTTCATGCAGGTTAAGATAGGCCAGGTCGCTCTTCTTGGTAGCGGGAACTATGCTTGAGATAGCCTTCCTTACAGATTCTGCACTGACGATATCGAAGTTTTCCGCGTTCGCATATTTGCCTGCTCGCCAAAGCAGCTCAATACCAAAACGTGCGTTTCCATTTTCAGAATAGGCGAGTTCGGCGATCGTGTCTATTGTTTCTTCAGGCACGGCCAGAGGCTTGAATGCTATGATGACACGCTCGTTCAGAATGTCAATCAGCTGCTGTTTCGAGTACTTCGCGAGATTGATTATGTTGGATTGCAACGTGCTTCTTGTGCTCGCGTCCAATTGACCAATTGCACTCATGTCTCGCAAGATGCATACCAGCGAAAGTCTTTGAGGCTTGTTCTGTCGAACCTCTTGCGATCGGGTCAATTGATAGACAGCATCTGACCCTTCTGTCAGAACCAAGCTGTCGAACTCGTCCAAAGTTAAGATTGCATAAGCATTTTCCTCGTCCAGGATTTGCATTAGAAAAGTGAGAAGCTCTTCTGCTGAATAGCCGCGCTTTGGAAAATTCGGATGGAAAACTGTAACTGCATGTTGCAAAATTAGAAAGAAGCTTCCGTGATATTCTCGACAATTTACATGTATATAGTGCAGATTTGTGCCTCGGTTGCCCGCTTCTCGGGTCATGTCAACTCCGAAACGTTGTGAGAGGGCGGTCTTACCTGTTCCAACTTCCCCGACTATTAGGACTCTTTGAGACATTTTTCCTGGGAAGTGCAACATGAAATCGAAGAATTCCATGAGTAGACGCAGTTCTCTGTCTCTGTGCGGAAGCCTCTTAGGAACGTAGTTAATGTCAAGCTTCGCTTCATCTTTGAACACGTTTTGGTACTGTGGCACTAGATTCTCACATGAAGAGTGTAAGTCAGAAGCATTGTTATCCTTTTCTCCGAACTTGGTCAATTAGAGGTGTTATCATCGTCACCGCCGGATACAAACCGCGACAGCATATGTGACGACAACACCTAAGGAGAATGCGATGAAGTATTCTCGGGCAAGAAGTCCAGCAACTGCGAAAGAAACCGCTCTCGACACGGGCATAACATTAATAAATGTATGAGTTAATTGTATGGCAAAATGATTCCCAAATATTTCTTCCTTACCAACGGGGTAGGCAAACACAAGGAGCAACTGCAATCTTTTGAGTTAGCATTGAGAGATGCAAAGATACAGCATCTAAACTTGGTCAACGTGTCAAGCATAATACCTCCTGGGTGTCAATCAATCACGTTGGAACATGGCGTGGAAATGCTTAGACCTGGCGAAATAACCTTTCTAGTTTTAGCTCGAAATGCGACCAATGAGCCTCACAGATTGATTGCAGCCTCGATAGGTGTAGCTATCCCATCAGGCAAGAACAATTATGGCTACCTTTCAGAGCACCACTCCTACGGACAACCAGACGACAAAGCAGGTGATTATGCTGAAGACTTGGCTGCATCAATGCTTGCCACAACCATGGGATTGCAGTTTGACCCAGAAATTGCATGGCACGAAAAAGAACAGCTGTTCAAAGCCAGCGGCATGATAATTCAAACGAGAAATGTGACCCAATCGGCAACAGGCGACAAGGATGGCCTGTGGACTACGGTCATCGCCGCTGCTGTTTTTGTTCCTACAAGAAATGAGCAAATACGCGGGCAAAGAAGACGTTGAAGAGCCTCACAGCCGCACAGCCAAAACTCTTTGCATTCTAAAACCATATTAGCAGTTAAGATTAACGCTAGTACTGGTGAAAATGGACTTGGGACTGAAATTGCAGAAACCAATGATAATCGTCAACTTCAAAACGTACCAAGAATCGACGGGAAAAAACGCGCTCAATATAGCGAAGAAAGCTGAAAAGGTACACGAAGAAACGGACGTTTTCGTAGGCGTAGCCCCGCAAATTGCTGATATAACAACAGTTGCCCAGACCGTTAAGATACCAGTTTTTGTTCAGCATATTGACCCCATAACTCCTGGCAGCTTCACTGGACACGTGCTGGCTCAATCAGTGAAAGAAGCCGGAGCTGTTGGGACATTGATCAACCATTCTGAAAAGCAGCTTAAACTATCCGACATTGACCTTATCGTTAAACTGGCAAGAGAGAATGATCTTATTTCTTGCGTTTGCGCTAACAACCCGAACATAGGCATGGCAGTAGCAACACTCGAACCAGACATAATAGCCATCGAGCCACCTGAACTGATAGGAACCGGAATTCCGGTCTCGAAGGCTAAGCCTTCAGTTGTCACTGACACCATTAGACTCGTGAGACAGCTAAACAACAAAGTCGCGATTCTCTGCGGAGCCGGCATAAGCACTGGAGAAGACGTTGCCACTGCTTTGAAACTTGGGACCCAAGGCGTGTTGGTCGCAAGCGGCGTTGTCAAAGCGAAAGACCCATATGCAATCATACGTGAGTTTGCACATGCCTCAAAACGTAAGTGAGTCAAGAAAACCTTGAAAGTTGAAGCAGAATGTGCAGCGTGTATAATTAGCCGCGGGGCGGCTGAAGTTAAAGAGGCTACATCAAACCCCGCCTTGCGTTTCAGGGCAATGAGTGAACTGTTACGATTGATGCACAAGGAGTTTAGACCTACAAGCGTTCCTGCAGATATAGGTACAAAGAGAGATAGAACAATAAAGAGAGTCACAGGCAACGATGATCCATACAGAAAAAGGAAGAAGATAAGCAATGAAAAAGCCTTAACGCTTCTGGCCTATGCAAGGAAATTCGTTGAGGAAGGATATGCGCAGCAAGATCGATTTAAAAGAGCGTGTTTATGCGCGATCGTGGGCAACGTGATGGAGTTTGACATACCCGGGCACAGATTCTTTTTTAGTAACCTGAGGAAAAATCTTCGTGATGCAGGAAAAGAACTAGCTGTGGATGATACTAACGCCATTTATGAGCTGGCAAAAAAGGCCCACACAGTTCTGTATTTGGCGGACAACGCTGGGGAAATAGTTTTTGACACTCTGCTTGTCGAACGATTGAAGGACATGGGCTTAACAGTGAGCGTGGCCGTCAAGGGGGGCGCGGTGATCAATGACGCTACTTTGGAGGATGCAGGAGTTTCAGGAATGATCAGAGTTGCAGACAACGTGATAACAACTGGAACGGACGCTGTAGGCTTTGCTGCGAATGAGGTTTCTTCGGAATTTCTAAGAATCTATAATTCTGTTGACTTGGTCTTCGCCAAGGGTATGGGCTACGCGGAAACGCTGACTGAAAACAGGCTGAAAAAACCTCATGCCTTGCTGTTCAGGACAAAATGCGACCCGGTGGCAAACTACTTTGGTGTGCCCAAGGAAAGAAACGTTGCAAAGCTGATGTGCTGATGAGTGTTCCTACTGTAAGCCTGAATTCTGAAATGCTTTCGAGCTTTGACAGTGCAATCCAGAAAGAATGGATACTGACTAATGGTTGGGGCGGATACGCATCCTCGACGGCTCTTGGTATAAACACAAGAAAATATCATGGGGTGCTTGTCGCTGCATTTCATCCACCGAGAGATAGGAGAGTCTGCTTGGAAAAACTGGATGAGGAAGTAATCATAGGAAATGACGGGTATCAGCTCGGCGCCAACGAGTTTCAAGGCAGAATACTCCCTCGAGGGTACACTTTTCTCAGGCAAGTCATTATTTCCTTCTTTGTAAAATACGTCTACGCTCTGCAGAATGTTGAAATCGAAAAAACAGTCTTTATGCCCTCTAGAAAAAACACCGCAATAACACTCTACAAAGCTCTGAACAGAACCGGCTTCGACATTAAGATCCAAGTCTCCCCGCTGATAAATTGCCGACATTTCCACTCAACGACTGACAGACAGAAGCTCACGGTTGAACCTTATCAGAAATACGAAAGCAAAGAGACATGCATCACTTTCGGTTCTTCAGCCTTCACGCTAATGATTGGAACAACAGGTGGAAAATACTCCGCCAAGGAAAAGTGGGTTGAGAAAGTATATTACCGTGAAGAAGCCAAGCGCGGTGAAAGCTGTTTAGACGATTGCTATCAAAGTGGGTTCTTCGAGTACCAAGTGAAAGCGAACAGGAACGAGAGTTTCGCGATAGTCGCGGTTGCGGATGAAGACACAGATGCGGCTAGAAGAATCTTCTCTGAAATCCCAATGACGCTTTTCGACATGGGAGCACTTTTCGAAAAGGAGAAAGAGCGGCATGAAAGCATTCTGTCAAGATTCTACGGGATGAACCCGAACATTCAGCCAACCGATTGGCTGAGCTTCATGACTCTAGCCGCAGACGCATTCGTGGTTTCAGGGACAGATCCTGGGCACAGTTCTGTGATTGCTGGGTACCACTGGTTTGAAGATTGGGGAAGAGACGTATTCGTTTCGCTGCCTGGATTAACCCTCGTCACAGGAAGGTTTGAGGATGCAAGGAAAATTCTGTTGACTTTTCAAAAATACTTCAAAGACGGTTTGATTCCCAATTTCATTCCAGACAAAGGCGGACAGGCGGCTTACAACACTGCCGATGCAACGTTATGGTATGTGAATTCAGTATTTCAGTACCTGAAGTACACTGGAGATTTCGAGTTCGTACAAACCCGACTTTTGGATACGCTGAAAGCGATCGTTGAAAACCTCTTCAAAGGGGCAGCTTCTGATATTCGTATTGATGTTGACGGGCTGCTCTTGCATGGGCCTCAATTAACTTGGATGGATGCGGTTGTAGACGGTCAAGCTGTTACTCCGAGGGCTGGAAAGGCTGTTGAGATTCAGGCCTTGTGGTACAACACGTTGAGGATCATGGAGTTGATTTCAAAAAAGCTTGAAGCGCATGGCGAAGCGGAAAAATATGCTGAGATTTCGGAAAAGGCTCGGATGAGTTTCGTCAATAAGTTTTGGAATGCGGAAAAAAGTTGCCTCTTTGACGTAGTCGACGGGAATTTTTCAGACGGTTCTTTCAGGCCCAATCAAATTATCGCGGTGTCGTTGGATTTCACTATGCTTGACAATTTTACCAATCAAAAGATTGTTGATTCTGTGCATCATGAACTTTCGACGCCTTTCGGTTTGAGGTCACTCGCCAAAAATGATCCAAGATACGTTGGAGTCTGCTCTGGGGATAGGAGAAATAGAGATCGTGCATACCACAACGGGACTGTTTGGCCATGGCTTCTAGGTCCGTTCACGACTGCATTTCTGAAGGTGAAAGGCCACAATGGTCTATGGCGTGATTACGCTCTGAAAGCATTTCTTGAGCCATTTTTCACTAGGCATATTGCGGATATGCAAGCTGGAACTGCGAATGAAATTTTCGACGGTGACCCACCACACGCGCCTAGAGGCTGCATCTTGCAGGCATGGAGCGTCGCAGAACCACTGAGAGCTTGTTTGGAAGACGTGATGTACGTAAGGCCAAAATTCGAAAAAGTGATCCTGGGCTCACGCTGACACTGTTTCTCTTAGGCTTTCAGCAGCGGCTTCAGGAGTGACAGTGTTTATGTACATACCTGTGCTCAATTCAAACCCTGCCCAAACCGCAAGTTTCGGATAAACCTCCAAGTGCCAATGATAGTATTCGCTTGCACATTTATCCAAGGCCAGATGGAAACCAAAATTGTAAGGCGGATCATTGACCAAGGTTTTCAGTGCACCAAGACACGTTTTCATCGTCTCAGCAAGAATTCTTGTTTCGTTTTCAGAGAGGTCCAGCAGGGTGGCCTCGTGCCGTTTTGGAACTATCCAAAACTCCATTGGATGGACGCTTGCATATGGAGTAAAAACATTGAACTTTGAGTTTTCAAGGACAAATCTAGGTCCTTCGCGTTCCTTCTGGCTGATGCTGCAAAAAATGCAGTCTTCGTTTCGAGTCCAGAACCCCCTGCTGGCTTTCATTTCTTCCTGTATCGTTCTTGGAATCATCGGAGTTGCGATGATTTGGCTGTGCGCGTGCGAAAGTGAGGCTCCCGCTTCTAGGCCATGGTTTCGGAAGATTGAAACGTATCGTACGTACTCTTTAGCGGAAAGCTCGCGGAGTCTATCGACATAGGCGTTGACAACAAGCGTCAGCTGCGAGATTCGGGCATTTGCGGGATGTTCATCATGGGTTGGAGATTCAATCACAACTTCATGATGGCCCACGGCCATGGCTAATTCGTCGCTTCTTGCAATGTTCTCGTGGGTCAGCTTTCTATCTGGTGGGGAAAACGCTGGATAAAGGTTTGGAATACAGCGAATTAACCAGTCTTTATGCCTCTCTTCTCCGCTCTCCCTATCTTTTCTAATTCCTTTGCCTGACTTAAGATAGACTAAGACTGCTGGCGGTGTCATATGCTCGTTGCCTGGGCACATTGGGCAAACGCCAGTTTTCGCTTGCGGCCTTTCTTTTTTCAAGTCAGTCGGGCGCCTACTTCGTTCCGTTGCAATCACAACCCAACGATCCAAAAGATAGTCTTTACGAACTTCGTTGAACGGCATAGCTACGCTTCCAACACCGCTAAGTTAGTGTTTTTATTACATTTAGCATTTTTCCAATGTTTTTGATGAGGCCAAGAATTTTGCTCGAAATTGCCTGTTGTTTCTGCATCGAGAACGTAAGGCGGTGGGTCACAGAGGTTCGACGCCCAGAATTCGCCGAGCCCTCAAAGCCCTACACTCGTATCCGTGCCCCCTTAAGCGCTGAACGCCCAGACTTAGGTTGCTCCCTCCCGGGCCTGGCCGGGTTCGCCTGGTAGACACTGAAGACAACTTCCCTACGGAAGCTGCTCAATGATCGCCAGCCCCAAAGGACGGATAGTCAACGCTTCGGAAATAGAGGTCTCGACGACCTTAAACGTCTCACCCTCAGCTTTCAGCCCGTCTTATAGAGGGTTTACGGTACAGGGGACCCCTACCCCCCCGCCTAAGACCCACCGCCAAAGATCCAAAGTCAATTCAAAACTATAAAACTTTACCCCCCAAACCCAAAACAGGACTTGAGCAATGTTCATATCAATTCGTGATCAAGAGAAGTGCCGTGCACAAAATTATCCGTTGCAAGCGCGCGCGCCGTTAGGCGACCGTTTGGTGCGCGCTTTCTGGAAATCAGAGAATCGATTATTGTTACTGTTTCTTCAGTGAAAAGCAGTTGCCATTTCAGCTTTCATGCATCGAGTAGCATCAGATTTATCTTTACTCAAGTACAAATGTGCTGTTCGTTCATTTGAGCGCTTGGGGGAATGATAGTGAAAAAAATCGGTTTAGTGACGAGTGGTGGAGATGCACCTGGCATGAACGCGGCCATCCGTGCAGCTGTCCGCATCGCTTATTCGAAGGGTTTTCAGGTTTTGGGTTTTGAAAGAGGGTGGGAAGGCTTGATGACTAACATGATGAGGCAATTGACTCCTCGTTCTGTGGGTGGAATAATTCAGTTGGGCGGTACCATTCTGCACACTTCCAGAAGTTTAGAGTTCAGAAAGAAGGAAGGCATCATTAAGGCGGCGCAGAACCTTGCTTCGAACAACGTTGGGGGGCTCGTGGTCATAGGTGGAAATGGTTCTTTCGAAGGAGCCCTTGAACTCGGCAAGAATACTGATGCCCTTATAGTTGGTGTTCCTGCGACGATCGACAACGATGTTTACGGGACAGATGAAACCATAGGCTTCGACACTGCCGTGAACACGGCCGTGACTGAGATCGACAAGATTCGGGACACCGCGATTTCTCATGAAAGAGTCTTCATAGTCGAAGTGATGGGACGAACGCGGGGGTTCATTGCGTCAGCAGTAGGGTTGACGGTTGGAGCGGAGGTGATTTTGGTTCCTGAAGTCAAGTTTGACAAGTTGAAGATTATCAGAAGATTAGAAGAGAACAGTGCCAAAGGGAAACGGTCAGGCATAATTATTGCCGCCGAAGGAATAGGTGACACTCGACAACTGGGGGCGGAAATAGAGAAAGATACTGGAACAGAAGTAAGGCTGAGCATTTTGGGTTATGCACAGAGGGGTGGCAGCCCTACTGCGAGAAGCCGACTGCTGGCTAACTTGTTTGCGAACGAGGCGGTAGAGCTGCTTTCACGAGGAGAGGGAAGTAGAATGGTCGGCTTCCAGGGCGGCAAGATCGTGAGCATGGACCTTGAGAAGTCTTGCAAGACAGACAAGCCGTTGGATTTGAGTATGCTTCAGCTTGCAGACGTGCTGGCAACGTAGAAAAAGGCGTAAGCCTCAGCCGAAGAACACTTTTGCAATGTCGTAGAGTCCTAAGTCGACTGTTTTCCGTTTGCCGACGACGTCTTTCAGAGCTACTGAAGCCATTTTGTTTCCCTGAATTGCGACCATCCGGCCAAACTTCCTCTGATGGATAAGGTCGATGGCCGCTATTCCGAACCTTGTTGCCAATATTCTGTCGAAGGCTGTTGGTGAGCCACCTCGTTGAAGATGCCCAAGGACCACGACGCGGGTTTCAATGTTCATGCACTTCTCAATTTCCCTCCCAACGTAGTAGCCTATGCCACCTAAGCGGATGTGCCCGAATTCGTCGACGGCTTCGCTGTAGACTATTTCTGCGCCTCCTTGAGGCTTGGCTCCTTCTGCGACCACGACTAGACTGAAGTTTCGTCCTCGTTTCTGCCTGCGTTTGATGTGGCTGCAGATTTCCTTGACCGTGAAGGGTTTTTCAGGAATCAGGATGATGTCAGCGCCACCTGCTATGCCAGCTTCTAGAGCGATCCAACCCGTGTTTCTGCCCATGACCTCGAGTATTATTACTCTCTGATGTGTTTCCGCGGTCGTGTGAAGCCTGTCTAGAGCTTCTGTAGCTATGGCGGCTGCCGTGTTAAACCCGAATGTGTAGTCGGTTCCAGCTATGTCATTGTCGATCGTTTTGGGTACTCCGACGCATTTGAGCTCGTACTCGCCCATTTTCGACGCGACGCTGAGAGTGTCGTCTCCGCCTATGACTACTAGGGCTCCGATTCCCGCCTTCTGAGTGTTTTTGCAGATCTTTTCTGGTCCTTTTTCATGTTTGAACGGGTTTGTCCTCGAAGTTCCAAGGATTGATCCTCCTCGTGGAAGAATGCCTGAGACGGACGTCAGGTCTAGGGGCAGCAGTTCGTTGTTAAGGAGACCTTGCCACCCGTCTCTTATGCCTATGATTTCATAGCCATAATTCTGGATTCCCTTTCTCACCACGGCCCTTATGACCGCGTTGATTCCTGGGGCGTCTCCGCCTCCGCTCAGTATTCCAATTTTCATCTTGTCTCGCTCCTCAAGCGGTTTTTAGCGCACGCTGTGCCAAGCATCCTTTTCCGCGTTGGACCGATATTGTCCAATTCTGTATAAATGATTTGCACATGCGGAAGAGTAGCCTCCGCGACAGATGTGGGACAAGAAGCTACGTTTAGAACTGGAAGCTTAAGAGGTTTGATTTGTTTCTCGTTTAGTCGGAAGTCTCTACTATGACTTGTTATTTCAGGCATCTTCAGGAAGTCTTCAATAAGGCTGGGATAGTCGTCACGAATGAGAATAAGCATGAGTTGGACATGATGATTCATGGCATCGTAGACGTGTCTTACAAGGATTGTCCGGGCATGTGGAAAGAGGTGAAAAAGAGGATGGCTGACGACGAAACCGGCATCATCTCAAAGTTGAAAAATGCTTGGAAAAAACGCTCGGGCCCGAGCGCTGACCGTTCCTGACTTTAAGGCCTATATCTTAGCTTTAGGCTTCTCTTTCGCCGCCTTCACGGGCTTCATCGGTTCACCGCAGCATATGAGGTCGCATTCGGAGCACCCGCATGGGTCGTCTACCATCACGATGAGTCCGCATTCATCGCATTTGTATTTTTCACCTTTCTTTGCCATGATGCTCCACCTCCTTATGGGGCAATATGAGAGACTTTTTGCATTCTAGGGAATATAAGACCATCCAGAATGTCTCTTGTCTGTCTGCGAAGCCTTGGCGAAGCTCTGACGGCTGCCGTCAGATGAGCCCGAATTTGCGTGTGTTGGGGTGAAGCATGACTTTGATTTGAGCCAGTTCAGCCGTTGTGGCACATTTAGAGTTTGGTGACGTGACCGCAGTTTTGGATGTGAGAGGACACCAAATGCGATACCGTCCCTGCCGACCGGTTTTTCAGCTTCTGGCTTGAGCGTTTATCGTGTTATCTTCGACTTGGCCTCGCTGAACAGTTGTTCTGTCTGTGTTCTCCATTTTTGGAAGTTTTCAGGATTGTCGGGATAGTTCTTGTAGTGAGTTTTAACCTGTCTCATTAGGTTCACGGTGACTCTAAGTCTATTTAGGAAAGACAGGTTCCTCAATCCTTTGAAAACTCGTTTTGCCGTCTGGCTGATGTTGAGATGGAAATCATCGCCCATTCCCGCCTTGAGGACGTCTTCTTCCGTCAGAAGTCTATAGTTCATGCCGTAGTTCAGGTCCTCGTCTCGGCAAGACAACAGAAACAGACGAAAAATGTCCAATGCGCCTTGTTTTTCGCCGTAAGATTCTATGTACCTTCGGTTGTATGGCCATAACGCTTCTTGGCTAGCGCTTCCAGCTTCCAGAGCTTCTAGTATCGTTTTTCCAGCTAAGAAGCCGCTGAGCATTGAAGGGCCGATGCCTCCGCCGTGGATTGGGTTTACGAGGCAGGCAGCGTCGCCTAGAATCATGATGCCGTTTCCGACCATGTTGTCCAGCGGTCTGCGTGTGGGGTCATACCATGCGCCCGAATTCAGGAGGAGGGAACCCTCGAACAAGGGTCTAATCAGCACGTGTTTGTAGAATTGGTTTTTGGGGTTGGGAAACTTGCCTCGCATGGAGATTCCCATTCCAACGTTTACCTTTGCTCCGGTCTTGGGGAAAATCCATGTGTAGCCTCCGGGGCTGGCCTTTTGGTTAAGGTAGATTTCGCAGTATCTTGATTCTCGAACCTCTTGTTTGAGCTGCCTGATCTCTCGATAGCAAGCTTCTACGTCTTCGTTTGCAACTTCAGTTTCGATGCCCATGTTCTCGGGAAGCTTTCGCCTGACGACTGCCATGAAACCACTCGCGTCAAGGACTACTCTGCTTTCCAGCTTGTGATTCTGGCCTGTTCTCAGGTCTTTGACGAGAATTCCTGAAACGCATCCCTTTTCGATTGTTGGTCCAGAACACTGAGTCGAGTCGAGAAAAGTCGCGCCCTCGTTGAGTGCCTTGTTCAGAAGCCACTGTCCGAAGGCATGTCTGTTGAGCAGGTAACCCTTGAAATCCTCGTCTGCTATGGTGAACGCCGTCTGCAAGTCAGGCGAGTATATCCTGATGCCCTCGATTCTTTTCTCTAGTTCCCCACTCTGCGGGGCCTCTAAGCCTACGGCTTTTAGATGATGCTCTCCTAAGGCGTCTCCGCAGACTTTCTCTCCTACTTCTTCCCTTCTCTTATTTTCGACCATGCAGACTCTTAAGCCTCGTTCAGCGGTTGTTTTTGCGGCTAGGCAACCAGCTGTGCCAGCACCCACGACGATGACGTCAAATTTCAATCGTACCACACCGTAAGAGGTTGATGTATTAGCTATACCTTGTTGTATTGGTAAACCCTTATAAATCATGAAGTAAGCTGCTTCACACTTGGTGTAGTCCAATGGACATGCAGTTCGATTTGGGTGACGAGCTCCGTAGGCTCGTTGAGTCGCGCATAGATCGTACGTTGAGGGGAATTGAGGAAACTCTGCAGCGGATTATGAAAGAACGGGAAATAGGTCAGGAGGATTTGAGGAGAGACATTCAGAGTCTTGAGGAAAGCTTCAGCCTCTTGTCTCAGAAATGGAACCTTGAAATACTGTACATTTTGTTTCTCAAGAATGAGACGGGCTTCAGCCAGTTGAAGAAGATTCTCGGTGTGAACTCTCGAACCTTGTCTGATAAGCTGAAAAGCCTAGCGACTTGCGAGTACGTGCGGAGAAGGGTGAAGACTGAACCGCCTGTGCGAGTCGAGTACATGCTGACCGTGAGGGGAAAGAATGTTGTTCTTTTGGCTCTGCCGCTGCTGTACTATTCAAGGGCGCATCCACTTCCTCAACTCGGTTCGAAAGATGACGCGGGCAAGCAGGTTCATCCACGCCGAACATGAATTCAGAATTCATATTAGAGAATCATAATCATTTAATATATTCTGGGGCAACCATGGAACACCATTGAAAAAAGGTGTACTTGAAAATGATGAAGAAAACCTCGATGAAAAATAAGATTGCATACACGGTTGATCTGACCAGGATAGATGGAGACGGTGCTTTTCCATGCCCGAAGTGTGGAACCGTGATATCCCCTGATGATGAGACCGATGAAACGTATCATATCGTCGAAACAAAAGTCAAGAATGATGAGCTCACAGAACTGATATTGACATGTAACAAATGCAGAACCACTATCAAACTCACGGGTTTCATGACACAGCCCGAAACCTAGACTGAGCGTCGCCGTTAAACCATGACTTTCCGGTCCTCTGTCCACATCTGGAACCTGCCTCTACACGAACCTGAGAAAAAAAGAGCCTTAAGATTGCTCTTCAGCGTCTAAGGGGACCCGAATACCGGAAAGAAAACCTGCTGCAAACGCATCGGATCTGAAATAAGCACTCGAGCGTGAATAACCTAGAACGATGCGCAAGAAAGTTTCAACGTTTCTAATCGTTCGTTTTGACATCCTGCCTTATTGTCTTCCTCGTATGAGATCAGCTTCTTGCAGATGTGCCATTGTTGATCTTTGCTTATGCGTTTTTGCCGTGTGAAAACCTTTGTCTAGAGAGTGGGAAGCGTAGGAATCTGGGGGAAAATGCATAGGATGAAGATGACTATCAGTGCGAGGGCTACGAGTTTCCTGCCCGCAGTTAGGCTGGAAACATCATCTAGCGGTCCAGGGTCTCTGAACATGGACAGGAAAACCACTAGGATAGCCATGGGGTAGAAGCCCTCGATCGCTAGGAAAACTATTGAAAGTCCGGCTAGGAATAATCTTACCAGTTTTGAGCCGGCTATCGATCGGACCACGTGGCCGCCGTCCAGCATGCCTGCTGGAAGCAGGTTGAGCATCGTCACGACGAGTCCTGCCCATCCGGCGAAGGTTATCGGATGCAGCATCAGATCTTGGCCGTTTCCTGCATGTGGCATCAGGTTTAAGCCCTGCAGGAGTCGTTCCAGAATGGACCACAGTAGTGGGACTGGGATGTAGTTGGGGTTTGAAGGTTTAGGTCCTGGTATCAGCAGCATCAGGCCGAAGAAGCTTACGATCGTTGCTATTATGAAGCCGGCTATGGGGCCGTCGGCTCCGATGTCGAACAATGCGTCTCTGTTTGGCGGTATGGACTTCTGCATGATCACGGCGCCGAAGGTTCCGAAAGGTGGAGGCCCAGGGATGAAGTACGGGTTTGTTGCCTCCATGCCCTTCTTGTTCGCGGTCAACTTGTGCCCCATCTCATGTGTGCCCAAGATTGCCAGGATGGCTACAGTGAAGGTCGCGCCGCCGACGATGGGGTCTATGAGACCGAGCGCGGAGAAGTATCCCGTCACGAAGGTGGTTGCAATCGTTGCGAGGAGAAGTATCCAGTTTATGCGGACGTTGCTCGGTTTCACTTGAGGCTTCGGGACGACTCTCAGGATTATTCCTTCATCTGTTTTGCGTAGGAATGCGACCATGTTTACCGTTTCAAGGTTTTTTAGCAGTCTAAGGAAGGCCTGCTTTGTTTCCTGCGATTGCTTCAAACGGTAAGTTGGAACGTCCTGTATTAGCAGAGTTTCTTCGACTTGAAATTCCTGAGTGACCATTTGGGTTATTCTTTCAAAATCGTCCCGTTGAACAGAATAGTTCGCATTTGTGTCACCAGGTACTTCAGTCATTTTTCTGCTTGTCCTTCTCGATTTGTCGTCGTACTAGAACATGCTGAGGTAGAAAAGTCTATTGGAACCATTTTTGGCCAACCCTGGCTGCACGGTTCAGAGCGCAAATTCTCCAGGAATGCTACGAGGCGCCAAGCGAACTCCGATGCGTATAAGCTTCGTCTCTGGCAAACTTGTGTCGGTTCAACCTTTGTGCGCAGGCTTAAGATTTGGTTGGGGAACCTGCGGTTTTGGGCTGAAAACACGTCAAAAACGCACCTCCCCCCTCCTAGGCCGGTTTTCGCGTTCTCCATAGGTTTCCAGCATGAAGTCTCGTGTGTGCTGATGGCATGACCTACCCAACTGTTGGGTTGAAAACACGCGAACATTTGATACCCCCCCTCCTAGGTCGGTTTTTCGGCGTCTCAATATGCGTTTCAGTTCACGCGTGCGATGCCAGAGTGCAGTCTCGCTCTGTTTAAGTCTGGTTCAACCAGCATGTCTAACGCGCGCTAATGCGCCTACGCAGTCAGGTTCTTTGGCCTTCTGATCTCTGGTAAAAGCTCACAGCTTCTTTTTCAGTATTCCAGAACATTACTTGGCCTTTTAGGGAAAATGTTAAAGAAAAAAGGGAAAGTTCTTACTTTGATTGTAAGCTTTTCCGTTTTGTGGTTCTTGATGTCACTATAGCTAGGGTTGTCCCGATTGCTAGGATCAGCAACAGTACTGCAAAGTTGAATTCAGGAATAACGTTGTATTGGTAGTAAAGAAGTCGGTCTGTTGGCGTCCATGCTGCGTTGCTTACGTTGTCGAATGCTGTTATGTAGTAGGTCACGAAGGTGCCATTTGGCTGGCCTGGTATCGTTGCTGCGTATAGTGTGCCACTCGGGTGGCTCATGGTTACGTTCACCCAGCCTGTGCCATTGTTGTATGACAGAATTGCCCGGTTAACGCCGCTTGCCGCGTCTGTTATGTTGACGCTCACATTCACATTGACCATAGAAGATCCTTGAGTAACGTTTAATGTTACGTTCGCTACGACTGGCTGGCCTGGTGCTGGTTGGTCTTGATATGGAGTGCCTATGGTTGGTGGAGTGTTGTCTACGATTACGGCGCTTGTATTGGTTGCTGTTGTACTTAAGTAGAGCGTATTGTACATGGTTATGGCCAGGTCATACGCTCCGTCGGACGCTGGTTGGTTAATCGTAACGCTTGCTGTCGCCGTGCTGGTCCCATTCGTTATCGCGGTGGCATTACTAGCAATTGCGGCAGTGTATGTGGCGTTTGAGATCGTAATTGTCCAGTTCAATGGGCTCGCTTCTGTGTAGCTGAAACTTACTTGGATCGATTTTCCAGACTGCGTGTAGACTGGGCTTGCGGTTGTTGGGCTTGTTATGCTGATTGTCGGCGGTATTCCCGGAGAGGCTGTGAAGTTCCATGTTTTTATCGCGGTGTTTCCGGCTATGTCACTCACTGTAATGTTTGCGACGTAAAAGCCCTGAGCCAGCGGACCCGTTTGGTTTGACAACAGCCCTGTTGCGTTGTTGAAGGCCCATGCTAGTGGAGTCTGGTTCAACGTCATCGTTATTGATGTTACATTTATCGCTATATCATCTGTAACCGTGGCGTTGACCCAAACTGGTTGGGTAGAACTCACATACGCTTGCGGCTGCGGTGATAGTACCTGAATTGTTGGGGCGGTCGTGTCTAGCACAGTCAAGTTGCCGCCATTATCTTCGGTTATTATTCCACCTGATTGGAAAGTCATTCTGGTAACATTAATGCCTTGCACCCACATGTCTATTGGTGTTCCATCAACGGGTCCATAGACATATATAGTGTAGTACCCGCTTGCGTCTGTCGGCGTTAAAGGGGGAATGTTGAATGTTGTTGTATTCTGTCTTGCCGTTACGTTCAGCCCGGCTGTTGCTGTCATGTTCGTGCCGTTAGTCATTTGGACAATCACGTATCCTTTTATGGTCATGGGGGGACTTGGAGGGGCGGCTGCTTTGACAAATGAGAGTGAGCTCAGCGCTATCAACCCTATTATCAGAAACAATGTTACTCTTTTCAGTCTTTTCCTCAACATATGTGCCTCCTATTTTAGAGATAAAGAAAGGGGGGGTGGTTTGCTTTGCTATACTGGTGGAATTAGCGTTTGGTTGCTATACATGTATACCCAGAACCCTTGTCCAGGATAGAAGTATGTGCTCCCGAAGTTACCCAATAGGTCGACGGTGTACCATTGTTGGATCTCTGCGTCCCAAACGTAGGCAAATCTGAAGTAGCTCTGAAGCACGGACGTATATTGCAGCGATGCAACGTAGTCAGGTGCATACCACCAGCCAGTTTCTGTGAAGCCAGCCATGTTCCATCCGGTTTTGAGGTCGTATTGCACGATTGGCGGTATCAATCCAGGCGGCGCATAGACGGGGAATCCTTGAATTATCAGGACATCGTAGGCTTTCATGTTTATCCAGTAGGCAATTCCGTCATGCATGGAAGTTGGGTTGGGAATCCATGTGTTTCCCGTGTTGTCCCAAGTGTAGGCAACGTTTACACCTGTTGCTCCCTTCGTGAGTAGCAGTGAGAATATGTCTGAAGTGGCACTGTTGTTCGGTAGGAGCGGCAGCGAAATCAGATTCCACTTTGGAAGCAACTCCATTGGATACCACTGGCCAGCTTGCACTACTGCGAGGAAGGTGATCGATGGACCCATGTTCGACCCGTAGTCCACTGCGTTGATGGTTATGTTCGCGACATCACCTGGCATATAGCCCCACCAATAAAGATTCAAGATAGTTATGTTCGCTATTGATGCGAAAGGATTGCTCCAGTCCAATGTGCTCGAGTTCAAGTCAGATGGATACAAATACCAGAGTGAGCCGTTCAGGTATAAGTCGTAAGTGTTGATTCCAACGTTGTCCGTTGCGGTCAATCCATATATTATGAATCCTCCGCAGATTGTAGTTGTCTTGGTGTAGGACGGTGCCGAAGGCGGTATGATGTCTCTCTTTATGTTCCACGTGTTTGTGTAGCGGTTAGCGTTTGGCAGCGACCCGTCTGTCAACGTGATGTTCAAGACGACCAGATTTGATCCTGAAACAAGGAATCCGGCAACGCCATACCCAGGGAGCCATACGGTGTTCGCGAAAGTGTAGCTTGTAGTGTTGAAGTATATATTGCCAGTAAAGCCCGACGGGTTAGAGAAATCGGCCCAGACCCCTACGCGCGTTGTGGTGGATGACATCCAATAGGTCCCAGCGGGATCTACATACAGGTCATTACCGTTTTGGTCTGACACGTATATATTTATCAAGTTTGGCAGGGTATTGTCCACTATAGTCTGTTGAGTTTTGTTTCCAATGTTTCCTGCTGGATCCGTCGCAGTTATTAACACTGCGAGAGGCCCGTCAGGGATTGCTGTGGTGTTCACGTAGTAGTACGTGTAGACTGTCGGGCTTGTTTCAGTCGAAGGTTGTGCTGCGTAGGGTTGGAATCTCGTGTCATTGATAGTTACGAATATCCCATATGTTGCTATGCTAGGAGTGTCGGACACCGTTGCGTTTATCCACATGTAGTTGCCAGACCCAACGGAGTAATAGGGTACGGTTGGGGCAACGTACGATACTGTCGGCTTGGAAGCGTCCACGACTGCCTTTATGCTATACGCTCCTAAATACTGGTCTTGCGCGTTCACTGCACTGGAAGTCCAGTAGTATTCGCCAGTTGCTGCATTCGTAGGCACTGTCATGTTGACCTTTATCCACACGTACTCGCCTATCAGTATGTTCGGACCGGTGAGCGTAAACGTAGAGAATCCGTCGTAGGACACAGTCCACGTTCGAGGATAGTAATCGATGAGGACGTTAAAGGTCCACTGTCCCGCTGGAAAAGTGATGTTTACCAGTTTTATACCAGTGTTGCACGCATCATTGGTGGTTGTCAGAGTGTATATGTACGAGGTGCCGTTCATAACGTAGTTCGGAGTCATTGTTGAAGAGAACTGCAGATTAACCGTCACCGTAATAGTGATAGGGTTTGCAACACTTGGTGTCAGACCTTGATAGCAATAGACTTGCCATGTTCCAACCGTTGGTATCGTTGAAATCGTGACGGGAATGCTGAAGTTAGCTATGGCGCCACCGTAAAAAGTGGTCAAGCCCGTCGTGAAGTTTGCCCAGCCGCCAGTGGCAACTGTTACTCCAAAACCATAACCCGATGCGGCGGCTCCTGGCGCATTTGCCCAACCTGCTGGAAGCTTTATACAAACATTGTTTATGTACTCGGTTAAACTGCCACCCGAAGTCACGTTAACCCAGTAAGTGTCGGTTTCTGGAAGCGTGCTCAGAGTCAGCGTCATAGGCGACATACTGACCGCATTCGTTATGGACGTTATGGTTATAGGGTTTCCATTGCCTTTTGCTGGGTATATTTGTAAAGCTGAGAATGTTGTTGTCACTGTCAGAAGAACTATTGTAAGAGCTGCGATTAAACTACTTATTTTCCTTTGCATTTTTCACACCTTTAGATTATTCCTTTCCATTGTTTCTGCATAAACAATATAAAAGACTTGTGGTTTCCCAAACGCCATTTTCGGGCCTTGCAGCACGCCCAAACCCCGAAAAACTCAGTTATAGGCCAGCTTTGAAAAGCGCTCGCTCTAGAAACAATGAAGGTCAATGTTTCCTAGGCTCGACAAATGCCTGCAAATGCTAATCGCCAACGCGACCTTCTTTCATAAGGGTTGCAAGCGTCTCCATTGTCCTCGAGATGGAGTCATAGACAGAATAAAGTAATTGCTCTTGATTTCCATTTATTTCAAGAACATAGAACAAAGCCAAACACAGTTTCATCAGATTACTCAGAAAGAAGGGATCGTGGGGTTTCGCGCGAGCGAATCGCAAGGTTTTCCTAGCATGAAAAACCGGTAACAACAGTCTCGGCACAATATCGCTGCAGTTCCCCGAAACGTCTGTATCGGATTCCGTCTCTGTACACCCGCTGAATGCTACACTTGGGACACTTGACTACTTTTTGGGCTTCCATTATGATTCACCTCCGAATGCGAATTTTCTACCAAGCGCACGCAGTTACTAAAAAAAGGGGAAAACGCGGGAGAGACGTCGCCACCTCTACGCGGTTACGACCAACATGTAGCCTTCGCTGTTGTCCAACAATCGTTTTCGAACACGAGCTCCGACTACATATTCAATGTCTTGGCGACCATGAAATGCAGCGGCTGCAGCGAGTACACGGTGGACTTCGTCTGTGATGCTATGAAGTTCTTGTGTAAGTATGCTGAATTGAACGATGCCGAAGCTGCGAAGTGAGATTCATAAACGAATATGACGCTAACAACAGTCACATGCGAAATCTCGCTATGGTTTACGATAAGGACGTTGAGTTTCACGGCTTAAACTGCAAGATTCTGTTTTACGTTTTTGCTCAGAAGAGGCCGAAGATTCCGAGTCCTGACAAGATTGGCATGCTTTTTAATGCTTCCTGCTCGACACTCAACTCATTGGTCTGACAATAGTCTCCTTGTTTTGAAGTTTTTCCATACTGATTTTCAGTTCATAAGGGATTTATGACTACGGTTCAGTAGGTCCATATGTATTTCAGAGTGGATTGAATGAGACGATTGCGATTCCTGGCTCTGTTTGAAGCAAGACGGGCTGTCAGCGCCGTCATATCAAACGTGATTCTTATCGGTGCAGTCATAGTAGTTGGATTCGCTGTCCTTTCTTGGGCAAACTCCCAAGCCAATTCGTATAGCTCATCATATGGAAAGACTGTAAGTTCAGACATCAATAAACTCGAAGAAAAAATCGCCTTTGAATACATTTTCTATAACAAAGTCACAACATCGTTGTCCGCTTACATTATCAACTGCGGATTAATAGACGGCGTCAAGGTTTCACAAGTCTTAGTCAGCAACTCATCTTGGAGCTACACTTACTACAACATTCAACTCAAGCTTCTCAATAATACAAGTACCCCCCAGATAAATCGGGGCCAAGAAGCCTATTTCTCAACCTTCCCCGGCACGTTGACCAGTGGGGGCAGTTACATGATTACGGTTCTGACGACTAGAGGTTCTTCATTTGAAACTGCATTTTTGGCATAAGATCACCAACATCAGGTCGAGAGCCGGGAACAAGGGGTTCTCTTCAGTAGTTGGCGCAGTGTTCATGGTTTTAATAATATGGGTGGTAGCAGCTGGCTACCTCGTTTTCACGTTGTCCCAGAACACATCGTATAATGAGGTTGTCAGAAGCAAGAATCAACTTGAGGCAGACCGTTTGAGTGAGCATCTTACGGCTTCCAATGCAAACTACACAGTTGCAGGTAACGTATTCACAGTTGAGGCCCAGATCTCAAACGAAGGTCCACTATTAGTGACTCTTGAGAACCTATGGGTCCTAGACAATACCCTCAACAAGTTCGGTTTCAACGACAATATTAACACGTCCCTAGGTGCAGGGAACAATCTGGTTCTCAGCATAGCACAGAACGATGCAATCAACGTCACTCTAAGCGGAGCAAGCAGCGCCGACAGTTTTTCCTCATGGTTTGTCACGGCAAGAGGCAACACGGTCCCCCTAACATGGTACAACAGCGGCTTAAACAGCGGTTCAAACAACACCCTAAACGTGGGGAACCTAACGCAGATAATGGGCGACTTCCTTCCTGACTACCACTCTGTTCAATGGGCAAATTGTACTGGTAACAAAGTAGGATCTTGGAACAATGGTTGGATCATACCATCAGCCGGCTCATTTAACCTGATTTGGAGAATCAACATGACCTATTATGGTAACTCATCAATTACACTTGATCGAAGCAGTATGCTATTTTTCACTCCGTTTTCTGGACAGAACCCGGGAGGCAAAGCTCCACCTTTGTGTTACATCGTAGCCTACGATCCCGGAACCAGTTCAATGCAGCAATATGATGGCCATGAAACGATAGCAACGCATGCATCTGGCGGATCTCAGCTTACCCTCTATTTTGGCAGTCCAGATTCTCCAGACCAAACTGGAGGCATGTCAAGTTCAGACATCCCAGGAAATCTGATGAGCGTAACAATCTTAGGAATGTCCCCCAGCGACTATGCTCAGTCCTTTCCACTGTTTGCTGTGGCAAGTCGTGCCCCAGTCATTATCCTGAGTCAGATCAGCGGTAGCCCAGGAACGACTGTTACTGTTACAGGAACCGGTTTCGCTTTTTCCTCAACAATCACGATCAAGTTCGACGGGACGACTCAGACGACATCTCCAGCCACGATAACATCTGGCACCGGCGGCTCATTCACAGCAACTTTTACAATTCCGTTCTCGACCGTCGGAGATCACACTGTGACGGCAACAGATGCCAGCCGAGACCAAGCTTCAGCCAAATTCACTATGATTCCTTCAATCATGATTTTCCCCACAAGTGGACCAGTTGGGACGATCGTCACGGTTTCAGGGCAAGGTTTCGCTGCTAGCTCAAAGATAACGATAACGTTCGATGGAGCGCAACAGGCAACTTCACCGCCGGTAAGTTCAAACAACGTCGGTTCCTTCATAAGCACTTCCTTCGCGGTACCCTCCTCTTCCATCGGGGGACACATGGTGAGCGCCACTGACTCTAAGGGTGATTCTGCTTCGGCTACTTTCACTGTTGCGCCTTCGATCACATTGTCTCCTGTAATGGGTCCTGTCGGCACGGTCGTCACGGTATCAGGTTCAAGCTTCGCGGCTTCTTCTAATATTACGATAGAGTTTGATGGCAACGTCGTGGCAACGACGACGGCCACGTCTTCAGGTTCAATCCCACTAGGCGTGACATTCTATGTTCCGGCTTCAGGTTCTGGAGGCCACATGGTTACTGCCATCGATGACAGTAGCGATTCTGCAAATGCCCTCTTTACCGTAACAACACCATCGATATCTCTGTCTCCAACTAGCGGGCCGATTGGTACTACAGTCACCGTGTCCGGATCAAACTTCGTGCCTTCCTCCATGATAGTCGTAACATTCGGTCCTTCACAGGTCCAGACCACGCCAGCTACAGTGACAGCTTCCAACGTTGGATCATTCTCGGCATCGTTCACGGTTCCATCCTATTCGGCTGGAAACTACGTTGTATCGGCTACTGATAACAGCATAAACAACAACACCGCTTCTGCCCTCTTCACTCTCACTCCAACGATTACCATCTTTCCTACAAGCGGAATAGTAGGTACAACAGTCACCGTGTCAGGATCAAACTTCGCTCCATCCTCAACGATTACGATAACGTACAATGGCATGGCGCAGTCAACATCCCCGTCAACGGTGACCTCAAACAATACTGGTTCGTTCACGGCCACATTCAGTGTCCCAGTCACTTCAAACGGTGGCTTGAACACTGTGACCGCGACAGATGCCAGTTCAAATTCTGGTTCTGCAACATTCATGGCAACAGCGACTTCAATCACCATAACCTCAAGTCCAACTGGAACGAATTTGGTCAACGTTGATGGAAACGCGACGACCACGCCTGCCACATTCAACTGGGCCGTGGGCTCGACACACACGCTGCAGGCACTTTCGCCTTCTGCTGGCCCCGCAGGCACACAGTACGTTTGGACCGGATGGAGTAATGGAGGAGCCCAAAACCAAACGTACACGGTTCCAGGCTCCAGCGCAACTGTCACAGCAGGCTACAAGACTCAATATTGGTTAACCGTGAACAACGGAGGTCAAGGTACAATTTCGGGCCAAGGCTGGTACGACGCGGGGTCCACTGCTACTTTCAGCATAACTCCAACCACCGTTCCAGGCGCTCCAGGAACACAGTATCTTTTCATAAAATGGACCGGTACGGGCACGGGATCATACAATGGGTCAGCATCTTCCTATTCGGTGACGATGAGCAATCCGATAACTGAGACGGCAAATTGGTTAACTCAGTACCAAGTGCCTGCGCGATACTCCATTTCCGACGGTTCGACTCCGCCGCCGAACATTGTACTATCTGGCACTCAATCGGAATCGGCTTTCGCGATTGCTCTGTCCACGTCGAATCAATCAGTGTGGTTAGACGCTAGCACATCGTGGTGGGTTAACGTTTCACTACCAACCTCGCCGACAACGGAACGATGGATCGCGAATTCTGGGATCTCGGGTTCAGTTTCAGTGGGCACCGTCATCAGCCCATTGTATTACCATCAGTATAAGATGACTCTCTCATACTCCGTTTCAGGAGGGGGATCGCCTTCTGCACCGACATTCACAGCCAACCAATATGGATCTGCGTATGGCCAAGTTTTGACGACTGGCGCTACGGGCTACTGGTTTGACTCGGGCTCATCGTGGAATATAACAAATCCACTTACAGGATCTGGCTCAACAGAAAGGTGGCAGTCCAGCCAACCCACGAGCGGCACAGTCGCATCGTCCCAAACCATTGCCTTCCTCTACTATCACCAGTATCTGATGACCTTGTCCTATTCTGTGAGCGGCGGTGGTTCCCCGTCTGCTCCATCGTTTGCGGCCAACCAGTTTGGTTCTTCTGCGCCTCAGACGTTGATGACCAGCGCTGCGGGCTACTGGTTTGACTCAGGCTCATCGTGGAGTCTGACGAACCCGCTGGGCGGGTCGGGTCCATCTGAAAGGTGGCAGTCCAGCCAACCCACGAGCGGCACAGTCGCATCGTCCCAAACCATTGCCTTCCTCTACTATCACCAGTACAGCCTAGTAGTCACCGCTACGACTCTAGGCGGAACGTTTCAGATTACCTACACACAGTACGGAACCCAATACTCAAACCAACAACAAACAACCGCGTGGAATTCGTGGGCTGATGCTGGCACAACGGCAACAGTCAGCAACCCTCAAAACAAAATCAATAGCCACGATTTTCAGGGTTACTCACCATCTTCGAGTGTAACCATGAATCAAGCTCAGACAATAACTTTAAACTATTCCTAAACTCAACATTTTCCAATCCAATGAGGAGCAAGGCTAGTCGCCGAGAGCATTATCTTGCTTGGTTGTCAGCGACTTTAATAACAGCCGCCTTCAAGATAACCTCAAAATGGACCAAGTCTGCATGCGCATTTTAGGTTTTCAAAGACCGAGCTGTCGGCGCAAGGAATCAACAACTCATGGTTAACAGTGTTTGGAAGATCTGCGTGGAATCTTCTTCTTGATGGCACTCACTTTGGATATCCATGTCTACGCCATGTATTTATCGCAGATTCAAGCAGATCTACGCAGAATTTCACGGAAGCAGAATCTTGACTAAAGACCTTGTTTGTGGAATGTGTGCGGATGAGAAGACTGCTGATTTCAAGGCTACCGTCAGGTGAACGACTTATTATTTTTGCATCAGACTTGTTTGAAAGAGTTCTGAGCTCCTGAGGTTGAGGTCAGGAGGCACGCGCGAAAAGCACTTTAAGCCTCACAGGTGCCATGATCAGCTCAGAAAGCCTTGAACAATAACATCAACTGGAAAAGCAACGAATAGAAGGCGGGTTACAGTGTGCGGGTATGCCTAGGATCTCGGAAAAATGTCTATCGACAAATGCACATAGCGTGTTTTTTGGTGAGAAAACAACCATGCATAAGCAACCGGGCAAACGGCGGCTTAACCCATTTCTATATTCGAGGGATTATAGCGTGTCTTTGAAAAGATCTTCGTTCGCAGACATGTAAAGCGCCTTCATATCAGTCTTTTCGCTTCTGCATATAGCATTAGCTAAGCCTCTGAAAATGACCACTGGCCTTGCCTCTCTTCCTTGACCCATTAGAAGCTCGGCTGAGGCTGCCAGCTCATCCACGACCGCTATGTTCTTGACTTTGAGGATTTGTCCAAACAGGTCTTTTTTTCCCCTGTAGTCTCTGAATGGCCCGATTCCTGCGAAGCCGATGGCGAAGTTCACTTGAGCCCGCCTAAAGGGGCGGCTGTAAGTGTCAGAAATAATCACTGCGGCGCTTTTGCCAGTTAATTCTTTGATTCTCAACCGGCATTTCTCAGCTGATTCATCAGGGTTTTCAGGCAGAAGCGCAAAGTTATCTCTGCCCTCAACGTTTGATTTGTCGATGCCCGCGTTTATGCTAATTAGCCCGCGTTTGTCTTCAACCAGCAGGATATCATGAGAAGCCTTCACGACCCTCTTCGTTTCTCCAAGAACAAGCTCAACAAATTCTGAACTTTTTCCGATCACTTTAGCAAGTTCCTCCGCCTCTCTCGAAGGAGTCACGTCGCCAAGCTTCACCACTCTTCCTTCAGCCTTGGAGAAGACCTTCTGGGCTACAACTATTACGTCTCCTTCCTCGAGGCTTACATCGTTCTTCAAGGCGACATCAACGATTGTCTTCGCTAAATCGTCCCCATCTCTTACTAAAGGGAAATTCTCCAGAGCGATAGCCGTGAAGCTCTTCAAACCTCTTCCTCGCAAACTTCAATTTAGGCATAGTATTCCTCCTCGTTAAATCCCTTGCCTGAGAAACTTGATTCTCGGAGGCATACAGCATCGTGAATCATGAAGTTTAATTCCGAATTCATAACGTTTAAACTGAAATATGGCACACATTTGGCTTGATCAGACATCTAAGGACGCGTCGTCATGAACAAGTCATCAAGGTCATTAGTCTTTCTTCTAATCTTAGCCTTAGCCAGTTTGTGTCTTCCTTTCAAGATCCAAATTCAACAAGTGAGGGCAACATACGCTTGGGGCCCAATTGATAAAGACACTGTTTGGACGTTAGTTGATAGTCCATTCGTCATTTCCGGCGACGTCGTGATCTATCCTGGCGCGACTCTGACAATAGAGCCCGCAGTCGAAGTCAGGTTTGGAGGGAACTTCTCAATAATCGTCGAAGGCACGCTCATCGCAGCAAGCACCGGAGCCGCAAATGTCAAATTCACTTCGAACGCACTTAACCCGGCGCGAGGAGACTGGGGCACCATCCTGCTCAGCGACACAAATTCATTCGCTTCGCTGAGTAACTGCACAATCGAATACGCAACGAATGGGATCACGGTGGAGACTGGAAGCCTAACGATAAAAGATAGTGATGTTAAATCTAACTCTGAAAACGGCATTGCAGTAGCAAATGGAACTGCAAGTGTAGACAATAACATCTTCGAAAACAACACCGAAAGCGGCATCTACATCGAAGGAAACAACCAAGCTCTGATCCGCAACAACAACTTCACCCTGAACGCTGACGGCATAATGCTGGCTGGAAACCTCAATCCTAACGCAAACATACAACAAAACTTCTTCTTCAACAACACGCACAGTGGCATATCACTCGAAGCCGACCCCATCAGTAATACTCTGATCTCAGAAAACACCTTTTCAGCCAACAACTACGGATTACAAGTGTCAACAAACACGAGCACGAACATAGCAAACAACTACATCTTGAACAACAACGTGGGGATAATCTACAAAAGTGGAAACGCCCATCAAGCACATTTCAACGACATTTACGACAACACAATGGGTATGGACGTCTCAGGAGACGCGGAGGTCGAAGCCCAATACGACTACTGGGGAGATAAAAGCGGACCAGAACACGACTATTTGAATCCTGACGGAAAAGGAAACCCAGTGGGCGGCAACGGGGCAAACCTCAATTTCATATTCTTCCTCACACGCCCATTCGAATACCAATACAACAACTCTGCCCCCATCGCAGTTCTCCAAACAGACAAAACTCTGATCGGACCAAATCAAAACGTCACTTTCATAGGCACAGGCTCATACGACGACGGCCAAGTTGACCAGTACTACTTCGATTTCGGGGACGGAACCACCACAGGATGGATCACTACGTCACTTTTCAATCACAGCTACACCGCCCCTGGAACATACACATCAAGCTTACGAGTGAAAGACGATTTCAACGTCACAAGCCAAAACATTGCAACAGCAAGCATAACCGCCCAGCAGAATCTGATGGCCTTGAACGTGGCAGTCACCCCAAGCGAATATACTTCCAACTTCGATGAGAACGTTTCAATCACGATCTACGTGTCAACTGGAGCAGGACCGGCTGACAATGCAAACGTAACGCCACTATCAGTAGGAGGCGGAAGTTTCACGCCAATTTCTCCCTTGCCAAACTCTCCTGGCTACTTCACAACCGTTTTTACAGCGCCCAACGTCACACGAGTAACCGACATAAGAATCATTGCATCAGCATCCTTGAACGGATACGCCGACGGTTCCGACTACACGTATTTGAAGGTTCTTCCACCTCTCTACGTTCAAACAACTGCTAACCCATCAGTAATAATCTCTGAATCAACGTCAACAATAATGGTCGACGTGACCTGGAATTCAAACCCAGCTTCAAACGCGACGGTCACCGTATCATCGAGCATCGGAGGCAATTTCTCATCATCCGAGGAGACCACTGATTCGAACGGATACGCTGTCTTTGTCTTCATCGCGCCGCAAATCACGATTCATGACGCCGTCACAGCTAACATCACCATCGATGTACACACGAACGGGGTCGTAGGCGCAGAGAGTTACGTAATGATAACTGTTGTTCCAAAAATCTTGATCCTGCAGATCGCCGCACAGCCCAGCTTACTGACTTCTGGGGTAGATACAAACGTGACAGTTCATGTTACATCCTCATCTGACCTGAACCAAGTGTCAGACGTAAACGTCACTATCGCGTCAGAAAACGGCGGAAACTTCTCTGCGACAACGGGACTGACCGACCGAAACGGGGACGTTACTTTTCTGTTTACAGCTCCATTGGTTAATGCCTCAACCAATGTTACCATTTCAGCTTTAGCCCAAAAATCTGCGTACGCGGATGGACAAAATGTTTCACTCCTAATGGTTAACCCTGGAAACCTTACGGTCCAGGTCAAGCCAAGTTCGCCGGCCATCGCTTCGGGAGAATCAACCGTCATAGACATCTTTGTAACCAGCAACTCAACATACGTCGCCAACGCTTCGGTCACGATATCGTCCAATTATGGAAACTTTGCCGCCAAGACTGCGATAACAGATTCAAGCGGACACTGCGCTTTCCTCTTCAACGCCCCTAAAACAACGTCACAGTTGCCTGTAGTGATTACAGCTACTGTGATGAAGAACGGGTTTGTGAACTCGATGAACCAGACAATGATAAACGTGACCCCCGAGGTGACTCAGACCGTGGGTGGCCTGCCTTTGACAACATTGCTGCTGATAATCATACCCATCATCATAGTGGTCATTGTCGTGGTCCTGATCAAGCTGAAGGTGCTATCGATCTCGTACAAGGAAGAAGAAGAGTAGCAGGAAACGTGTATCGTGAGACGTAATATTTAATAGAATCGACCTCATAATAATAAAGGCATGAGAGAAAGACAATGAAAAAACTACAGCCAAGACAAGCACTCGCAAAGCTGAGGAAAGTAACGATTCGGTTCAGCACCCGAAAACGCAAAGAAACAGCCGCTCAAACACCTCAGCCGAAATCAGTGCCCAGAGGTTTCAAGATCATCGAGAAATACCCACTTTACGAACCATTTGCCCACGTTGCAATAGCCCAAAACCCGAAAACTGGAGAGCACAAATATGTCCTGGACGAACTGCAACTCGACTCCCTTGAAAGAGGAGTCTACAATCGCATCTTGGATATACTCTTGGCCGAGATCGAATCACCGAAAGAGGAGATCCATGATGCTAGAAGATTCTTCGCAGATGAAGCCAAGAAAATCGTCAACAAGTACCGCATAAGCCTAGGTTGGCTGCCAGACGTCTCATGGTACAAGATTCTCTATCACGCTGAAAGAGACCTCGTAGGCTTCAGTCGAATCGACCCACTAATGCGAGACCCAAACATCGAAGACATATCATGCGACGGAGTCAACAAGTCAGTCTACGTGTGGCACAGAAACTACGAAAGCATTGAAACCAACATCCAGTTCGAAAGCGACGAAGAACTTGACAACATAGTAGTAAAACTCGTCCACATGGCAGGAAAACACGTCAGCTCCGCCTTCCCCATCGTCGATGCTTCGCTGCCCGGAAAACACAGACTGGCAGTATTATATAGACGAGAGATCACGCCTTTTGGAACAGCCTTCACGATCAGGAAATTCAGAGAAGACCCCTACTCGATCATAGACCTGATAAATATAGGCACATTCTCAGAGGAGATGGCGGCTTACTTCTGGGTAAGCCTGGAAAACAGAGCCTCAATAATGGTCCTAGGCGGAACAGCAGCAGGAAAAACAACTGCCCTCAACGCTCTAGCCTGCCTGATCAGACCTGGAAGCAAAATAATCACTATAGAAGAGACAGCAGAACTCAACCTGTCGCATGAAAACTGGGTCTCACTAATAGCCAGACAGAGCTACGGCTTAGGCGGAAGCACCATGGGTGAAGTGGCACTCTTCGATCTCGTGAAAACATCCATGAGACATCGGCCTGACATACTGATCGTGGGCGAGGTAAGAGGCCAAGAAGCATACGTGCTCTTTCAGGCGTTAGCCACGGGCCACGGAGGAATGTGCACGATGCACGCTGAGAACTTGGACTCAGCTATCAAACGTCTCACGCAGAAGCCCATGGAGATATCGCCGGCCTACATTCCCTTAATGAACGTTATACTTTCCATTCAGAGAGTTCACCTAGTCAAAGGCGCAGAGAAAAAAGCTTTCAGGCGTGTGATGAACGTCAGCGAAATTGCAGATTATGAAAACTACAAGGGCATTTTCAAGTGGCAACCGGTCAAGGACCAGTATTTGCCGAGTTTTGACCAAAGCGTACTGCTACAGTCTATCTCTGAACGTTTAGGCACTAACAAGAAGGATCTGCTCGAAGAATTGGATAAACGCAGAGATGTCTTGCATTGGATGCGAGAGCAAAACATAAGAAGCTACAAGGACGTCGCCGTGATAATTGCCGAGTACTACGCTAGGCCAAAGGTAATCTACGAGAAGATTATGGCAGGCGAGGAGGTTACGCCAGTTGCCGTTTCTAGAGACCGTTGAAGCGTGGTCCTACCGGTTCTTCGGGAAGCTGGCTCCTTCCTTCCTGGGCAACGTATTCCAGTTCAAGGACAACTTAGAAAAGGCTAAGATCAAAATCTATCCTGAAACTTACGTTTCGCTGATGTTCTTCGTTGCGTTGTTGACGCTTCCCGTGTCTGTAATATCGATGGCAGTTGTCTATTTCTACGGGTTTATCCCAATATTGGCCTTGATACCTCTTCCGTTATACGTGATGGCAGGGTTCCTAGTGGTGCCCATGTCCAAATCCAGCGACAGGGCAAGCAACCTAGAAAGAGAGATGCCTTTCGCAACCGCTTACATCAGCGTCATGGCCTCTGGAGGGATAGCTCCTTACACGAGCTTCAAACGATTGGCAGACGTCAAATTAATGCCAGCGATGAACGGTGAAGCGAGAGAGATAATAAAAGATGTCGAGATTTTCGGGATAGATCCGTTGAGTGCAATCGAACGTGCAGCTAAGAAGAACCCCTTGGACATCTTCAAGGACTTTCTGTCTGGATACGCTTCGACCGTCATCATCGGCGGGGACATCGGACATTTCCTCGAAAGAAAAGCTGAAGACATCTTCAAGGCAAGAGCAATGCGAGTTCAAGCCGCTGCCGAAAGGCTTGGAATGCTTCTTGAGACTTTCATAATAGTAAACGTAATGATGTCTCTGTGCTTCTACATCATGTTCAGCGTGGAAAACATAGGAGGGGGAGTCGGAGGCGGCGGATCCACCTCCAGCATAATTCTCTACACGTTCGTCTTGAGCCCGATGCTTTCAATGATGTTCATCTACCTGGCACACAGCATGCAACCCAAAACGCCACTCGTGGAAATGCGCCCATACAAAGTCTACGCTGTTTCAATGGTGATTGGAATGATGCTGCTTGCTTTTCTTGTCCTCTTTGGGCACTTCGGAATACTGAGCGAACTCCCCATCGCCCTTTCGATAGCCTTGTGCGTTGGCACAGCCCCTGCAGCAGTCGTGCACATTAGACTTTCAAGCCAGAGAACAAGCATTGAGCAGGGCATAAACAGTTTTCTGAGAGACTTGACAGAGGTCAGAAAGACGGGTCTATCTCCTGAAAAATGCATTGAAAGCCTTTCACACCGCGAATACGGCCTATTCACCAAAGAACTGCGGAAAATAAGTTCAGAGATTTCATGGGGAATCCCGCTGAAAAAAGTGATGATGGACTTCATAAACAGGACAAGAAGTTGGATGGGCCAAATCATCATGTTCCTTCTCGTTGAAACCGTGGATGTAGGCGGCGGCACTATCGCAATGATAGAATCGCTAGCAAGATTCAACAACTTGACCCAAGAGGTTGAAAAACAAAAGAAATCCGACACCCGTCCATACATAATGATGCCCTACTTTTGCGCTATTCTCCTTGTAGCGACAACAACGATGATGCTAGGTTTCACCTCAGGCACCATCGGAGTAGCCACCGCCGCACCAAAAGACCTGAGCTACATAAGATCGATATTCACAACATCATGCATTTTCTCCAGCTACCTCATAGGCATAGTGGCCGGCAAAATAAGCGAAGAATCGATAGCAGCCGGGTTCAAACATGCAGCAATTCTAGTCGTAATCTCAATCATAGCAGCACAACTAGTACCCATCCTTCTACAGGGCTTCATGCCGAGCGTTAGCACGCCGAGCAAATAGGAGGACCAACCACGAGAGATGGGACTCCCCTCAGGAGACTGGGCCGCGACAAGAGAGCAATCAGCCCAGCGATTTCCTCAACTATAATGACGGCCGCAATAATAGTGATGATCCTAGTAACAATGGTCTTCGCAAACAACTATTTGAACTCACGAATGGCAGAAAACGAGTTCAGCGCGATGAAACAGTTCATGCAGACCGCCGCCCTTCAAATAGACGACGTAGCTTGGACAATTGGACGAACACAGACAATCCGTTACGCAAGTCAGTTTGGCCAACTCAGCTTCCAGTCGGTGGCACTGAACTATGCTGTCTACGTAAATCACACAAATACCTGGATAGCCAACTTCAGCACAGTTGGCGTTCTCATGTTTAATATGCCCACTACCAGATACAACATTGCCAACAATTATGTTGAAAACATATTTCCATCTTCACGCAGTTCTTTCTTGCTGCAGGGCACTACTGCGCCTGTAGCCCACGTATTTGTAATCGAAAGAGTCCCCATGAATGATGGCAATTACATAAGAGTGGTTGTCGCACCGTCAATCAGGATGCTGAATTCGACAATATCAACGGGCACGACAACAACTAGCTACTACAACTGCTATTTACCAATCCTGCAGCCAGGAAACAACCTCTACCGTTCACAATCAGTAACGCTCGTGTCAACCAGCGTCAATGTCACAACAGTGCAGAATATCGACAAGATTAAAATAAGCCTCGACTTTCCAAAATCGGGCTTGGGCTTCAACTCAAGCTTTTTCAATTTTAACAGTACTAACGAAGAAGTAACCGTACCAACTGGCTCTGTTCTAGAGTTTTACACGGGCATAGTCTTTGTTTCGCTAGGACTTTACAGCTAGTAATGGGAGGAATATGAATGCCACATGTGACGATTGAATACATGATCATGATTCCTATGATGATACTGCAGATTTTCCTGTTTCCCATAGTAGCAGGCTTTCTGATGAACTACTGGGTAGACTCGCGAAGGACGCTCGCCCTTCAGGATGTCACAAGCCACCTTGCAAGCACGATACAACAATTGTATTTCTCGCTGAACCACGAAACAATACCGTCAGGAACGGTGACTTACTCTCCAGGACTCCCACCATTCATCGAGAACACTTACTACGCAGGAAACGCAACGCTGCTAACGGGTTCGAATCCAGGGCTGAATTCAAGCACAATCCTAGAACTAACAGTGAGACTGGCTGGAACCCCAGATGCAGCGACGACCACAGTTGTCCTCGGAGCCAATGTCCAGTGGCAACAATCCATGTTCATGAGCAATTCCACGCATGCATGCGTCAGTGCCCAGAAATTTCCAAACGGAACCATATCACTAAAATTCGGAGAGTAGGAGAACCAAAAAATGGGCGGGGTAACTATTGATCATCTGATTTCCCTAATAGTCTTGCTAGGAGCAATACTGGTTTTCATAGCTCTCTTCAACCAGACCATCCAGACAGCAATTCTGTATCAACAGCATAGATCTCTTGCAGATAAATGCAGTGACCTGCTTGACAATTTGCTTCTCAACCCTGGCAGTCCGCTCGACTCACCAACTACTACGTTCTGGGGAAGATCCGATTCTACTCCCACTAGTTTCGGCCTGCAAGACCCAGAATTCACACAGTACGAACTCAGCCCATTTTCCCTCATGCGATTAGACTACTCCCCAGGAAACCCGATACACTATTCAAAGACGAATATGAACTACAGCAACAACACTATAGGACCGAGAACATCACTCCTTGTGCCCTTCAACAAAGTCATCAACTACTCGACCGTCGCAGGATTGCTCGGCATAAACGGAACCTATGGGTTCAGCCTCACAATAACTCCGACAATAACAGTTAGCGTAAATGAAACGCAACTCAATCCACTGAGCCTGACCGTCACCGTGACGGGCAACGGTTACCCCGTTGCTGACGCCAACGTGAGTTACTGTCTCATCAACGTTACAGGTCAAGCCCAATACCCATCATACAACATAAACAGCGGCCCCGCCTCGACGAATAATGAGGGCCAAGCATTCCTAGGTTTTCCAGGCTTCGATGGAACAAAAACGTCATTCGCCATAATTGTCTACGCCCGCTTAAGCGGACTAGCCGGATCTGGATATTACACGCATGTTTTGTATGAAGACAATTACGTAGTACCACTCATTGCCGATTTTGACAACGGCAGCGTGCTTCTTGCCCACAGCTCGGACATTTACGGCACAACCAACCCAGCCGCAATAGGATATAACGCAACTCTCGTTCTGCTGACCGAGGACTTTTCCTTGCGGGAAATGTCACTCGACAACGCTTCGGGAAGCATCAGCCCAGGCACATATGGTAATATCGCAATCCCTACGAACAATACAGGCATTCCTGGCGTTGTAGTCATAACGTATGAGAAGGGCTCGGCGAATTCCGGCATAATCTTGATGCCATGGGGAATAAGCTCCTTGTCTTTTCCAGTAGTTTTCGGTGACAATTCACTAACAAGAGAGTGGGTTGCTACAGACATGCGCCAAGTCACCGTAAGCGGTATCTCCTATCAGGCTAAACTTGCACTATGGAGTCTAGCAGGCTATCAGGTGGTGAGCTAGAATGATGCGGACAATAGAAGTCTTACTCGTAATCATGATCATCACTGGAGCCTCAATTATAGCTTCCATATACGCCGTTCTGCCTCAACCACGAAGAGTTTCACCGATAAACCTGCGAAGATTAGCTTTGACGACGTTGGAAATGCTGGACTCGGACCATGGTCTTAGTGAGGCAGTGTTCAAGACGTCTAATGATCCAGCATGGGGTCAACTTCAAACCGCGCTCTCCGCATCCCTCCCCCCGAACATCGTTTACAACCTTACAGTCTACAGTGTATCGCCTGGAACAACGCAACTGTACAACGTGATGCAAACAGTGTCCAACGCGCAGAGCCTAGGCGTGGGCTCAGACGTCTCCACATACCTAGTTGCGTCATCAAACGTCACGTTCAACGTTACTCCTGAAAAAATCGGAGAACATGGCGGAGGCGGAACGCTCTACATACTGAACTGCAGCGACTCCAACGGATGGTGGATCACAGGATACTCAGCGGCACAATTAGCCGGAGACTTATACGACTTACTCTCACCATATTTCGAAGTCACGGTAGTCGTGCAAAACACGACACAGTTTGGACAGATACTAAATGGCACGGCCCTGCAGAACGAGACCCTTCAAAGTGCAGTGATCATAAACACGGTAGGCGAAGCCGTGCCAATACCCCAAAGCTACGCGACTCAGTATCCCGGGGATTCGTATGCCCAATACTGTTTTCAGCTTGGCAAACGAGTGAACAAATACAATTGGACATGGGTAAGCATAGTAGGCTACCCACTGTACTACGTGTGCAACACAGGCCTATTTACCGGCCCCAATGATCAGAACGGTTGGGGAATATTCGGAATGAAGCCTGTTGGAGCGGGTGGACTTAACTCGTTTCTGGAGGGCCTAGACAATGAGACGTACAGCTACAATGGCGCATGGATAACCGCAGACCCGGGAACTGATCCCAAATTGGCAACCGTGCCTCTTTCATCAGACGCGCTTTATTACTGCAACTATTATGGCATTTATCCGTCACCCACTCAAACAGCCACGAGGGCTTTGCCGGATTCAATAGTGGGGCGATACAATTTGAATGTGACATCGTATGTTTTTTCGAATGTGGACAGCTGGAATGCTGGGGCAGTTTATCGACATGTCGACGGATACGGTGGTTTCCTAGCCTTGGGCTTGACTAGAGGCCCAGACATTAGGCTCACGGCGCTTGGGCTTCTGGGCGATTACAAGCCGAGGCTTTTCCGTTCTGAATACGCCGTTGCCGGCACTTCAAGGCTCGTGGTCTTGCAGCTTGGCCAAGTGGGAGGGGTATAGCATGAACAAAAAAGGACAGTTCTCAATCATTGCAGCCTTGCTTGTCGCAGTGATCCTGATAGCGACCGTCATAATTACTTACTCCACGATACGCGATAATCAAGTCCAGAATCAACCATTGATTCTGACCGCGATAGACGAAACAAACTTGGCTGTAAAACAAGTATTAGGGTTCACCGTGGGCTATTATGGTTCCATCTTGCAGGTTACTGGAAACCAATCATACGCAAAGACGCTGGCAATGAATTATCTCCAATCGGGACTCTTAAACATAGCTTCGATGAACCCTGAATGGGGAACCTCGCTCAACGTAAACAGTTCACAACTCTACACGTATTGGTACACAAATTCAAGCTTCAGCATGGGAAATCTAGCCGTCAACTACAACCTGACAGGCCTCGGAATCTCAGGCGTAACCTACCAGACCTCATGCAAACTAAGCGTGAACGCCACTAACGGCGGACCTAGTCAAGCACGTCTGGACGTAACCCAAAGCGACAATGAACCACTCGTAAACCTTGGAGCACAAAACTTCAAATTCTACCGCTACTCATCCTCAAACTCCACATGGCTGAAAATTGCTCCCACAAACGAACCACTCTCCTACGCAAACGGCACATATGTCGTAGATACTCCGCCTGGAGTTAACCCGTATTCCTTCCTCGTTCAAGTAGAAGATCCGCGAGGCCTAATCGTCGTGGCTTCATCATTCAGCCGTCTCGTATATGATTTAAACTTCACGGGATGGAATGCTACCGCACGTGCGCAGGATGCTACGTTTACTGTGGAGCTGCTGCAGGATGGGACCATGCGATGGCTAGGCCAAAACCTCCAGATGACGACGCAGGCAAAACCGTTTCCGCCTATACCGATAAAGGCTATACACGTGAATCAGACCTCTGGTGGCGTAAACTTTGAGGTGCCGTTTCAAGTGGAAGACTGGGCCTCGGGATACACGATTCCATTGGGCTTGACGAGCAACGCAAGCGTCTTCAGCGACAGAAACATGCTGGTCTTCTTGGCAAACCCAAGACTCACAGAAGTGACAGTTTGGTGGAACGGAAGCGACATTGCAACTCAAACACCCTACGCGTACACGAACAGGTATTTCAATGATAGCCCCACTGCAAACACGCTGTCAAATGGCTTATTGAAGCTTCAGCTCATCAACCCTGGTTCGTTCACTTTTACATCGACCGTCGGAGGCTCATCTGTCACGACTGACTTCATGCGGGTCAACCAGATGTGGAGCACGTACGGGTCAGACTTCCCTGCATACGTGGTTTACAACGGAACCGTAAGGGACATCATCCGACAAGAACCTGAATGGGGTGGCGGCGTGTCAGGCTGCCCAGACTTCTACGGATACATCGTATTGACGTTACCGGCGAATGCAACATATTACACGTACCAGCTCAGCCTGATATTTCTAAATACGCAGAAGAGCAGAGCCATCACAGACTTGTTACTGATCAGACTAACAGGCTTAACTGGCCAATCCCAAGTCGAAAATGGAACTGCAAGCGGGTACCCGACAGTTTCGAATGCCACGGGCCTGTACTACAACGCATCTTCGGTCTGGCAGCACCACTGGAGCCAATTCGTCCAAGGCACACGCGGGGCTGGAATAATGTTTACCGACGATTCTAACCAGAAACTCTACACTCTCGACAGCATCGCCGGGAACAAGACAGGGGCTCTCAGCGCGGATGCTTCTAACAGAGCGATTGGACTGATGCCGGTAACAACAGCTCAAGCAAAGTTCAACAATTCGATGAATGTCATCTGGTACGGTGCGGTCGTAACATTCGACGGAACTACTCCGATATACAATAACAGTGACAAAACCGGCTTATGGATGCTAGTGGAACGTCCGCCGATTATGAATGTGTCCACAGAGAGCTAGAGCGATAATCCGTTATCTTGAGTGCAGATTTCAAATTCACACATGTTAAATAAACGGTTTACGTCATCCGTTAACACAAAAGGGCGAACAGTTTGATACATAAACATTGGAAATCAAAAAGAGGCATAACGCCCATACTTGCCACTCTACTGTTAATAGTCATTGCAGTGGCGGCCATCGTCGTAACATACGCTTGGATAATGACTTACACGCACAACCTTGGACAACAAGCAAGCATAAGACTGTACAAGGCAAACGTGTCCTTCGGCGGAACTGCGGGCGGAACTGCACAGAACAGAATAAACATCGACATAGGAAACTCTGGAACCGCTGACACCCAAATAATCCAGGTGTACGTCGGAACGTCGGCTTCGACCCTGCAGAGCCAGGCCGTCGCGTCTATGCCGATAGCGTGCTCCGCGGGTGGAGTAGCACCAATCACAGTCAACTATAATTGGACAATCGGAGCAACATACTATTTTAAGGTAGTATCCACGTCAGGACAATATCTGGACTGGCCAGAACAAGCACCAACCTCCTAAGAAAAAGAGGAAACCCACTTTCTCTCCGAGAGAAACTTCCAAAGCTTCCTCTTCCGACGCGCCTTAACCATTAAATATCCAGAACAAGAACATCAGAACACACGCCTACGGTGTCAGCCTTGCAAGTGATTTTCGACCTGGCAAGATCATCAGTTGCCCTACTCTTTCTTTTCTACGCTTCTTGGAGCGATTACAAAACACGTGAAGTAAGCAACAAAGTCTGGCTGCTGTTCGGCCCCATTGCCTTTGCGCTGACTGCGAGTGAGCTTTTCCTCTACGGCGCGCCCGACCTGCTTCCTTACGCGATATGCTTCGGGTTAACGTCAGGCTTCGCCATACTACTCTTTTACACCGGTGGCTTCGGAGGCGCCGACGCCAAAGCCCTCATGTGCCTCGCACTCGCACTACCATTCTATCCAGAAAGCCTCCCACCGCCGATTACTCATCAAGTCTCGCTCATAGCAGAAAAGTTCTTTCCAATAACTGTCTTCACCAATTCAGTGCTGTTCGCTGCCCTGACCGCCGTGGCGTTGCTCCTCTACAACGTGCTTCGACGACTAAGAACGCACGAAGATCTCTTTCAGGGCGACCACAAAAGTGAATCCATAGGAAAAAAGATCCTGGTCATGCTCACCGGCTACAAGGTTCCAATTGAAGAACTGGAGAAAAAGTGGCACGTGTACCCGATGGAAGACTTGGAGAAGGACAAGGAAAACAAGCTGAAAAGAAAACTGGTCCTGCTGCCTAGAGACGAAGGGAGAAAAGCAATTGTTGAAAGAATCGGCGAGGCCGTCAAGAGCGGAGAGATTCCGAACGCGGTTTGGGCAACGCCTGGACTGCCCATGCTCGTTTTCATCCTGGCTGGCTTAGTGACGGCGCTGTTCTTCGGCGACATCGTCTGGATATGCATAAGACTCCTGCTAGGATGACCCAAGACCGCAAGTTGTCAAAACTTGGAATAGCCTGAGCCTAGACTCATAATAGTGCCTCATGAAAAAAGCTATCTGATCCTTGGCCCTATAGAGGCTCAGTGGAAACCCAAATTGGCCACCGCCTGTCTTGAAGAACTGGAGAGCTTCCTGCAGAAAAAACCCAGGGAACTCACCGTGGTCACCATGCCAGACTTCTTCCTCGATCGACTAGTGAGCCTCCGCTCAGAATTGAAAGCATTCTATGAAGACCTTACACGAGTAGCCAAAAGAAAGGGCGGAGCCATAGACAACATAGCGCAAGAGGAACTGAGAGGCGGCAACGCCATCAACACCGCCTCAGCCTTGGCCGCGCTCGGCGTCAACGTCGTCCCAATAGTCTGCACGAACAAGCTTGGCCTGCAGCTGATCAGGTTTTATCTGAAGAGTCGAAACGTTGACCTCTCTCACGTCAAATTGTTCGACGACGCATCAATCACCACCGCGCTGGAGTTTCAAGCCGAAGGAAAGAAAGTCAACGTCATGCTAAGAGAAGTCGGGTCACTGGCCCAGTTTAGAATGCAGGACGTGAACAGTGACGATCTTGAAGCCATCGAAAACGCCGATTACACATGCGTCTTCAACTGGGTCGGAACCAGACACTTCGGAACCGAACTGGCCGAAGGCATCTTCCACCATGCAAAGACCCGCGGAAAGGGCAAGACTTACTATGACACGGCAGACCCAACCCCAAACACGCGCGAGATTCCCAAACTCGTAAAGTCTGTCCTGTGCGGGCAAGACGTGGACATTCTAAGCCTGAACGAGAACGAGGCAGTCTGCTACGCTTCACACATCAGCAAGCCTGCTGAGACTACAGGTCTGCCGTTTGACCAACGGGCAAAGGAGGCTGCGAAAGCCTTGGCGGCACATGCGCATGCAAGGGTCGACCTGCACACGACCGATTTTTCTGCAACGTTCGCTGGGACGCGTGAGGCCTCTGCCCCAGCCTTCAAGGTTCCAGTGTTGAGAGCTACTGGTGCAGGAGACGCTTGGAACGCGGGCAACATCCTGGCCGACGCTCACCAGCTTTCAGACGAATGCAGACTGACATTGGCCAACGCCGTTGCAGCCAGCTACATTTCAAGCCCGTCAGGAACACATGCCACATTGAAGCAGTTGGCAAAATTCTGCGCAAAGATGAAGAAAAGAGAGGCAACATAGCCCTTCTCGGTGCGTTCACGAGCCCGCGCGACCACATCTGACGGACTTTCCTCATCCATCGAAGGACACATACTGGGCACTGAACGGTACGCCCTGCCCAAACGGTTCGGCTAAGTTATTTAAACGCATTCGGCATTTTAACATTGTACAAAGTGCCCAGCCTGGATGCTTGAGACTTGAAGCTTAAACTGTTCGGAAGCTCAGGGGTTCGCGGCTTAACCAACGTAGAGTTGACGCCGACCTTGGCGGCCCAAGTAGCTTTGGCTGTGGCCACGCATGCGAGGGCAAAAAAGGTGCTCGTTGCCAGGGACACGAGAGTTTCAGGCCTGATGTTCGAGGAGGCCATTGTTTCCGGCCTCTTAGCAGCTGGCGCAAACGTGACCTGCATGGGCATCGTGCCGACTCCTGTTTTGGCGTTTCTGACGAAGAAGCTCCAAGCGGACGCCGGCGTAATGATCACGGCCTCGCATAATCCGCCAGAATACAATGGCATAAAGATCTTCTCTAACGACAGCCTGGCCTATGATGAGAAAAGCCAAGACAAAATCGAAGAAATCGTTGGAAAAAACAATTTCCTGTTCGCTGAATGGCGGAATGTAGGCCGATTGGAACGTGTTGACCTAGACAGCATTTACGCGGAGACTGTGAAGAACAAGACAAGACTCGGCAAAGAATGGAACGTCATAGTTGACCCCGGATGCGGTGCGACGTACAGTCTTGCTCCCCTGCTCCTCGACGAACTAGGATGTAAAGTGACGGCCGTCAACGCGCAGCCTGACGGGTTCTTTCCGGCCCGAAGCCCAGAGCCTAACGCCGAATCTCTCAAGCCCCTCTGTGGAATCGTCAGAGAACTTGGTGCAGATGTGGCTGTAGCCTTCGACGGTGACGGCGACAGGGTCGCATTCATAGACGAGAAGGGAAACTTTGCAGATTTTGACCGGTCCCTGGCGGCGTACGCGGCGCATGAAACGCGGAAAAGAGGCGGTGGAGTGATAGTGACGAATGTGGAAGCGTCGATGTGCATAGACAGAATGGTCGAGAATGAGGGTGGAAGAGTCGTGAGGACCAGGGTCGGCGACGTGTACGTTTCAGAAGCCATGAAAGCTCATGAAGCCAGCTTCGGCGGAGAGCCATGCGGTGCCTGGATACACGCGGAGTTCCACCTCTGCCCAGACGGCATACTCTCATCAATAGTGCTCTTAAAAGCCCTAGAAGAAGAGGGCAAGACCCTCTCGGAATTCGTCGCAGAAGCGCCCCGTTACTCGACACTCAGGAAGAACTTTGCCTGCGGGAACGAGACAAAAGAAGACGTCGTTCAAGAAGTTGCAATAGGCTTCAAGGACGTTTTTCCGGGTCATAAGGACTTTTCAGAGGTTGACGGTTTTCGACTCGTCCTCGAAGACGGGTGGGTCCTGGTCAGGGCCTCGGGAACCGAGCCTCTGATAAGGCTGACGGTTGAGGGTGAATCCTTGAGAAGGGCAAAGCAGATAATGGAAGAGAGCGAAAGCATCGTCAGAAGACACGTCCGGAGGAAGCATGAATGAAAGCCGTGATCTTGGCCGCCGGAGAAGGCGTCAGACTTCAGCCGATCACTTCTACGAGACCTAAGCATCTGATCAAGATCGCCGGAAAAACCATACTTGAACGTTGTTTAGAATCCCTGAAGGCTCAAGGAATAGATGAGATGCTGATCGTCGTGCACTACATGGGCGACATGATCAGGCAGTATTTGGGCGATGGCCAGAAGCTCGGAGTGAGAATCGATTACGTGGAGCAGAAGGCCCCTGTTGGAACCGGCGATGCCGTAGCCGCAGTTGAGCCACACGTGAAGGGCGAGTTCCTCCTCGTCTACGGTGACCTGATGTTCACGGGCGAAGCGGTGAAAAGCATCCTGGATACGCATAAGAGAGAGAAGCCGGCAGCAACGATGGCAGTCATTCAGGTTGACAGGCCAGAAGACTATGGCATAGTGGAGCTCGAAGGAGAAAAGCACATCAAACGGATCGTTGAAAAACCAAATCGGCAAGAAGCCCCGTCGAACTTGGCCAACGCGGGCATCTACGTTCTCTCAGATGAGATCTTTGCCAGGACGAAGGAAATTTCCGCCTCATCCAGGGGTGAATGGGAAATCACGGATGCGATCTCGCTGATGCTGAAGCAGGAGAAGACTCTTCTCGCCGCTAGGCTCTCCCACGAGGACTGGTTCGACATAGGCAGACCGTGGGATCTGCTTGAAGCCAACTGCTGGGCCCTGTCCAGAACGACACACAACGTGGCCGGACTGGTGGAAGAGGGCGCTCACCTCGTCGGCCCCGTGACGGTGGCGGAGTCTGCGCGCGTGCGTTCAGGCGCGTACGTCGAGGGCCCAACGTTCATCGACGAAGAAAGTGACATCGGACCCAACTGTTACATTCGTCCGTTCACGAGCGTCGGAAAAAAAGTACGCGTCGGCAACGCCTGTGAAATAAAGAACAGCATGTTGATGGACGGAGTGCACGTTGGGCATTTGGCATATGTTGGCGACAGCATAATAGGCGAAAAATGTAACCTGGGCGCTGGGACTATAACGGCCAATTATAGGCTTGACGGTGGACCTGTGAAGATGATGGTCAAGGATAAGGTCGTGGACACAGATAGAAAAAAGCTCGGGGCAGTCCTAGGCGACAACGTCAAGACGGGGATAAACGCACTCTTCATGCCCGGCGTCAAGGTTGGAGCCAACAGTTGGGTAGGCCCAAACGTAATGGTCGAACGGGACGTGGCCGCTGACACCATCGTTTTGCTGAAACAGACCGTGGAAAAAAGACGGCTGAAACCATAACAGCACATATTGCCGAAAACGTTAAAAGTCCTTCGAGGGTCTTTCTTGTTCGAATCATATGAAGCAACAAATGTTGCTCCGGCTTATGAAGGAAATGCTCAAGAATTCCCGCAGAAGCGACAGAGAACTTGCTAAGGCCATCAAGGCTTCGCAGCCTACGGTCACAAGAAACAGAAAATTGCTGGCACCATACATCAGAAGTTACACGGTTGTGCCCGAATTCAGCAAGATCGGATACGAGATTCTCTCGTTTACCTTTGCTAAGTGCCGAAGCTACGATGCCAAAACGATGGAAGCAAGGCTTCCTACGGCTAGAGAGTGGTTCATGAAGAAGGCTAACGTCATCTTTGTGTCAGACGGCGAAGGCTTGGAAAAAGACTTCGCAATCGTTTCGCTGCATAAGGACTACTCTAGATACGCGGATTTCATGCGAAACTGCGTCTTCAACTTCTCCGACATAATGTCTGACTTCCAGTCATTCATCATAAGCTTGAAGACGGGTACTGTAATGAAACCCTTCGACCTGGCATACCTGTCTGGTGATGTCGAAGAGTTTCAGATCTAACCGTCCAATCAGAAGTCTCGCCCGAAGCTCTCAGCGTGAATTCTATTCTTTCAGTCAGTCCCAGTCAAGAAGCATAATCCAACCGCTGACTGACTTCACCGGTCTTAAATGTCTTAAATAGTTGTGTTGCAATTCCGTATGGTATAATGGAGGCTACATGGTTGTCAGTTGCACAGAGAAGATACTTCACCGAAGTCTCATCACTAGCGGACAGGCACGTGATCGTTTCAACCACGCTGGGCAAGACTTTCACTGGAACGATTATCGGTATTAACCCAGACAATTTGAGCCTGTGTTTGGCGGATGCGAAGGATGAAGAGGGAAAACTGTTGCACCGAGTTTTCCTCAGCGGAAATGTCGTGGCGCAGATCCTGAGCGTTGAGAAACCTTTCGACCTGAAGGCTCTGGCCGATCGTCTTGAAAAGGTGTTCCCGACGATGGTTAAGCTTTACGAGGACAAGGGGTTCATTTGGGTCATGGAGAAGGTCAAGTTGACGGAGAAGGGCGTCGTTGAAGGCTCGGGGCCTGCTGCTGAACGTGTGCAGAAAGTGTACGAGCAGTTCATCGGCGAAGTCAAAGGCAAGGTCTAAATAGACCAGCGGAACGTCTGTTCCTCTTTCTTCTTTTCTTGCGTAAAGCTTCTGATCAGTCCGAAGGATTCCAGCATCTTCGTGGTTTCTCCAGTTGCAGCTTCAAGCCTGGACAAGTCAGTGCTGAGGCCTAGAAACTTGCTCAAAGCAGTCAGAGCAGCACGTGTTGCACCCTCATCCGGTTGCGTGCCAGGAGTCTCCACAAGCAGCGCGAATCCTTTGAAACCCTTCAGCTTACCGAGCCCGACCAGCAGTCCGGCGACACCGAATATCTGGCCAACCATTATTTTTGTTCCCAGAGCCATGGCTTCATTCAACGTTTCCACATCTGTGGCCGCGCTGAAGATCTGCGGAACCTGCTTCGCCTCATCCGTCTTGAACCCCCCAAGAGTTATGAGGTACCGGCAGCCCATTTCTTTAGCCTCATCCAGAACTCTTCCGCAGAGCTCATACTGCCCGAAGGTGGTGAGCGCCTGCGTGTTGCCGTGCCAAAGTATCAGATCGCGACCGCCAGACTTGTTCTTCACGTAGTAAAGCTCATTCAAAGGAGAACGCGTGTTCCCCGTTTCCGTCGTCACGGTCAAGTCTTGAAAAGCTGAGGAATGTACCTCAGCGAAGCGGACGGCCTTCAACTCTCTGATCAAATGCAACACGGCGATGTTGGCCACGAACCCGATGCCCGGAAGACCTTCGATCAAGACAGGATCAGTGAGTTCTGGTTTTTCGTAAGTTTCGATCATGCATACCATGGCCTTGATCTCCTGAAAAGACGAATAGTTAGAATCCTACTTGAGATATAAGCATGTCTGACCTTGGCAGTACGATCAAAGGGGCACTCAGACTCAGCAGTATTCTATTAGCTTGACCCTGTGAAGGTCCTTCAGGAACCTGAGCACGTTCTCAGGATCAGTCATACTGTATTCCGCTGACACGGCCACGGCTATGTCATAGGCACTCCGCTTTCCATCGATGAAGTTGACGATTTCAAGCATCTTCTTGCCGAAATCGAGGTCCCTATCCGAAGCAAGATCATACCATTCATAACCTTCTAGACCGAGTTTTTCCCTCAACAAGTCGCTGCTGAGAGAACCCTTGAAACGTCGTCTAGGAACCAGCGTCTTCAACTCTTTTTCGGCCCTAGTCTCTTCCAGTTCAAGCTTCATCTTTGACTTTCCCGTGATGAAGCCCAGAGCCTCTTCAAGCCTTGCCGTTTCCTGCTTACCCATGTCGATGATGCTCTTACACCTATTGTTAAGATGAGCTTCGAGCCCCAGACTTTCAGCCAGCCTCTTGACGGATCTGACTGCTTCTGTCTCGCGGCTAACGATATGTTCAATCTTGCTACGGTAGTACGAGACTGTTCTTGCGATTTCTTTCTCTCGGCCGCCTGGCTGACTCGTGAGTTTGTCATCTCTGCTAATGCTCATCAGCTCTTCGACTGCTTGAAGGCCTGCTTCGCCGAGTCTAGCCATGCCTTTTGAAGCGGTTTGACTTGCGAAGAAGAAGGCTTCTCTGAGCCCGGCGTTGGCAAGCGTCAGTGCAGCTAACGTCGTTATCCAACCGACTCTCTTCAGGCTGTCCTCACTTACCTTGTCTATCGTGTCCATGCTCGTGTGATAGTATAGGTCTGGCCATTGGAGGAGCATGACGCATGGCACACGTGTAGTGGCCTCGGTGAACTCTGCGTGATCGCTTCCCCCGCTGAACGCGGTTGTTCGATACCGGAACGTGGAGCCTAAGCCAAACCGTGTCTGATGGTCGAACTCCCTGACCGTTCGTTCAATGAGGCTGAACACAAAATCGTTCAGGTACGAGGGAAGGCTGTCAGGCGTCCGATCAAGATTAAGCGTAGACCGGCAAAGCTCCTGATTCTGGCCGACCATGTCCAAGTTTACGCCTGCCACGAGCCTTTTCGCCCAGCCCCTGTGGCTTGACAGGTAGGCCACTGTGCCCCGCGTTTCAGGCACCCACATGAGACGGATAGTCCTGTTCGGCTGTGCAATCTTCCCCGAGGTGATAAGCGACTTGATGGTTCTTGCGACCTCAAGAAGCAGCCCGCTTCCAGAGGCGTTGTCGTTTGCGCTTGGCTTCGGATGGCACAGATGGGCGACTAAGAAAATTTCATCATCAGAATTCTTTCCCTTTATCGTTGCGGTTACAACTTCTTCAAAGAATGAAAACAGCCGCGCGTCAACCGTGGCCTTGAGCCTCACGATCTTACCACTTCTAAGGTGAGCACGAAGAGCGTCACCCTGACGTTTGCTCAGTGAGAAGCCGAACCTGACCTTAGAAAGTTCTTTAGCCGTCGGCCAAATCGACTGATAAGCGTGAGCGTCAGGCACATCTAAGCTTTCCCGGACGTGTGGCATCTCATAGGTAACCGTGTCCGTGACGACTCCTGCCGCACCATGCTTGTAGACAGCTTGTTCATGAACGGCCTTGGCCTTACCCGTGGCCAAGACGAATTTACTCTTGACGTTTTTTCCTCTGTAGTCTTCAGGTCTGGTCCCTGTGCCGACGTCCACAAGTTCAGCAACGATGCCCTCCGGAGGCGTGCCATTACTGAAAACGTGCAGACTCTGAGGGATATCCTCGTACGTTGCAAGCTGCTGCTCTTCAGGTTCCAAGAGATAAAGCGCGGCACTTTTGACTTCCCAGCCAATTGGGCTTATGTGGGTCCAGTATTTGCTCTTGCCGTCCGCTGGAAACTGCTCAATCTTCGCGTCCTTCAATCCCAGCTCTTGCAGCTGGCTCTTGACGTACTCGGCCGCTTCATGAAACATAGTTGAACCCTGAATCCTGTGGAAACGCGAGATCTGAGCCACGAAAAGCTTCGCGCTACTGCCTGACATCTCGTCCTTGACAAGTCCGGCAAAATCCTTCATGATTAGACCCTGCACTTTGCTTAGGGTCTTCTGAGTAAAAAGCTTGCGATCATTCAAAAACCTCGTCAGAAACGAATGGCCCTCTGACGGATTTTCTTATATTCCTCTTCGTTCGTTCTTGTTTCGGGTTCACTGATGTCTTTTGAGATAAAAGAGAAAGACCTGTTGGGAAGAATCGGCAGGCTCAAGACCAAAACTGGCACGATTGAGACTCCGATGCTTCTTCCAGTGGTGAACCCGGCTGTTCAGCCTATACCTCCTCAACAGATCAGACAGGAATTTGGTTTCGAAGCGTTGATCACGAACGCGTACATTCTGAAGCAACGCTTCCAAGACGAGCCCATACGAGAGGGGTTACACAAGTTCCTCAACTTCGACGGAGCCATAATGACCGATTCAGGCGCCTATCAAATCTTGGTCTACGGCAACGTTGAGACGAACCCTGAAGAGATAATCGGCTACCAAGAACAGATAGACACGGACATAGCCACCATCCTGGACATCCCGACAGGCTGGAAAGTTACGGAAAAACATGCGGCACGAACCGTGAAAGAAACGCTGAAACGCGCCCATCGACTCTTCAAAACCAAAAGCCGCGACGATATTCTCTGGGTAGGCCCCGTGCAGGGAGGAAGATACCTGAATCTTGTAGCCAAATCTGCCCGAGAGATGGGCAAGCTTCCCTTCAGCATTCACGCTTTAGGCAGCCCGACTGAAGTCATGGAGCGTTACCGCTTCGACGTGCTCACAGACATGATAATGACGGCGAAGATGAACCTGCCCTCTGACAGGCCGCTACATCTTTTCGGAGCGGGACACCCTTTCATGTTTGCGTATGCAGTAGCGTTGGGGTGCGACCTTTTTGACTCTGCAGCCTACGCACTTTACGCAAGAGAATATCGCTACATGACCGAGAATGGTACGCACAGATTGAATGAGCTGGAGTATTTTCCCTGTGCTTGTCCGAAGTGCAGTCGTTCAACTCCGAAGAAAGTGCTGGAGTTTGAGAGACAGCAGAGGCTCAGCTTCCTCGCAGAACACAACCTCTACGTCTGCAGCGCGGAGATGAGACGCGTGAAGCAAGCCGTGGAAGACGGCAGATTGTGGGAACTCGTTGAAACGCGAGCCCACGCGCATCCAACATTACTGCAAGCCCTGAAGAAACTATCCAAATATGAGGAATTCATCGAAGAACACAGTCCCAGCACAAAGCACAGTGGTCTGTTCTTCTTCGACTCTATAAGCCTGATGCGCCCCGAGATCGTTCACCACCGAAAAATGCTCATGCAAAGATACGCAAAACCCGAAGAAGCCGAAACCCTCATGCTCCTGCCTCAAACTGAAACGAAGCCGTTTCACAAGTCAAACGAATACAAACAAATTGCGAAAACCATCAAACAGCAAGTGCAAGGAGTCAGCAAGGTTCACACGTGCTTCTACGCGGCACCTTTCGGCGTTATTCCGATAGAGATTGACGAAGTCTATCCGTTCTCACAGCATGAAACAGTCGTTCCACCAGACAGCGAAACAGTCCGATACGTTGCTGACCAAATAGCAGACTACGTTGACCGAACAAGTTACAAGGCAGTCATAATAGTCAACGATCCAAAAAACTGGGGAAAGACCATCCTAAACAGCTGCAGAAGAACTTGCCGAACAAAGAAGATTAATTTCAGAACCTTCGACGTACAAAAAGCACAGGCTACGGCTCACAACGACTCTGATGAGCCTCCGCTGAAACTGACGCCTTGATCCTTATGATCTAAGCAGAGAGAAGGCTCATAACGCCTTATTGGAGCAAAACCGTTTTTTAACCAGTGCACACTTCATGTTCCCGCCAGAAAAGTCGAATGAACATGATTAGGGCTGACCTGCACTTTCATACGTGCTATTCTCCAGATGCGACAAACTCTCCCAAGACCATAGTGGAGAAGCTGAATAGGCATCCAAGCATCAAGGCCATAGCCATTACTGATCATAACACGTTGGAAGGCTACCGCAAAACGGCTGAACTTGCTAAAGCTTATCCGGACATACTTATAATTCCGGGTGTTGAGATAAGTGCTGAAGAAGGCGAAGTAATACTGCTGGGCATAAGCCAACTACCGCCGGAACCGTGGCCAGTCAGAAACGTAATCGCTTATTCGAAGAAAGAAAATGCCTTGGCGATAGCCGTTCACCCGTACCGAGGTTTCGGCCTCGGCAACTTGGCGGCCAAGTTTGATCTGGACGCTATCGAAACCCTGAACGGCATAACATCACCGCATCAGAACAAGAAGGCTGAGGAACTGGCCAGGGAAAGAGGCTTACCGGGCGTCGCGGGCAGTGATTCGCATTTTTATTATGATCCTTGGAACGTTTACACTGAGACTCAAGCCTCCTTGGATGTTGACGAAATCTTGGAGGCGATAAGGAAGGGAAATGTTAGAGCTTCTCTGGTTGAGAAGTCAATAGATTTTTAAAATGGCGAAAAGCATGATTACAGAATCAGTAGATGAAATGGAATGAGTCAAGTGCAAGTCGGGTTTTTAGGCGGAACCCGGGAAGTCGGGAGAATCGCCATTACGGTGAAAACTGAAAAGACACAGGTCTTGTTGGACTATGGGGCCATGCTGGATCATACGCCAGGATTTCCCATGCATATCCAGCCGAAGGATGTTGACGCCATAATCTTGAGCCACAGTCACTTGGACCATTCGGGTGCGATCCCGATTTTCTATGTTCATGGAAAGAAGCCGCTTTACACGAACAGGGTGTCGGCTGAGTTGAACCAGCTGCTCATTTCTGACTTCATACATTTGTCCAGCTATTACTTGCCCTTCGAGTACTTGGAGCTGAAGACTATGACTAACAACAGTGTACATGTGGATTTTGATACTGAGCAGAAAGTGGGCGACATTGCTTTTCAATTCAAGAATGCCGGGCACATTCCGGGCAGTGTGCAGCCGCTCATCGAGACTTGTGGAAAGAGGATACTGTTCACTGGCGACTTCAACCTTACCGAAACTAGGCTCCTCCCCGGGGCCAAGATGAACTACGGAGACCTGGACGCGGTTGTAATAGAAAGTACGTACGCGACTGAAGAGCATACTGAACGCTTGAAGCTGGAAAAGGACTTCGTGGACGCCTGCACAGAAATCGTGGAAAAAGGTGGGACAGTGCTCGTTCCAGCCTTCGGAGTTGGACGGTCACAGGAGCTTGCATGCGTCCTTGCAGCCCATCATTTTGAATACACGGTGACGATTGACGGAATGGCAAGAGACGTCAGCAGGGTCTTCATGAACTATCCCCAGTTTCTGAAAGATCCCAGAGCGGTCATTGACGCTCTGCATTCAACAGAATGGGTCGACGGTTGGAGAGACCGCAGAAAGGCCGCTAGGGATCCGGGCGTGATTATTTCGCCTGCAGGCATGCTCAAGGGCGGTCCAGCCATGTTCTACATCTCGAAGATCGGGAAGAGGTCAAACAACGCCATTTTCCTCGTCAGCTATCAGATTCCTGGCACGCCTGGAAAGGAATTGCTCGAAAAGGGCATATGTGTCATCGACGGGAAAATGCGAAAAGTGAAAGCCCGCGTGCAGCACTTCGATTTCTCGTCACACTGCGGCGCAAGTGAGCTGAAAGAGGCAGTCAAGAGGCTTGGCGGAAAGCCGAAGGTCTACGTGGTCCATGGCGCCGAAAGAAACTGTGAATACTTTGCAAAATGGATAAGAGATGAACTTGGCCTAGAAGCCCAGGCGCCGAAGGCAGGCGACACGTTCAAGGTTTAGTGGGCTGAATGAAAATTGGAGTCTTGCGCATAGGCGAAGCTGACCTTACGATTGCTACTAGAATTCAAGAGAGCCTGGTTGCAACCTTCCAAAAAGCAAAATGCATAGCGATCACCGAAACTCTACCCGTTCCAGAAGAAGCCTTCGTCAGCAGAAGAAAGCAGTACCGCTCAGACGTCATCCTCAACAGCGTTCAGGAATACGCAGAAAAACAGACTACGCTGAAACGGATTCTGGGAATAATCGACGTCGACATTTTTGTTCCTTCACTGAACTTCGTTTTTGGCGAAGCAAAATGCCCGGGAAAAGCAGCCTTAATATCGCTGCATAGGCTTAAGCCAGAATATTATGGACAAAGGCCGGATGCGGAGCTCTTCATGGAAAGAACCGAAAAGGAAGCGGTGCACGAGCTCGGGCACACTTTCGGCTTGGAACACTGTTCTAACCCCTACTGTGTCATGCATTTCTCCAACTCTATCTTCGACACAGACAGGAAGCAGAATTTGCTCTGCAGCAAATGCCAGAAAAAGCTCGATGAGACATGGACAACGTCAGGGTAACAACCTTGAACTGGAAAACCGCGAAACGAATGATGCTTCTGCTACCCATCCTGGCAAGCTTGTTGTTCGGAATTCTTTGCGCGTTCCTTCTAAGAACGTCGTCTTTTGGACAATATCAAGTCACGCCTTTTTCAGAGAGCACACTTGGCTTTCTTGGGTCTTTCGCGAACGCTTTCTACTTTGCCCTACTTGCAGGTGTCGGTGCCACCGTGCTGTACGTACTCTTAAAGCGAAACAGACATAGGCTAGTATTGGCCATAACGGGTTTTGCATTGACTGCTGCGCTTTTCATGCTTTCCATGGTTTACCTTTATGCTGCCCTTTCGGAATTTCCGGTCCAGTACGTGGATGCCCTAGTCCTAGCGGTGTCCATTCTCGTAACAGCGGCGGCTGACTACGCAATTTTCAAAGGCAAAAGGTTCTCAGGCCTTGCAGTTCTCGGCATCGGGGGAGCCTTAGGCACGTTTTTGGGTTTCGCTCTTCCCACGGCGAGTACGGTGTTGATCCTAATCGTGTTGGCAGTCTATGACGCTTATGCAGTCTATCGTGGGGCGGTAGGGAAAATAGCTCGAAATGGCCTCGACCAACTTCGAGGTTTGAGCTTCTCATTCAAAGATGTTCAGATGGGACTCGGAGATTTGACGTTCTACTCGATGCTTTCAGGACACATGCTCCTAAACTTCGGCCTCACATCATGCTTGGCCTCGCTAGTGGGCATTCTGATCGGGTGCTTCGTGTCCTTCAGGATGGTGGAAAAGAGGGGCGTGTTTCCAGGATTGCCTTTTCCCATATTCTTCGGCTTGGCAGCAGGTTTTATGGCATTACTGCTTGTCCCGTAAGCTTTTTAAATTTCCCAAAAAAGGTTCGGTGGACGATTAAGCAAAAGTTTCATAAGTTTTCAGCGTCAAGGATAACTCATGAAACAGGATAAACTTACCAAGTTGCTTTTTGAACTCGTCAAGAACTCGAAGCGTAGCGACAGGGATCTAGCAAAAGCCCTGGACGTTTCGCAGCCAACAGTCACGCGCATGAGGAAGAAGCTGGAAAAAGAAGCGGTTCGACAGTATACCGTGATTCCCAGTCTCGCTCACCTGGGTTTCGACATCGTGGTTTTCACGTTCGCCCGATCAAAAGAACTCGTCCAGCCTCTCTGGGAGAAGGGCAAGAAGTGGGCAAGCGAGCATCCTAACGTAGTTTTCCTGACCACGGGCCAGGGGATGGGTGAGGATGCCCTTATGGTTTCGATCCACAAAGACTACGGTGACTACGTTAGGTTCTATCAGGCCTTCAGACGCGATTGGGGTGACTCGCTTCAAGACTTCAACGCTTTCGTCATAAGCGCGAAAGGAAGCATCCAGATGAAGCCGTTCTCGTTCGGATACCTCGCTGACGCAGTGGAATCAGGCCCCGCCACTTAGTTTCAGCTTCCTCGAATGACAGATACTTGAAACGCCCGGTGCGCGCGCATGGATGCAGAACGGCACGTGGCCCATTCATGCTGGAATTTGAGCTGGTCCTATGTAGAAACCGGCTGACGACAGCGCGTCAATTGAGAATCAAGATTGGACGGCATCAGGTAGAAACTCTTGTTAACGAGTTATATTTCACGGACTTCGCATTGGAGCCTGCTTATAACTTCTTGAGCCTTTGCAGGATCAACCTTCAGAGTGTAAAGCCTGCTTCCGGTCCGAACCTTCAGCTTCACGATGCCCTTCAACCGCTTGACAGCACAGGAATCAGCACGACCGCTGATCTCCACAAACTTGTCAACGTCAAAGACTTCGGAAGGCATAGACCTCACACAGATCTATATCGCTTCACGCGTGCGCACATATAATCTTTTTCGTGGAACCCTCATGATGCTTGGGGGCCGGTTCCTGGGATCAAGCGGCCGCACTGTCTTTAACTCCTACCTGAACACGACGGACGAGCACCTGGTCGTCGAGTGTGCCTTGGAGGGCACGATCCCCGGCGCCAATGGAACTGATAGGGTGGCGATCATAGGATTTCAAGTGAAAGAAGGTGAAGCGTGTGACTTGAACCTTTACGACACCCAGCTTTTTAATTCAAACAAGACAGCCATAATTCACACTGTTTGCAATGGTCATTTTAGTGCATAGCGTGGGCGCTTTTTGCGCAGAACAGAATTCGGATCGAGGCGAAAAGGTTTAAAGTTTATCCAAGAGTAGGTCCATCGTTGCCTCATGATTCATTTGTGGTTCGACAAGGGCACACTTTTGCTGCGTGGCGAGGTTGGAACGCCCTACGGGAAGTGGGACCCTAGGATCGGATGTTACAGGATCAAGGCTTGGCATTATCGCGACGTTCTGTCGTACTTGAAAGAAAGCCGACTTGAGTATCACGATGAGGTTCCGAACCTGCCTGCTTCTGAGTCTATGAAGGACATCGTTGAATTGCGTCCTTATCAGCAAGAAGCCTTGGGCAAGTGGCAGCGTGCGGGCATGCGGGGAATCCTCGTGTTGCCCACGGCCGCAGGAAAGACGTACATCGCGTTGAAGGCTATGAGTCTCTTGAACACGCAGACTTTGATCGTTGTTCCAACGTTGGATCTGATTGACCAGTGGCGAAAACGGGTTGCCGATTTCCTGAACGTTGATGCTGGAGCTGTCGGCGGAGGCGAAGCAAACGTGCGGATGGTGACTGTCTCAACGTATGACTCTGCTTATCTTCAGGCCGAAATGTTGGGTAACAAGTTCATGTTCATGGTCTTCGATGAAGTCCACCATCTGGCTTCACAGGGCTATATTCAAATCGCTGAAATGTACATTGCGCCCTACCGCATGGGTTTAACCGCAACTTACGAAAGAAGTGACCAGCGCCACTCGCTGCTTCCTCCCGTTGTTGGAGACGTTGTCTACACGGCAAGAGTCCGAGAGTTGGCTGGACATCACCTTTCGCCGTACACGCACGAGAAAATCTATGTTGAGCTGACTCCTGCGGAGCAGCAGGTCTACGATCAGGACATGGGCATTTTTAGCGATTATTTGAGAGAGAAAGGCATCGTCCTGAAGAGCCCTGAAGACTTCCACAGGTTCATAATGTCCACGGGCAGAGACAGACGGGCACGCGAGGCCCTTCTGGCCAGAAACCGAGCCGTCAAGGTTGCGCTCAACTCTGAGGCAAAGCTTGCCCTTCTGGCGAAGCAACTTGAAGCCCGCAGGGGCGAGAAAACGCTGATCTTCACGCTGCACAATGATCTGGTTTACAAGATCAGCCGGCGCTTCCTGATACCTGCCGTGACTTATCAGACGCCGAGGGAGGAGCGACATGAAATCCTAGAAAGTTTCAGAAGAGGCAATTACAGTGTCATAGTCACTTCTCAGGTTCTTGATGAGGGCGTAGACGTTCCGGACGCTTCACTTGGCTTCATGCTCAGCGGGACAGGAAGCACGCGAGAGTACATTCAGAGGCTTGGAAGACTGCTCAGAAAAGTAGAGGGCAAACACGCGAAGCTCGTGGAAATCGTGTCCAAGGAAACCATGGAAGTGCGAATGAGCCAGAGGCGACGCCGAAAAAACGGCGAAGGAGCCTGATTATGCTTCCAAGCGAGCTTCTTGCGGTGTGGAAGAGGAAAGGCGTAATCTCGCCTCGATACGCTAAGCTGTCGAATGACGATTTAGAAGTTGCCAGCAGTCTAATCGAGGCCTACAAGAGCCACGTGGGCAAGAAGAAAAGCGCCGTGAAAGAATTCGTTGATGAAATCGAAGAGAAAGGTTACGATTATCGTTTCGCGCGGGGCCTGTCGTTCCTTCTTGACAGAAGAAGCCGCTTCAAATGCAACGATAAGATAAACAGCATAGACCTGAGAAGGAAGATTTTTTATGCCGCCGCAAGGCTCGGTCTGCCCACCACGGCCGAACAGCGAAATCGAATAATAGAAGCTGTGGCCACAGAGCTGAAAGTCACTGCAGAAACGGTTGAGGAATTCCTTTATGGTGACTTGGACACGGAGCTTATTCTGGAAGAATTTGAGCCTTTGTCCCCGCTTGAACTGCTTCAAGAGTACAATCTCAGCCTGACGCAAACGCTCCTTTTCGACTCGACAGAAGTCACGTTCACGTCGTCAGACAACTGGCAAAGAATTTTCTATTCAGTAAAGAAGTTGGGGCTGATCTACGAAGCCTATCAAGACGGAGGCTTCTGGGTCAAAGTCGACGGCCCGGCAAGCCTCTTCAAGCTGACCAGAAGATACGGCACAGCTACAGCCAAACTTTTGCCGGTCATAGTTGCCAGTCAACGATGGACTGTCCAAGCGAAGATTCTGTGGAAATACACGAACGAAATCTGCAGCTTCACGGTGGAAAGCTGGAAACACGCTACTTTGTTGAGGAAACCGAAGCTGTCAATCATGACGTTTGATAGCACAGTTGAAGAGGATTTTGCCACTAATTTTCAAGCTTTGGCGTCAGGCTGGGTTTTGAAGAGGGAGCCCGAACCAGTGCTGGCCGGCAAACAGGTGATAATCCCTGACTTTTCAATCGAGAGAGAAGGCATAAAAGTTTACGTTGAGATCATGGGGTTCTGGACCGTTGAATACCTTCTTAGGAAAATAGAGAAGCTGAAAAAAGTCGACGTTGAAATGCTTGTGCTCGTCAACGAAGACTTGGCCTGCGAAAAAGTGGCCAGCCTGGAACAGCATGCAGGACTGAACATCATTTACTACCGAGATAAAATTTCGCTAGCTCCTGTTCTTCGATATTTGGAACAGGCTTTTCATGAAGTTAAAGCTAAACAGACCGGGCTCATCCAAGACATTCAAGTGGTGTTCACTGAGCCCGTTGTCAACTATGAAGAATTCGCGGGCAGAATCGGTGTCTCACCCGAAGCTGTCAAGGCGGCATTAACTCAAAGACAGCCGCGAGGCTACGTGGCAATGCCTAACGAATTGGTCAGAAACGACGTACTTGAACAAGTCCGTAACAGAATTGAGCAACAGATCGAGCAGAATAGGCAACTATGCTTCTCGGAGGCAGTCAAAGCAGTTGAGGCAGTAGGAGTTAAAGACGCTGCGATTGTTCTGGAAGCGCTGGGATACAGGGTCATCTGGCGTGGAATCAGCAGTGAGAAAGCCGAAGTCGTTAGGTTGGAAAAGGGTTAAGCGTTCTTCCTCTTTCGGTTGAATGTTGACAGTGGATATATCGATTTTCGGAATAAGGTATATATTAAGTCATCCGATACAATATATCTGTACACAAGAATAACAAAAAAACAGTTCAACGCAAATACACAGGGGGTTAAAAAACATGAAGAATTTGACTACTCCAAACCAGTATGCATTTGAAGACAGCCGACCCACGATAACAGCAAAACCACACGAACACCTTGACCAAGGATTTTCAGCTGAGGATTTCCAGAGAATCATGCTAGAAACAGTTGATGAAACCTTCTCTTCATTCGGGAAAAGAGCAAAACAATCAATCTACTTCCAGCTGAAAAACAGCTTTGGAACAACAAGAGAAAACATCCCTGCTGAAATTGAAAAGTTTGCCAGCGCGCTCGAAAAAATCTTTGGTCCAGGAGCACAACTGCTTGAAATCCAAATAATGAAGCGTCTTCACAAGAAAATTGGAACAAGAATCAAATACTATCCAAAACAGAAAAACCTGACATTCGCAGACTACCTAGAAACAACTCGTATTCTCCTTTCCGTCTGCACTTCTGTAAAGAGGCCTATGCCGGACGAATACTACAATTACAAATTTTGCTAAGCACAAACCGAATCTTCAAGTCCTACAGGTCGTAACCGCACGCGCCGGGCCGTGCTCAAGACAATTACCAACGCAATTCTCGCATATCAATCAGCTAATACCATTGAAAACGATGATTCTTTTGCCTTTGGTGGGCCGGACCGGACTCGAACCGGCGACCTTCTGCACGTCAAGCACCTGGAATGCCAACAGAAGAATTGTTAACGAAGTTTAGAGAATTTTTGAAAGTTGATTTGAGACGCTCTGATAAGACTGCTTATGAGCATAAGTATTACATCAAAAAGTTCTTGAACGCGCTTACAAAGCCGGTTGAAGATGCAACCATAGAAGACGTTCGACAATACTTGAAAAGTCTCAAAGGTATTAGCTCAGCACAATATAAGAGCATTCTAATGGCTCTCAAGATTTTCTTCAGAGACTTCTTGAAAGCACCTGAAGTAGTTTAAGCTTCAAATTCCCTCATCAGGTCTTCAAGCCAAAACAGATTCTCAGCAAGGAGCAGCTCAAGCAATTCTATGAAAATCTTGAAACACCCAAAGAGAAAGCACTGTTCATGCTTTATGCAACGACTGGACTGAGAAGAGATGAAATCCTCTCACTCAAACCTGAAGACATTGATTTCAGCAGGCGAATAATTACACCAAACAATCATGAGGGTGAAACGAAGAAGTCGTGGGTGAGCTTCTACAATGATGAAGCAGAACTAGCTATGAAAGAGTATTTTGCAACAAAGAAACCTTCTAGAAGTCAGAGATTATTCCCAATGCAAGGAGACGAAGTAGTTGAACTCTGGAAATCTGCTAGAAAAAAGACAAGTATAAACATCACTCCACAGAAGCTACGTCAATGGTTCTCCTCTGAAATGCTTAGATTAGGAGTATCTGAGACTTACATTGATGCTTTCTGCGGAAGAGTGACAAAATCTGTTTTGGCAAGACACTATACTGACTTTTCACCTCAGAAACTCGAAGAGATCTACGAGAAAGTCAACATCGAGATCTTATGCTAGCCGCGCGCATTTGGCCAGCACTCTATCACGAATTCCCAACGTGGCAGAATAGCGCAATTTAACCTGCATGCTCTGACCATACCACTAATAAATCTAATGTTCCACTCCAAGCATTTAACGAGACACTTCCAAAATAAAGTTGAAGAAGAAAGAAAGCGCGCGCCTTGACTAGCCGATTTCTTTGAGAGCGTGTTTTCTCAAGGACTATTGTTTTGCATTAGTGGACTAATGTAGAACCTGTTAAATCCTTGGAAGATAGCCATTGTACGGAAGGCGAAATCATGGGCGATCACCGATGCGAGAATTGCGGGAAGATGTTCTACACCCGATATGTGCAATACACAGGCAAGTGCTTATGTCCAGAATGTAGGAGCAAATTGGGAGCAGCCAAAAAAGAAAAGGAATACGGGGAAGCAAAAGAATACTGGGAAGCGAGGAAAAAGGAAGTGCGGGACTTTTGATTGCTTCTTTTGGCACAGGAGGCAGGAACGCAAGGGTAGCTGCGACTAGACTTTTCCGAGTAGTTTCTGTTGATAATCTCTCCGTTAAGTCTTAGCATTAGTTGACTATTGTAGAATGACTTAAAAACGCGGAACAGACGCTAATAATGGGGTTGTAGACTGTGGTTCGGTGCCCATGTGGAACAGATAACTTGGGAGAAGTTCTGCACGGATTGTGGTAAGCAATTGATGTATGATTGCGAAGAATGCAAGAAACTTGTAGCTATAACGGAGAAGTTCTGCGGAACATGCGGAACTAAGAATCCTCATTATGATGCTGAAGCATATAGCACACGCCCGCGCTGAGCAGATTCTTTCTCCTTACATTGTTGCGACCCGAGTAGCTCAGCCGTAGAAAGCGCGCGCTCCCTAGAATGTTTGTGACCTAGTTTCTTCATGCGTAAGTTACTGTGCTAGACACCATTTTCCTTTATGAAATTGACGAATCTTTCCAGTTCCTTGCCATAGATTTCATTTTTGGAGTCAGTCATCATAAAATGCTCAACGCCCAGCGGCGCTAATCGTTTCCTAATCTTGCTAACCCAGGTATGAGTATGATGGAATCCTACAACACAATGCTTCATATTTGATTTTGCTTTGACTATCCTTTGAAATCTTTTGGCAAGATCTTCAACGCTGCCAAAGTCTCCCATACTTTTTACCTCAACAGATATTAGATCGTTAATCACAAAATCCACTCTAATTCTGCCTACCAACGTCTGTTCGTAATCAACCCTGTAACCCAGTTGGTTCTGAATGTATGAGCCTAGTACCTTAGAATAAACATCGCCTTTCACACTGCTCATACCTTTACCGTCGTATTTCAAACCATTCTCATCATAGAGAGCTCTTAACGAGTTCTGTGCTTGACGAAGAAGGTCCTCCGTCTTCTGAGATATTCTGTTCAAATCATTATCGTATGAGCGCATTTGTCTTGCCCCAAACCCCCACAGTCTTCACGCGTGCTTCGTGTTGTTGTCAATTTGCCCTTTTCAGTTTTGTGCCTGCTCTTTCAGTTTGAGCGCATTTGTTGAAGCTAACAACGCGCGCGCTCTTGAGATCAATCTACATCCGGCCCTAGACTTTGCTTGTTTCAGGGCTTTGAGACAACAAAGAGGTTGAAAAGAGATTAGTCGTCGTGTGCTCGATAGAGCACGTTAGGAACGATTGTGAGATAACTAGAACTATTTCTTTAATCGCTTTTCCTTATGTTTTTTCCTTTTCTCTTCTCGTTCTTTCTTAGTCATCGGTTTCTTCTTGGCGCTTCCCATGCTCAATGCAATCACCACTCAAGAATAGATAGAACAATGAATAAGGTTTTTGCACGTAGAGAACTAAGAGGCTTGAGAGAGATAGACTAGTTGTGAAATTCTCTCTAAGCACCAGTAGGCAGTATTCCTTGAGGCGCGCGCGCTAAAATATTGGAAATTCTATTTTGTCTCTAGCTTAGAATTTGGAAAGTTGCCTGACTTTTTGAACAATGTTGAGGCAGCACTGCAGAATATCAGACATAATCAAGGGTGGCATTGTCAGGTGGTTGCCTCATGAAGAGGCTTGAGCGAACTGAGAGACTGAAGAGAGATAGACTATTGCGCTATTCTCGCGCGCTATTTCTTATGTTTATCATATTCTGCAGGGAGTTCAACGTTCCGTCTCTCTTTCCTTTTTAGTTCCTTATCTCTCTGCAATTTCATGTGGTGTTTATGATCTATGGCTTTCTCTTTCTTGCCTTTGGGCACAATTCATCCTCCTTGAGACGTTAGACTCTGTTCTTACTTCTATAAGAATTGTGCGTGCTTTGCCGTGGTGAAAACTGATAGCGCACTAAGAGGCCTGAGAGAGGTTGGCTCGTCGCGTGCACGAAGTGCACGTTACTTGAATGCTGGTTTATAGCACATGTCTTGATTTCTATCTATTGCTTAGCCGTAATGAACTGCTGAACGAATCAAGAGACTACTCATATCGAACTAGGTAGATTGGCTTACTTGCCTCCTTCTTCCTCTCTCCTGATATAATATCCTTCAAGGATTTTGCATGAGGCATTTGTGTGATTTTCTCTTCTCTATTCTGCTCAGATATTGTAGAACAAGGCAATTGATCGTTGATGTAGGCGTTTCTTAGTTCGTTTTTCATTCTTTGTCGAGTGCTTATGCATGTATTAAGACTTAATAAACGTTTTCACAGAACTGTAGGACGCCAAGACAGAGCCTCCTGCGCCATTTCACTATTCATGATAGCAACAATATTAGCAGTCGTAATCTTAGAGAAAACACTTCTAACGTAACTTTTTCCACCGAAGCTGCAAACACGAAACTTATAACATAGAACTCCCCCTCGCACCCACCTGGGTGCAAACGCAAATGTCGAACAAACACAATCTCGTTCTTTATGTAGACAAGGAATTACTTGAAAAGTCGCGTGATCTTGGTATAGGGCGCGCTTTATACCATACCAATCATTGAAATTTCAATTATTGTTGACTCTGAGAACCAATCGTTAATCGTGTCTTCGTCTGCCTTGCCATAATATTTAAGGTAGAGAGCATGTTTTCCCAATTCAAAAGCCTCCCTACTTTCATCTATTCGGGCGTTGCCTTTGAACTGGATCTTTCCGATCTTGAACTCGACTCGATTATCCTCAAGAATGTTTTTCATCCAGTCAGTGTATGCTCCTTCATGGCTAAGATAGATTTTCTTTCCAGCTATCGCAAACCATAATTCAACTGTGTGTGGATTTCCAGTCTTCCTACCTCTAGTCGTTAAATAGATGTACTTCTCGTCGGCGACTCTGCTAAAATCCATGTGACTCAATACTTACTCCCGTAAAGCTGTTTAGATCGGTCAGATTACCTTTACGCTAGATTCAGCCCTTTTTCAACAGTGAAGAAAACACTAGGGAGACATCTCCACTTTTCTCTTCTCTCGCCTTTTTTTGAGCACCAAACATATTACACAGAACTACCCCTCACAATTGCCTGGATTTTCTAATTTCTATTTTCCAAACAAGAAAAAACTTGGAAATTCTAATTCCTTCCCCCGCTTAGAAATTTGGAATTTAGAAATCACATCCGTTACCTTGATTCATGAAATGCAAAATATGAATGTGTGAAAGAGCATAGTGGTTGAACAGTGATATCGTAACAGAGAGGATGGATAGAACTAGGAGGTTGGAAAGAGGTTGGCCAGTGAGCTCGAAGAGCTCGCTAGACCTAAGCAATGATAGAAAAGGGAGAATGGCTGTTCTAGACTCTAGTATTAAATGTGCGTCTGGTTTCATGTTTTACGTGGTGATACTGTGGGGTTCAACAGAAGAACAGTTATTGCTACGATTATCTTAGTCTTTATCTCAATATATCTGGCAATATACACATTTGAAGCGCACGCCATCGCTTCAAGGTACATATCCAGCGATTCACATGGTTCAGTCTTCTGGATTAATGGACCTAGTGGCTCCTTGTTTCCTTGGCCAAGAGGGCCGGGCATGGAGGAAGTACTTTCCAGAATCAACAATGTTGACTTATTCATCTACACATACTTGATCAAGACTTGGATGTTGGCAGGTTTGTCAGCACTTGCTTGGGTCATTACAATCTTGTTTGTCTACAAGGCTACTAAACACGACAATTCCTAAGAGTATTGAGAGAGCTAAGAGGTCGGAAAGAGGTTGGTTGGCAGTCATTGAACTAGGAGGTTGGAAAGAGGTTAGTCGTTAGCGCGCGCGAGGTCTATAGAAAAGCAGGACTAGAAGCATTCAGGACTTCACTGGTTTCTGTGAGAGCTATTTGATTGCCTAGATATTTCTGGTTGCTCATCTTCCTGACTTTCAGGAATCTTTCCGAGCCTTTCTCGTAGATGTTGATCTCTCCATCAAATAAACCTAGAATTGCACGGACTTCTTGACGCGGATGCATCATGGGATCTATTACAGCTAGGTTAGTGAAACCTTTTGACTTCAATTCCGGAATAAGTGCATTTAGCCATCTCCTGGTCTGAACGGCTCCATGCTGCAGTAGAACGTCTGGAATGATTTCTATGCATACTCTTCTTGGTCCCTTCATCGGGTCGTCTAGTATGCGGAAAGCTGAAGATAGGGCAATGTTAATGTCGTTTAGGTTTTCTACTCCTCCTAATTCGAATACGTTAAGGAAGCTTTTCGTGATTGCGGCTGCCTGGGGATTGCAGATCAAGAGGTAGAAGTGGGATTGCAACTTCTCAGTGAGATTCTTCATTTCAAAGGGGTTGATGGTTACGTAAAATGTGACTTCGCCACTTTTTGCCCCTGCTTCAAGAAACTTCTCAATCAGCAAATTCCTTTCATCACATGGTGGTGAGGTTAGGATAACTGCGTAACTCTCAGGTATTCCACCAAGAAGCAAGCTGTCAAGGTATCTATATCCTGTGGTTATACGACCCGGAAGAACAGTGTTTGAAGCTTCTGGTTCCGGTGGTTCGGGCACTGGGACCATTTTGCGTCTCGATTCTTGACGATAAGAGCTGAAGTCAGCTTGTTGAACAAGCTGTCTGTAAGCCGTTACATCGTGGGTGGTGAAGATTCCAACAACTTTGTCGTTTTTGACTACTGGAATGTGCTTTACTCCGTTTTTGGTCATTAACTTGGTTGCTTGAAGAACCGAACAGTCTGGAGAACATGCTATTGGAGACCTCGTCATGAACTCTCTAACCCTTACTTTGCCTGGATTCAGAGCTTTGGCAACGACCTTTGTCAGTACGTCCCATCCAGTAACGATTCCAACGAGTTTTCCCTTTTCTGTGACCGGAAGGCTATCTATTTTATGCTCCAGTATAAGCCTGGCTACTTCATTCGCTGTCGCAGTAACATCTAGGCTAACAACCATTTTGGTCATTAGGTCGCCCACTCTAACAGAAAGAAATTGATCTGTAGACATTCTAGCCTCCACCTTGGAAAGCAATGGAGCATTTAAACTTTGTTTTATAACGTGCGCGAAAACCATAGGTATTCTCTGTTAGAGAACACGTGCTGACTTATAAGCGAAGTAATCGAAAAACTCGAAAGATTCATCGCAGGCACTCTAAGAAAAAGTGAATAGATTTGAGACAAAACAAAAGAGTGGTTAGAGAGCGAAGATAGAAGCTAGAGCTTGTTATTTCTTGATAAACCCCTTGTATTTGCCGAAATCTTGTTTCCAATAGCGGGCGCATCTCTCTGGTTAGATTTGGGATAAAACTTTACCCAAACCCAAACCCTAAATAGACGAAATTCTGAACACAATTATGGGGATCCGATGAAGAACCCTGATTTGTGTAGCACGCGCGATTTGTGTGAACACAGAAGAGGGCGACACGACATCATCATGTCCATTCTAGCAGCTGCTCAGAAAGGAGCAATATTATCCAAGATTATCGAGAAGGCGAACCTGAACACAGCCCAAGCCGAGGCTTACCTCACCGAACTTGAATCACGGAATTTTCTGTCAAAGCATAGAATGCCAGGGAAAAAGTCAATTGTCTGGAAAACGACAAGCAAAGGACTTACTGTTATTGAGGCATGTCAAAAATGCGCGCGCTTGGCTGACAAACCCACTTAGATGCACCCGCGCGCGCTATCAGTCACGAAAACTTGTACACAGTCCTTGGTGGGTAAATTGAAAAGCATTTTGGGTTTTGGGTTTTGGGATAAAACTTTACCCCTCGATTTTAACGCGCGTTCCATCTCTATGGCCAAGCACCAAACTTATAACATAGAACTCCCCCTTCGCACCCGCCTGGGTGCAAACGCAAATGTCAAACAAACACAATCTTGTTCTATATGTTGATCAGGAACTAGTTGATAAGTCGCGTGAATTAGGTTTAAATCTTTCAAAGACGTTCGAAAACCACTTGAAACACTTGTTAACGCAATTCTCCCACGTCAATTCCTCAAATAACATCGGAAACGATGGAAATGTTGGCTTTTGGTGGGCCGGACCGGACTCGAACCGGCGACCTTCTGCACGTCAAGCAGATGTCCTACCGAGCTAGACTACCGGCCCCTGAGTTTTCTATTTTGAAGAAAACATTCTTTAAGAGATTCTGAGCTTGGTTTTATGCTTTGTGTCTCCATGCAGTCTAGAAAGCGGGATAGATTCTGTTCCATCGCTTTTCTTTGGGTCCTGTTTCTAGCACGTTAGCATTTATAAGAAATGTCACTGGTACTGACCGAGGCGAGCAGTTTGAAAGAAGGGACAAGCAGGGAAACTCATCATCAGAGGCACCTCCTGAGCACCATTGTATGGTTCGTAGTTTTGACTTTTCCGATATGGATAGACTGGCTCGGGCTGCTGACGATGCATGCGCCGATAGAGGACTATTTGATATTGATACCGTTCTCATATTACGCGACTATCGTTTATGCGCCATACGTAAGCATCCCGTGGCTCTTGGTGGTCACATGTATGGTCATCTATCGGGTGATAAGATGGTTCAGAAAAAGGAGAATGCTCACGCGAACCCGAGGCACGAAAAAGGAGCGGGTTAAGGCAGAAGACAGCCATGCTGCTTCATCTGAGGCGAAATCAAAACCCTAATCGTCTGGTTCCACTCTGGCTCCTCACCTTTTTCTTCTGTCGATAGTTTCCGGCCATGCTCTTGCCTTGCTTCCGAGCTTGGCTCCTTCATGATCGGCTGTTTCTGTTTCTTCGTCCTGTATCTCTCACGCGCGCTACTGTCATGCTCAGAGCAACGTTGCCACGCTCTCTTCTTCCATTTTGCCTCCAGAGCTTACTGACAGGACAAGGGGAACGATGCATCCGCAGATTTTCCAGTCCACGTCTTCTAGCCACCGTTGAGAAAACGCTTGCAAGGACAATTGTGAAACTCAAGCCTAAAAATAGAAGCTTCCCTATTCATTAGAAAAAAGAAAGGGGTTTATGAAGCGGTTTTCCCGAAGTTCTTTGCGACGATAGCAAGGTCTAGCGCATCAACTACGCCGTCTCCGTTCAAGTCAGCCGTTGAATCCCATCTTGGATGTCCCGGATATGCCCCGAAGGCTTTTGCGACTATGGCAACGTCTTTGCCGTCGACTTTGCCATCACCGTTCAGGTCCCCTACGAGTCCGCTTGCTCTAGTCAATTGAACGCCAAGGGAAAGCATCGACAAGCCTAGCACGATCATAGATATCACTATTATAGAGACTAACCTCTTTGGCAACATCTCCCTTCTCCTGAAAAACCCTATGACAAACCGTCAGTAATAAACACTTAGGGAGAAATCTTCTATAACATTGTTATTGAAGCCAGTATTACTGATTGAGGGCACGCGCTTGAAAACACGGGAAACAGCAAGAATAAACGTTTTAAGACGGACCCAACTAAATGAGCTTGCCCGCTGGTGCCGGGGCAGAATGCCGGGATAATTGCTAGAAAACTCTAGCGTCCCGTAGGCAGAGTGGATAATGCGCAGGCCTTGAGGCGAAGAACGTGCTCATTTATGCATCGTTCCTAGCATGTAAGCCTGTGGACCTTCGGGTCCGCGCGGGTTCGAATCCCTCTCCCGGCGCCACGACACCTTATAGCACGCATGGTCGGTTTAGGGACACAATTGGGTCGAATTCTGAAAAACGATTTAATAGGAGCATGACCTGCTGGATGTACGGTGATGTGAAAACTTGAGGAAAAGCTTGAAAATAGCCACCGTAGCAACGGTCCTGTTCTTGGCGCTGGGCGCCATCGTCTTCGTGTACGCAAACTCACAAAACGGCTTCAACGCAAACGGTGATGAGCAGAAGCAGACGAGCATAGATAACATGCAGGCCTTCTTCGGGTCGTGCAATGACAGCAACGTAACTATGCCTTGGGGTCATATGGGGCACATGCCGCAAATGCGGGAGAACGATTTTCCGCTATCTAAAGAATTCTTGCAGAACGCTACACTTTCGACGGTTCAGGGGACCGTGGTCTCGGAGTATAGGGGCACGCTAATCTTGGACACGGGCTCAGGTCAGACACGAATCCTGCTACCTAAAGCTTGGAGCCTAAACAACGAAACTGTGGGCCGAGCCAGCCTTTTCAATGGCACATTCGCAAGCACAGACCAGAGCGTGACGATCAAAGTGTTGGAAAGCAACGTGTTCAGCAACACGAGCTTCAGCATCAACGTCATGATGGGCTACGAAGCAATCAACGCAACAGGCACGCACGCATATGCAGTGTTGCCCTTCAACATACAACCCAGCAGCTAAACTACCCTCTCCCTTTTTTTGTTCTTCTCTATACGCTAGACAGTATTAGGTCCGCTCTTTATTTACAGGCGACGAAAGTAGCGTAAGTGTGCGCTAGTTCTCATGTAGGCAAACCAGTACGCGTATCAACGATGAAGACTCACACTCGCTTACGAGTTTTAGCCCCTTGTCCGTCGTCTGCAACCAAGCATCATGTTCCCCGACGAGACCGTAAGACTTCAGGAATTCGACGCGCGCGCGATAAGCTGCTCATAGCTCAGCGAAGCTGAATTGAGCAGATATATCTTCTTTGCACCATTCTTCGCAGATTTCAGAATGGCCAAGCAAAAAGCTGGAGAACTTCTCCTCTCAAATGAAGTAACTTCTAGGAGATAAATCTACCTCGCTTCGAATCGCTAGCCAGGGCGGAAAATGGGGACTAGAAAAAATCTCTATTGGAGGCCTAAGAGCTTGAGCAAGTTGTACTTCACGATCAACACGGCGAAAAGCGAAGCAATCAAAGACATCACTGTGATCATCGTGTTAAGTGAAGGCCCAGCCGTATCCTTAAAAGGATCGCCAACGGTATCACCCACCACGGCTGCTTTATGCGCATCCGAACCCTTGCCTCCATGCTCACCAGACTCGATAAGCTTCTTCGCGTTGTCCCAGAGGCCACCAGAATTAGCCATGAGCAAGGCCAACAGCAAACTAGATAGTATGGCGCCCGCAAGAAAGCCTCCGAGCGCCTTTATTCCGCCGACGAATCCGATGATCAAAGTGGAAACGATCGCCATTATGCTCGCAGGCATGAGCTCACGCAGCGCACCGACTGTTGCAATGTCAACGCATTTTGCATAATCGGGCTTGACCCCTGGTTTCCCTTCCTTCAAACCCGGAATCTCCCTGAATTGTCTCCTGATTTCAGCGATCATCCTGGTAGCGTTTCTGCCGACGCCAAGCATGACCATCGCTGAAAAGACTGCAGGAATAGCCACGCCTATCAGCGCGCCAAGCAGAACCATCGGATCCATAATATCAAACACAAGACCAGCATAGCCTGCCCTGGATGCTATCTCCTGAAAGGCAGCCAACAGCGCTATTACAGTCAAGCCAGCGGCGCCAATCGCGAACCCTTTTGTAATGGCTTTCGCCGTGTTGCCTGCGGAATCAAGTTCGTCCGTTATAGCAATCACGTCTTCGCTCAGTCCTGATTGTTCGGCGATCCCTTTTGCATTGTCAACTATGGGACCATAGGCGTCGTTTGAAACTGTCAACCCAACGATCGACAGCATGCCGAGAGATGCAAGAGCTATACCGTAGACGGCATATCCTGAACCTAAAGGATCACACACCTTATACGCAACAGCGGCAGCCACAGCTATTCCGATCAACGGAAAAATAACACTGCGCAGGCCATAGGAAAACCCAGTCAGAATATTCAATGCTGCCCCAGTCTCAGATGACTCCGCAGTCTTTAGAACCGGCGCCTTATCCTCTGAGGTGAAATAATCACTCGTCAAGCCAATAACTATTCCAGCAGCAAGGCCCACGATCGTGGCTCCCCACAGCTGCCATTGAAAGCCAAGGTACCACGTTGCCAGAGCCGTCAGAACGCCGAAAATGATGCACGTTACGTAAGTGCCATTGTTCAACGCTCCTCCCGGGTCACCTCTCTTACTGACCCTGACTGTCAAGGCTCCTAAAACGGCGGCGAGAATGCCCATTCCAGCAAACACCAATGGTATTTGCACGAAGGTGCTGGTGTTCCCGGTAAGGTCAAGACCGACCCCAAGTATCATAACGACGACCACGCTTGCAACGTACGAGTCGAAGAGGTCTGCTCCCATGCCTGCAACATCACCCACGTTGTCTCCGACGTTGTCAGCTATGACAGCAGGATTTCGCGGATCGTCCTCAGGTATCCCAAGCTCCACTTTGCCGACCAAGTCTGCACTTATGTCGGCGGTCTTCGTGAATATGCCTCCACCGGCCTTTGCGAAAAGCGAGAGAGAACTCGCTCCAAAACTGAAAGCCAAAACTCCAGGCAGAGTCTCAGCCATCCCTGTGATGTAGTAGACTATGCTTATTCCCAACAAACCAATACCAACGACTGATAGCCCCATGACGGCCCCGCCGCGGAAACCGATGGGGAATGCCTTGTTCAACCCGCCTTGCGCAGCGTTGGCTACTTTTGCGTTCGCTTTAGTGGCCACATTCAACCCCAAGTAGCCTGCCAGAGCTGAACAGAACGATCCGAACGCGTACGCGATTGGCAATTGAAGATTCAGCCACAGGTTACTGGATTGCCACACTGGCTGCGGTAGAAATATCCCAAGCAGCACCGCCACGGTCGTCACAAAAATCGCCAGCGTCCTGTATTCTCTTCGTATGAAAGCCGCCGCTCCCAGTCTTATCGCATCAGAAATCTCTTTCATCCTATCAGTTCCGCTGCTCTGCTTGTTCACATACCTGTAAAAATAGAGTCCGACTAGCATCGAGACCACCGCAGACAACGGCGCAAATAACCACGCTAATAACGTCATTTTTCATTCTCCTCATTATCATGTCATCAATTTTCGGAAGCTCTAGGTTGATTCAATATTTCTTATAAACCTATTCGTTGAAATCGTTGTTCCTCTTAGAAAAGGATATATTTTCATGATCCAACTTCACAGGCTCTGCGTTGATGGAGGAGGGCCGGTTTGGAAGCAAAATCCTGGCATGCGATGAGCTCTGAAGAGGCATTGAAAGAGCTTAACACCGGCGAAACTGGGCTAAGCAAAACTGAAGCGCAGAAACGCTTGGCCCAATTCGGTCTGAATGAACTGCAAAAAGAGAAGCGAGCCTCTCCCATCAGGATGTTTTTCGAGCAATTCACGGATATTCTTATAATCATTTTGCTGATCGCGACAGCACTTTCCGTAGCGGTCGGAGAAATCGTAGATGCGGTCGTCATAATCGCCATAGTCTTGGCAACCGCAATACTGGGATTCGTTGAGGAATTCCGTTCCGAAAAAGCGGTGGAAGCACTGAAAAAAATGACGGCGCCTACGGCGATGGTGCGACGTGACGGAAGAGAAGGAAAGATCCTGGCAAGCGAAATCGTGCCCGGAGACATTATGTTGCTGTACACTGGGGACAAGATTCCCGCGGACGCGCGTCTCCTCAAATCATTCAACCTCAAAATAGATGAAGCCCCGTTGACTGGGGAGTCTTTTCCCGTAAACAAGAACGTTGAATTGTGCAACGCTCAAGCAACGCTCAGCGACCGCCGAAACATGGTCTTCACCGGAACCGTCGTCGCTTACGGCCGCGGCGAGGCTGTTGCCACCTCAACGGGCATGAACACCGAGTTCGGAAAAATCGCCAAAATGGTACAAATGACCAAGGAAGAGGAAACTCCCCTTGAAAAGAGAACCCAGTCGATCGGCAAATGGATCGGCATCCTGTCTGTTGCGATTTGTCTGGCAGTTGGTGGACTGGGTATAGTTGAAGGACGCAACCCCATAGATATGGTTCTGTGGGGAATCAGCCTAGCAGTGGCCGCTGTGCCCGAGGCCTTGCCGGCAATAGTTACGGGCGCACTTGCCGTCGGCATGTACCGAATGGCCAAGGTCAACACGATCGTGAAGAAACTGCCCGCTGTGGAAACGCTCGGTTGCACCAGCGTCATATGCTCCGACAAAACGGGAACCATGACGAAGGGCGAAATGACCGTTCAAAGAATCTACATGGATGACCAAGTCATCAAAGTCTCAGGCATCGGCTACGAGCCTGAAGGCGAATTTTTCGTGGAAGATCAGAAGATCGATTCCAAAACTAGAGGACTGAGCACGCTCCTAACAGCTGCCGTGTTGTGTAACGACGCTAAACTGGAAAAGGATACCGCAACGAAAAGATGGATCATCAAAGGAGATCCAACAGAAGGAGCCCTAATCGTCACAGCAGCAAAAGCCGGACTCTGGAAGGAAGAGCTGGAAAAACAGTCACCTCGACTGGCAGAACTCCCTTTCTCTTCTGAAACGAAACGCATGACAACCATGCATGTTGCTCCGGGCAAGAGAATAGCCTACATGAAAGGAGCACCAGAAATCGTCTTGAGCAAATGCACGAAGGCCTTGACGAACGGCAAAGTCTCCAAGCTTACTGACGAGAATCGAGTAGAAATCCTCAACGTAAACGAGGCCCTGGCAAGGCAGGCTTTGAGAAATCTGGGGTTTGCATACAGAGAGCTACAGGAAACGGTGAACACATGCGACGAAAGTATCGAGAAGGGTTTCACGTTTTTGGGCATAATGAGCATGATTGATCCGCCACGTGAAGAGGTAAAAGACGCAATCTTCACTTGCAGAAAAGCAGGAATCAAAGTGGTCATGGTCACTGGCGATCATAAGCTCACTGCCGTGGCCGTCGCCAAAGAGCTCAACCTGCTCGGCGAAGACGAAGAACAGGGAAAAGTTTTGACAGGTGAAGAGCTGGAAAAGCTAAACGACGAGCAACTAGCCGATCAGGTTCAGAGCATCGCAATCTACGCACGTGTTTCGCCCGAACACAAGATGAGAATAGTCAAGGCTTGGAAAGCCAAAGGCCAAATAGTAGCCATGACCGGCGATGGAGTTAATGATGCCCCCGCACTCAAGATGTCCGACATAGGCATTGCAATGGGCATAACGGGCACCGAGGTGACCAAAGAAGCGGCAGACATGGTGTTGACAGACGACAACTTTGCCTCAATCGTGAAGGCGACAAGGGAGGGACGCGAGATCTACGATAATATCAAGAAGTACCTGACTTACCTAATGCGCTGCAACATCATGGAAATCCTCGTAATGTTCATCGCGGTGATCTCCGTACCATTCCTAGCAAGAATGAACGCGTCAGCCACAGACACAGCTGTAATAGGCAGTGCGACGATAGCGTTGACTGCGGCGCAGCTCTTGTGGGTAAACCTGACCACTGACGGGTTGCCTGCAATCGCGTTGGGCATCGATCCAGGGGACCCAGACATCATGGAGAGAAACCCCCGCGATCCAAACGAAAGCGTCTTCACGCGTGAAGTCAAAGCCTACCTGTCTCTGACCCCGATTCTGATGACCGGCCTGCTCTTATTCGGATACTTCTATTATCAACCCTGGTTGCCCCCTACTCTAAACGAAGCAGGCAAAGTAATATACAACCCCTTGCTTGAAGCGCGAACGCAGTTGCTGACGTCTATGATCCTCATGGAATTGGCCAATGCGATATCGGCACGATCTCTCAGGTACCCTGTGTGGAAGGTCGGTGTGTTCAAGAACAAGTTTCTGTGGTACGCTGTTGCATCGTCCTTTGTCCTACAACTCTTTGTGCTCTACACGCCGGGAATCAACTCGGTGTTCGACGTGGCCGCTCCTGAACCACTCGACTGGGCGTTTGCGATACTGTTCACGGCGATAACCTTCGGCTCCTTGGAAACTGCAAAGTGGATAACGAGCAGGAGACATAAGAAGCAGGTCTAGAAAGACTTAAATTCGAAATAATGCGAAGAAAGCCCCTAACAACAAAATAGAAGGATTGGAAAAGAATGAGTGAAAAAAAGGCAGATCCGGCACCGCTTGGACTATTAGGCTTTGGATTGACAACAGTATTGGTAAGCTTTGTCCTCAACTTTCGACTGGGCTCAGTTGACGGCATGCTCATTGGAATGGGCATATTCTACGGCGGCATAGCCCAGATAATCGCGGGTGTGATGGAATACAGGAGAGGCAACACGTTTGGAACGGTTGCATTCTCATCCTACGGATTCTTCTGGTTATCCTTCGTGGCTCTGAATTGGCTCGGCGTGAATAATGTGGCGAGTCTAGGAATCTGGCCCTTCTCCATGTATGCTCCTGGAATACCGGGTTACAGTACGCCTTGGGCTATAGGTCCAGAAGCACTTATGGCTTACTTCTTCATGTGGGGTCTTTTCACGCTGTTCATGTTCTTCGGCACGTTGAAAAAGAACCGCGCAATACAAATGGTCTTCGGCAGCCTCACAGTACTCTTCTTCCTCCTCGCAACCTCATCAGGAATTCTTGCTTACAGTTCATACACGGCGTCAAACCTAGAGTTGTTCACGCGCATAATCGGGATCGAAGGCATGATTTGCGGGCTGAGCGCATTCTATCTGGCAATGGCCCATGTGCTTAACGAGGAGTACGGAAGAACGGTGCTGCCAATCGGCCCAGTAGAGAAGCAGGCGTTGTAGGACACCTTCACCCTTTTCTATTTTCAACGAAAAACGTTTATATTTTCGAAAGAACGCTTCTCAACAAACTCACGGAAGGCTGGAACATGTCAGAAGCCAGTTTACCATTCAACGACAAAGTGTACCCCGGAAAAAGACTGAAGGACGAATGGGAAAAATCATTAAAGAACCCCGAAGAGTTCTGGACCGAGAAGGCCAAGGCCATCGATTGGTTCAGAACCTGGGACAAAGTCTTGGATGATTCTAACCCGCCGTTCTACAAATGGTTCCCAGGCGGCATACTCAACATTTCCTACAACGCGTTGGACAGACATTTGAAAACGGCGAAGAGAAACCAGCTTGCCTACATTTGGGAAAGCGAGAACGGCGAAGTAAGAACGTTCACTTACTATCAACTCTACAGAGAAGTGAACAAGCTCGCCAAGATCTTCAAAGATTTCGGGCTTAAGAAAGGCGACAGGGTCGCTGTCTACCTACCCATGATTCCAGAACTGCCGATTACCCTGCTGGCCACAGCACGGGTCGGAGGAGTCCACACCGTCGTGTTCTCAGGCTTCAGCGCCGAATCACTCGGAGACAGAATAAACGATTGCGGCGCAAAGATACTCGTGACCGCAGACGGAGCCTACAGACGGGGAAAAACAGTCACGCTGAAGGACACGGCAGACCGAGCCCTGCAGGCCACGCCAAGCATCCAGAAAGTCATAGTCGTAAAGAGGACGGGACAGAGCGTGCCCATGAAGGAAGGAAGAGACTACTGGTACGACGAGGCAATGGCCAAAGTCGAAGCCAATGCTTACGTGGCACCGGAGCCGATGGAAGCCACTGAACCGCTTTTCATACTCTACACTTCTGGAACAACAGGCAAACCGAAAGGAGTCCAACACGGCATAGGCGGCTACATAGTCTGGGGATACTGGACCCTGAAATGGGGCTTCAACCCGGACGAACAGGACATATGGTGGTGCACGGCAGACATAGGCTGGATCACGGGTCACACCTACAACGTTTATGCACCGTTGGCATTGGGAATAACTTCCCTCATCTTTGAAGGAACACCGGATTATCCGGCGCAAGACCGCTGGTGGGAAATAATCGAAAGACACGGCGTAACCATACTGTACACGACGCCTACGGCCATCAGAATGTTCATGAAATTCGGCGAACAATGGATAACCAAGCATGATCTGAGCACCTTGAGGCTTCTGGGAACGGTCGGCGAACCCATCAACCCCGAAGCATGGAAATGGTACTACCGCATCGTCGGAAAAGAGAAGCTTCCCATCGTGGACACGTGGTGGCAGACCGAAACAGGCGGGTTCATGATAGCCCCACTGCCAGGCATAGAACTCGTTCCGCTGAAGCCAGGCTCAGCCACGAACCCGCTGCCTAGCATATTGGCAGAAGTCTACGACGACAAGGGACAGCCAACACAGACAGGAGTCAAGGGCTTCCTCGTCATCAAGACACCGTGGCCAGGCATGCTGGAAACTTTATGGAAAGACCCAGACAGGTTCAAGCAGACATACTTCGGAAGGTGGCCAAACGTCTACTATACGGGTGACTACGCGGTCAGAGACCCAGACGGATACTTCTGGCTCCTCGGAAGGGCAGACGAGGTCTTGAAGGTCGCCGGACACAGAATAGGCACAGTTGAACTAGAAAGTGCACTCGTGTCGCATCCAGCAGTATCAGAAGCCGCAGTGATGGGCAAAGAAGACTCGCTTAAGGGCGAAGTCCCAGTAGCTTTCGTCGTGCTCAGAAGCGGCTTCACACCAACAGACGAACTGCGCGCAGACCTCGTAAAACACATCAGAAACACGATCGGACCCATCGCCACGCCAGACGCAATCGTGATCGTCAACAAACTACCAAAAACACGCAGCGGAAAAATCATGCGCAGACTCCTGAAAGCAGTGCTCGTCGGCGCAGCCCTAGGCGACGTCTCAACCCTAGAGGACGAAGCCTCAGTCGAAGACATCAAAGCAACTTACGAAGAGCTCCGGAAACAACTAGAGAAGAAATAACCAAGACAGATACCGTCTCTTCAATCATCCATTCGACCCGTGAACCGACGCAAAAAACCGACCTAGGAGGGGGGAGGTGCGTTTTAAGCGCGTTTTCAGCCCTAAACCGCAGGTCAACCAGCTTTGACTGATGTTCAAGTGCGGTGCTTATGTTAGGGTCTCACGCATTCTGCCTTCGGCCGGTAGGGCCGCTTTCTCGTACGCCTTTCCTTATGGTAATCACATTCGTGAATGCGCACGACTAAGAAACCATCGTCGCGATACTTGCATCCACATGGCAACGTGACCGTTTCAGTCACAAGCGTGCCCTTCATGATCATACTGCAGTCAGCAGGTCATATCTATTCCGATTTTCCCCGCAGCAAGCGTACGATAACGCTATTCTAAGCCTTAATAATGCAGCACGCGTTTTGTTTCGGCTATTAACAGAGGAAAAACCATGTATGCCGTGGGTCATCTCGCCTTAGGATACCTGACAGGAAAGGCTTCCGCAAAGCTTCAGGCAGTCAAAGTCAACGTTCCGACGATTCTTGTCCTGTCCATTCTCCCCGATGCTGACATTCTGCTCCAGCCGTTCATTCCTGGCATACATCGAGGACCCACACATTCAATCATAGTCCTATCCCTGATCTTTTTGCCAATCTTCCTAATCTACCGCAAGAAGGCAACGCCTTACTTCGTAGCCATAATATCGCACCCGCTCGTAGGCGACTTCCTCGTCGGCCGAACCAAACTGCTCTGGCCCCTGCAGACCAGCTTCGGAATAGGAATACCCATAACGAGTCCAACAAACGTCGTGCTCGAATGGACACTATTTCTCCTTTCAATAATGCTCATGTTGAAGACCGCCGACATGCGCACGTTTCTAGAGCCTCACCTGTCAAACCTTCTGCTGTGCATTCCAGCGTTCACCGTGTTGCTGCCGACAATCGTGAGTTTTCCGCTGGGCGTCCCCGTCTGGCTGGAACCGCCGCATCTGATCTACATGCTCATCTTCGTCGTGGCCATAATCCTAGCGTTACCGAAGCTTTTCAAGAACCTGCTTCACTTCAAAAACTGTTTGTACACAGGATGAAATTTGAATCGCAGCGTCGTCTCCGACTTCTCCACAGTTCCACTGGGCAGCCTCATGCATATCGAGTTCACGATCGCCCCAGTTGGAATGAAGCGCACGCCGTCCAACAGTTCACCCTTCGTCACGCCTGAAGCAGCGAAAACCAGCTCTCTGCCTTTCGCTAACTCATCCTCGCAGTAAGTCTTCTCCAAGTCAACTCCCTCCTTCAGCAGCCTGCTCGGCCTTCCAGAATCGTCCTTCTTATCCCTCCACACTTTCACCAGCATGGTTCCACCCAGGCACTTCACAGCAGTCGCGGCAATCGTGGCCTCAGCTCCTGCGCCTGCGCCTATAAGAAGATCCACGCCTGAGCCTTCGATGCACGTGGCCACCGCCGCTGCGATATCACCATCAGGAATCAATATGATTCTCACTCCCAATCTTCTGAGAGTCCGCAAGATATCCTCGTGTCTTTCTCGCTCAAGCATTATCACGGTGAAGTTGCCGAGCGGCAAGCCTTTCTCCCGAGCCGCCGCACGCACGATCTCCTCTATGGACATGTCCAGCGAGATCTTCCCGATTGAATGATGATCCATTGCCACTTTGAAATAATATCCATCGTCCGGAAGCACCTGAAAACATCCGGAAGGCGCACATGCAAGAGCCGAAATAGCGTCCTTTCTGCCCTTAGAGGCGGCTGTAGTCCCGTCAACCGGATCAACCACGAACTCCACTTTCGGGCCTTTTCCAGTGCCGACATGTTCCCTCCGCATGAAAGCCGGCGCATCATCCTTCGGTCCTTCGCAGACTATTATTTCACCGTCAACGTCCGTTTGAGCCAGCACAGCTCTCGAGAACTCAACGGCCTTCGCATCTATCAAATCAGGATTGCCCTGCCCGATATGGTGCGCCGCGCCCACAGAAGCAGCAACGGTGATCCGAGTAAGCGAAGGCGCCAAAGCCCTCAATGTGACCAAACTTGCACCTCTAAGAGCTAGCTAATGATTCTTTTCCCCTAAAGATATTTTCGGCCTGTGGGCAATGTCTGTGCAGCGTTCAGCGCGTGCGCGTGTCCAGCTTGCAGCAGAAGAATAATTGTTGGTGATACAAAGACTGAGACTTCAACGTGCTCCTTGCACAAGATTTATAACATGTAAGCAGAAATATATGAAACTTCGTGGTAAGAATGGAAATGGAGAAAATAGCACACTGGGCTTTTGTAGCCTGCGTTGTCATTGCAATCGTCATGGGACTAGTCGTCGGCTACATGTTCTACAATCTTGATACCAATTTTGCCAACGCCAATGCAGACGTTACTTTAGTATTGCTAATTTTGGGTATAATAGTTGGTCTCATCAATATAACCGCAAAGGAAGTCACACCATTTCTCATTGCGACAATCGCTTTGATAGTGGCCAGTATTTCAAATGTGTGGGCTCCGCTAAGCACGATTCATGCGCTGCTCGCCGACTGGGCAACGTACATCCTGAACTACATCGTCGCGTTTGTCGCGCCAGCCGCGGTCATAATTGCAATCAAAGCTGTCTTTGCCGTCGAAAAATCAAAAGCCGCATAGGGCTCTCCTTTTTCTTTTTCTTTCTTTTTTGTTACTCAGTTTTGGCAGTATGCTTCTCAACAGTTTTCAGGATCAAAATTCTGTGTTGGGCACAGTTTTTATACGGTGACTTATCCTAAGTATAGGGAGTTTGAACTGGCATTGGTTTCACTTACTGATTGGGCTGCAGTTATTTCGGCCGTGACTGGGGTTTCAGCGGCAATTTTCATTTTGCTTCAACTTAGGCATATGGAGCAGCATAGGAACATGGAGATTTCGATGAAGCTTTTTGAGTGGGCTGAGAATGATGTGCTTCGGAAGGCTTTTCGTTGGGTTGAAGAGGATTTTCAGTTTGATGATTATGCAAAGTACAGGGTTCAGGGAAAGGTCAGCGTCGAGGTTGCTGATTATCCGTATGAGGTGACTGCCTTTTTCGAGCAGGTCGGTTTCATGGTTGCGAAGAAGTTCGTCGATTTGGACGTCATCGTTGACCGGCTGGGCAATTACATCATTTCGGACTGGAAGAAGCTGGAGCCCTGGATACTCGCGTTGAGGAAGGAGAAGGGGGACGCGGCTTTTGGGGAGCATTTTCAGAAGCTGTACGTGAAGACGATTGAGTATTTTAGAAAAGCCTAGGGTTGCAATCTTCGATCCGGCGTAGCTCCTTGGCGCGCTGGGACGTGGGTTGACCTGCGGTTTAGGGCTGAAAACGCGCTTAAAACGCACCTCCCCCCTCCTAGGTCGGTTTTTCGGCGTCTTGCGTCAGTCTTCAAGCCTAGGTTGCCTATTGCGAGTGGAGGTTCTGGCATCGGCTTTGTTCAACCTTGTTTTGACCTTTTGTTCGTCGGAGGCGTTATTTTTATTAGCTTAAGCGAGTACGCTGTAGGGTATGTATCAGGGTTATGTGTTTCCGTGTGGGGGAGAATCCCTTAAGAATTGTGTGCGGAGCAGGTTGTTCACTTGTTCAGGCGAGGCTGCTCGCGAGTTGGGGCCAGGTTATCTGGTCTTCTTTTTTAACGCCGTTTCGGACATGCTTGTGGGGCCATTCACCGCTTCAGGTTCATCTAAGACGGGACCGGAGCCTGGAGCTTGGAGTGAAGTCGTTGACACGCATACTTTTTCTGGCAACTTCAGAGTTGAGTGGGAAACGCTGCATGAGATGAAGCATGCTCGGAGAAAGTTTCCTTTTTTGGAGGACCTCGACGCTTGTAAGCTTTCTTCTCTTCAGGTTGAAGATCTGCTTAACGCGTTGAAGAAGGCTCCGTTGTTTCATCAAACATAGAGGCTACTCGTAGGCTAAGCGGTCTTCAAAATGGAGCGTTCGTTGGGCACTGAACAAGACGCAAGCGCGCGTTCTTTTCATAACACGATTTTCGCGTTTTGGTTCAAGTCATTTCGGGCGGAACTCTTGACATTCCTTGCTTGTTTTCAGTTCTTGAAGATCTTTCTTGAGCATGATTACGTCGCTTGCCTCTTGGATGTCATCGACGGATAGACGGATTATAACTCGTCCCAGGTAGGGCTTGTTCAGTCCGAATTCTTTCAGTGCCGCTTCGTTTAGCCCAACGTGGACATGTGTGACTTGCCAGTTTTTTAGGTCGATTTCTCCTCCTTCCAGTTGACCGATGGTGACGCCGTCCGATGTGGTGACTTTCTTCCAGTTCAGTTTCCCGAGCTCGACCATCCTGACCCATGCCTCAACACATCTGGCTATCTATGCAGAATACAAGTTTTAAGAATCCGTTCTGCTAGTCTAACAAACAAATCAGTGCTCCCATTCCACGCTCTATCGCGAGAAAACTGCAATTGAGGATGAATGTTTGAAGGAGTTCAGAATAGGTAGGACTGATGCGCTTATAATCGTGGATGTTCAGAGAGATTTCTGTCCTGGTGGAGCTCTGCCGGTTCCCTATGGCGATCGAGTCGTGCCCGTTCTGAACGAGTATATTTGCATATTCAAGGCGGCTGGAGCCTACATTTTTGCCACGAGGGATTGGCACCCTCCTAATCACGTGTCCTTCAAGGCCTACGGGGGTATCTGGCCGCCGCATTGCATACAAGGCACAAGAGGAGCGGAATTTCACCCTGATCTGATGCTTCCAGAAGAAGCCAACGTAATATCGAAAGCGACTGATCCTTCGAGGGAGAGCTACTCAGGATTTGACGGGACAGAATTAGAAAAAGAACTCGGCAAGAGAGGATTAAAAAGGGTTTTCGTGGGCGGACTGGCAACAGACTACTGCGTGAAAAACACGGTTATTGATGCCGTTAAACTCGGTTTCAAAGCCGTCTTATTGTTGGATGCAATCAGGGGAATAAATCGGAAACGTGAAGACAGTGAAGAAGCCATCGTAGAAATGATCAACAGCGGCGCAAAGACTGCCGTCACGTGCGATAAACATGTCTATCCGCACAGATTTACGGCGATAACTAAGAAGGTTTAAGGCGCGGCGCTAAATCAAAAAGGTGACAAAACTGCTATATATATTAGGTATCTAAGCTTGAACTAGTGGAGATCGAATATGAAACCTGAACATTACAAATCGATAAGGAAAGGAAAGCCCAAACGAAAAGGCAAGATGAGTATATCCCAAAGTCAAATGCTCAAAGCGGCTCAAAAATGGAAACCCATTACTTCTCCACAATTGCGTGAAGCTTACTCTACTAAAACAGAATGGGCAAGGAAGCTAATTCCCAATTTGAAAAGAGAAGGAGAAGCGCCCGAAGAAAAAGAAGAGCCTGTATAAGCGCGCGCTAAAGCTTGCTTATCCCCTTAAGAAATCTCCTTCAAGCCAATTTTCTGTATCAGAGAAAAACGGGGAATGTGCGGGAAGCTTCTATACACTGGCACCATGAGACTTCTTAACGGGCATATAAGCACCTGCCACACTATAAGAAGTGGTTTTAAATGCCGAAGACCAAAGCCGTAATACACGTTCAAAACATCGTTGCTGCTGCCACCTTGAACCAGAAAGTTGACTTAAGCGCGATCGTGAAGGGTTATCCAGGGGTCGAGTATCGTCCAGAACAGTTTCCAGGATTAGTATTTAGGCTGAAGAAACCGAAGACGGCCACGCTGATTTTCAATTCGGGAAAAATGGTCTGTACAGGCGCCAAATCAGAGCAGGAAGCGCACAGGGCTGTTATGACAGTTGTCAAAGAGTTGAAGAAGGGCGGAATAATCGTTATCAGCAAGCCGGACTTTAAGGTCGTGAACATCGTTGCTTCTGCAAGCTTAAGCGGAAGGGTAGACTTGGAACTGGCAGTGGAGGCGCTTGGAAAAACGATGTATGAGCCGGAGCAGTTTCCAGGGTTGATCTACAGGATGGATGAGCCTAAGGTGGTCATACTGGTATTCGCGAGCGGGAACCTTGTTTGCACCGGAGCGAAGAAAGAACAGGACGTTTATGACGCAGTGCACAAGCTTCACGAAAGCTTAGAGGAAAAAAACCTCATATTCTACGAATAAAACTATATCATTCGATAATAGTCTAACGCCTTCGCGCGCTAAGCTTAGCGTTTGATGATGTGTTCATAAAGCCCCAGTGTTTTTTCAGCTATCTTTTCCCAAGTGAACTCGCTCAGGACTCTGCGTCTGCCGTTTTTGCCCAGCCACTTTCTTTTCTCATCGTTTTCCAAGACGCAGTTTATGCCCCAAGCTATGTCTGAGGGGTTGCTTGGATCTACGTGATAGCCGCACTGTTCCTCGCCGCGATACACGACTATCTCCCGCATACCGCTGATGCCTGCTGCACCGATGACAACTGGCCGCTCCATACTCATTGCCTCGAGAACGACTATTCCGAAGGGTTCATAGAAGCTTGGGAAAACTGCGACGTCGCATGCTGCGTAGTGAAGGATACGTTCCTCTTCTGGGATGAACTCGAAACGGAACTTCACAAAATCGCTCATTTTCGTGGCTTTGACAAAATTCATCAGGTATTCTTGCAGGTCGCCTAGACCCACGATTACAAGTTTCGCTTTTGGATTTTTCTGTAGAATGTGGGGCAACGCCATGATAAGCTTGTCAACGCCTTTGACGCCGACGAGTCTGCCTATGAAAAGAATCATGTGGTCATCGTCTTTGATATCATACATCGCTCTGACTTTCTTGATCTGCTCAGGAGTCACTGTTGCTGGATCGTATTTCTTTGGGTCGACGCCGTTGTAGGCAACTTGGATTTTCTCTTTCGGAAATCCGAGGCCTACCAGCTCATCCTTCATGGCATAAGAAACTGTCACGATAAGGTCAGCCGCCTTGGCGGCGTGGAGTTCAATGTTGCTCACTGTAACCGAGCCTTTTCCAAACGTTCTTCCTTGCTCTGTTGAGTGAACGTGGAACGCAAAAGGCAATCCTGCCTCTTTCTTAACAGCCATTCCCCCTATAGCTGAAAGCCAGTCATGAGCAACGACAAGGTCGAATTTGATGCCTTCTTTTTTTATCAACTCATTAACGAGTTTTGCGGCGCTCAGATAATTGTACACGAGGATTTTTGAGAACCACTGTATCCCACTACCCCATTTCTTTATGTCTTCTGCAACTACATCGGGCAACGAGTCAGAAATGTCGATGGTTTGCGGCCGATGAATTTCGATACCACGCCACATCTCCTGCGTTGGCAAACTGCCAGCATCATCATTCATGGTGAAGACTTTAACGTCATTGTCCATGAGAACAAACTGGCGAGTTATTTCAGCCGAGTAGGTTCCCAAGCCACCGACGATCTTCGGGGGATATTCGTAGACTAGAACAGCAAGCTTCACTGTTTTTCATCGTTACCCGTTTCTCAATAATACCTTACGGTTATTGCGCTCGCGCACGTGTTTCGCAAGGGTTTTCCTACTCTTTTGTAAGCGTTATTTCCATCGTCGAAACCATCCGTGACCTGTTTTCGCCTTCTCTCGGTGGCATCTCCTCTGTTCCTATCGCAACTTTGCTCACTTTCAAGTCTTTAAGGAAACGATTTCTGGTTACCTCAGCCACGTCAACAGCTGTTGTGATTGCTTGTCCTCGTGCTTTCAAGATCACTTCCTTAGCATCGCTCGCCGATAGTCTTGTGATAACTGCCAGAACATAGTCCATTACTGGTTTACTTCCAATGAAAACAATTCCCGATTTTTCCGCCATTTTACATAACTCCTTTCATCATTTTCGTAACGTGCAACGTAGTTTTCTTCTTCTCCCTCCACCACAAAACGCTGCTACCCCACAATATACAAACCTCCTTATAAAGTGATCAAACAACAGATCATCCTGGCGGTATTTTCATGCGGTTCCGCTATCCTAGATTCCGGTTCGCGTCGTCACGCGCGACAAACATGTATCCGCATAGATTTACGGCGATGAATAAGGAGGTTTAAGGCGCGCGTTATCCGATTAAGATGTCCTTTAAGGATTCGAGGTTTGGGTGTTTGTTTTGAGGGGGCAGCCTGCTCCGCATATGTTTAGGCTTGGGCACTGGTAGCATTTGTCTGGCGCGTATTTTCTTTTTCTGAGTTTTATGCAGATTGGATTTTGCCAGATTTTTTTCCAGTTGTCTTTGAGGATGTTGCCCAGTGGGGCTATGGAGTAGCTTTGGCAGGGAATCACGGTGCCGTCGGGTTCGATGGCCATGTTTATTCGGCAGGCGCTGCAGCTCTTAATTCCCAACTCAAGCTGGAGCGGGTTCACTTCACAGTATTGGGTGGGCGTATACCACGTGAACTCCATACTCAGCTGTCTGGCCTTGTCCTTTATGCGGTTCAGAACAGGTTCTAACGATGCTTCTTCTAACGCGAAACTCTTAGCAACTTCTGGAGCCTTTCCCGAATAGATCAAGCTATTGCACGCAAACTGTTTTACTCCCAAACCGTGCAAGAACTCTATGGTTGCTTCCACAGTGTTAACGTTGTACTGGCTTAGCGTAGTGTTGCTGACCGCGTAGATCGGCGAGGCGAGAGCGTTCTTCAAGCCTTGAACAGTCTCGTTCCAGCTTCCTTCAGCGCCGGTAATTTTGTCATGCACTTTCGGATCGTGAGACTCAACAGTAATCTGAACGTGATCCAAACCTGCATCGATGAGCGATTGCAGGTACGCCTTGTCTTTCAGTTTTCGCCCGTTCGTCACCAGACCGCTGACCAACTCCATCTTCTGCGTGTAAGCAATTAACGTGGCCAAATCATCCCTGAGAGTGGGTTCGCCGCCTGTGAAAACCACTTGGGGAATTCCAAGCGCGCGAAGCTTGTCAATAACTTTGAACCAGTCTTTAGTGGTCAGTTCGCTTGTTTGTCTTGGGCCTCCGGCATAGCAGTGAATGCACTTGTTGTTGCAGCGATAAGTTAGGGCTATGTCCATTCGGTAGGGCGCGCTTAATTCCTTCTGGAACGGCTCAATCTTTTCAACATTGAGATAGCTGACCGGGCATACGTTGGGCGTCTTCGCAAAAGAGTTTACTGCAAATAAGGTTTCCGTGATGTCTTTTCGGGCGGTTTCGGCGTCGACCTTGTAGCGCTTAAGGAGGCTCTTGAGGGTTTGGTCTTCGTTTTTGCCTTTTATGAAGTCGTGCACGATTTCAGTGGCGGTTTTGTTGAGGAAGACGACTCGAGAAGCGTTTATGACCAGCACGCCTGACCCGTCCTTTTCAATTCGCAGGTGCAGCCTTAAGCCGCGGTAATCGCCCTCTTCGATCCTGAGATGATGCAACGACTCTCTTGGTTTCGCTTTTAGCCAATCAACTATTCCCAACTACCTTGCACCTCCACCGGCACAGGCGCATGCGCAGCTCACGCAAGCACAGGCGCATGCACAAGCATGACACGCGCAAACACAAGACGGCTTGCCAGCCACTGACCCCTCTTTGGGAGTTGTCTGGAACGGAATCAGCTTGTTCGCAAAGTCCTGCATGTTCTTCACCATGTTATTTGAAGTAGTCTGAAGACCCCGGACGACGTTGTTGGCGAAATCCTGACCAGGCAGCGGTGCCGTCTTGATCGGAGCTGATGGTGGCGCGGTTTTCGAAGGGGGCTGTGATGTGGTCTTTTGGCCAGACGGAAGACGTGGACCGCCCCAGTACCACCACCATGCTGGGTTTGGATAAATAATCATTGTCGGGGGAAAAGCCTTCGTGAAGCGATCGCCAAACTTCTCGTCTGCCAAGAGCCAATCCAGGTTCTTATCTAACGCGTCGCCCTTAAGCTCAGGCGTCCCAGCCTGCTCAACCTGTGTCCAGGCTTTATCAACGATTGACTTGTAATAATTCATGGTGTCCTCTCTAGAGTAGCCGCGCAACTTCTGGTTCACCGCGTCTACAAGCCCTTGATAGGTGCGGGCAAGCCCCGTCTCGTCAAGCGTCCCATCCGGTTGGATGGCTTTTAGATAGTCGCTCTCGTAGTATCGTGGGGATGAGGCTGATTCGCCTTCTGGCTTTTCGAGTTTCTTGAGCTTGATAAGCGGATCCGTTTCCACCACGGCAACCATATGCTTCAGGAGAAGACCGTACAACATCATGGTCAGGACCCGAACGGGTTTTAGTCCCATGACGAGTCCGGCCTCCACGGCCGTTAGACTCCTGTTGGCGCCCAAGGCTTCGATAGAAATGCGGGGGTTCTCATAAGCTGCCTTCGCGAATCCAGCAAGCGCGTGCCCGCGCTTCACCGCGACAACATAAACGAGTACAAACAAAAAGACCACGATAATAGCGACCACTGCATATAATGTGCCTGAAGGACCAGGCGGTAGGGTCACGTACTGTTGTGGAAAGGATACGCCTGAATTGAACGTTTGGCTTGGTGGCCAAGCAGTCCTGTTCCAATAGACCGCCGTCCTGTTGTTCTCATCTACGCGAACATTGTCGAAGGGCAAGCCTGCTGGATACTTCACCTCGCTAGTTTGCACGCCCGGCGGAAGAACAATTTCCACACGAAGATCCGCTATTGATCCACTGGCAGATACGAGAGTGCTTGGAAAGAACTGCAGACCGTCATATCCCGGATTCGTGCTATCCGAATAGATCATGCCTGGAACAGTTGCATACACAATGAACGTGATATTCTGGTTGAGGACGACGGGTGTTTTCAGTGAAACCTCAATGGCGTAATAGCTGCCAGCAGAAATATCTTGATACTGAAGCAATGAACCCGAAAGGTCCTCGACATAATTAATTTGGAAGCCTCCTTTGGGCATTCCAACGTCGAATAAGCCCTCAGGCGAACCCGAAAGATACGTAAACGTAATGTTGTACAGGATGTTTACTGAGCTATTCGTGTTGATCCAAACTTTGGTCCACTCCTGACTCACACTGTAAGTGATGCCCTGAGCCTCCGCAAAAGGCACGAACGCCAAGAATAACAAGCTGCCCAAAACGGCCAGTAATACGCCTAAACCAGCAAGCTTTTTGCGCACTACCATGTTGGCTCCTCAGTAAGCTCAAACTTGTTGCCACAATAACTACAGGTGACGAAGGGTTTTCCATCAACAACTTCGGTTTTCGTCGGATCAACCAAGGCGTTGCAGTTGGGACAGTGTATCTCCCTCGCTTTTAGTGGTCCGGTGACCGTTACCGTCTGCTTAATCTCCAACGGTTTCTTTTCCCGACTTAAGAAAAGCAATAGGCCTGCGAATACTAGAAAGGCTAATCCCACAAAAAAATTGACGAGCCCAAGGTTGACCGAGATCATGAAAATCAAACCCAGAAAAACCAGCACTGCAGAAACCACGTAGATCAGGATTTTGGTTGGACCTCGAACCATTCAATAATACCTTCAAACCAATCTCATCCTAGCCGAGCAGAGTTATAACATTTGCTAGGTCGTTTGGTGCATATTCAGCGCGCTATTCCACTAAGCGCGTGTAACTGGTTTTGACGGCTAAAGATGGGTTGTGTCCGAGGAAATCGTTTGCTGCGCATGCTAAGATGCTAATCTAACAACGTCTTCGTAGTTCTGCAGGAACTTGTCTTTGTATGTCATGCCTGGTGGAATCGTTAAGCTTGGGTTGACTCTGGTTCTTGTGAGTCTGCACCCTTTCCTGATGTAGACAGCGTTGCCTATCACCGAAGTTGATTCAATGCAAGTGGGGTTTTCACGACTCGATTCTACGACAACTTTCCTGCCTAGGATGCTGTCTGACAAATTGGCGCAGTCTCCAATCTTTGCAGCATCCATGATTGCTGAGCCTTTCACGTTGACATGTTCGCCGAGTATGCAAAAATTGTCTATGCTTGAGTCTGAAATCTTTGAATAGTCACCTATTCTTGTGTGCCTGCCAATTAGGGCAGCACCGTCAATGCACAACTTGTTTTCTTTGTATTTTCTGACTATATCTTCTCGCCTTTTGACAGACTCTTCGCTGTATCCTTGAACCCAAACGTTTCTGTTCGGTAAAATTCTTTCTTCCAAGACTCTTATGTCCAATTTTCCATGGAGAAAGTCATGCATTGCCTTCAGATAGTTTTCTGGGCTTCCAACGTCGTACCACACTTTTAATTCATATCCGTAGACTGAAAATCCTTTGTCCACCAGGTACGGAATGAAGTCAAAGCCGAAATCGAGCCTCCTCCTCTCCTCAGTTATCTTCTTTACTTCTTCGCTTTCAACTATCTTTCTTACTTCTGGTGAAAGCAGGTAGATGCCAGCGTTGGCAAAATTGCTTGGGGCTTTCTCCTCTGAAGGCTTCTCGACAAACCTCTTGATCCTCAGATCTTTGTCTAACTCGGCTATTCCATATTCTTCTACCTTTTTCACCCTCGTTAAGGCAATGGTCATCATTGCTCCTTTTTCTTCGTGCCTTTTGGCGAAGTCGTTCAGATCGATGTTGAAGAGGTTGTCTCCTTGTACGACGAGGACCGGATCCAGAACATCATAGTATTCCGCGTTTAGCCTGTAAGAATCGGCGCTTCCCAAGTCGTCTAGGTTGGGTTGATGGCTGATGTGCACTCTCGGCTCGATCTTGTACTTTGCTGAGAACCCAACTCCTTCTCCATATTGATCGAAAAGGTTCGAATAGTTGGTATAACCATACTCTCCGAAAATATAGTTCTTCACGCCCTGTTCAGCCAAGGTTGCCATTGAGAATTCGATTAACGGCCTATTCAAGAACCTGACACAAGGCTTTGATATGTCGTGTGTCAGGGGCATCAACCTCTTGGCCTGACCACCAATCGGAATAAAACATCTTACTTTTTCCAAGTTCATAATCATAACCTAGGCCGAAACGCGAATTTATGTTTATGTAAACTGCCAGCGCGCGCACTAGCGTTATTTCTCTCCGATAACAACAGCGAAACTCGCAAGAGGTGACTTCACTATGCGTTGCTTCTTGAATCCAATGTCTCTCATTATCTCTTCCAATCTGTGAGGGCATATGGGGTATTCTTCGGGATGTTTTTTTCCGTACTCCTTGCTCATAGCTTGCAAGGCTTGCCGCCAGCTTCGGTCGAATTCCTTTGCCCTTTGCGGGTTCCTGCCTCTTAGACCTTGCACTTTTTCCCTGTATTTCTTGCATGGCTTGAACCAGTCGCCTATTACGAGTTTGCCATTTTCTGCAAGAGCCTGATAGATCTTTGATATGACCAATTCTTTGTTTGCTACGTGATGGAAAGCTAGGCAAGAGACTGCAAAATCAATTTTCCCGATTTCTGCCTTTTCCATAGAAGAAACAATGAAGGTTACGTTATTGACGCTCATTTTCGCAGCTGCCTTTCTTGCTTTTTCTATCATTGCCGCAGAGATATCAAGACCCTTAATGTGGGATTGACGGAACTTGTCGGCTAGCTTCAGCAACAACTCGCCGGTGCCGGTGCCCAAGTCGAGAATTTCGCACTTACCATCGTCTATCTGCCTCATTATTGTTTGAATAATCCACCTATAGAAATGGTATCTATGCCTGCTCTGAGCCTCGTACTCCGCGGCAAACTTATTAAAGAATCTCTTCGCTCCTGTCATTCCGAAACAGAGCTCCAAATATTAGCTGGCAGTCGAATTTATATTAGCAACGCGCCTTGCGCTAACAGAATCCGCGCGCACTTCGTAAACAAGTGCGAGCAACCTTTGATCGCAGCTTAAAGCAAATTCTTATACAATCTGGGTCGAGACTAGCTATTCGCGAGTCTGGGGGGTTGTACATGGTTGAATATGAGCATAGAGGCAAGACCTCAAAGCCGTTTGTTAGTTTTTGGGAATCAATCACAAGCAGGGAAGGAGCGAGGGCGAGGGCACGCTATGTGTTGGAACCTGTAAATGAATACTGCAAGCAGGCAAAGAAGATACTGGAAATAGGTTGCGGAATCGGAGAGGTCCTGGTCAATCTTCCCGATAGATATGCTGTCTACGGCTTGGACGTCGAAAGGGACTACATTGAGGTTTGTAGAAGGAGAATGCCCAGGGGCAAGTTCTTTGTTTCCAGCATGCACAACTTTAAGATTGATGAGAAATTTGATGTCATATTTTCTGCTAACGATGCCGTCAACTTTCTGAAAGACTTTGCCCAGTGGAAATCAACGTTCAAGACGGTGAATGAGCATCTTAACAGAGGTGGACTGTTCATCTTTGATGTGTATACTCCAAAAATGCTGAGAGATACGCTTCATTGGTTGGAAAAATACAACAGGTCCACTTCATCAGTCAAAGAATTCGCCAAAGGATACTACTATGACAGAGAGATAGTGAAGGACAACACGCTGACTTGGGATTCCAGAATCTTTGAAAAACTCCCAAATGGACTTTATCAGCTTCACAAGTACAAGTTTAAGGAAACGATATACCCGGTTGCAAAGATGAAATCTGCTCTGTCTGAGTTTTTCGAGATCGTTGAAGCCGATTTGAGAGAAGAAGGCAGGAAGATTCTGTTTGTCTGCAGGAAGAATTGAAAGCGCGCGCTAGACCATATGAGCAGTTCTTATGGACTTTGTTGCAAAATGATGTTACGATCGCGGAGGTATGTTACTGGAAGCATAGTTCAAAGCTGATTGGGACTTTTTCTCCCCATGATTGTCTCAGGGGGCATATCTTCTCGGCTTTTTCATATATGGAGTGGGCCTTTCTCCATAACCGTGCGCGCTTTTTGAAAAGTTTAACGTTATATGCCCAATAATGGGTAACTCCGTTAAATTTCTGTATAGCTACAGGTTTAACAAGTTTTAAATATTTTTAATGCAGTATGCCATAAAATGGATAACTACGTTAAAAAAGTGAAAAACCTATGGCGAACAAAACTGAAGCACTCTACAATGCTCTTCTCCCCATGAAAATTGCAGGCTTTGATGACATTATGCAAGCAGCGTCAAGTGTAATCGAGGGCTCTGCAAACCGTAAATACGTCTATCGCAAATATGTTAAAAGACTGATCGAAGCTCGCAAGCTTCAGGCAATCCGTAAGGGTTTGTATGCCGTTCTATCTCCGCTGGAACGAGCAGAAAAGTACGAACCAGATAAACTTCTAATCGCCTCCAAAATCAGAAAAGAATACTACTTGGGCTTCCACACTGCTTTGGAATACTACGGCTGCGCCTACTCTGCTTTCAACGAAGCTTACGTATGCGTCAACTCGAAACACAGGTTCGATCCTTTCAGTTACAAACGGTTCATCTTCAAACCAGCATTCGTCAAAGACACGACATCCCAGGTAGTTGAGAAACCCTATGGAAGCAGCCTTTTGAGAGTGAGTAGCAAGGAAAGGACCTTCATCGAATGCATCGACAGAGTTCAATATGCCGGAGGATGGGAAGAATGCATAAAGAGTCTAGAAAATCTCCGCGGACTCGACGTTGAAAAACTGATTAGCCTCACACTTCAGCAAGGGAAGAAGGGTCTTCCCAGGCGGATCGGCTTCATCCTCGATATTCTGAGAAAGAGATCACCGTTCTATGAACACGTTGACGACACTACGCTGAGCAAAATGGAAATTGAAATCAGTGGTCCACCACAATACTTGGCCCGTGGAAAAAAAGGCAGCCTCAACAGAAGATGGAACCTGTACATTCCCGAGGCTTTCGAGGAACAACTGAGAGGTATATGAGTGAAAAGGAAATACGACATCGACGCATTGGCGCTGCAATACGGGTTCAGCGCCAAAGAAATAGAAAAGGTATGTCGTGCCGTGGTGTCTATTTTGTCGCAACGAACAGGCCTCTGGTTCGTGTCCAATCTTTCTCTCCGAGGAACTTTGTTTCTTTGTATCCTGCTAGGTTGAAGCCTTTAACATAGTCTTCATAGTCTGCTGCTATCATCTTGTGAGTTTCCTTTGTATGCTTGATTTCTTCGTTGGTTCCAATCAAATAGTGAAACTGGACTAGCCAGTGTGATTCTGTAAGCTTGCTTGTGCCCATTCTCGCTAGCTTTGTTTTTTCATCTTCATAGGTGTCGATTGCAAGGTTTCCTTTTCGAAAATCTTTCTTGAAGACCCAGGGTTCAACAAGTGCCAAACCATCGTTGGTGAGATGATCATGAAAGTTTCGGAGAGTTCTTACGAGGTTTCTGAAGTTCTGGACGTAGCCTATGGAACTGAACAAACATGTTATCACGTCAAACCTGTTTCGCAGCCTGAAATCTATCATGTCTGCAACGTGAAACTTCGCGTTTGGAACTTTTTGTCTTGCCGTGTTGATCATCTCTTTGTTGATGTCTATGCCTGTGCAACGAAAATGCTGTGAAAGGTATTTCAGATGCTCTCCTGTTCCGCAGCCAACGTCAAGAAGTGTTTTTGAGGGTTTTCTCTCGAACCGTCTTATTGTGTTTTGAATGACTTCTGATTCACTCTTGTAATCGTTTCTCTTTAGGTAGATCTGGTCGTAGTATTTCGCAAAGCTGTGCAGATCGTGTTCGCCCATAACGAGAATTAGAGTGTTGCACGCTAAAAGAGGTTGTTGTGAACAGCCCGCGCTATTTTTGCCGTCGGTTCCGAAGGCATTCCGTCTGGGACTGTGGCGATGGTACCGAACGACAGAACGATGGGGAGACATCACCAAACGTTTCAGCAGGAAATGCCACTTGCTCGCTGGAGAAACATGCGGTCGTCTCGAATCCACGTTCGGCGTCACTTGACCAGTGCAAGCGATAGGGCACACATGGAAAAAGGCCGTCAGAGAAATGAAGAGGTTTGAAAAGAGTTACTTCTCTCTTTCTTGGGACTCGTGAACCATTGTCAGCGTCAGAAGAGCGGCTGGGATGATGAATCCCATCGCAAGGTAGAAGGGCAGTTGAGGCGAAAAATGCTCATAGAGGAAACCACCTACAGCTGTCCCCAGCGCCATCACGATGTTATTGAAAAAGCTGGAGAACCCTTGGACTTTTCCGCGGCTTTCCCTAGGAGTCAAATCGGCCTGCAGAGCGCCAGATCCCGAGTTTGTCATGACAAGTCCGACTCCGAGAAGCATCAAAGATAGGAAAAGCAGCAACACGTTTCCATGTACAAACAGCAAGAGCGCACCGAAGATAAAGACGTAGGCAATTAATATTGGAGTTTTTCTGTTTATCTTGTCAACGAACTTCCCTATGGGAAACGACAGAACAATCATCGTGATAGGCAAAGCTGTCAACACGTAGGCCCATATCGCTTTGTCCACGAGAAGGACGTTCACGGCGTAATCCACGAGATAAAGCTGGACGGCGGCAACTCCGAACATCATGACCGCTCCTGAAAGGAACAGGTAGAACATCGAACGTGGAACCCTTTCCCAAACCTTGACGCTTTCCTTCAGAGAAGTTGGATATGAGCGGAAGAATTCCTTCCAAGAGGGCCTTGGAGTGTTTATGAAGGTCTCCTTCAGTCGAAACCTGAGAAACGCTGCCGTCAGAAACAGAGCTACTACGATTCCGTACGCCACTCTCATGCCTTGCACCAGCCCAAACTGGCTGTAAAGCAAGCCAGCAACAAGCGGCCCAGGCGTGGTGGAAGTGCTCGTTATCAGCATGATTATACTGAAACCCATTCCGCGTTTCTCAGAGGGCAATGAGTCCTGAACTATCGCCATCAAAGCTGGCTGGTATATCGAGTTGAAAAAGTTCATGAGAACCACTCCAATCAAGATGAAAGGCCACGAGGGCGCCAGCGCGTAGAGAATGAATGATAGTGCCACTCCAAAAGTCATGGAGGAAACAAGCCATTTCCTGCCGAACTTGTCTGCCAAGTAGCCTCCTGGAAACTGCATTGAGGCCAAGGCAAGAAAACCCATCAGTCCTATTATTCCCAGTATCGTTTCGGTGGCCCCAAGTTTAAGAACGTAGAGAGCATAGTAGGTAGCGGGAATTTCCCCGGCAAAATCAATCAGAATCCAACTGATGACTATCGTGGCATAGTTGCCACTTATGAACGAAAATTCTTTTCTGAGAGTCCCGATGAGATTCATGTTCCCTCACTCGTGTAGAAAGGCTGGGCAGTCCACTTTACTATTCTGGAAAAAAGTGACCAGATCCTTAGCAGCATTTCCTACGGCTTCATCCAGAGCATAACTAATGCGAGTCTCTATGGGGATCAGTTATATCATTCTCCATTTCTATAGACATATCGTGTTCCCCGAAGGCATAAAAGGCGACGCACAAATTGTAGTCACGAATTGTGACTACTTGGGCCTAATCAGCAATCGGCTGTCAAACTCATTACATAGAACTTGCTCTTATAATCCCAGCTGAGCTCTTCACCTATCAAAAGACGGGCTTCCAAATCGAGAAAAAAAGCATATTCTACAGATAACCTATGAACTGAAACTCATCGTTCCAGCTCGCGCAAATAGCGCGCTGTCCGATCCCGATGGACCGCAAGATTATGTATAGAATTGGGTGTAATTCTGAAAAACAGCTTAATAATTCGCCGACCATAACCGGTTTGGAGGTTGAGAGCAAGAAACACATCCTATCCTTCAAAATGGGACTCGCCATGGCCCGACGAGAGTTGAAGATCATTTCTCTTCTCCTTTTCTCCTTTCTCCCTTCGGCTTCTTTCGGATCTTGGCGAGAACCAGAAGGATAAGAGGTGATCTGAAGATGCGGTTTGGTGCGGGCGCGTCAAGATACTTGAAGAGAGAAGTTCATAGTCCACGGAGCTATTCGGGTCTGTGAAGCCAATATAGTTGAAGCGAAGCGCGCTTGGAAAACGAAAGAAGCATGGCAAACATTAGCGTGACCTGAGCTTGGATAGAAAAGGGCTGTGATTTGAGTTTGCCCAAAGGGGAGATACGTTTCGTTTAATCGGATCCGCAATTGCTTACTTGGTCACTTTGGTCACGTAGTGAACCGCGAAAAGGTGACCCGCGTAGGACATAGGTACTAGAATGACCGTTGCATCCACTGGTTCACCGGTTTTCTTCTTGAACGTCAACTGGCTGGTTGAGGCTACCATTTTCTTCATTGCGTCCCAATAGGCCGAGGATAATGTTTCCCGACTTTTCTCGGCGACATATGCTTCCAGAAAACCTGGTAGTTTAGCCCACTCCTGCAGCGATTTGAAGCCCAAAAGAGCAGCGAATCTACTGTTACAGGTTTTGTGGTTGTCGTCTAGGTAAAGGAAAATCGGCTGCTCTGACGAATCCATGATTACCTTCATCTGATCGTAAAGCCCCTTCACCAGCTCCTCGTGATGCACCTCTGGTGTTTGCATTTTTTTCGACATGATTTCTTCACCTCCCTCATCATCTTGACTAGATTACTGAATGTGTCCTATTGTGTTTTGAAACTCAAAAAAACAGGAAAAATCTGGAGTTGCCGTTTGGTTCTACTTTCTTGCTGTCTTCTTTGCGTGCTCGCCGATCTGATGTACCTCTTTAGTGAAGGTGTCATAGTTGTACTGCATTGCGTGTAGCATTGCGCTCCATCTTGCCGTGTAGCTTGCAAGAAACGCTACTTCAGCCATCTCATCGTCTGTGGCACCATTACCAACGGCTATTGTCGTGTGCATTAGCGAACAGTAGGGGCATTTGATGTTAGCAGAGATTCCCAGTCCGATGAATTCGCGGTATTTTGCTGGAATCTTTGACTCTCCAAGTTGGTATTTCTTCATTAGCGGCCAGTCTTGCATCAACACGTCCTTTGGAATGGCTTTCATGAAACCTGGAACTATTCCAAACGTCTGCTTGATGTCTTCGAGGGTATCCTCATATTTTCCCATTATGATTCACCTCCTCCTTTGCCATTTCAACCATCGATTTTGCATCATGTGCTGCCTGTTCATGCATCCTTCACCATCTTCATGAGATCTTCGTTTTTCATGTTCATCAGTTCAGGATGATGATTCTTCGAGTGCAGCATAGCATGCTCTGCTATGTCGTTCTCTCCGAACGGTGTCTTAACTGTCCATCCGCATCCTGGGCACGTGAACATCTTCATTTTTCCTTTGCTCATTCTATCACCTCCATTGTCATGCATGAGTCACATGAAGTTGACCAGAAGCCTCCCTCTTTCTCATCTTTCTGAGGCCTTTTTCGGTGAGGCATTTTCCGCGTGTCGGACAGAATTTCTGCTGATGATGGTCAAACAGTTTGAACAGAGGTTCCGCGGTCTCCTTGTTTAGAGAATAGATGCGCTGTTTTTCTTTTCTTTCTGAAAAAACAAACCTGCAGCTTTCTAGGGGTTCAAGGTTATGAGAGATCATGCTCTGTTCCTGCTTTAGACTCTCTGCGATTTCTGTAACACTTCTTGGCTTTTCTCGCAGTGCTTCCAGAATGGCCAGCCTTGTTGGATTTGCTAGAACCTTGAAAAACACATAGCACGTCTCAGATAAGTTTCGCTTCATCCACGTCAGCTCACATGAAAGACCGTTCATATGACAACTTCTTCATGTTTATAAGCGTTTCTAATGACGTAACCGGTCTTTCAAGGGCTGACCAAACAATAAGAAGCAAGCGCGCGCTATCCGAAACTGAAGCCACAGCGTGACATTCACGCGGGAAAAAGAAACAGATTTAGCACGTTGAAGAAAGACTTCAGGACGCACAGACGGAGAATATTGTACGGCTTGCGCTGCCTAGACAGAGCTTTGTTCTAACCAACCACTTTCATTTCTGCAGAAAGGTCATGGCTAGACAACTATTAAATGCCAAATAAGCCAATCAGGATTGACGTATTCAACAGAGCACGTAAAGATCAGGATGTAAGGTGGGTTCAGACAGTGGCTACGAACGAAGAGAAACGAGACAAGCATTTTCCGCTGTTTGTGCATGATAACGTGTTCAGAAGGTTGTTTGATAACCCACGCAGTTTCTGTTCCTATGTTGCAGAAGGTCAAACGGTTGCTGACCTTGGCTGTGGACCAGGTTTCTTTTCGCTCGGTTTAGCCGAATGCGTTGGTCCTGAAGGAAGGGTCTACGCAGTTGATTCAGACGAAAAGGCTATCAGAGCGCTAGAAAAGAAAGCAGATAAACGTGGTATCCACAACGTCGAAGCACGTGTTTCATCTGCCTCTGACCTGAGCTTCATAAAAAATGGGTCAGTCGACTTCGTTCTTGCCAATGGACTACTGTGTTCGATGGCGCCACAATACCACGAGCCAACCGTCAACGAAATCAAGCGTATCCTCAAGCCAAAAGCACGGGCATACCTTAGCGCGGCCAGAGGCTTCTACAGCTATATGAACAAAGCAGAGTGGGAGAGAATACTTGAAGGATTCAAAGTCGAGCGAAGGGGCGATGGCTTCAGCTGGATCGCGGAAAGATGGGCAATAGTGTCCGCAAAACCAACGTAAGCAGATGCGCCCTATGCAAAACTGAAGCCATAGCGTGACATTCGCGCCCGACAGAAAAGGTCTTCGGGTATGTCTCCATCAGCTCAGGATTCAAATTCCGCCCTGCATGTTTTTCAATGAACCGCCTGTGTTTTTTTCAGTGACCTTGAGAAGCGGGTAATAGAGGCAGAGTTAGAAAAGCGAAGGCGGAATCGTAGGTAACTCTAATAGGATAAGAACTCCACTTCTGTTTTGGAGGTTTGACAGGTTTGGAGGCCATGATGAAGCATTTCTTGAAGAACATGAGCAAGGAGGATAAACAGGCAATGATGAAAGAGTTTATGGCAGGCATGAGCGAAGAAGAGAAGATGGAAATGATGAGATTAATGATGCCCATAATGATGAAAGATATGAAGCCTCAGATGATGGCTGAAATCATGGGCGATTTCAGTGAAAGCGACTGCAAAAAAATGATGATGGAAATGCCGCCAGAGACCAGAGAAAAATGCAAGAAAATGATGACCACTTGCCTAAAGACCCTGAAAGAGATGTAGAGTCTTAACCGTGGCTGAGGTTCAAATCCCAGCGACCCCCCACATTCCCAGCGGGTCCCATTGGTATATCGCATTATTTACGTCTCCTAAAGATTTTAAATTCGTTGAATTTACACAAGTATTCAAGTCCTGCTTCGATTGATTTTCATGGCGTGGAGGATGTCTTTTGTCTTGGCGTATTCCATTGTGGCTTTTCCATGTGTGTGAATGTGTAGAAGTGAATTTTGCGTATTCGGTCGTAACGTAAAGTGTTTTATTCTAACAGTGCAATTTCATTCTTGGCGTTGATTTGTCTGATAAGCCGAATCGAGAAGCAGAATTCTCGACTAGCGAATTGGCTTCGATGCTTTCTGTAAGCATAAGAACAATTTATCGATGGATAGAAGCTGGTCAGATTCGATATTTACGAACCGGTACCGGAAGATATCGGTTTGCTGAATCTGAGCTTAAGAGAATTCAGGCAGAAAGGAAGAGCCGTAATCTTGACAGAATTAACGAGGAGATTATTCGAACAGTTAGAGGCACGAAAATAGTCTATTTAAGGGAGTTGCAGGTCAGATTAGAAGACTTTTTCTGGCATGAGGATGTTACAGATGCGTGCGAGAGCCTTGTTGACTCAAAGTTGCTAAACACTAAATCTTACGAAGACAATAGGTGGTATTTTCCTGTCAACGTTGCGTGGGATGAAGTAAAGAGTGTTGCTGAAAACAAGAAAAGGCTGATGGATATTTACATTAACCATCCCAGAAAATATGAGCGTCGAGGAGTAATTTATGACGACTATTCAGAGATGTTGGTAGAAGATGCGTTAATCAAGGCAGGATACGTTGTTGTTTCAAAGAACGCGCACTACTTTAACGGAAAAGAATACCATCAAAGTGGGGAGGAAAAACCAGGTAGGAAAAAAGATGTGGATTACATTGCGTACGCAAAAGCTAAGGACTTGTACATTGGCATTCAAATTAAAAATAGGTTGGAATGTCCGAGAGTAGATGACGCACATCAACTAGTAGACATATGTAGAATCTTGGACTTGACTCCAGTTTTTGTAACTAGATTGTCTCACCCGAGAATTTATGAAATCGTACGTACTGCGAAGGGTGACGTTATTCAGATGAAGAGATATCTCCTACAACCGGAATTCCCCAGAGAGTCGTTCAAGGAAATAACTGAGCTTTTGAGAATTCCCCTAGGTGTGTATCAGTGGGTTCCAGATTTCTTAATTAGAGCTTTTGAGGAATTGAAGCAAAAATTATGACATTTTGCTGGAGTAGAATACTTATAATAAATTGTGGTATTATAGAAGATAGTGTATGTTATGTTATCCTAGTATAATTGCAGTAATCGTTTGTGCGGCAAGCTCGTTGACTTGGAGAAAGCGCGCGCCCGTGATATAAGTCAACCCAAAGGCAGAAATTCTGTTTGCTTGTTATCAGCATACACAGGAGCCGGTGATCTTATGTCGCTGAAAAGAGCAGGTGTGACTGGGCTGAGTTTTGAGGGTCGTGGCGAACGGATCGCCCGAGGTTTCTATGTTCCTGTGTTGAAGGAAAGTGTGGCTTATGATCGTGCTACGGGTTACTTTTCAGTGGAGTCTCTTGTACATGCTGCAAGTGGCGTTGCAGGGCTGATCGGAAATGGTGGCAAAATGCGCTTGATCTTGGGCGCACACGATGTTCCTAAGGAACTCTGGGAAGCTTACCAAATGGGATTGCGTTCAGGAAAAGACATCGTTGATGAGGTAGCGCGTCGGATCGCTGAAGGACTGGACAAGATTGAAGATGTCATAGTGAAGAAACGTTTGGAAGCTCTTGCCTGGATGTTCAACAAGGGCATTTTAGAGGTTAAAGTTGTTCTGCCTCGTCATGTCTATCTTGGTCAGACTGGCATTTTTCACTACAAGCTTCTAATCTTCAAAGACAAGGAAGGAGAAATTATTGCGGCCGAGGGTAGCGCGAACGAAACTGAACCTGCCTATACAGTGAATGGTGAGCGGATCGTCGTTTTCTATTCTTGGCGAGAAGGTGACAAAGAGCGTGTGGAGGATTTGGTGCAGTCTTTCGAACGGATTTGGAGTGCTGAACACCCTGATTTTGAGGTCTTCAATCTTCCTGAAGCAGTCTATAGGGCCATTGTGAAGTTTGAGCCGAAATCTCCCCCGTCGCTTGACACGCATGAGCCCAGGGCCAAGGTCGTTGCCCATGGTCTGTTGCCGGCCTGCCGTTTTGTGAGGATCCTGCCTCGGGTTCGCTGTTTGGCACATATGGGGCTGGGACCTGTTCGTCTTTATCCTCATCAAGCTCGAGCAGTCAGTTTAGCGAGGGAGCGGTATCCTTTCAGAATCATGTTTGCGGACGAAGTAGGTCTGGGGAAAACGATTGAAGCCGGAGCTTGCATCAAGCTGCTCTGGATGACCGGCTACGTGCGCCGTGTTCTAGTTTTGGCGCCTAAGAACGTGACTAGACAGTGGTGGGATGAACTTCGTGGGAAGTTTGGTCTTCCTGCTTATTTGTTCAAGCCTGGCAAGCCTAACGTTTTTGTTGCGCCTGATGAGAAGACTTTTCCTGTCTATGGTAATCCGTTCGATGCGGTCGACCTTGTTATAGCCTCGTGGCACTATGTCAGAGGGCGAAAAGGTTCTGAGCCTGAATTGTTCAAGGCAAGGCCGTTTGATTTGGTCTTGATCGATGAGGCTCATTCAGCACGTGTAACTCGGTCCGAATTCACGTCGCCGAGGCCTACGAGGCTCAATGAGCTGGCTATGGCCTTGTCAGCTTTGACCCCACACATTTTCCTTTTGACTGCTACACCTTTGCAACTGAATGAATTGGAGATGTTGGACTTGCTTCGTATTCTTGGTTTAGGTGGGCCTTGGGTTCATGAAGACGCTTTCAAAAGGTATTACAATGCCATGAACAAGAGTCCAGCCGATAGAAACGACGAGGATTGGAATCATCTGTTTGTGCTTGTCTCATGGTTTGCAGGGACGTATTTGGAGGATAGGCACAGAGAAGCTGTCGTCCACCCGTTTTTCAAAGGGTCTGATGCAAAGGAGCTCTTGGACATCGTTGCTCATAAGGAAGAGGACACGTTTAGGAATTTTCGCAAACATCTTGATGTTGAGGGTCAGGATAGGTTGGACAGGGTTTTGAGAGGGCTGATGCCTACTTCCTGGTTTATGATCCGCAACACGCGGGATCGGCTCAAGAAGCAAGGCTACGAGTTTCCAGAACGGAAGATTGTGAATGTTGATGTTGCCCTAGATCCGAAGCATGCTGATCTATTGGCTGAACTCAACGATTACCTAGCGAACTATTATGACGAGTACAAGAGTTTTCTGAAAGGTGATGAGCGACGCGGTTTTGGTTTAATCAGGGCTGTATATCATCAAAGATTCGTCAGTAGCTTTGCGTCAGCTTATCAAACTGTGAAGCGTAGACGTGAAGCATTGGAAGCTTTGTTGGAAGGTGATGAGGAACGCCTCCTCAAGTTGGCCTCTGACATGATGGAAGATGTTGGAGAAGATGTTGATGAGGAAGACGTTCTTGAAGCTATGAGAGCTGCGGTTGAGCGGGCTCGTGGTTTGGTTGAGAAAGAATTAGAGAAGCTAAGGATTTTGGAATCTAGTCTCATTCCTTACAGTAGGGCTGTGACAGCCGCTGACGATCCAAAGTTGCGGGAGATTCAGCATGTTGTTCAGGAATTGCGGAATGAGGGCCGGAAGGTGTTGGTTTTCTCAAAGTTTACTGATACTGTTGATGTGGTTAGGGATTTTCTTGGTCAGTGGCTCGGTGCTGATAGGATTGGAACTTATACTGGTCGTGGCGGGGAGATTTGGGATTCGCGGGCGAAGGCTTGGCGGATCGTCGAGAAGGAAGATGTCAGAAAGGCTTTGGAGAAGCAGATCGATGTTTTGGTTTGTAGTGAGGCGGCGAGTGAGGGTTTGAACTTGCAGGCGGCAAGTGCGGTTGTTAACGTGGATATGCCCTGGAATCCTGCTAGGGTTGAGCAGCGTATTGGTCGTGTTGATCGTATTGGGCAGACTGCTGATGTGGTGAAGGTTGTTAATGTCTGGTATCCTGATACTTATGAGGCTAGGATGTATAGGGTTTTGTTTGAGCGGCAGCATATTTGGTGGATTATTGTTGGGCCTGCGAGTGGTATTATTGCTCAGCGGTTGGTTGAGGCTTTTGAGGGCGGTTTAAGCGGGGCGAGTTTGCAGAGGCGTATCACTGAGGCAGTTGAGCAGGTTGAGCAGTCGAAGGATGAAGCTGTCAAGTTGACGCGGATCTTTCCTGAGGATATTCCTTTGGAGCCTACTTTTGTTGAGGTTGAGGTTCCAAAGGTTTTGGAACGTTTTGTTGCTCTGGGTTGCGGTGCTTTGGGTATGCGATTAGTGCGCAGAGACGATTTGCTGTTTGTTGAGCCTTTAGAGCGGCTGCCTGAAGGTGTCAGGGCTTTTGTTAAGGATGGGATTTCTTTGATGCCAGGCAGGCCTGACGCCCTGGTGCCGGGTCATCCGTTTGTGCAGTGGTTGGCTTCTGAAGTTGAGTTGTTTGCTGATTCGCCTGAGAAGGTGCCGCTTAGTGTTTATGGTGTGGGTGGTGAGGATGGTTTGCTGGATGTTTATGCTATGAAGCCCGATGATAGGCCCGTGATTGTGAAGGATGCTGGAAAGATTGTTGAGTTGTTTGGGCAGCTTGTGGATTTGGCTGGGAAAGGGAGTTGATTGTGATGGTTTGTGACTGTGTTGAACGTTTTAGGAGTATGGCTGAGGAGAGGCGTTCTAAGGCTAGTAGGATGTTAGAGATTGATTTGCCTTGTAGGTTAGAGGCTTTTGCTGAGGCTATGCGTTTGGGTGCGGTTCAGTTGGTTGCTAGGCACTTGTTGCGGGCTGGTGTTTTCAGGGTTAGTTTGGATTTGAATGGTTCACGCGACGTAAGTATTGAGTCGGCTGTCGAGGCTGTGAAGAGAGTTATTGCTGCTAGGCCTAGGTTGCAGAAGTTTGTACGTGAGCATTGGGCTGATTTAGTTGGGCAAGCGTCTTATGTTAATCCCGAGGATGTTTTGCCTAAGCGTATTCATAATCGTGAGCGTTTAAGAGAGACTTTCGGTGGCTATTTGGACAGCAGTTTGGATGGGGCGGAGAGGATGTTGGATCAGCTGGAGGTTTTGGAGAGGCGTTTGCCTGTTTGGAAGAGTTTTGTGCGCGGCGCAGATGTGCCTAGGGTTGAGCCTGTGATGGACTTTCACGATTCTGAAGTATAATGGTCTAAGCGCTCGCCTTTCTTTGGTGCAAACTCTATTGATTTGCCTAAAGCTGCAAGAAGGGCTTTCGCTATGGCTGCGTCTTTTTGGAAGTTCTCATTTGAAGAGTTTTCAGCATAGCGGGCATAAGCCTGTAAGACTGTTGGGAAAGGTGAGCCGGCGGTGTCGAGGCTTTTGTCTTGCATGAGGCGTTTGACTTGGATTAGGCCTCCTCGTTCGTATTGAAGTATGGCCGCATGGACGTAGTCGATTGTTGTTTTGAGGGTTTTGAGGTCATATAGGTCAATTATACCCATTGCCTGGCGGTCTCGCGCTGATAGAATCCTGATGTCTTTTCCGTCTTTCTCGACGAAGCCATACGCGCCTTTTACGTCTAGTGTGTCAAGTGTGACTAGCCCGCCAAAGACTGTCGCTAAGCGGGCCTCTTCGTATTCTGTTTCTGTGGTTGGGAAGTTGGCGAGTAGGTTTATGTAGGCAGCTGTTTCTTTGTCGGCGTTTTGTATGCCTGCTTCTTGAAGGAATCTCTCATTTAGAACATCTGTTACTTGGGCCAAAGCTTCTTGGGGGTCGATTTCTCTTCCAGTGGCGGTTTTGACTGGATAATAGTCGGCGAATCTGCCGAGAACTGGACCGTAAACGCTGACTTTCAGGTCTGGTCCATTGATGCTGAGTTTGCTGAACTCTTCGATCTTTTGCTTGGCTACATCACGTAATTCTTCAACAATGTGTTCCCAAATCCCTGCATGGTTTGCTTTTCTTTTTCTGCATGTGAGCAAGACTGTAACTTTGAGAACCCCTTTTCCCCGTTTTGCATATTTCTCTGGAGGCTCGGTGTGGACAGGCCAGCTGCTGATGAATGTGAAGTCTGCGTTCATTAGGGCGGTTGCGAGGCTGCTCCATGCTTCGGCTGTGCGGTGTGTGAACATGACTGTCATGATGCCTCTCTCTTGTAGAATGCGGTTCATTTCGCGGAAGCAAGCTTCCATTTTGGTTTTGTAGTCTTCTTGGGCGAGTGTTTTGGCGCTTTTGCCCATACCTTTGAATCTGACTGGGTTGGAGACGGCTTCTTCTTCTTTCTCTGTTAAGGATGTTTTAAAGATGTCTGGGAAGACGTCGCCTAGGAGGCGCTTGAGCCATACGTAGAAGAAGTCGCTGACTTCGGCGTACATGACGTTTTCAGCGTAGGGTGGGTCAACGACGATGGAGGGGACAGTTTTGTCTTTGAGTGGGATTTCCGTGGCTGTTCCACAGTAGATGGTTGGCTTAGGCAGGTTCTCCGAAAGAAGACTGATCATTTCGTTCAGTGCGTCAAGAACTTTCGAAGACGCCCAAGGCCATAGCATTTGAGAGTGGTCCCATTCTGCGTAGCTCCATTTGAACGGAAAAGCTTGAAGTTCCATTAGAGGAGATATCAGAGTCCTGCGAAAATGCCAACGAGAAGACAGGCAATCGTAGTTCACGCATGTGTCAAATATCATGGCTCCGTAAGTTGAAACTGCCGCTACGAAATCCCATTCCTCGCTGCCGTGCTTTTTGCCTCCAAACAGCTTCTCCTTGGCTTGTCTGAACTTTTCCAGATAGGTGAGATGTGTAAGTAGCTGACGAGGATTAAACAAATCACACCATTTGTTGACTCCGTAGACTGAACAGCGATCTGAGAATCCCTTGAAATACTCTTCAGTGGGTACCAATCCCTTGCTCAGCCAGCTAGGCATTTTTTCCTCAAGCTTTTTCTCAGCTCTCATCGATGCTTCGTTCTCTTCTTTTGTTGGTGCTCTAAAATCCCATTTTTGCTTGTTCTTCCCCAATCCTCTGCTCTTAACGCATACGCAGTAGAGCTGATGCCTCATCCGCCCATTCTGAGCCTCCCGCTTCACATCTTCCCCAGAAACCACAGTATGACATCGTGGACACTCCACCCTGCCGCCCTTAACAGTGCCCCTATCAGGGTCCAATCCATGCGAAACAGGACTGCCAACAATCTCAAAATCACACTTATCACCTTTCGTTGGAGGCACAAGCTTGGTTGCAACACTTTCCTCATCACGATCTGCTTTGAAAATCCACCAGTTCGGCGAAAGAGGAACCGTCAAACCGCATGAAGAGCATTTTATTGTCCGCGCCCAGAGGTAAGCATAAACCTTCTCGCCAACTGGCTTGGGGAAAAACTCCTCGAGTTCAGCCTTCGCGGCTTCATGGACCTCTTTGCAGAAGCTTTCAACAGCCGGAAGTAGTTTCTTTCCGAATCTTGCAGGATACTCTAAAGTTCCCTTAAGACAAACAAAAGCAACAGGATTCAAGTCACCAGCCACAACTGGCAAACCCAAACGCATAGCTTCAAAAGGAATACTGCCACCACCGGCCATAGGGTCAACAATCAAAGGACGCTCAAGACCCCAAAACTCCTCTAGTACACCGGTGAGCTTGCTCAACTCTTTTTCAGTGGGCACATGTTCAAATGCTCTCTTCCAAAAGAACGGATTCTCTTGCAGCTTAATTCCCGAAGCCTTCGCCTGAACAAGCTTATCTTGAGCCTTCTGAAGATCAACATCAGCAGGAATCCCCAACAACTCAAGAAAATCTTTCCTCGTCTCATTGGCTGGCAAAAGACTGCCTAAGACAGCAGCTCGACTAGTAGCCAAAGGTCGCCGCGCAAACCACACATGCAGAAAATATAGTGGCGGCAAGGCGCTACTAGCGCTACGTTCCCTCACGCTTTCGACGCTCACCTCTGTTATTGGGAACCATTTGCTAATCAGTAGTTCTCGTTCTTCACTCTCAACCATGTTCAGATCCTCTCAAACTCGCAACCAAATATGTTTTATAATCTTTCTAACCATTTAAAATAGTAATCATTATTCACGCGTGATTTAACCATGCCCAAACAAACTCTTACACCTATCTGGAATCCTCAGGTTTGCACACCTAAACAGGATATAATAGATGGTAAATATCTTCAGGCCGAACTTGCTCTGGACCTTCACGCAATAGCCGAAGGCACAGCCAAACCACCATACAATACTTCAGAATCCTTCTTCCAAGCAACACACCCTACTGCCACGCTGAAACGCCTCCTAGCAGACACAATAGACCATCTGACAGGAAAAAAATCCATAAACCCCGTCCTCCTCTTCGACGCAGGCTTCGGCGGCGGCAAAACCCACGCCATGGCAGCCATATATTACGCCGTCAAAAACCCAACGAACCCAGAAATCAGGAAACTCTTAGGAAGTATACCACCCCTCAAAGACTGCAGAATAGTAGTCATAGATGGAAGCGCCTACGGCGGAAAAGGCGTCAAAAGAGAACAACACCAATTCAAGACCCTCTGGGCAGACTTCCTCTACCAACTAGGCGAAACCATACTTGCAAAAGAATCTGACACTCCCGAAGGACTCCCAGAACGAAAAGACATCACAGAACTCCTCCAGAAACAGCCAACCCTCATACTGATCGACGAAATCCCAAAATACCTAGACTTGGTGAAAGACCAGGCCGAACTTCTGAACAAAGTAAAACACTTCATCCACACCCTAACACTGGCCATATGCCAAACAGAAAATAGCATTCTCATCGTAAGTGTAGCAGGCGACGCCTACATAGACGCAGCAGACGCCGTACGAAAGGAACTAACAGAAGCCATGAACATCCTCAACCGCAAAATGCAACCAATCACGCCCGTCCAAAGCCAAGACGTACCTCACATACTCAAGAAACGCCTCTTCGACAAAATAGACCCAAAAACTGCAGAGACAACTGCCAAAGCATACATCCAACTCTACAAACAGACAAAGGCACCAGACCGCTACCGCACTGTTGAATACCAAAACCGGATAATCGAAACCTATCCCTTCCATCCGGAACTAATCGACGTTTTGTATGAACGTCTGTCCACACTGCCCGATTTTCAGCGTACCAGAGGAGCTCTACGCCTCCTAGCCCATGTAATCTACAGAATATGGCAACAAAAAGAAAACGATGCCTTCCTAATCCACCCATACCATGTAGACCTTTCCGTTTCAGGAATAGTTGACGAACTCACAACACGTCTCAAGGAAGGCAAGTATGCAAACGCCATAACCTCAGACGTCTACGCACACGGTGGCAGAAAAGCCAAAGCCCAACAAAAAGACGAAGACTACAAAAGCCACTTCCATGCCCCGCTATTCCTCAGAGCCTGCAACACCATATACCTCTACAGTCTTACTGGCGCCAAAGAAGAAGCAAAAGGCATAGACACCGACGACCTCATAGCCGTTCTAGCAATTCCAACAAAAGAAGAACAGATCCAATACTACCGAGATCAAGTCCTGCCCGCCATAGCCGATAGCTTCTGGTACATTGAACCCGTAGGCAAGAGATACGTTTTCAAGAAAGAACCAACCGAAAACCGCATCATAGACCAAGAAAGCCAGAACATCCCAACGCCGAGAATCACAAAAACCGTCTACGAAAAACTACAAGAACTCTTCATAACGAAAGGAAAGGGTCACTTCTTTGTCCAAATCTTTCCAGAAGACCCAAGCAAAATAACAGACGATATGGGCCTGAAAATAGCCGTCCTAAACCCCCTACTGGGCCATGCAATGCCCTCGGAAGAGCACGTCCCAGAAAACGTAGCCCAATTCATACTGAACCGTGATTCAAGAGGTAACCTGAGAGCATACAGAAACAACACCTTCTTGCTCGTTTCCAGAGAAGGCGCATGGGAGACGTTACGAGATGCCGCCGCAAGGCTGGAGGTCGCAAGAGCCCTCGCCGAAGACCCAGAAAGATACGGCATACCACACGACAAAAAGAAAAACCTCCAACAAAAAGTAGCCACTTACGAAGCAACCGTAAACGACAACATCCGAGCATCATTCACATTCATAGTCTACGCCACCAGAGGTGGCAAGATAGAGGCCAAATCATTCAGACCAAGCGGCTATGGAACAGCTCAACCTGGACAAGAAATCCTTTGGCATGTACTATCCAACATACTTCACAGAGTAACCGACGAAGCATTAGACCCAGACTATGCAAAGGCTGAAGCCTGGCCCGCTCAAGTTGAAGAGACCACGACAAGAGCCTTCTACGAAAACGTACACAAGAAAACCGGCATAGTTCTCCCAGAAAACCAGTCACTATTCGAGCAAACATTGCTTGAAGGAATCAAAAGAGGAACATGGGTCCTCGTCCAGCAAGACAAGGTCTACGCTCCCGAGAATCTGCCCAGTCGTGTAATGATAAGCTCAGACTCGAAACTCCTGCTGCCTAATGAAGCAGGAATGCAAGGGATAACAGATCAAAGAGGACATCTATGTCCAAACTGTCACTTATGGCCATGCCAATGTGGGAAAAAACCACAAGAAGGTCAAACACCTGGCTGGACAGCAGAAACCATAACAAAGGAATGGGAAACCTTCGAACCTGCACCTCCCAAAGTCCAGCTTGAAGACTTGGAGAAATGGACGCGCCGCGAAGGAATCGACACCGTGACAGAAGCAAGAATAAAAGTCTCCGGCACAACAGACGCAGCAACACAATTCCGAAATCTGGTCAGACTTTCAAAGGCAGGCAAGAAAATATCTACAACGGTAGAAATCAAAGCCCGAACCTTCCAAACAAACCTTTCACTCGACGCCACTTTCAGAACTGACGACGCAGGATTGGAAACACCAGCAGCCAAGATCCTAGACGACATTGGCAGATGGTCGCTACCTGAATTCGAAGGCACAATAACACTCAAAGCAGAAAAAATGCCAATGAATGAAATACGGGAACTCCTCAAAAACACTCTCAAAACAGACGACCCAAAACTAAAACTAGCCCTAGAGATAAAGCCTAAACGTGAAAAATAATGCCCTTCAAATACGTAATCAAATGGCGACGAACCCAACCAGAAAAAATCAGCGTTGAAGCCTACCACAGATACCCACACACAGAAGAAGAAAAACACAAACCCGTATTCATCATCGGCAAAGCCGAAGGCGGCGGAATCCTAGCAATACGCCACGCACTAGAAAAAGCCACACAAAAAAACCCAACCAAAAAACGCGGAAACAACACATACATCTACCTAACCGAAAATGACCCAGCAGCATACGAAAACGCCTACAGAATAGGCCTAGCAGCAGCCCTCATAGACAAAGCTGAGACAACACAACAAATCGAGAAAACCACAAGATACACACTAAACGCGACACCTGAAGAAATATGGTTCTGGACAAGCAAACTCCTCGACGACGAAATCAACACCCGAGCATTAGATGCCCTGGCAATACTAAGCGGCGCCACAGAACCCAACAACACAACCCATCAACCTAAACAAGCCAAACCGAAAATCAAAGCCCCAGAAAAGGGCACATTCTGGCCATTAGTTCGACAACACATGAAAGAGAAAGCAATACAACTCTACATGAAAGACCACCCAGAATTACAGGCCAAGCCAGAGCTGAAGGAACTTCGAAAAGCGGGCTACATGCAAGAAGCAAAGACACTGGTTTTAAAGGATTTGCAGGCTGAGAAAAGGAAGGCTTAGTCAGAAGCATTTACCAAAATCGCGGGCGCTATGCAACGATGCGAGCAAGGCCGTTTGTCAAAAAACCCACCCTGATTTATGTCTGCCTAACCTTTTGCTAGGATCGCCGAACAAATAAAATCAATGTCTTCAAGAGATTTTTGAGGACAAAGTGTTGGTCACAACCAAGTGGATAATTATTAAAAGCATTATACGTAGAGACGTCAGAGTCAGGTCTAGATTGTTGTAAGAGGAATTATCGTGGATTCATGTGCTCTTTGCTCGAAAAAAAAGGAGCTCAAAATGAGCCATATAGTTCCGAGCTTTGTAGGAAAATGGATGAAAGCATCTTCTGCAACTGGTCATTTACGCGGAACAATTAAACCAGACAAGCGTCTTCAAGACCTAGGAAGAATACCTTTACTATGCAAAGATTGCGAACAAAGATTATCTGCCCTTGAAACATATTTTGCCAACGAAATATTCTACCCATTTTTTGAAAATGAAAAAAGAGTTTTCAAGTATGATTCGCGTCTTGCTCGATTTATTATATCACTAAATTGGAGAAGTTTGATAGTTAGTTATGACGCCTTCTATAGGTCTTCGCCAAACCTCTCGACCTATGTTGACAGAGCAGAAGAAGCTTGGAGGAAGTATCTGCTTGGGAGATCCAATAACGTAGAACCATATGAAAATCACATATTCTTTTTCGATTATGTTGAACAAGGAAAAAACCTACCGTGGGGTTTTCAATGGTATACTCTTAGAGCTGTTGATGCGACACTTGTAGGAAATGAAGAAAAAGTGCTTGCGTACTCGAAATTTCCATGGATGATTTTTGTTTCATCTATACATCCTATAAAGCTTGAAGGATGGGAAAACACTAGAATCGGAGAGACTGGCGAGATAAGACAGCCGCAGTCTATTAAGGATGAATCATTTGGAGGCTTTCTGTTGGATAGACCTAAAGTTGCTTTTGGCGACGGACATAGTCGTTCTCTTGGCAAGATGGACAAAAGGATATTGAAGACAATAGAAAAACACCCGGAAAAGTTTCTGAAGTCACAGTCTTTGGAAGTATCCCTCGCAGAAGCGAAACTTGCAAGAGACAAAAACAAGGAAAGATTACCCGAAAGCGTCAAAGGACTAATTTGGATAATAGAGGGAGCACTAGAGGATCCGAAATTATCATTTGTAGAGCGCCAGCATAGAAAGTTTGGCCTAAGTCTTCTGGCAGATTCGCTAGCCAGAATGGCTGATGAGGAAGCAAGTAAGATAGACGGGCTATTAAGGTCAACGATAATCAAAGCTAAACGCCAAGGAGAAGATAAAAAATTCCTTTTCGAAGGGAATGAATTCGTTGTGGTTTTCATGGTTAATCTTTATTTCACTAAGGACCAACAACGTTCAGAAGTGGTTGCTGAACTCGATAACTTGTTGAAGGGCCGAAGGAAAGATGATAAAAGAGGTGTTATGGTATTCTCTTGGAGCCCCTTTGAGCCAGATCTTCCATACGAAAGTGCTTTCTACATTGGCGGCTAGAGGGACAGATATATGATTGAGATTTTTGCATTCTCGATTTTTTCCCAAAACTGATGAGCGATTTGTCCAGCTGAATAAGCCGAAAGATTCGTAACAGCAAATCACAAGCTTTAGAATTCAATCATTTGCAGAACTTGCCAGAAAATTTCCCCTCCTGAAAGATTTGTTGGTATGGTTTTGCTTCATTTCATTTGGTATATCAAATGGCGCGAAAAGCCAACTATTGATGGGACTTCGGAAGATGTCTCTACTGTGGTTGAGGTTCGACTCCCATCCCCGGCCTCGAGGCATTGACCCGCGTTCTCTGGGCGAATCCTACAGCTCGAGGCTAGCTTGTTCTTAACTCGTCAAAAAAGTCTGTTAAGTCTGCTGTGGAGAAGCCGTTTTCGTCGTTGATTTTCTGTTTGGCAGCCGGGTTGTTGCGGTAGAAGGGTATTCTGTTGACGATGCGGTCGATGAAGGTGGGTTCAAGCTCGTTCTTATAGAATATGCCGATTGGAATTCGGTCACCCCATTCCTGGGCCTTGTCCATGGCTAAGGCTTTTTTCTTGTATTCCTCATGCCAGTCGTGCACGACGGGGTCAAAGCCTGTTTCTTCCAGCTTGTAGAGTCTCGATTCTGGTTTGCCGGTCTTCTGGTCTTTCCTGTCCTCGCCCGCGTACCAGTCCTTCGTGTTTATGTCGTTGTAAGTTGGACATGGTTGCAGACAATCTATGAAGGCTAGGCCTTTGTGTTGAACGCCTTGCTTTATCGTGTCTCTCAAGTGTTTAACATCGTAAGCGTATGACCTGGCCACGAACGTGTAGCCGCACACGAGCGCCAGGGCAATCGGGTTCACGGCTTCGTTGATGTTCGGTTTAGGAATACCCTTCGTCTTCAAGCCAAGCTTCAGCGTAGGCGACGCCTGACCCTTCGTCAAGCCATACACGCCGTTGTTATGAATAATGTAGAGTATGTCCAGGTTCCTCCTGCCAGTGTTCACAAAGTGTCCCGCGCCTATGCCCAGTCCGTCACCGTCCCCGCCTATAGCGATTACCACCAAGTCTGGGTTTGCCAGCTTTATTCCAGTCGCGAACGGCAACGCTCTGCCGTGAAGAGTGTGCACGCCGTTGACTCGAACGTTGTGCGGCTCCTTGCCCGAGCAGCCGATGCCTGAAACCATCACGACCTGATGAGGCTGAAGATTAAGCTCGGAAAGAGCCATCTGCAGGGCAGTCATTATTCCAAAGTCTCCGCAGCCGGGACACCAATCCGCATAGACATCAGTCTTAAAATCCGTCATCCTAAGAGCCATAAGTCAACACCTGCCTCTTCGGGGCCTGTCCACGCAGGATATTCTTCAGGGCACCGTAAACCTCGGTCGTCGTTATCGGCCTACCATTGTACTTCAACACATAAAAGTTCGGCGCGAACCCGGTCTCTTGCTTCATCACTCCGCCCAGCTGACCCAAATAATTGTTCTCAACGTCGATTATCCTCTCCGCCGTCCTGAACAAGCCGGCGAAATAGTCACTCGGAAGCGGAAGAAGCATGCGCGCCTGAACGAACCCTAGACTCAGACCGTCCGCCTTCAACATGCTGAGCGCCTCAAGGATGGCTCCCTTCGGCGAACCCCAACTCAGAACAAGACTTCTTGATTCCCTGTCACCGTAAAAGTTGACCTTCTCTTCAACAGGTATCTCTTTTTCAGCCAGCTCCAGCTTCTTCATCCTTTTCTCAACCATCCTGTCTCTAGTGAAGGGTTCCTCGCTGATGTGACCCAACTCGTTATGCTCGTCTCCCGTGTACCATTGCACAACGTTCTCCGTGCCCAAGAAAGCTCTCGGGCTGATTCCTGTACTCGTGAATTTGAACCGCTTATACGGCTGATCTTCAGGCTTCACGTTCGACACGATTTCCCCACGTTGAACCTTGAACCTGCTCGTGTCAAAGGTCCTGTACGTCTGCGAACTGTTCGCCATAGCCTTGTCAATAAGGTGAATCACCGGAAGCTGATACCTCTCAGCATAGTTGAAAGAGACAGCAGCGTCATAGAAGCATTCTTCGATGTCGCCCGACGCGAGCACAATCCGCGGAAATTCTCCGTGACCAGCATGCAAAGCAAACCTCAAGTCAGCCTGGCCGAACCTTGTAGGCAGTCCGGTAGCCGGGGCGCCTCGTTGATAGTAGGTTATTACCACGGGAACTTCGCTGTTTCCCGCCCAGCTTAAGCCTTCAACCATGAGCGAGAACCCGGGTCCAGACGTGGACGTTGCCGCTCTCGCACCGGCCAAGGCTGCCCCAGAGGCCGAGTTTATGGCGGCTATCTCATCCTCGGTTTGAACGACGAGCACCGATCCGTCGCCCGACTTGGTCTTGAGAATCTCATGAGCTTCTAGATACTCGCTTTCATCAGCAGCGGGCGTTATGGGGTAATAGGTTTGAACCCTACATCCGCCTAGGACTTTGCCCAAGGCCACAGCCTCGTTCCCTGACACGAAAATCCTTTCCTCCATAGTCTCAGACTTTTGAAGCCTGTGCGGAAAATCGTCCTTGAAAGTCCGGTTCACATAGTCGTAGGCTATTCCGAGGGCTATGACGTTCATGTCAGCGACCTTAGGCTTGTCCGAAAAAATCGCCCTCACAGCCTTCTCCACGAGGCCCTGATCGTACCGCAGAACCCCAAAAGAAATGCCCAGCGTGAGCACATTAATCATCCGCGTGAGCGTGCTGATCTTGTCTACTCCCAACTTTGCCGCGGTCTCCTTCAGCAGGTCCATGTAAGGAACCAGAAAAACGTGCACGCCCTCTTTTTTCGCAGCTTCGAGAAAGTCGTTTAGAGTCTCTCCGAGACCCTTCTGAACCATGAACTTCCGAAGCTCTTCCACGAACTCCGGCGGAAACGTCGGTATGCCAAGGACCTTTGTGCCAATCTGCCCACTGTCAACGATTACGCCACCGTCCGGAACCACTTCGCCTATGTGCCTAACGACAGTTTCAACATCAAACGCGGCAAGCAGATCAACATCATTCACGTTCGCCCCAACCTCACGATCAGAAACGCGCAGGTGAAAGTAACTGTGAAGCCCCTTAATGTTCGAATGATACTCTCTCCTTCCATAAACGAAAAGCCCACCGTATCCACACGCCCTTCCGAAGATGTTTGCCGCAGAATCAACCCCGGCCCCCTGCGGACCTCCCGCCATCCAATTAATATCTCGCATACCTGTCACTCACCGAACGAACACATATCGTGATAAAGCCTCGGTTTCTAACCGCCTGTTACCGAGTCAGAGCCACAGCAGCATTCGCAACCGGAAGATTGACCACAGTAAGGACAAACACACTTGCAATCATCAATCGGATTACCACATTTTTCGCACTTTGGTTCCTCTTCTTTCTTCAGTTTCATCACTCCTCAACTCATTAAACTTCTTAATTTTCTCAAACAATTAAACTTTCTGAAATTAGGTCCTGTCAAGTCTCCGTCAGATTGGAGATCATGTAAAAAATCGTCGGATGATTCTGCGAAAACCTAAAACGGTGTCCGCGGGGCGTACAACATAGCTGATTTTCTCCATGCGACCTTCAATCAAGACCATGCGCATTCAAGGTTTAGAACACATGCATGTTGGAGAGTTTTTCGACAAGTTCTATGGTTTCTTTGTCCGTGCTTGTGGTGCGAGCTATATCCGTTAAGGTAACTATGCCAGCTAATCGGTTTCCATCCATTATAGGTAGTTTCTTCACCCTGTTTTCAAACATAAGCCTTGTAGCCTCACTGAGCTCCATATCGGGTTTTCCCACAACGACATGCCTAGTCATTATTTCTGAAATCTTGGTTTCCTTGGGGTTCATGCACTTTTCCAAAACTCTCTCAAGCAGATCCCTTTTAGTCAAAATCCCAACAATCTTGCTGTCATCCACAACGACCAAACAGCCAATCTTATTCTCATTCAAGAGCTTCACACCATCATGGGCAGAGGTGTCCGCTGGCACTTTAATAACTCTTCTAACCATCAAATTCTCTATTTTCATCGCAGATCACAACCTAAGAACCTAAGAATCAAGAACATATAGAAAAGAATTATGAATTCCAACTATTGCTTCGACCGCCATCTACCTGTTATATGGAGTTTCTTAGACTCGATAAAACGGACTCAGAAACGACTTTTCTTTTGCGAACCCATATGACCTATTCGCATGTTAGACTTCAGAAGAAATGGTTGATCGCCAGAAGAAAAAGGCGTTTTGACACAAGAGGAATATAAGAAGCGAATTTGGAAAAAGCAAAAATCAAATAGCCAATGTCCAAGGTTTGAGACAAGTTCTTAAGGCGTCATAGGGTTCTTAATGAGGTATGGCGAAGAGCCAATTCGACTCTAACATTCTGTGTTATGGAGACAATCTTGGGGTTCTCAGAAAATTCTTTAGATTTTACTGAACGCGCGCGCTAACTTCATCCAAGTACTGAACGATCCGCTCACGCAGCAACTTTTCAGGTTCTGTCAACTCTAAGGGACTTGAGTGATGGAAACTTTTCCTGAATTACCAGCCACCTAAAATGGAAAAATAAAGACTTACTATGAAAAAAGAAGAATATGGTCTATGGGGATGAAGGCTTACTTCTTCATTGCTGCGATCCGTGCTTTTAGAACTGCTCTAAGGGTTTCTTTGGATTTCTCGTATGATATGATCTCATGTACCTCAGAGAGAACGTAAGGGTGGAACATGATTATGTCTTTGTAGAGATCTGCAATTTCCCCTTTGCCGATAGCGTATCCAGAGTATCCATCTGGGAAAGCCCCCCACTCTTCAATCTCACCCTTCTTCATCAATCCATCCATGGTTGCAAACATCATCTCCATCAGTTCCAAGTACTTAGAAGGGTCTGTAGGAAATGGTGCTGACGGATTGAAGTGCCACAAGTTCAAGAATTTAACCATTCAAGTCACCTCCCTTACAGTTGTATTTTGGCATGTTTGTTATAACTTGTATTGAAAATCATGGGACAATGGCAGTTTCACCTACTTTTTGACTGTTTTCATTGAATACGAATACCAAGAATAGATAATGCGACTGCCACCAGAGCCTTTTCAACACTCAAGTCCCTAAGAGTTAACAGAACCACTTTTCAACACATAAATAAGAGACAGGACAGCGCCCTGATTTCCGCATCGTTAACGCTAGACATTGACTAGAACCTGGTCTTTCTCCACTTTAACCTGAAACACGGGTTCCGGATTCTTCGCCGGTCCCGTCACGACGCTACCAGTCTTCACACTATAAGTCGAGCCGTGGCACGTGCACTTAACTTTCTCTCCTGAAAGCATTCCATCTGAGAGCAAGCAACCTACGTGCGTACAGACGTTTCCTAACGCGTAGAAATTGCCTTCGAGATTAACGATCAGGATCTCTTTTCCGTTTGCCTCAACATCTTTCATTTCACCAGGTGCCAAGTCTTTCGTTGAAAGCACTTTGACAAATTCCATCCTCAATCACCTCCTAATAGAAGCTTAACAGATTCTTAACAGGCGTCTAGGGGACAAGCGTACCGATAAGCTTGACCCTTTCAAGTGATTCTTCTCCATGCGGTGCTTGACCCATCTGCTCAGTCAAATCCTTTCCCGCAGCATGTTCGCCTAGATGGTCTCCATCTGCCCAAAAATAATCGTCCGTAACATCATAGACCTTACCCTTGTAAGCGACGTAGGCTGGTCTTCCATCTTTCCCATCATACTGTTTTAGTTCTTCTAACGTGAATTTTCTCTCGCCGCCTTCCACAACAACACCAAATCCAGGCAAAAGAAAACAGAATATTTGAAACTTTCGGAAACAGAAGATTGCCTTTCCTCAAAGGGATTTTTCCACTTTTGACGAGCGCATGTGATGCGGTTCTTCACTTGGATACGTTATGTGCGTGCCATCCACTTTGGCCCAAGGTGTGACCTTGTGAGACTGCAAACTCGTTGATGAAAGAATGTGTTGGACTTGGACGCCTCGAACTGATAATGCGTCAGCGATCAAGGAGCGATGGCAACGCCAAGGCACAGCCTCAGCACACATTAAGGCAAGTCTCTCCGTTTTCGCCAGTTCTATCAGAGCCCGTAAGCTCTTTCCAAATTCCTCTTTTTGCATGTAATCCGCAAAACCCCTGAAGGACAAGCTTCGCCAACCAGTGTTTGCTGAATCGGAAACTGAGCGGCGTAGACCGCCCAGCCCGGACATATGCACATAGCCGATGCCCACGGCTTTCAGACTGCTGGGCAGTTCTTCACGGTTAAATTGAGGATTATGCCTGGAACGTGAGATCGTACGTATATCAACAACTCTCTGCACACCGTATTCCAGCAAGAGACTAATGAAATCCTCCAACGTGCGCGTCGAATGCCCGATAGTAAGAACAACAACCGATGCTTCACCGTTAACTTTCTTCATGATGATGCTTAGGCCATTTTTTTCTGGAGGCTACGATTGCAAGCAGGGTCATGATCATGAGAATTGGCAGGATGAGTAATGATGGAAACTCTGGGGTGATTATGACTTCTTCGGTTGAGTGAGTGTAGTTGAAGTACAGGTAGCTGTGTGTGCTGTTGGAAAATGGAAGCAGAGTGCATGAGATTTCCGTGCCGTTAAGGAGCACCGTGTAAGAAGCGTTCAACAGTGCTGTTGGGATGCAGATTCTGCAGAAACCGGCAGTGCCAGCTTCCCCTGTTACGCTGAACTGGATGATCCTCGTGTTCGGATCCTCTGGGTGCTCAATCCAGAAGCCCACATCGAAAGCCGAAACCGAGGAATCAGAAATCAACTCAACATTAAAGCCAGGTGCAATCCAAAAAACGTTGAAGTCGTAGAACATGCCCATCAAAGGAAAGTGATCCGTATTGTTTGCATCAATAACGTAAGCCGTGTCACCGATTCCATCACCGTTACTATCCGTGCCATTGTAGTCGCTCCAATAGTTGCCTCCAGAAGGATAGCCATCATCCCACACGTTTGCGAAACCTACTGAACTGACCACTTGCCGCGTGTTGTTAACGAAGTTGTTATGAAAAATGCTGTTGTCGCCTGAAGAATCTTCAAGATAAATGCCCTCGCTGTCGTTTGCTATGTTGTTTCCGACTATGCTGTTGTTTGAAGAAGAATCGAAAAAGATACCACCATAGAGGTTGTTTGCTATGTTGTTTGCGCTTACGCTGTTATTATTAGAAAGCGCAGATAGGTAAATGCCAACCAAGTTTCTTGCTGTTATGTTGTTTCCGCTCACACTGTTATTATTAGAAGAAGTATCGAGCCAAATGCCTTCGTATTCACTTGCTGTTATGTTGTTTCCGCTCACGCTGTTATCAGAAGAAGAACCAAGTGCCATACCATGGCCGTTGTTTGCTATGTTGTTTCCGCTTACGCTGTTATTATTAGAAGAATCGAGAGAGATGCCATAAATGTTGTTTGCTGTTATGTTGTTTCCGCTTACGCTATTATTATTAGAAGAAGAATATAGATGGACACCATCGTTGTAGTTTGCTGCTATGTTGTTTCCGCTCACGCTGTTATAACTAGAAGAAGAATAGAGATCGAGGCCATCCCCATTGTTTGTTATGTTGTTTCCGCCTACGCTGTTATCAAAAGAATAATAGAGCAAGATGCCACCATCTTTGTTTGCTGTTATGTTATTCCCGCTCACGCTGTTACCAGAAGAAAAATCGAACTCGATGCCATAAGAGAATGTTGTGATTATCATGTTTTCGATTGTTACGTTGCTTCTTCCCGTCGAATATATTCCCTTAGAGGCACCAGAATATAATGGAGCTTGTGTGCCCGTTAGCGTGTGGCCTGCTCCGTCTATTATGATGTTATCTCTCAGTATGATGATTGCGCTGGAACCGCCTGTAACGTTTCCCACGATGTTGTCTGTCAACGTGTAAGTCACGCCGTCAACGCTGGAAATCGGCGCCATTGACGGTTGTATGCCTCCGTCGGCCCGAATGTAAATGGTTTCGGTCCAAACATAATCGGACTTGACGGGTTGAACATTAAACGCCACTGTTAAAATGCCCGCTAACAAAATTGCGATTACCACTGAAGAAACTGCTCGCCTAGACATTACTTCTCCTAGCCTCCACAAAGTGATAGAGTTCAACCGAATAAAACACTTGCGAATAAACGTTCTATTCTTGCTGAAAACGGCAGAATGCCCTTGTCGCGCGCCAGGGATCATAATCGCAAATCAGCGCGCCAAAAGTAACGATGAGGCTTCTGCCCTTCCTCATAATATATTACAGAAAATACTGATTTCATCATCGATCATTAAGGCACAAGTATTGCTCAAGAAGGTTAAAGGGAGTCACGAATGAAGGAGCCTTCTTTGTTTGAGAGCAAAGCGTGTCCCAACCAAAATGCCCTCTACGTCTGAATGACAAACGGCAAATTATCAACCAGTTCCTTCGAATAGAATGATGCAATCTTCTAATAGGACTTGTTACTTTTCCTCAGTCTGAAACGAGATACAACTTTTGAGCTGAACACCGGAGCATGAAAAAGTGAAGAAAACCAAGATCATCTGTACGATCGGTCCAGCCAGTCTTTCTCGAAACACGCTTAAGAAGATGTACCGCGCCGGAATGAACGGTGCCAGAATCAACACGGCCTACGGAACGCTTGATCAGTACAGAATCATGATTAGAAGTCTCCGAGAAGTGGCAGACGTTCCAATAATCATCGACGTAAAGGGTCCTGAGATAAGGCTCAAAACAAAGGGCAAAAAAACCGTCAACAAAGGCGACACGTTTGACGTGGGCAGAAACGAAAAAATAAGCTTCAACAACAACATCTACGAAGAAATGCGTGTCGGAGACACTGTTCTCATCGACAACGGCAGACTGAGAACCACAGTCAAAGAAAAACGGAAAGATGCCCTGAAACTGCTTGCATCAACGAGCGGTGAACTAGACGACGGAAAAGGAGTCAACATCCCACATAAAAAACTGACAGTTCCAACCCTCTCAAGCAAAGACCTGAAAATAATAGATCTCGCAAAGGAACGTGATGTTGAATTCATAGCCCTTTCATTCACAAGAAACGCTCAGGACCTGAACAACCTGAGGAAAGAGGCCGACGGGTTCAAAGGCGCAGTCATCGCCAAGATAGAAAATTCGGAAGGCGTCGAAAACTTCAACGAGATCCTCGACGCCGCAGACGGAATCATGGTGGCAAGAGGCGACCTAGCCGTTGAAATAAAACCAGAAAAAGTCCCGCAGGTCCAGAAGTCAATAATCAGAAAATGCAATCAGAGGGGAAAGACCGTTGTGACGGCAACAGAAATGCTTGAATCAATGACACATCAGCCGAGTCCGACCAGAGCCGAAGTCAGCGACGTCGCAAACGCAATATTGGATGGAACAGAAGTAACCATGCTTTCAGGAGAGACCGCAGTGGGGCAGTACCCTGTAGAATCTGTCTCGATGATGTCAAGAATCGCAAACGAAACCGAAAAGGCAGTCGAAAGCCACGTCGAAGACGAAGGGTTCATCAACACGTCAGACACGATAAGCAAAGCCGTTCAAAGAATATGCCAAGAAATGCCCATAGACAAAGTTGTCACGCTGACCCGATCAGGCTACACGGCTCGGATGATATCAAGATTCAAGCTCATACAGCCGATAATCGCCGTCACACCCGACAAACGCGTCAAGAAACAACTTGAACTGTCCTTCGGCGTCTATCCAGTACACATCGACTACGTCAAAGCCAAAGACCACATCCTAGCGACCGCAAACAAGCTTCATCAAATGGGCATCATCCGCGACCGAGACACGATTCTTTTCACCGCAGCCTTCAGAACCTCCAAACAACATTCCAGCAACCTCATCGAGATACACGACATCAAAGAACTCTTAGAGCTGACCAAAAAATAACAAACCACAATTAAGAAAAGATTGCTTAATGGAATCTCAATCAAGGATTCGGTGAATATCCCTATGCATGTCGCCATCATCGGCTGCGGAGTGGCAGGCGTCACAGCAGCGAGGACCATAAGGCAAAGTGCTGCTCCTCAACACGAAGTCACAGTCTACACAGATGAAAATCATCTGTATTATCCTCGACCGAGATTATACGAGGTTCTGTCTGGAGAAAAAGAACCGCAAGAGATCTACTCCTACGCGCCGGAGTGGTATGAGAAGCTCGGCATTAAGGTTAAACTGGGCAAGAAAATCATGAGTATAGACCCGGCAAAGAAAGAAATCACGCTTGAAGGCGGCCTAAAAGCAAACTATGACAAACTGCTCCTGGCAAACGGAGCCCACGCATTCGTTCCACCCATAGCAGGCATAGAGAAGAAGGGAACCTTCACTCTCCGCACCGTTGAAGACGCCATCGCCATTAAGCAGTATGCAACGAAAACAAGGGAAGCAATAGTCATCGGAGGCGGACTTCTAGGCATAGAATTCGCCGATTGCTTAATGAAGCTGGGCCAAAAAGTCAAAGTCGTAGAAATCTTCCCCAGATTGCTACCGAGGCAGCTAGATCAAGACGGCTCAACGATTCTGCAGGATAACCTCAGAAAACTCGGCATAGACATGCAGCTTGGCGTCAAAACAACCCAAATCCTCGGCAAGGAAACAGTTGCCGGAGTAGCACTTGATAACGGAAAAGAAGTTTCAGGCCAGCTCATTCTGATATCAGCAGGCGTAAGATCTGACATCCGACTAGCCGCAGACGCAGGAATCAAAGCAAACAAAGGCGTAATCGTCGACGATTACCTGCAAACCAGCGCTGACGACGTGTATGCTGCCGGAGACGTACTCGAGTTTCATGAAAAGCTCTACGGCATAATCCCGCCGGCTATCGAACAAGCAAACGTAGCAGCCGCAAACATGCTTGAAGACGAAAAACACGTTTACAAAGGCACAATACAGTCCACAACGCTAAGAATCGCGGGAATAAGCCTGACTTCAATGGGACTCGTGAACCCCGAAGGACCCAAATACGAAGAGATCAAAAAAATCGACAAGCAAAGAGGCATCTACAAAAAAATCGTTCTAGACCAAGGCAAAATCGTAGGAGCAATACTTCTAGGAGACAGAAAAGGCACGTCGACCTTGACGAGACTGATGCAACAAGAGACCGACGTCACAAAGTACAAGGACAATCTCTTAGAAAACAACTTCGACTACACTCAACAGACATAAACCGAAAGTTGAGCTCCAGCTTCGAACGTCATAAATAGCGCGCACTTTTCAATTTGTTACAATCTCACGTGTGCAAGGCATCGGTTTTTTCGGTTAACAATCATCGAGAACGTCAAGGAGCTCGGTTAGGCTTTTAACAACCTTGTCTGGTCTAACCTCAACGTGGGCTTCACTGGGTCTTCTTTCGATCAGGATGGTTTTCATGCCAACATTTCTTGGACCTATGATGTCTAAATCCAGCATATCTCCAATAAAGACGGCTTTTGAAGGATCAACATTCAAAGCATTCAATGCCCTCTCAAAGATTTTGGGGCTAGGCTTTCTCTGGTTAACTTCCCCACTAATCACTATCAAGTCAAAGAACTTGCTCAAACCAAAATGATCTAAGAGTTGTCTGCCGCATTCGGGGATGCCGAAATTCGATATCAAGCCAAGCTTGTATCTTCCGCATAGTTTCTGCAACACACTGATCGCGTCGTCGTCCACAGTCACATAACGCATGAATTCGTCTGCAAATGCCCCCGTCGCCTTTGACACAATCGGATTGGAGACATCAAGCTTGAAGCCAAGCTTCTGCAGTGTCTGAGCGACCCGAACGTTGAAATGGGGTTCCTCCAAGGTCTTGCGAGACTCGGAATAGAATTTATCCCGAACCTCAAAGTAGACGCGCCTGAAGTCATCAAAAGCGACGTCGATTCCGTTTTTGATCAAAGATTCATGAAGCTTTCTCAAACTAGGTTCATAATAAACTTCTGGGGCTTCAAGTAGGAGCAGAGTATCGAAGAGATCAAAAAGCACAGCTTCGACCTGCATGTCTACACCTTGAACCTAGTCTTGGAGAGAAAGTTAAAAGTGTTTATGCGCGCTTAATCAATGCGCGCGCTCTTTCTGGTATTCACGTTTTACTCTTCTTTCTTCTTTGATAGTCTAGCCATACTAGGAACTTGGTCATATTTTCTTTATTCATAGTTTTTACCTTCTTATTGATCCTCCAAGACTGGAGCGCAGAGAGCTTTACCTACTTTGTTCAAGTCCAGTGAGTTGTTTCCTAGCTCGATTTTCGCGGAGTTTAGAGAGCATTTTGGAAAATGAGTGACTTTGTTTTTCGCGTTCTTCTTTGTGTTTTAGTTCTTTGTATATTGCATCGAAAAGTGTGCCAGAAGGAGGGCTGAATTCTCCGTTTTTGAGCGTCGAATTTCGTGTTTCGCGGTCGAACATGCGATCGTCGATATTCTCCAAGTGCCTCTGAAGCTTCTCGTCGTATTCAACGAGTGTCTTCTGAGAGTATTTCTTTCTTCGGTATCTAGCTAAACTGCCTAGCTTCATTGTTTTTCCCTTCTTCTATTTTTGGCGTGCCCACCACGCACCGATTATGATTATCATGGCAAACATCGACCAGAACGTGAGCACGAGCATCAATGATGCGTCAGAAAACACGTTGTCAAACATCCTTCCTTCTCCTTTCTCCCGAGGATGCATATCCTCGGATTAGGCTAAAAGCATGGCTTCAAAAATCGGAATAGTCTTTCAGCAAGCATATTCCGACACAGATTAGAATGTGACCGAGAACTTCGGTCGAAATATCGAGTTGTCTAAGCTCAGGCTCGCGCTGGATGTTGCCGAGAGCTTATTTGATGTTTAGGCCATTTTCTTCTGGAGGCTAAGGTTACAAGCAGTGTCATGATCATGCGCGCGCGCAGTGGTAAATTAATTAAGGCTATACCACTCAAAAGGTCAGTTCTTCCAACAGTTGGAACTGCGCCCCTTCTCTTGGTTTATCCTTCTCCTTCGACAGTGACGAGAAGGGGCATGAGAAAAGTCTATTTAGTGCTGTGATTTCTTTGTTCGTCTATCGCAAGGAAGGCTGACAATATGAGCGTTGCGAAAAGAATAATGAGGCCTGCCACAGTGCATAAGAAGCCTTGGTTTTTGTAGGGTTGCGTTTCCACGTACAAGTTTTGGTACAACGGTGCTTCAATACTTAACAGCGACGCGGGATTTGGGTCAGTGGTGTTAGTAAATACCGAGATCACGATGTCCCTAGGCAATGGTTGCTCACTTTTTCCAAGTCCTATGGATGCTGGTAAGGATATGAAGCCTGAAAAAATGAGTCCATCGCTGGTTTCTGAAGGCAGAAACTGGCCTGCAGCATAATTCTCTTCTTTGGGAACGTATCTGTCTTCCGCAATTGAATATTCCACGTATCTCAGCGTGATGTTGATGATTCCTTTCGAAACGTTTTCGAGGTTTTTGATTCTTACAGATATGACATCCACCCTGTTGGCGACCAATCCTTCTGTGGGAGGAACGGTAGTGATTATGCTGGTATCGTAGACTACTCCGTTAATTGATGTAGGAGTTTTTTGTGAAAAAGATTCATATGGTAAACTGTAAGAAGTCTGAAATGATGAGACAGATGCCAGATACCACCCGCTTGTCAGCAACGCGATAGCTAGGATTGTGGTTGCTATTTGGATAAGACTCAGGATGTGCCTGTGCCTCGTTGATGAAAAGGTTCTTGGCACTGTTTTTGGAGCTTCTTCCACTCTTTCCATAAGCGCTGTGGCGCCTTCTCCCGCAGAGGATAGTCGGTATTTTCCTTCCTCAGTCTTAGAAATCAGGTCTCTCAGAGCTTCAAGATGATACGTCAGAACAGGACTATTAATGTTGAGAGAATTCTGCATATCCGTAAAACTTTTGGAGCTTTTAGAAAGAACCCGCAATATCTTTCGTCGAATAGGATGTTTCAAAGCAGCAAAAACCGTGGAATATGTTTCTTCCTCAAACCCAGCCATCGCAATTCCTCATTAAGAAACTCTTGGAAACAATGAGAAAAGGCTTCTCGTAAACAAAAACTGACTAAGGAATCTTTGACTCGCGCCAATTGCCAAGAAGCAGATGGGCTCGCAGATTCTGTGGATTACGATTTCTGTATTCATTCGAGAAACTCTCCAGAAAAGAAGTTTATCCCTCTGAGAACCGGTCAGTTGTCACTGGAACAAGAATACTATTTAGAAAATCTATTGCGTGTATTGAAACTCTGAAAAGTCGGAGAAAGCTCTGGAACCGGCATAACAGTGACCAAAGCGCGCATGGTTGTTCCTAAATTGGTTTTAAGTGGTTTTTATTCTTCTTTTGGGGTCTATGGGCGTAACAGCGCATAAACTATATCAATCCAGATTCTAAGAATTATGAAAGAGGGTGAGAAAATATGAATAAAACAATAGTTAGGGCAGAACCCGGCAAACAAGAGCTATTTATTACGAGGGAGTTTGACGCACCTCGAGAGCTCGTTTTTAGAGCACACACAGACCCGAAGCTTTACACGCAGTGGATTGGACCACGAAGATTCACGACGACTCTTATGAAGTTTGAACCGAGAAGCGGCGGCATGTGGCGGTATGTTTCTAAAGATAAAGACGGCAACGAGTATGCATTTCATGGCGTGTATCATGAGGTTCTCGCACCTGAGCGACTTATTGATACCTTTGAATTTGAAGGGTTGCCGGAAAAAGGACATGTAAGCCTGGAGACGCTAAGACTTGAGGAAATGCCCGATGGAAGAACCAAGCTAACTATTCAAGTTGTTTTCCAGTCAATCGCTGACCGAGACGGAATGCTCCAAGGCGGGATGGAAGAAGGACTCAACGAATCACATGATCGCCTCGATGAACTTTTGGAAAAAATGAAAAAAGGATTATAAAAGATAAGGGTACAAAGGAAACTTGAAAGCGGGAATTAAAACCATTTTTGACCATTTTCGGAACAACCATGCGGCCTAGTATGGTCCCATTGGACTGTTCAAACATCAGTCTTCTTCTTGACGACTTTGCAGAAAATGCTGGAATCGTCCACTTCAATGATTGATGCGTTTAACCCAAACTCGTCAAAGAAAATAAATTGGCCACCACTGACCGTGGTTGCTCTAAACCCGTCCTTGCACACTATAGTTCCATCGTGCGTCTTCTCCGCGTCTATTTCTCCCAAGAGACCCATCTGAGACTGGTTTCTGAACCAGTCAAGCCGTTCTTGCCATATCCTGGGCGAGTAGCTGGAAAAAAGAATCAACCCTTCCTCTTTCGTCACTCTTATAGACTCGGCGATGAGCCGCCTTTTGTCCACACCGAACGCGGAAATGCCATTTTGGATACAGAATACAGCGTTAAAGACAGATGAAGGAAACGCCATGTTGGAAGCATCCATCTGCACTATTCTGCAGGTGCTACAGGGCTTCATGTACGATATCGCAAGCTCCAGACTCGCCCGTGAAATGTCATTACCAACGATGGTTGAAACGAAGTGGGACACGGCTTTCAGAACTCTTCCATAACCGCATCCAAGCTCAAGAGCCAAACCTACGCCGTTAATATTGGAGATGACGAATTGAATCTCCGCATCAAGATACCGCCTTATCCTAGGACCGACTATCTCATAGCACTTGAGCAATTTCTCAGCAGAAAGCTTGTCTTCATAATAAGTACCTTTGTACACAGAACAGATTTGGCAACCATGCTTTAAATCTATTTCACGCGCCTAGCGTGCGCTGAAAGAGTTTGCCGCGCGCTGATCGTAACAAACCGCCACAAAAATCCTTTCCTCCGAAGGTTCTGTAGCAGCCATTAATTTTGGACTCCTTTCTACCTATGTTGAAAGAATGGTAAAATGTAACAAGTTACTTTGCGCGCGCTTCAATGATTTTCTGGTCGAGCATTGGACAACTGGTTCTAATCATCAATGTCATTTTTCTTCTGCAGTATCTTGCGAGTTTCCTCTTTGTAGCTTTCGACGTTTGGCTGATCGAAAGGGTTCACGTCCAAAAGATAAGCCAAATACATGGTCTCCATCATCTTAAACTGCAAAAACTGCCCTAAGAAATACTCTGACTTGCAAGGTAGCCCTATCTCCATGAAGGGCCTTCCACCCTTCCTAAAAGCCTCCTTCGTCCCTTCCAACATTGCATGCATTATGTCTGCCAGACTTTTCCCCTGAATCCCATCAACAAGCCTAGAGTAACCCTTCAGCCTCGGCACGTTCACATGTGAATTATTATTTTCAACGCTCACGAACGTCGTAAACTTGTCATAGGGGCCTCCGAGGTAAAGTTGCGCCATTGAATGTAAATCTGTCGAACCGATGGAGACCGTCGGGGTTATGCCGACGTTCACCATCGCCCCTTCCTTGCTGAACTCCTTCCCCAAACTTTCGGCCATCAACTGCCTACACCACTTACCCAAAGACTCCAAATCGTTCGCGAAAAGAAACACGTCAGAAATGCTCCTCCCAACCTCATGATGAACATACTGTACGGTCGCGCTCATCGCCGCGGGATTTCTCTCGATATTCGTATCGACACAAGCGTCTCTCATGGACTTCGCCCCAGCCAACAATTCGCCGATGTTTATTCCCAAAACCCCAAGAGGAAAAAGCCCCACGGGTGAAAAAACAGAATATCTTCCACCAACCCTTTCAGGCGTTTCCAGAACATTGAACCCCTCTCTAAGCGCAATTTTCCACAGTTTCGAGTCCTTATCAGAAATAACAACAACACACTTCTGATAATTTTTCCCGTGTTTTCTTAGAGATTCTATGAGCACCTCGGCGTTAGCCACGGTTTCCGTCGTAGTTCCCGACTTGCTCACTATGCATAATACAACATTACGCTCTTTTTCCAGAACGGGCTCAACTAACGCTAATATGTTGTTGAGATAATCTGGGTCAACAGTGTCCGCATACAACACCCTCGTGGAAGGCGTCAACTGATCGTACAGCTTCCCAAGGACAGCTTCCTGAACAGCCATCGTCCCGAGGCTGCTGCCTCCGATTCCGACGACAACGAGGTATTCCGGCTTTAACCGCAGCTTGTCTCCTACAGCTCGTTCAACTTTGCTCAACATGCTTTTGTCGTCACACAGGTTTATCGAAGCCCTATCATCAGAGTAGCCTCTAGAAACAGCAGCTGCCATGTTTCGAATCTCAGGCCTCAGCCTTTCTGCGCTTTGGATAATGCGTTCGTGAGGAACCAACGCGGCTTCAAAAGAAAAGTTTATGTCCGTCATTCTAATGCCGCCTCTTGCGCTAACCGAAAACGTCTGAGTACCGAGCTTTCCTTCCTAATTCTTCTTCAATCCTGATTAGTTGGTTGTAGTTGCAGGTTCTTTCACCCCTTGCGGGCGCGCCATATTTCAGTTGCCCCGCATCCAAGCCGACAGCCAAATCCGCAAAGAAAGTCTCTTCAGTGCTCCCTGACCTGTGAGAAACAATCACGTTCCATCCGGCTTTCTTGGCTAAGCTGAAGGCATTCAGGGCTTCGGTAACGGTGCCGATCTGATTAAGCTTCAGCAGCAACGCGTTGCAAGCACGAAGTTTGATTGCTTTCACTATTCTCTCAGGGTTCGTTGCCAAGAGATCGTCCCCGACAAGCTGGACCTTTTTCCCCAACTCAGAATTCAACCTTGTCCAGCCAGCCCAATCATCCTCGCTCAAACCATCCTCAATCGAGATTATCTTAAATTTCCCACATAACTCAGAGTAAAAATCGATCAACCCCGACGAAGAATAATCTTTTTCCTTGAGCCTATACCGTCTGTCTCTCTCTGTGTAGAACTCAGATGAGGCAGGATCAATCGCCAAGGCGAATTCTCTAGTGTAGCCTAATTCCTCTATCGCGTCAAGCAAATACTCGAGCCTTTCATCAACGCTTTTCACCGGAGGAACGAAGCCGCCTTCATCCGCAACTTGTATTGCAGACGTTCCAAACTTTTCCTTCAAGTTTTCCTTCAGGGTATGATAAGTCTCCGAACACATTCTTAAAGCGTCATAGAAGCTTTTCGCTCCGAACGGGACTATCATGTGCTCTTGAAAATCGTTTTTTATGCCCGCGTGTGCTCCACCGTTAATCACGTTCATCTGCGGAACAGGCAAGGTTACGCCTCTTGAACCAACAAGTCTAGCGACGTATTCATGAAGAGACAGCTTCGACTCCAGCGCCCCCGCCTTGCAAACTGCCATGCTGACTCCGAGAATCGCGTTGGCTCCGAGCTTGGCCTTGTTAGGAGTCCCATCCAATTCTATCATCGAATCGTCTGCCTGTTTCTGTTCGGTACAATCTGTTCCGACGATCTTCTTGGCAATGATATTGTTGGCGTTGCTGACGGCTTTCAAAACACCCTTCCCCAAATAGCGACTCCCGCCGTCCCTGAGCTCCAATGCTTCGTATTTGCCCGTGCTGGCGCCAGAAGGAACAGAAGCTCTTGACAAGCCTTTTCTCGTGAATACGTCAACCTCGACTGTCGGATTACCCCTCGAATCAAGAATCTCTCTCGCTCTGACCCTCAGTATTCCAGACATGAACACACACCAGCAGACCGATACGATCTTGTAACTTTTAATCTTTTGAAACTTCGCCTGCCCGAGCCTGGTTGCAAGCCTCTTTGCTCGCGTGCGCCAATTCTTGGAATAGTTGCTAAACGATCTGAAAGATGGGCAGAACTCATGATTTAGCCATGCTAACAGGCCTTTTCAACAACACGTTTCTTTGCACGTTCGACTTGCAAACCCACGGAGTCAAACTTATAACACGAAGACGCGCACAAGGATACTCGGTGTCGATTATGGTCCAAGTTAGAAGACCTTCACTTGAAGATTTGAACCTTGACCTGGGCAAAAAGACAAGACTTCACCGAATTCTGTACGAACACGGAGTCGGCAACGGAATGGCCCTTGTTCTGCCAATCGACCACGGATTGGAACACGGCCCAAGAGATTTCTTTTCAAACCCGGACAGCCTTGACCCTGCCTACCAGCTGAAATTGGCAAAGGAGGGCGGTTTTTCAGCCATAGTCTTCCACATCGGCCTAGCTGAAAAATACATGAAAGAATTCACAGGCGAAATCCCTCTAATTCTCAAACTGAACGGAAAAACATCAATCCCATCTGACGCACGCGCCTTTTCACCCCAAACCGCCTCCGTAGAAGATGCAGTCCGACTGGGGGCTGACGCCGTCGGATACACCCTGTTCGTCGGCTCACCTGCACAAGATAACGATCTTGTTCAATTTGCCAAAATAAGACAAGATTGCCAAAGGTTCGGCATGCCCATCATCGTTTGGGCCTATCCAAGAGGAGAGGCAATCGAAGCCAAGGGCGGCAGAGACAGCCTTTACGCAGTTGACTACGCGGCTCGAGTAGCCAACGAACTGGGCGCCGACATGGTCAAAATAAACATTCCTGAATATGACAAAGAAAAAAGTCGACTATACCCCAAGCCGTACGACACACTCAAGCTCAACGCAAAGGAAGCTGTTGAGAAAGTCATAAAGTCCGCCGGAAAGACGATGGTGCTCATATCCGGAGGAGAAAAAATGGAAGACCAAGAACTCATGGAAAAAGTCCGAATCTCTCTCGAAGGAGGAGCGACAGGCTTGGTATTCGGAAGAAATCTGTGGCAACGACCATTCAAAAAGGCCGTAGAGATAGCTCAAAAAATCAGAATTCTGATGAAAGATTTCTCCAATTAACGCCTTTAACTAGTTAAAAAGAAAAACACCAAGTTGGACGAATAGAACTGATAATTGCGATGAAAGATGAGCATCTTCAGAGCTTATGATATTAGAGGAATTTACGGTAAAGACTTGACGAGCGAAATCATGACCAGAATCGGTCAGGCAGCCGGAACCCTTTGTCCCGGCACCTTCACCATCGGAAGAGACTTCAGGGAGCATGGAGCACAGCTCGAAGAAGCATTCGTTCAAGGATTGATAAAAACGGGGTCAAAAGCCCACTTGATCGGAACCTGTCCCGCGAGTCTCTGCGTCTTTGCCAACTGGAAAATGAGAAACGACACAACGGCGTACATAACCGCGTCTCATCTTCCTGCAGAGTGGAACGGCATCAAATTCTTCCATCAAGACGGAGTCGGCTTCTTCGAAAATGAGAACAAAAAACTAGGAGAGATCAGCTCCAGGGGAAATTTCAAGACGGGCACAGGATCAGCCAAAAAGCTTGCAGGCATGGACGAAGAATACGCCAATTTCGTGGCGGAGAGAATAAAGCCTGAAAGGATAAAAGCCGTCGCCGATTTCGGAAACGGAGCCGCTTGCCTTCTGGTTCCGAAGATTCTCAAGAAAATGGGTGTGGAAGCCAGTTTCCTGTTTGATTGGCCTGACCCTGCGTTCTCGAACAGAGACCCTGAACCGAAACCAGAATCCTTGTCCGCTCTTTGCAAGAAGGTTCCGAGAGAAAAGGCTGATCTCGGGATAGCGTTCGACGGCGACGGCGACAGAGCCATGTTCGTTGACGACACAGGCAAAGTAATGATGACCGAACAAGCCGCGATCCTCTTTATCAGAGACATAATGAAAACCCAACGAGGTCCCGTCGTAGCCAACATAGAATGCTCAAACATCATAGAGGACGAAGTCAAGAAATACGGGGAAACCGTGTACCGCATACCGGTCGGCCACACATTTCTAGTGCAGGAAACCAAGAAACACAACGCTGTTTTCGGTGTCGAAAAATCTGGCCACATATGCGTGCCAAAGTTCTTTTGGTTTGATGACGCGATAATAAACAGCACGTACATGATGGAGATAGTCTCGCACTTGGGACGGAAATTGTCAAAAGTCGTGAATGAACTACCAGCCAGATTTTTTGAAAGGATCGAAATAAACTGCTCGGACGAAACAAAATTCAAAGTCATAGACAGGATAAAAGAAGAAGCGACGCGAACATACAAGAACGTAGATACGATCGACGGCGCAAAAATAGTATTTCCAGATTCTTGGGCGCTAATCAGGGCATCAAACACGTCGCCCGAGCTCCGATTATCCATAGAGGCTGAAGATCAGAAAAGAATCACCGAACTCAAAAAAGAAATGACTGAACTCATAGACCGAGTCGTTTCTGGCTGACGAAAAACATTCGACAAATCCAATCGGACAATTTCGCTCGAAAGCTCTTCTCTTTCAATTGTAGACAAGGATCAGAATATTTTTAAGTGCAAAAGCGTTAGGGCTATTGAAGGCACGAACGGTTTTTCCCTCTGTGAGACAAATGAAAAAAGCTCCAAGAAGAAAAAAGGCATCTATTGTAAGTGTCTCTGAGATCTCGATAGAGGAGAATCGCGGTCAGAAAGCCGTGGATGCCACGAAAAAAACAGGGCTCTCTGCCGAACAAAAAAAGAAAGAGGCGAACGAGCCGTTATATTTGATTCGATATGAGTAAAATATAGTCACTTTGTTTTTCGCGTGCTAAGTCATTTGTTACAAACCATGTTCCTTTCAACTTGTTTCAGCGCACGCGCTTTCAGCTTTCTTCCAAGAATCCAGTTAGGAAGACTGCATATTCGCAGGGGTGTTCGTTCTTCAGTAGAGTTTTGATTATTTTTATCGTGGCTTTCTTTCCGTGTGAGACTCTTGAAATGATATAGTCCAAGGTTTTTTTCCGGAGACTGCAAAGCCAAGTCTTCTGCCCAGACTTGACAAGCGTGTAGTAGGGACATGTTTTGTACTTCAGCGTGAAGCCTCCCTCAAAATACTCCACTTCGACCTCAACGTCGAGTTCTCTGTACATCTCGGTAATTCTGTCCCCGACTTCCCTTATCGTCCATGGATAGTCCTCTGGAAACGTTTCTTCAATGAGGCCCTTTGTCATTTCGAACGCTTCATCTGCGCAGCTGGCCGACATTTCATCTATCAATGCCTTCATCATTTTCTTGCGGGGAATGGATTCAAGAACTGGTTTTTCGAGTTGCTTGAGCCTGAAGCTTAGCAAGTTCTGGAAGATCGTCGTGGAGATTTCGTAGCCCAACTCTTTGAACATGGATTCAATGAGAGAGCGTTGACTGTTCATCGCCAGTGGCTCGATTTTTTTGAAGATGATCGTGAAGTGCTCGGCATCAACGAATCGAATTTCTGCTTCCGGCTGGACAAACGCTGCGTTTTTTGAAATGTAGGTCTGTGCCAATTTTCTCATCCTTTCGGTGTCATCCCTTGCCATCATCCGTATTGCATTTGCCAGGCGAACACCCATGATGCGGTAAATCTCGTCAAATTTCTCCTTGTTACTGTCGTAAACTCTAGATGCAAACGAGTTGAAGAGCTCCCGCGGCACTGGAATAGTATCCAAGAACTGCTTGCCAATCGTTTCGTACAGACTGACCTCAACTATCTGGTCCATCAGGCTGGAGTCTCCCGAACCCACGTACTGAATGGACATGTTGGCCGCGGTTTGTTCTGCGGAGAATCTGACTAGCTTCCAGCCCCGGTTTGCGAGTATGACAGAGAGCATTACGACGGAGAGTTTCGTCGCGGAGGAAGTAGTGGATTGAAATGATATTTCCATAGCGTTTTTAGTTTCTTGCAGTATCTTTGCTTGTTTGAACCAGTTCATGTTAATGAACGCAGACAGCAGCTTTTTGACAAATTCCTTGGGTTCTTTGGGTAGTTCTTCTGAGCCCAAGGCCACTCTAACATCTTCCAAGAATGAACCGAAATCGGATATGGGTTCCTCAAGGTGTTTCTCAGCCCATTTCATGAAAGCTGGTCCGACCAGCATAAGCGTGTTCCTGAAAAGCCCCGGTGTGGAGTTGAGCAGACGATTTCCGATCTGCTCGCTCAGTGATTCTCTGAAATCCTTCTTCTTGATTAGATAGAGATCGTCTCTTACCATTTTGACTACAATGTCTTCTCCCATGACCCGCATGTCGAACGGAATCTGCAAGCCCTCGAGGACGGTTGTTAACTGAAAGGCGGCGATCTCCGGCAACTGTTTGAACGCTCTCGTTCTTAGGATGATGGTGTTATCTAATTCATTATACGATGCAATGTCGATAAGCCTTGTTAGATTCTTTATCTCTTCCATTATCATCATGAATTCTTTGAAGCTTGAAGGTTTTCCCCAAGCAACAGAACCTTTGAGGATTTCAACCGTGTTCTTTGCTTCTGCCTTCTGCTCAGCTACGAAGTTTTGCATCGTCTTGTTTCCGATCGCTACATCCAAGAGACTGTCGATTGTGTGCTTGTCAATCGACATTAGATCCAGTGCTTCTCTAAGGTTGGTCTGTTCCCTCGCCTTCGCCCTTACTGCGCAGTCGTCGCAAGACCCAACTTTTTCAACCCTCAGCAACGTTTCCACTGCTTGTTCAATAACGTGGCTTTTGGTACCGTAGGTCTTTGTTAATTCCTCAAGAGTCTGGTCCGTTTTTCTGGTTATTGTGGTATGAATATGAACTGACATTCTCCCACAGTTCTATGCTCTATAACTGTCTCTTTTAAACATGTTCAAAAAAAACAAGCCGTGTACACAAGAGTAGGAATAAAAAAAGAGGGATGTTGAGCTATTTGGCTGCAACACTACGGGGTTCGACGACTGGAACAGAGGTTTCCCGATTGCGGAACGACATTGAATCTGCAATTCTTTTCACAGCGTTCATGTAGGCTGCGATTCTCATGTTTACCTTGTATTGTTGCCCCACTTTCAAGACATCTTTGAACGCGCTGACTATAATGTTCTCCAGTTTGCTGCGCACTTCCTGCTCTGTCCAATAGTAGTTCATTTGGTTCTGCACTTGTTCAAAGTAGCTGACTATCACGCCTCCGGAGTTAGCCAAGATGTCGGGTATGACGAACACTCCGTTTCTGAATAAAGTCTCATCTGCGTCCGGCGTGGTCGGCCCGTTTGCGCCTTCAGCAACGATTTTCGCTTTAATCTTGCTTGCGTTTGCCTGAGTTATCTGATTTTCCAGAGCTGACGGAATGAGGATGTCGCATTTCAACTCCAGCAATTCCGCGTTCGACAAAGCTTTGCAACCCTTGTAGCCTGTAACGGAACCTGTTTTCTTCTTGTGCTCGAGAACCTTAGTCGGGTCCAACCCCTCAGAATTGTATATTGCACCTCTAGAGTCAGAGACTGCCACTATCTTACAGCCGAGTTCGCGAAGTAGTCTGGCAGCGTGAAAACCGACGTTTCCGAATCCTTGAACTGCAACCGTTGCTGCCTGAAGGTCTAGGCCTAGATGCTTTGAGGCCTCTATAACGGTGTACATTACGCCTCGAGATGTTGCTTCGTTTCTTCCGAGGGAGCCCCCTGCGGCTACTGGTTTTCCTGTTACAACGCCGAAGGCGTTGTATCCCACCATTTGACTATACTCATCCATTATCCATGCCATTGTTTGAGCATCCGTGTAAACGTCTGGTGCAGGCACATCTGAACGCGGTCCGATGAATCTTGCCAGAGCGCGCGTGTAGCCTCGCGTTAATCTTTCAAGTTCTCCGCGTGACATATCTTTCGGGTTGCAGCGTATTCCACCTTTGCCGCCCCCAAGAGGAAGGCCTGTGACAGCGGTTTTAAGCGTCATCCATGCGGACAAGGCGATGACCTCGTCCAACGTCAGGTCAGGATGATATCGTATGCCGCCTTTCGTTGGACCCAGCACATCGTTGTATTGTACACGGTAGCCCGTGAAGACTCTCGTGCTTCCGTCGTCCATGGTGACCGGAATGTTGACGATGATTGTCCGCATTGGACGTTTCAGAACTTCATGTATCCCCGGGTCTAGCTTCAACTTCTCTCCAGCGATCTGCAAGAGCTTGAGGACGGCTTCGTAAGGGTTTGGCGTCGCAACAACTGGGGCCAAGGTTTCCAGTTTCATCGACAGTGCTGTTTGCGTTTTCTCCATGAGGTTTCGGTAGCTCTCCCTAGCGTATTCACCGTTGCCTTCTGTGGTTCCGAAGAAAAATTTGTAAGCCTCTATGATTGATTCTGATCTGGTCGATGCAAAGGGGCTTTCGGGGCTCATTTTTGGGTTTTCTGAGAAGTAATCGGTTAACACGCGCATCATGTTGATTTCTTCTTTGGACAGACAGTACCATTTCTGCAGTGGATAAGGCGCTTCTACGTAACAGTATTCTGCCTCTTTGATCTTCCTTTCAAGCTCTTCGAAGACCTTCCAAGCATCTTCCACAGGGACACCGAAATTCTCTGAGTATGTCGTCATCAACGCATAGTGGGCCGTTGTGTAGCTCTCGATTCTTGTTGCCAGTTCGGGTTTTTCTGCGAAGAAGTCGGCCATTAGCTTCATCATTCCAAGTTCTCGCCCTGAAAACTCTACTGAAGTCAACATGTATCTTATTCCTCCAATCATTTGCAAGATACACCAATGCAATGTTCAAATATTCAAGGGTTATGTACATAGTGTACACACGTGAACACGGTGGAAAACACCTAAACGTTATTATCAACGGGCACTAATGGAGAAGGCTGGGAATGATGGTTGGAAATGGATGAAGCTAGCGTGTTCTCAACGGGCATCAAGACTCTTGACAAGCTGTTGGGAGGAGGCCTCTTCATTGGAGAGAACGTTGTGCTCGAGGTGGAATCTGGAACGTTTGCAAGAGAATTCCTCTTCAGCTTCATGAAGCAAGGAGTCACGGACAAGAGCCAGGTGATATATCTAGACTTCATGTACCCTCCTCAAGCTCTCATGCTGCAACTGACTCCTCTCATCAAGAAGTTCCCAAAAGGCTGGGAGAGCAGATTCCTAGTACTGGATTGTTTTTCCGAATCATCGGGTCAAGGTGAGTTGATATTCAACGATTTCTACGACACAGCACCCTCATGGATGCGAAAAGTTCCAACCTCAAAAGATCCAGAGCAATTCCACAAATTCTTCGGTAGAATCGAAAGGGAATTTGTAACGCCTAGGGCAAGGCTCGTTTTCAACAGCCTATCATTAATGCAGCATGTCTGGGGCCGTGACGCAGTTAAGAGCTTCTTCGGTCATGTCTGCCCCGCACTGTACGCCTACAAAACTCTAGCCTACTGGACAGTAGTCAGAGATGCACACCCGAGGGAGTTCTGCGCCATAATCGAGCATATAACCCAAGTAGTCGTCGATCTGTCCAGAGAAGGTGGAAAAAGATTCATAGAAATCAAAAAAGCCGGAGGGCGATACGATCCACAAACTTATCAATGCCATGAATACTCGGTTCACGGGCTTGATATCAAGATATTTCCCAAAGCGCTTTCCAATAATGGTTAAAGCAGTTGCCCTAATTCAACCTAACATGAGCCGTTGGTTCTTCTCCGTCATCTGAAAGAGCACTGCAGAGAGCAACAGGTTATGGCTAATCGGACAAACTTGCATGCCACCAACGGTCCACGAGCAATGGGGTGCCTCCATCGCTTTCCTGATTTCTTTCTAACCAACGAATTTCGTATGAGAATTGGTTGACCTACAGCACGCGCTTCAAGCACGCACGCTAGGAGCATGTGGTTTGGACTGACAGGCATGGTCGAAAGCCATAAATAACGAATAGAAACACAGAGGAAACTTCCTTACATCGAAATGAACCGGAGAACGGAGGAAAATGTCAGTAACCCCTGGAAATGCGGATATCGCGTGGGTAACGGCAGCCACTGCACTTGTCATGCTGATGACTCCTGCTCTGGGATTCTTCTACGGAGGACTTGTCAGGAGAAAGAACATTGCCTACACGATAGTGCAGTGCTTTGCCATTTTTGCTGTTGTGAGCCTAGTGTGGACCTTTTGGGGGTACAGCCTTGCTTTCGGGACATCTACCAATGCATACATAGGCGACCTGAGCAAAGTGCTGTTGAACAACGTACAGCTGACCAGCACGGTCCCTGAGGCACCTGCGATACCAGAGATGCTTTACTACGCTTTCCAACTGATGTTCGCGGCTATCACGCCTGCCCTGATTGTGGGGGCATTCGCTGAGAGAATAAAGTTTCGTTCACTCCTCATCTTCACCGTGCTATGGTCAACCCTTGTCTATTCGCCGGTTGCACACTGGGTCTGGAACACCAACGGATGGATCTACCAGCTCGGAGCGATTGACTTTGCAGGCGGCACCGTGGTGCACATAACAGCCGGACTTTCAGCCTTAGCCGCAGCCATCGTTGTAGGACCGAGGTTGAACCGTGAAAGAATAGAGGGAAAACCAAGCAACGTCCCATTTGTAATTCTGGGAGCAGCATTATTGTGGTTTGGATGGTTCGGTTTCAACGCAGGCAGTGCCTTAAAGGCAAGTCCTCTTGCAGTCAGCGCATTTGTCGTGACCAACCTGTCAGCCGCGGCCGCAACGGTCAGCTGGATGGCCATGGACACGATGATTAAAGGCAAACCCTCTGCAACAGGTATTGCAATTGGGGCCGTCTGCGGACTCGTTGCAATTACGCCTGCTTCAGGTTTCGTGACTCCAGCTTCGGCAATAATCATAGGCTTGGTTGCTGGAATCATATCCAATCTGGTTTCGACGTGGCGGGTGCGGACGCGTCTAGACGACACGCTGGATGTTTTCGCATGCCATGGAGTCAGCGGAATATGGGGTTCAATAGCCACAGGGTTATTCGCTACAATCGCCGTAAATGCTCGAGGCAAGAACGGACTGTTTTATGGAAATCCGAGCCAATTCCTCATTCAGACCGAAGCCGTCTTGGTGGTCGCAGCCTTCGCCTTCGTCGTAACGTTTGCACTCTTGAAGATTATCAACGTGTTCTCCAAGTTGAAAGTGACACCGGAAGAAGAAGAACAGGGACTTGACCTGAGCCAATGCGGCGAAGAAGCTTACTGCCCATCAGACACACCTTCTTAAACAATCCTCTTTTCTAATCTGTCATCGTATGCAGTTCCAAAGGAAACCCTTCGCAAGCTTGAGAATAAGGAGACTTTAGAGATTCTGGCACGCCGAACGCGTGTCCGCATCAATCAGTCTATGTCGATTTGGGCTCTCTGCAATTGGCCTGAGTAGTCAATGTAGACCGTCTTGACCTCTGAGAACTCGTTTATTCCTTCGATTCCGCCTTCTCTTGTTCCTATGCCTGTGTGCTTCACTCCGCCGAAGGGAAGGTGAACCTCTGATCCTATCGTGCTCGAGTTAATGTAGGTCAGTCCCGCCTTGATCCTCATGATAGCATCACATGCCCTGTTCACGTCTCTCGTGTAAATCGCAGAGCTCAGCCCATATTCCACAGAGTTCATCACATCTATCGCTTCATCAAAGTCTCTGACTGAAATCAGCGAGACAACCGGACCGAATATCTCCTCTTGCGCGATCCTCATATCGACGGTACAGTCTGTGAATAAAGTCGGCTCGAAGAAAAAACCTTCCATCTTCGGAATTCTACCGCCAATTAGAAGTTTCGCTCCCTCATTGTTTCCGATTTCAACATACTTGGCACTTTTCTCTTGAGCAGCCTTGTTTACTAGTGGTCCAACATCAGTTCCAGGTCTAAGGCCATCACCCAGCTTGAGCCTTCTCACACTGCTGACCAGCATCTTCTCAAATTTGCTCTTGACTCTTTCGTGAACTATGACGCGGGATGCTGCCGTGCACCTCTGTCCGGTCGTTCCATACCCGCCCCAGATTACCCCGTCTAAAGCAAGGTTCAGGTCAGCATCGTCCATGACTACGATGCCATTCTTCCCACCCATCTCTAGACCGACTCTCTTGAGACCTACTTCTCTCAGGATCGAGGCACCCGTGTCCTTGTGTCCCGTGAAAGAAATCGCCCGCACCTTATCATGCTTCACGATCGTCATGCCTACGTCGTCACCTGAACCAGTGACCATGTTCAATACACCACCAGGCAGTCCAGCTTTCTCCAAGATTTCAACGAGCCTAGTCGCACATAGTGGCGTATCAGACGACGGCTTGAAGATGACCGTGTTTCCACAGATCAGCGCCGTCATTATTTTCTGTGCCGGAATAGCCAAGGGAAAGTTCCACGGAGTAATCAGTCCACAGATGCCGACAGGCATTCTTATCGTAAAACACAGTTTCTTCCTCAGTTCAGAAGGCGTTGTAGAACCGAAAAATCGTCTGCCCTCAGCAGCCATATACTCCGTTATGTCCACTGCTTCTTGAACGTCTCCTCTCGATTCCTGGATGACCTTCCCCATTTCCATAGTCATCTCTTTAGCCAATTGCTCCTTATTCTTGCGAAGCAGTTGAGCAGCTTTCAAAAGTACTAGTCCCCTCTTCGGTGCAGACGTCCCGCTCCATGCAGGAAAAGCCTTATCAGCAGCTTCGACGGCACGATCAACATCTTCCTTGCATCCCTTCTGGAAAACTCCGAGAATCTGCTTTGGCTTCGCAGGATTATCGCTCGGGAATGTCTCGCCTGAAACCGAATCGACCCATGCGCCATCTACGTAAAGTCTATAATTCTTGTGGTTGCTCATGTTCTCAACAGGATAATCCGCAACTCTGTTTTTAATAAGACTTTATCCCCGCACGTTCTCCGTAAATAGATAGCAAGAGAACCATCTGAGTTCGAGCAAGACTGAAATGAAGGTTCTGCCATGATAGCTAGAAAGGTGCAAGTTCGTGACCGAAAACTGCGTATTCTGCAGAATAGCACGAGGTAACGCGTACGCAAGTCGCATCTACGAGGATAAAGATGTCATGGCATTCTTGGATGCAAGACCCGTCAATGAAGGGCATACCCTTGTAATATCGAGGAAGCACTATGAGAACGTGTTCGAGATTCCAGATGAGCAGCTTGCAAACGTCTTCAAAGTCGTTAAGAAGGTGGCCGCTGCTGTAATGAAGAGTGAAGAATCTGAAGGAATTAGAATACTTCAAAACAATGGGGAGGCCGCCAATCAGGTCATATTCCATTTTCACGTTCACGTCATTCCTGAATATGGGGGACAGGATCGATATAGGCCCAGGGGAACTCCAGGACAGGACGAATTAGAAAAGGTGGCTGCCAAAATAAGAAGATTCATATGATCACTTTGGCCGCCCCCTCGCTTGAATGGTTTGGCCTGTAAGGTTGTTCCGAAATTCGTTCTCCTAAATGATTTGTGCCCTCGTCATGGGCATATTCGAATCAATTTTGATTCATATAGCTGACCGAGGAGGTAGGCTATGCGCGCGCAGGATTTTGAACCCGCAGCCCGTTGGCAATGTCTCCAGTGAATTACCTTTCTCCACCGCGCGATGAACGTGATATTCAACATGCTAGTTAGTATAAAGGTCAGTATGAGTATCTGCAAATCCTTTGGTGCGGCTGTCATAATCCTCGCTCAGAGAAGGCAGTCTCAGCCACAGTCTTTGCCAATTCTTTAGCTTTTTCAAGGTCTTCTTGCGTGGGGTCTCCTAGAACCGCAAGTGGTTTTCCCACCAACCTAAAACCTAGAGCAACAAGTTGCTCTGCCAACTTTCTTGTGGCTTCACCGCTCCAACCAAAGCTTCCGTAGACGGCTACGTACCTGCCTGAAAGCTTCTTTAGCTCTAAAAAGTTTAGAAAGTGTTTGACTTTTGGAAACAGTTCGCGCTCATAGGTCGGAGTGCCGATCATTAGGGCCGGAGCGTCCAAGACTGCAGTCAACGCGTCTATAGGCGGACTCTTTGAAAGATCAAAGGTCACCGCCTGACCCCCAGCCTCTTCGACACCTTTAACAATGGCCTCAACAAACTTGGCTGTCATCCCATACATTGAACCAAAAGCTACGACTACTTTTCTAACATAGTTAGGTCTGCTCCACGAGGCCCATCTACTCATAATCTCTTTGGCATGGATAGTATATACTGGACCGTGACTCGGTGCCAACACTCTGGCTTCGATGCTCAAGTCCTCGAACTTCTTTAGGGCTTTCAGTACCCATTCTCTTTGCCCACTAAAAACGCCCGCAAAATACTTCCTAGAGGCACCATTGATGTACTGATCCATATTCTCAATTTCAGATTCCAGAATCGATCCATTTGGAAGCCGCTTAAAGGAGCCAAAAGCATCACAACTAAAAAGTATCTTCTCCTCAATAATATACGTGCACATGGTCTCAGGCCAATGGAGCCATGGGGACTGGATGAATCGAAGAGTCTTCCCACCCAAATCGATCTTTACATCGTCACCTTTGACAACTACGGTTCTAGGTTCTGTATGATAAAATTTCTTGAAAATATTATGGGCTATAGGTGTGAGCACCACTTGAGTGGCTGGTGACATTTCAAGAATCTTGGAGACAGCACCTGTGTGGTCTGGCTCCATGTGGTTGAGAATCACGTAGTCTATTCTTAAAGGGTTCGTTAGACGGCCGATCTTGTAAAGGTGCTCTTTCTCATACTGTCTTGGGACAGAATCCACCAAGGCGGTCTTCTCCGACCCAATAACCAGATAAGAGTTATACGAAACTCCCTCTGGAATCTCCCATAAGCCCTCAAACAGGTTGGTATATGCATCGTTAACTCCCACCCAGTGAATATCAGAAGAAACTCTCAGAGGTTCAATACTCGCCATGAAACCAAACCCTTACGATTACTTGAGCAATAGCGAAGCTAGTTACTACATTTAATTCTTCTGGCAACACGCCTTAGAACCTCGAGCGTGCTGAAGTATCGAAAGCGCTCGCGGTTTCTGATGCGTACCTCTTTTCAGCGCTAACAGGGCTGTCGGGACTGTGCCGAAACGGGTTCTAGTTTAATAATGGGGCTGCCCGGATTTGAACCGGGGTCTATAGCGCCCGAGGCTACAAGCCTAGACCAAGCTAGCCGACAGCCCCACTTGGGATATGATTGTCTAAACCCGTGAAAATAAGCGTTCCTTAATCTTTAAACCCTTGCGCAGAATACTAATAGCTTTACCGTTAGGGGTTCCGCAAGCTTTGTCTGTTCCTCATCGCGTTCGCGGAGTCAGAGTGCTTAAGGCTGTGTCCTCGTCTCTAAGACTGCTGATTTTGAATTTCCTCTTTGACAAAGGACCCCTCTCATACACGGAGTTGATGAGCTCGCTAAAGATGAACCCCGGCAGAGACGCTGGACGATTTGCTTACCACCTGAAGTTTCTGCTCAAAGCAGACTTGGTTGAGGCTGACGTTGACACAAGAAAATACGGCCTAACTGAACTAGGCAAGATGGTCATAGACGTCGCGGACCGCATAGAAAAAAGCTCCTCGAAATCTAAGAGCATGCTCGTCCGAGCTTCAAGGTTTGCGCTAGAGGAATTTGACGCGAACAAAATCGCTAGCTCCCTTGTGAAAGAGGCAAGAATGTCAACTGAACTTGCCCAAAAAGTGGCTAACGAAGCGGAGAAAAGGCTTCTGAAATCAAAAACAAAGTATTTGACCGCTCCTCTTGTTAGAGAAGTTGTGAACGCTATCTTAATAGAAAAAGGTCTGGAAGAATATCGACACAAACTTACTCGCTTAGGACTCCCAGTGCATGAAGTCACCATGATGGTCGAAGCAAGAAGCCCTGCTTTTCATGGTGCGGAGTCAGTGCGCAACGCTGCTGGAGACGCGGTCCTTAGGGAATACACGCTTCTCAAGACATTTCCGAGAGACATTTCCGACGCGCACATCGCAGGTTTGTTACACGTCAATGGTCTGAGCTCGTGGATCACGAAGCCAAACGAAGTAATCCATGATCTACGATTCTTCTATCGAAACGGGCTAGAATTGGAGAAGATGAACGCTCTCCAGCTTCCTTTTTCTCCACCGCGAACCCTGGAATCAGCTTTGTCTACTACGTTTAACGTTCTCATGCACTCGGCTAACGAAATAGCTGAAGCACAAACGCTTGAATATTTCAACGTTTTTCTTGCCCCTTTTGCCAAAGGTGTTGACGCACAGAACATCAAAGAAGCACTTCAACTATTCATTTCCAACTTGAATCACCTAAAGGACACATCGCTGTGTCTAGAACTTTCCATTCCTGACTTCATAGCCGGAAAGCCGGCTGTTGGGCCTCTCGGAGAACCTGTGGGGAAATATGGAGATTTTGAAGAAGAAGCCCAGCTCTTGGCATCAGTGATTCTTGACATGCTAATTGAGCAGAGCCAGCGCAAGCCGCTGCTTCAACCCAGAATCGTGGTGAAAATAAGAACCGAAACGTTTGCGGATGAAAGAGCCAAGGCTCTGCTGCTGAAAGCTCACCGCCTCGTGTCAGACAAAGGCTTAGTTTATCTTACTTCTCTCTTGAGAAAAGGCGAGGAGCAGACCGTTTTCTCTGGTCTTGGGCACAGGTTTGCGCCAGATTTGAACGAAGACTGGGAGATCGATACCATTCGCACGGGCTGTCTGGGATCTGTGGCAGTTAACATGCCCCGGATCGGCTATGAATGTGGGAAGGATGAGGCAAAATTCATTGATATCCTGCGAGAAAGGCTCGAGATGGCAGCACGGGCCATGGAAATCAAGCATGCAGCCCTTAAACAGAACGGCAGCAGGCTGCTTCCCTTCCTCTTGCAAACCGTATGTGGCGACCAATATCTCAGACTTGAAAATTCTTCACGCTTGATAAACCTGATCGGACTGGAGGAGACGCTGGAATCGTTTTACGGTAAGAACCTCCAAGATGAAAAAGCTCGGAGGTTCATGGAAAACACGGTTCAATGCATAGCTGATTTCACCCAAAAGGCGGGCAAGAGACGCATGAAACGTTTGTATTCATCTACGTTGCCTGACAAAGAGGCTTCTGAAAGACTGGCGCAGTTGGATATCGATAGATACGGGTTTGGAAAGGTGAAGTATTCTGGGACAAGAGAAAAACCGTTCTACTCCACAATCAACACATTACGTCTACACGAAGGCTCGATTTCAACAGAACCCACAGTGTTTGACGCAAAGATCATGAAGGGGTTACGAGCAGGTGGGGGTCTTACCGTAATAGAGCTTGAGGGCACGGAACATGGATCAGATGAGCTCATGTCTCTAACCAAACAGTTTGCCGGAGACCTAGCTTTTGAATTCTTTACCTATGACCGCAAACTGACGTATTGTTCCAACTGCAAAAAAACTTGGGTTGGCCTCCTACACAAGTGTCCTTCATGTGGCGCAACTGGCACTTTGACATTCTACGATCGTTTCACAAATCCATGAGCTCCCAATGTTGGGCCAACGTGGATCCTATTTCACGGCCCCCAGTATTAGAGATAGGAGGGCCATTCTGACGACTATGCCGTTCCAGACCTGCTCGAAATAGCGCGCGTATGACGTGTTATCTACTTCCGCAGCTATCTCATCAACTCGTGGAAGCGGATGAAGTATTATCAAATCCTTCTTGGCTTCACTCAGAGTTGGCAGATCTATCTTGTATGAACCCTTCACCTTAGCGTATTCAGCAGCGTCGGGAAAACGTTCTTTCTGTATCCGCGTGACATACAATACATCGACGATTGGAATTATTTTCTCGAGGTTCGCCTTTTCCACCACGGGTATTCGCTCTTTTATCGTTTGAAGAACTTCCCGCCTCATTTTAAGAGTCTCCGGCGAAACGAGATACAGCTCAATATTGTAGAGCGAAAGAGCGTAGGCAAGAGAGTGAACGGTTCTGCCAAACCTAAGGTCGCCCACAAACGCTATCTTTAAACCGTCAATTTTGCCCTTCTCCTTCTTCATAGTGTACAAGTCCAGAAGAGCCTGCGTCGGATGCTCCTCCGCCCCGCTACCGGCGTTAATGACGGGAACTTTCGCGAACTCCGCTGCCAATCTGGCGGCACCCTCAAGTGGATGCCTCAGAGCTATAACATCAGAATAGTTCTCGACAGTTCGAACAGTATCTGCGAGATTTTCACCCTTCCTAACAGAAGCTATCTCTGCTTCGGCAAAGCCTATCGTTGAACCGCCTAGCTTGAGCATAGCCGACTCAAAGCTCAAACGGGTCCGAGTACTCGCTTCATAAAATAGAGTCGCAAGGATTTTCCCCCTTAGCATATCAGAGCCCTTTGCAGCCATAGATTCCATGGATCTTGCAGTCTTGAAAACAAAGTCAATCTCTTCCCGCGAGAAATCCTTGATCGATATTATATCTCTGCCCTTGAACTCCACTTCGATGCCCAAACACAACTTCACATTAACTTCTAAATAACTATTTGCCGAGCTGTTCTTCACTTTCAAGACCCGTCTTCACCAGCGTTTTATGAAGATTTTGACTGTTCCTCGTCTCTCTGCAGACTGAACAAGTATGGGGACAAGCGGGCTCGTGTTTTTGCATTCTCCAGAAAAAAAAAGACGACACGAGTGATCATCGCTTCAGGAACACTCTTTTAGACATGCTGCAAGAACAAGCAAGAAATAACAGAATCGATTTAGGGTCAGCACATGCTTTGGATTTATACTCAGAAACAGGAGAAAACTCGGTGAAAGACGCACAGCCAGCTCGAAGAAACGTGTTCATTAACTTGAGCGCATTTCAGCTTCTAACTTTCATCCGAAGAGGCGTGTTCTACACCTTCATGATAACCTACCTTTATGATCTCATGCATAACGTGACGTACACGGCCTCGTTGGGCTCACTCAACATGGTAGGATCGGCACTGGGTCAAAACTTTGTTTGGGGAAAAATCGCAGACCGACATAAGCTAAGAGCCAGACTGATAATCGCTGGCGAATCAACTGCTGCAATGTTCTACTTCATCGTCTTCCAGATTCACAAGTTACTCCTCAACTCTCAAGCTGATTTCTCAGCTGGCCTATCACTGATCATCGGCCTTTCTATTCTCGAGTTCTTCTGGTCAATGTCAGACGTAGGGTGGGCCGCCCTGCTGACAGACGTTACTACAAGCAGCAATCGAACCAGAATAGTAGGCATTCTCAACTTCATCGGCTCGCTCGGCAGGATGATAGGAATAACCTTCGCGGGATACCTATACAATAATGGAAAAGGTTTCAGCCAAGGAACAATCTTCTACATAGTCATCATAATGCTCATCGTCGGCGCAATCCTGATGTGGATAACTTCGAAGTCGACGGACAAATCCACACAGAATACTGCAGTTGAACAAGCTGAGAACCACAGCACATCGACTTCAACGGATTACGACAAAAGCGCCTACAAATGGTTTCTCATATCCCTTATCGTAATCGTCATAGGGATCTCATGCGTCAATCAGGTGTTCCTCGTCTTTATCACGCCACCAACAGGGATAATGCCCACAGATCTAGAAGCAAGCTTAGTGCTGACCGCGTTCACCGTGGGCGGAATGTTCATGAGTCTGACTTGCGGTCGGCTCGTGGACAGATTCGGCAAGACAATTGTCCTTTTCTCTGGCCTGATCTTGGCAATTGTCACACCGCTGTTTTACGGAGTAGCCTCAAATGTTCTAACTATGGCGGTAGTCTATGGCCTGAACGGAGCCTCTTTTTGGATGGTTCTCACCGTAGGTTTCGCATTCGCAGCAGACATCATACCAGAGGACAGAAGAGGCAGGCTGTTTGGAAGATATAACACGGTCATAGCCCTAAGTTGGGGTCCAGCTGGGCTTCTTGTGGGAGGCCCTCTCGCAGACCTGCAAGTCAAAGTGTTGGGGACCGCACCGTACGCCGCCTACGTGAACGCATTCTATGCATCATCTGTAATTACAGCATTAGGAACTGCAATATTCTGGATCAAGGTTTCGAAGCAAAAAAGCAAGCTGCTTGGTCCTTAGGCAGCGCGCGCGAAACGTTGCAGACGGTTCAGTATAGATTAAAATCTTTTATCTGCGTTTTGTGCATAACCTCTTTTCAGAGAGGATCTCAATTGAGTGAGACTGAACTTCACGTTTCCAAAATTAAGGATGGAACAGTTATTGACCACATCACTGCTGGACACGCGTTGGACGTGGCGAGGATACTGGGAATAACGGGTCGAGAGATGGGAACAGTCACTATTGCGATTAACGTGCCGAGCAAACGGTTCAAGGCTAAGGACATAGTCAAAATCGAGGGAAGGGAGCTGAACCCTCAGGAACTTCACAAGATCGCATTGCTGGCTCCTCACGCAACGATCAACATCATCCGAGGCTACAAGGTCATGAGAAAACAGGAGGTCAAGCTGCCGAAAGCAATTGAGAACATCATCAAATGCGCAAACCCGGCATGCATAAGCAACGGCAACGAACCTGTGCAGGCCAAGTTCTATGTCGACAACGATGAACCTCTGCTACTGAAATGCCACTACTGTGGATACATTATGGAAAAGAAAGACGTTCTCCACCAGTTCCAAACCCCTGCTTGAGCTCAAAAATGAGCATAGTGCATGCATCGAAACAAGGAGTATTCCGAGCCTCGATATGTCAGAAATAGCCTGAAAGATCATGGTTATTCAGACTGGGGGAACAGTCGCCTATTCCTCCATGCCTCTTAACTATACTATCTATCGACTGCAATCGTTGCACATCTTGTAAACTTTCGTTACGTTTTCCGCTTCGCCATTTTCAAAAGCATAGATCTCAGACAAGTTCTTCTTCCAGTCTCGCTCATACATAAGTGGATCATCCATCCTCTTTTCAGAAGGATCGACATGCATCCATTTGCTCTTCGCATGATCCCACACCTCGGTCCACACATGATCAGACATGTCAAGAATCAACCTCGCCCTATGACCGTGAGCCAAGCACAGCGCGGTGAATAATATGCTGAACTCGCCACATCTCCCCCTGCCATAATTCAATATTTCCAGCGGATCATTATGTCGCTGAATTTCGCCATCATCCCATTTCACTTTTTCATGAACCCAGCTCAGCAACTCGGCCACTGTATACTCCCTATCGAACAATGCTCTCAGCTCTGCAGACAGGGCAGAATCAGCAAGTCTCTCGCTCACTCTTCTGTATTTATCAATAATCCCTTGATCCAGAACCGTCATGAGCAGTCCCATTCTTGCGTGGCTTCGGTCACTCGACTAGTCCTCCACGTACCTGCGACTAATCAAACTCCTAGGAATTCACACGAATATGACTTGCCTCAAAAATCAAGCTTATGAACCTCAAATCAAGAACAAAGATAAAGAGCAGAATGCAACACGTTGATTGGAAATAAACCGAACCCCATGATGTTAAGATGACCTACACGTTGATTGTGACAGAAAAACCCGATGCCGCAAAAAGAATAGCCCAGGCTCTAGATGCTAAGCAACAGCCGAAGAAGAGTGAGATCAACCACGTGCCGTACTACACTGCAAAAAGGGACACGCAGATAGTTGTCGTCCCTGCGATCGGACACTTGTATACTGTTGCTGCAGAAGGAAAGGGAAGAAGCAAATATCCTGTTCTCACTTTTCAGTGGCAACCAAGATACTTAGCGGAGCGAAACGCGAAGTACACTCGTCGATGGGTCGAGATTTTCTCGAAGCTTTCGCAGGATGCACACACGTTCATAGATGCATGCGATTACGACGTAGAAGGAAGTCTAATAGGGTATATGATCCTAAGATACGCGTGCGGCGAAAAGGAATCAATCGCAAAGCGGATGAAGTACTCAACTTTGACTGCTGATGAGTTGAAAAATGCATATGAAACTTTATTGCCCCATCTGGATTTCGGACTAATAGAAGCTGGACGCGCAAGACATGAAGCAGACTGGCTGTTCGGCGTAAACCTCACTCGAGCCCTTACTTCTGCTTTAAAGAATCAGAGTGGAGAGTACGTAACGCTTAGCACGGGACGCGTACAGGGACCAACCTTGAAGTTCTTGGGTCAGAAGGAAAAGAACATCCGAACCTTTGTGCCCGTACCGTATTGGACGATCAGGGCACAGGTGAAAATTGACGAGCGAACCCTTGAGGCGGTACATGAGAAAGGAAAGATCGAGACTGAATACGAAGCCGAAGCCATTCTGGAAGCGTGCAAAGGAAAAGATGGAGCTGTCGAGAACGTTGACATTAAACAATCCCAACAGGCCCCGCCCTTGCCATTCGACTTGGGCACGTTGCAAAGCGAGGCTTACCGCATATTCGGATACGCGCCGAAACGAACATCAGACATCGCTCAAAGCTTGTACATGGAGGCTTTGATTTCCTATCCGAGGACAAGTAGTCAGAAACTGCCGCCGGCGATAGGATACGAGGCGATACTGAGAAAACTGGGCAGGATCCAAGAATATCGGAAACTAAGTGCAGAGCTACTTGCAAAGGCTATGCTGATTCCCTGGCAAGGAAGGAAAGATGACCCAGCACACCCGGCTATTTACCCAACAGGAGAAATACCCATGAGAGCGCTCAGCAATTCGGAAAGAAAAATCTGGGACCTCATCGTCCGAAGATTCTTGGCTGTTTTTGCCCAACCAGCAACAAAACAAAACGTCGAAGTCAGCATAAACGTTAACGATAATCGCTTCAGCCTCAGAGGAATGCGCGTACTGAATGAAGGCTGGTTACGCTTCTACGCGCCATACGCAGGATCAGAAGAGTTTATCATACCGACGATAAAAGAGGGGCAAACTGTCCACGTCACAAGAATAAGCTTAGAGGGCAAGTTTACGACACCGCCTGCGCGATACAACCCACGGAGCCTCTTGAACAGAATGGAAAAAGCGGAGATCGGCACGAAGGCAACCAGGGCAGACGTCATACAGACCCTTTACGACAGAGGGTACGTCAAAAACGAAAGAATGACAGTCACAGAGCTGGGTTTCGAAATTCTAGAAATTCTCGAGGAATACTGCCCAGCTGTGGTCTCGATAAAGATGACGCGAGAACTGGAAGGAAAAATGAACAGCATACGGGCAAACAGAGAAAACAGGGAGAAAATCCTGAGAGATACTGTTGAAAAGATTGAACCAATAATGCAGAAAATCAAAAAGAAAGAAGATATCATAGGAAAACGGTTGAACGAGGTCATAAGAAAATCGAGGCTTGAAGAAAGAATAATCGGACCCTGTCCAACGTGTGGCACAGGGCAACTGGTCATATTATACTCAAGAAAGACAGGCAAGCGCTTCATAGGCTGCACAAACTACTTCAAAGGTTTATGCAAAACATCATTCTCGCTTCCACAGGAGGGCAGTATAATATCATCTGGCGGAACCTGTCATGCTTGCGGGTGGCCCACCGTTCAAGTTAAGGTTAAGGGAAGACGGTCTTGGATGCTATGTTTTAACCCCTTGTGCCGGCTAAAGGCAAGAAAAGGGAAGAAAATTGAAATGTAAGATATGCGCTAGAAACGCCAGCGACGACGAATACTGCAAATTTCATGCTAAGGCCTATAAAAACATAGTCCAAAACTATGAAGCCTGGAAAAAAGCCAGAGGTATTTCGTGGAAAGAGTATTTAAGTGAGATTGCTAACAATCCACTAACGGGGCAATGGGCCAAAGAAATCGCTCAACAATCCGTCAACGTCGGAGAGAAAGAAAATGTCACGCAAAGTTAAGCGAGGAATCTCATCAGCCTCATTCTCAATGAGCAAACTCTACCACAGAATCTCAACGATAAAACTCTCCACATTAATCATTTCACTCCTCGCGATAGCGTTTAGTATATTCCTCCTCGGGGGAGGTCTGTACGACGTGATAACGGCACCGCTCCCAGCAGCAACTTATCAAGGAAGGATCCTTATCGTGTACCCGGGACTTTCTGAACAATTCATAGCCGATAGCATAGTAGCAATGACGATATATGCGGTGGGCTTAGCCGGAGTTTGGATCGCATACCAAAGCACAAGATACGCTTACAAGCCGAGACAAGCTTACTTGATGATCATGATAGGAATAGCCTTTCTCTTCATAGCGTACATATTCCTCGAAGCCACGATCGCATATAAACTCGCAGGCAAACCATAGAATCTACCAAGGATTTTTTTTCAGCTTGAGTTTGTAGGCCGCAAAATTCGTCAACAAATGTATAGGCAAAGTTATGATAAATGCCGCTAATACAAGTTCCCAGGAAAAAACCGATAATGATAGTGATAGGGGCAGCGAAATCACCATGGCCCCAATTATGAAGTCTAACTGATCAACAACCGGAAGCAGGTCGCCCGGCGCAAGGCCGACTCTCCTCTTCACAAAAGCACCTGTCAAGTCACCCAGCAAGGCTCCCAATGAGAGAAGGACCCCCATCAAGAGTGGGAAAGATTTCAGACCAAAGTACGCAGTCTCTGCCAATCCAGCCCCGGTTCCGACCACGAGCCCCGAGAAGAAGCCGCGGAAAGTCTTGTTCTTTCCAAAGATTGGCTTTCCATCAACAAAATTCTTTCCGAGATCAATAGCAGCCCCCCCGCCAACGAGGACTGGCACCGCGTTTGCGCAATAGGCTGGAAATACGAATTTCAAAGCTTCAATGATTAGCTGTGTCGGATCCATGTCATCAACCATCAACTAGTCGCATATTCAACTATTCCTGATTTTTCTATCTTTAGATGGCAGAATGGGTTTTGAGCCTTTGGTTTTTCCAAGATTGCCTTGATCACATGTCGGTTTTCAGTGAATTTCAGGTTTATCACGGTGTCAGCCCAGAATTTAAGAACCCTGGACGCAACGGGTTCCACACGCACATTCTTTTCCTCGAAAGCCGTTCGCACCTGGCTTGTCACAAGCATGGCTATCTTGCCGAGTTTCGCTGTCTGAGCCAGACAGGCTAATTGCCTGTTTAGCTCACGGTTTAGTCCAAACGCTTTAGCCGGAGACTCGGCAATTTCAGCCCGGTAGAGCGAAGTGATAGTATCAAAGACGGTGAGACCGAAATGTTCGGTCACATAGTCCGCGGAGTGGTCTATGATCAGCATCTGCTCACGAAAATCGCTCGGCCTCATCAAAACTATCAAATCGGCGATCCTTTCGAAATCATCTCCTGCAATCTGCGACAGCCTCTCGGCCGAAAATGTGCCGTCACAGTCTACGAACAACGTTTTGAAACCTCGCCTCGCACAGTTTATTGCACACTGCATCGCCATAGCAGTCTTTCCAGTCTCCGGTTCTCCGTAGATTAGACTAACACTTTCGAATGAAATGCCACCCCTTAGAATATTGTCGATAGTTCTGCAACCTGTTGGAATTTTCCGGGGCAAGACCATGCACGTCAACCAATATAAGTTACGAAACTAATATTTCGTTTGGCATTCACACAGCCATCAGAACAGGAAAGCGGCATGAAAGCAAGCATCGCTGTAGCGACAGTTTCAGGAAAAGCATACTATCTCATCGTTGATGAACTAAAAAAAAGAAACGTACCCTTTCTGAGCCTCACGCCGCAGCAACCGATCCCGGTAGAAGTTAAGGTTGTTTTGACAACAGAAAAAGAGAAACACCTAATAGAGCATGAAAAAATCTTAGTGTACAACGAGCACACGGACGTAGAAGCGATGATTAACAATGCACTGCAGATCGTTCAAGGAAGGGAAAACTGCGAGAAACTCGTCATAGGGATCGACCCCGGCAAAGTAATAGGGCTAGCTGTCCTAGCAGACGGCAAAGTAATCAGAACAGAAGTCTGCTCTAGCATGTCACAGATATTGGAAAAAGTGAAAACCATCATCAACAGCTTCGATCAACTTCCAGTAGCGTCAATTTCAGTTAAAGTCGGCGACGGGGTTCCTTCATATAAACAGGAACTCCTACAAGCTTTGGACGACGTTTTGCCTCAAAGCATCAAGTTAGAAAGCGTGAGTGAGAGTGGAACGAGCCGATACCAGAATGAAACAAAAAACAGAAGAGGATTGAGAGACATAGTTTCAGCGACAAAGATAGCTGGAAGGAACGGACACGTGTTTCAAAGGAGAAGACAGAATGAACAAAACAGTTGAAAAGGGAAAAACGCTGCTAGTCGATGGACCAGCCTCGGTAATCGTGACTTCGGGTAGCGTTGAAGTATTCGGATCGAAAACAAGCACGACAAACAGAATCGTCATACGCGAAGGAAAAAGGCTACCGTTCGCAGTGAATGAAACAGCATCCTTCGACATCTCGCTAGCAGAGAAGGCTAGCGTAGATGAAGTTGAAGGAAACACAGTTCCGTCAACATGGGCCGCGGCATACGAGAATCTTGCGCAATTGCAGGTCAAGCCGACCACCGCAATCGTGTTGGGCACGGTTGATTCTGGAAAGACCAGCTTCTGCACGTACTTGATCAACAGGCTGTTAAGCCAAAAAAAGAAAATTGGAGTTTTAGACGGTGACCTAGGTCAATCTGACATTGGACCGCCATGCACCGTCTCATACACTTTCGTCACGAAGCCGATAACTGACCTTTTCAGCCTACAAGCAAAAAATGCCATCTTCATCGGCACTACTTCGCCAAATGGTGCCGGAGAAAAGGTAATAGAAAGCTTAGCTCAACTGAAAAAGGAAATCCTGAACAGCGATCCTGACTTCGTCATTGTGAACACTGACGGATGGATTGAGGGAGAACAAGCGGTCAGATACAAGACCCAACTCGTAGAGAAGATCAACCCAGAGACGGTTTTCTCCGTCCAGCAAAAAGACGAGATGAGCCCGCTCATGAACAGCCTCGAGAAATTCAGGAGAATTGCAGTCGAATCTCCCCCGGTCGCCAGCCAGAGAAGCGGAGAAAGTCGAAAGAACCTCCGAGAGTTGGGATACACAAAATACCTCAGGAATTCAAAGGTACAATCAGTTCCCCTTGGCTGGTTGAAAATCGAGGATGATGAGCTGTTCGGCCTGAGCAGAACGCATCAGAACCAGGGCCTAGCAAGGAAAATCTATGAATTGCTGGGGATGAAGCCTCTCCACTTTTCAGAGCAAACAGATAGAATCTCAATAATAATCGGCAAGAGGCGCTGGATCAACGCCGAAAACCTGAAAAAAATCGAAGAAGCCACAAAAAAGAAGGTTGTGGTGATCCGAAAGGGCGAAGAAGAAGGGCTTGTGACGGCATTGCACAATGGCGAGCGAAAATTCCTCGGGATAGGAATAATACAAGAAATCGAATACCTGAGAAAAACCTTGAAGATTCTGACGCCAGTGTCCCAAGACATCGCGATTGCGGTAATAGGAAGAGTGAAACTGGACAAGAACATGAAGGAAATCCCGTTCATAGGCGAGGAGAACCAAGAGTACAAGGCCTTCAGCAAGCTTCTCTAAAGAACAGAGAAAGCTCTTTCGCGATTGCTCCGTCTTCATCTGCAAGCACTTTCAAGTTATCACGTATCCACAGCGGCAGAAAACTCCGACAGTACCGTGTGGCAAAACGGTAGTCAACGAAGATTATTGCAGCTTTGTCTTCAAGAGTTCTGATAGGTCTTCCCGCAGCTTGAGAAGCCTTCTTCATCGCTGGCAAAACGTAGCAGTACTCTCGGCCAAAGCCGGGAAAACTTTTCTCGAAATAGTCAATCTGCGCCCTCACCTTCGGAGTGGGCTCTGCATAGGGCACACCAACAATGGCCACAGAATTCATCTCGTCCCCAGGAAAATCCACGCCTTCGGAAGAACGACCACCCAAAACACCTAACAGAACAGCCCCATTAAGCCTGGAGTGCGCCTTAAATTCCTCAACCATCCTCTCGTTCTCGCGTGAACTCATGCTTCTATGCTCGCAGAAAAGCGGCTTGCTCACGACTTTCTTCAGTCCTTCAGCAAGGAGCCTTCCCATGACTTCGAAAGAAGCAACAAAGATTCCGATGTTTGCGGGCGTATGCTCTACCACTTCGCCTATTCGCTTTATGATCTTTTTGTACATTTCCGGAGTCCTACTCTCCATCGCGGTTGTCACACCGCAGGAGACGAGTGGTAGAACATGCTCCTTCGGAAATGGTGAAGGCACAATCTTCATCATGCTGTTTTCCGGAAGCTTCGTGATTTTCACGTATGCTTCTAACGGCTGCAGCGTTCCAGACATGACTACGTTGCAATAGGACTGAGAAAACACGGGCATCGTGATTCTAGAAGGATCGAGAGCCACTAATTCCAGTCTTGCCGTCGGCATACCTTGTTTGGAATCGTACTTGGTCACCGTATTCACGTAGGATGTATCTTCAGCAGTTTCCAACCATTTGAGTAGAAAACGGCCCATCGCATGAACGAAGGAACGTGGATACTTCCCATCTGCCAGTAAATCTCGCTTAATCAGCGTTCCAACATCGTTTATGTGCTCAAAGAATTCGCGAGGCTCCTTCAAACCAGCTTTTTCTTTGAAGAGATCTACTAAATACTCTCGTGGAATCAAGACCTCTTTGACGATCTTCGAAGATATTTCCTCAGTTTCTTTTCTCACTATTTTCGCGAATTCGGCAACGTCATCATATCCGAGTTTTTTTGCTTCAATTTCCGCCTGTCTCATACTAAAGAGCGATAGGCTAACGCTTGCGACATCAACAGCGGTCTCAGGCAGGTTATGCGCTTCATCGATTATCAAAATCGTCTTGGACAACGGGATTTCGAGATTTCTTAAAAAAGCGCCCCGGATCACGGGATCAAACAAGTACAGATAGCTCAGCGCGATAATGTTGACGTCGGCCAGGCAGGACTTTATTAGTTCATACGGACAGAAGCCTCTTCTTCGTCCAATCCCATGGATTTCCGAAGCCGTGCAAGCATGAACCGTGATTTCGTGCTGCAATTCTGAGTATTCTTCTGGCCGTTCGTCTATGCTTTGATAGTAGGAGCATCTACCTCTGGCCTTCAACATCTCGCATGCTTCTATTGCTTCGCTAGCATTGAACGCGTGTCCTTTAATGAGACTGTTGAGACACATTTCATGACGACTTCGGACTGAAATACCCGACACAGGCTTCTTCTTTGAAATAGCCTTCAACTCTTCTATGACGCGGTCGTGCTGTCGGTGTGTCCTTGCAACATACAATATCTTTAGCCGCTCTTCTAGAGCCGTGGGAAGGCACGCAGACAATGCTGCAACAGTCTTGCCTAGGCCATTGCACCCCTCGATCAGAACCGAACGACGCTCTTCAACAGCCTTAAAGACCACATTGATAAACTCGTCCTGACAGGGCCTAACCTCAGCGTATGGAAAATACCGTGCAACCTCTTCGTTAGGCTCAGTCACGATTGTCCCACTTGTGTCCTGATGGGCAAAGCTCGTTAACTGGGCATTCCCTGCAAAGCGGGGATCTTGCCTTGCAGTATTTTCTGCCATGAAGAATCAGCATTACGTGAACGGCAGCGTAATCTTTCTCACGGTAAAGTCGTTGAAGACAATTGCGAACAGACTCATGATCACCACTTTCGGGCGCGAAACCCAGCCTCTTCGACACTCGATAAACATGAGTGTCAACGGGGATCGTGGGTTTACCCGCGCTGAAAAGGAGCACTACATCAGCGGTCTTGGGCCCAACTCCCGGAAGCTGAAGAAGTGTTTTTCTTGCTTCCTCAAGCGGTAGTGACAAAATCTGGTCTAGATTACCATGAAACTGATCTAAAATTATTCTTGAAACTTGCTGTATAGCCTTGGCCTTGTTCCTGTAGAGGCCTGCAACTTTCAAGCATTCTTGAATTTGTCCTGCTTCAGCCTTCGCCAACGCTTCGGGCTTTATCCTAAACCTGTTCGAAAGGTTTTCGAAAGCCTTCGAGGTATTCTTGTCAGCCGTATTCTGCGAGATTATAGTCACGATAAGCGTTCTAAACGGGTCTCGAGTCGACGTTATCCATCTCGGCATCGTGAACGTCTCTTCAAGCTTCTCAAGGATGCGCTTCGCCCGGTCTTCAGCCATTAGGTGTTTTCCCCTCTTGAAAATAATAAATAGTGAATGCGTGAAGCTATTAATAAGCCATGGAGACTTCGAGGGATGGAACGCGCAAAAGTTGTTAAGGACGAAATTGTCGAAAAGGACACACATTTGCTGGCAGTGTATTTAGAGACCAAGAATTCATGCCTTATCCTCTTGAGCGAAAGAGAGGACAAGCTCGGAACATTGGCCATCGCGGTTCCTAGGCCCAAAGAAATGCTGGGACCATTAACGTCATCCATTCTCTTAGGCGATAGTCATGCAATTTCAGCCCGAATGTTTGCAGAATATGTTGCCGCCAAGAAGGGGAAAATGGCGCTCGTCTCAATCTATTTGGAAACCATGGACGAGATGCAGGCCCAATCATTCTTCAAGAGACTGATTGAGAGAGTCGTCCAAGCAACAGAAAGCAGCGAAAAACAGGAGGCGAGGGCATGAGCCTCCGAGAGTTTCTCAAGCAGGAAGAAAACAAGGAGCAAGTTCGGCATTTAGGGGATGAAGTTTCTAGAGTCTTCGAAATCTCATATCTGATAAAGACCTTTGACAACGAGGGCCCTATACTGCTCTTCGAAAAAGTCAAAGGCAGCCATGTAAAGGTCGTTGCTAACGTCTGCGGAACTAGAAAAAGAATCTGCGACTCGCTTGGCATCGATGCAAGCGAACTCTATCGTAGGCTGCTATGGGCTTGGCGGACGCCTAAGAAACCGAGTATGAGCCGGGAGGGACCTGTGAAGGAACAGTCAGAAGACAGGGTTGACCTGTCGAAGATTCCAGTTCTGGCTCACTTCGAACTTGATGCAGGGTCTTACATCACTTCGGGGGTCATACATGCCAAAAGCGTTGACGGGAGCGTTGAGAACCTGTCTGTCCATCGACTTCAAGTCTTGGACAAGAATCATTTGGCCATCCGTTTGGTTCCGAGACATCTGTACAAGCTGTGGAGCGAGGCTAGAGAAGCTAAGAAGGACTTGGAGATAGCGGTTGCCATCGGGGTTCATCCTGCAATCTTGCTAGCAGCCTCCTCGCCTGTTCCTTTCGGCGTGAATGAGTACGACGTAGCAAATGCACTGTTGAACGACAAGCTTCGCTTAGTCAGCTGCAAAAGCGTAGATGCATATGCTCCAGCGGATGCTGAGCTGATTCTAGAAGGAAGGATTTCCGCTACGAGGCAAGTCCCTGAGGGACCGTTCGTGGACATTACAGGAAACTACGATATACAGAGGAAACAGCCAGTCGTAGAAGTCGTAGGCATTATGCATAGGGAAGATTACGTTTATGAAGGCCTTCTGCCGTCTGGGGCGGAGCATAGACTCTTGATGGGCTTGCCCCGTGAGGCCCTGATCTGGGAAACCGTGTCCAAAGTTGTCCCGAAAGTATGCGCGGTCAACCTTTCCGCCGGAGGAAACGGGTGGCTTCACGTGGTCTTAGCGATTGAGAAACAGCTCGACGGCGACGGCAAAAATGCCCTGTTGGCAGCCTTTGCGGCGCATCCAAGCCTCAAACATGCTGTGGTTGTAGATTCAGACATTAACGTGTTTGACGCTTCCGAAGTGGAATGGGCAATTGCAACGCGTTTTCAAGCCAGTGAGGATCTTGTTCTCATCGAAAACGTGCGTGGGTCGACGCTTGACTCTTCGGCCGATCAGGAAACGGGCCTCACGAGCAAGATGGGCGTTGACGCCACGAGACCGTTCACGAAGCCCAAGGAGAAGTTTGACCGGGCAAGGATACCCTCCACGAAGCATGTTGAAAGACTTGCACGTAAGCTACGACCTGTCTGAAAAGTTTCTGCACACCAGCTTATATACAATGACTGCATGGAATAGACAGAACAAAAGAGTGATTTTGTTGTCGGACCAGAAGCAAGAAGAACACGACGAGACCTGCCTTTCGCTGAAAATTGGCGACGTGATGGTCAAGGAAGTTATAACGCTGAACGACAACGTTACAGTAAAAGAGGCTGCCGAGATCATGAACAAGTTTGAGATAGGCAGTCTCATAGTCACCAACAGAGGGAAGGCCGTGGGGATAGTGACTGAAAGAGACCTTCTGAAGAGGGTGGTTGCCGAAGGCAGAAACGCTGTCAAGACCAAGGTCAAGGAGATCATGACGACACCCCTAGTTGTCGTTGAACCCGCCATGAATCTGGAAGAGGCTGCTAAGCTGATGTTCCAGATGAAAATCAAGAAGTTAGCTGTGGTCGACGGAAAGAAACTCGTTGGTCTGGTGTCCCTGACTGACATTGCACGCTTTCACCCTGCTATGATAAAACTTCTGAAACAGCTGGCGGCGAAACAGGTAACGCCGAAAAGCATCAAGAAAGTCATCAGCTACTACGTCGTGTAGCAGAGCATCAGCACATGATGCCCTCGCTTTTGAAGGTTTAAATGGCAAGTCTGGCTCTAATCAACATGACGAGTAGATGAATAAAACTCTAGTGCTAACGGTGGATTCGCAGCAGCCAGACGAGAACAAGATCACTGTAGCAGCAGAGTTAATCAAGAAAGGCGGCCTCGTGGCCTTCCCTACCGAAACAGTCTACGGTCTAGGAGCAAATGCGCTGAACGGAAACGCCGTCCTAGCCCTTTTCAAGGCTAAGAACCGGCCGCTCGATAACCCGCCTATAGTGCACGTGTGCGATTTGAAAGATGTTTACACGTTAACTGAAGAGGTGACCGATGAAGCCCAGATGCTTATGCGGACATTCTGGCCAGGTCCTTTGACGCTCATCTTCAGAAGATCCAAGATTGTACCCGATGTCACGGTTGCTGGTTTGGACACGATTGCCATAAGAATGCCCAAGCACAACGTTGCCTTGGCGCTGATCAGAAAAAGCGACTGTCCAATCTCGGCGCCCAGTGCCAACCTTGCAGGAAAGCCAAGCCCAACTATGGCAAAGCATGTTCTGGACGATCTGGGTGGGCGGATAGACGCAGTTTTGGATGCCGGGCCAACGCTTGTTGGAGTAGAATCCACGGTTCTAGACTTGACTGTTGATCCTCCGCAGGTACTGCGTCCAGGGGGAACACCTTATGAAACCTTGTTGAAGGTTCTTTCAAGAGTGGAGCTTAATCCCGTCGTGACTGCTGACAAGGCTTTGCCAGTTGAAAAGGCGCGGTCGCCAGGCGTCAAGCATAAGCACTATGCGCCTGACGCGGATGTGGTTGTCGTCGAAGGCAACGTCGAGCACGTTGCCGACAAAATGAAAGAGCTAGTTGGACTCTATAGGGGCGAAGGCAAAAAGGTCGGGATCCTTGGAACTGATGAGACAGTGAGAAGTCTCAGAGCAGATGTTGTGAAGTCTATGGGCAGCAGAAGCGATTTAGCAGAAGTAGCAAGAAACCTGTTTAAGCTGCTCAGAGAATTTGATGTCGAACGCGTCGACATTATCGTCGCTGAAGGGATACCCACTACAGGACTGGGGCTAGCGGTCATGAATAGGCTTAGGAAAGCCGCGGGTTACAATATTGTTAGGGCGAATGGGTGACCAAACAACGCGCACGTAAGAGTTTTATGCCTTTATGATCCTCAGTTGTAACCCAGGATGCTTGAAGACTTGAAATTGAGCAGGCGTCTCGTCGCCGTGATAATCACTGTGGGGTTTTTCATAGGTTTCGGGTCTGGCCTCATTGAAAACGCGTCTGATCCAGCTAGTGTTCCTGGCAATAAGTATTATGGCTTTCCGCTTGCTTGGCGAGCAGTGAACACGTTTACGGGCGGCAGATACGAATACCCCGTTGAGCTGTTCGTGGATTGTCTTTTCGGCGTCCTGCTGGTCTCGATAATTGCAGGGACGACAATCGTTACAGAAAATAGGCTGATGAAGAAGAGCAGAAAGAAGGTTAAATGAGAATGCGCGCTATCGTGGTTGCTTCAGCATCGGCATCTTGATCTTTTTTTCTTTGGCTATTCTTTGGGCTTTTTCGTAACCTGCGTCTGCGTGTCTCACGATGGATGTGCCTGGGTCCGTGGTCAGGACGGTTGTTAAGCGTCTTTCAGCGTCTCTTGTGCCATCTGCGACCAAGCACATGCCTGCGTGTATGCTGTAGCCTATTCCTACGCCTCCGCCATGGTGAACGCTGACCCACGTTGCTCCGCCGACGGCGTTGATCAGGGCGTTCAGTATTGGCCAGTCAGCTACAGCGTCGCTTCCGTCCTTCATGCCCTCAGTTTCACGGTTAGGCGATGCCACGCTTCCGCCGTCCAGATGATCTCGACCGATCCAGACTGGGCCTGAGAGTCTTCCGTCTGCGACCATGTCGTTGATGATCTTTCCGAATCTTGCCCTTTCGCCGAAGCCGAGCCAGCAGACCCGCGCTGGCAGACCTTGAAATTTGACCTGTTCCCTTGCTTTTCCTATCCATCTGCATAGCTCTTTATTATAGCCGAATTCTTTCAGGATTGCATCATCGAGCTTGTAAATGTCTTCCTCATTGCCGACGAGTGACGCCCAACGGAACGGGCCCTTGCCTTCGCAGAACAGTTGTCTCACATATCGTTGCACGAAGCCTGGATAGGCAAAAGCGTACTTGTATCCAGCATCGTATGCTTGTTGACGCAAATTGTTTCCGTAATCAAACGTTACAGCTCCTTTCTTCATCATTCCAACCATGGCTTCCACGTGTATTCGCATGCTCTTCAGAGCCTCCTGAACGTATTTTTTCCGATCGGACTTTCTGAGGTCGTCTGCTTCTTTCCTTGATAATCCCGCTGGATAGTAGCCCCACAGTGGATCGTGTGCACTTGTCTGGTCTGTTAGAACATCTGGTATTTCGCCACGTTTCAGCAATTCCGGGAGCACTTCAGCGGCATTTCCTAACAGGCCTATGCTGCGGGGAATGCCTTCATGTTTGGCCTCTTTTGCCAGCCTTAATGCCTCGTCAAGCTGGTCAGTCCATGTTTCTAAGTAGCCATGCTTAAGTCTGCGTTCTATAGCCCTCTTGTCAACTTCGACTACGATGGCTACGCCCTCGTTCATGGTCACAGCCAGAGGCTGCGCCCCACCCATCTCGCCTAGGCCTGCCGTCACAACAAGTCGACCGCGTAGGCTTCCTCTGAAATGTTCTCTCCCAACTGCGGCCATGGTTTCATACGTGCCCTGTAGAATTCCCTGTGTGCCGATGTACGCCCATGAGCCGGCCGTCATCTGTCCGTACATGATCAGGCCTTTCTGCTCGAGCTCGAGAAAGTAGTCCCAGTTGGCCCATTTTGGCACGAGCATGGCGTTGACGATCAGGGCTCTTGGAGCCCATTCGTGGGTTTTGAAGACTGCCACTGGTTTGCCGCTTTGAATAAGCATGGTCTCGTCCGGTTCCAACTCTGTGAGTGTCTCGACGATTTTGTCGAAGCATTCCCAGTTTCTCGCTGCTTTGCCTGTTCCGCCGTAGACGATGAGTTTTTCCGGGTCTTTGGCAACTTCAGGGTCCAAGACGTTGTGAAGCATGCGCAGGATGCCCTCGATTTGCCAGTTTTTGCAATGAAGTTCTGGTCCGGTTATGCATTTGACTGATCTCTTAACCATGACTGATTCACCATAATGGCATTATTATTGGAACCAGCATTAATTCTTTTACGTGAAAATGGGTTGGAGCTTATTCTTCTAGGTGCACAATCTTGCTTGGGCCTATCTCCTTGTCGACTGCGATTCTTCCGTTCTTGACGACTTTGTCAACGAGATTTGTGCCGAAATGATAACCCAGAAACTTGTGGTTAGCCGCATTCAGGATAACAGCATCAGCCTTTTTTCCCACTTCTAGGCTGCCGACCTCATTTGCTTTGCCTATGGCATGCGCGGCGTTGATCGTTGCGGCAGTCACGGCCTCGCTAGGAGTCAACCGCATAATGTAGCATCCGAGAGCGATTACGAGCTGCATGCTTTCAGTTAGACAGTTCGGGTTGAAGTCGGTTCCCAAGGCGACAGGAACACCGCATTCAATCATGAACCGGGCATCAGCGTACTTTCCCATCATCAGGCTTAAGGCGGCTGCAGGGAGCAAGACGGCAACTACGTTCTTTGCAGCCATGGCTTTGAGGTTTTCTTCAGAAGAGAAGATTAGATGTTCTGCAGAGATGGCTTCAATGTCAGCGGCCAGCCCCGCACCGCCCAGCATGCTCATCTCATCTGCGTGAACTTTCGATTTCAAGCCGTAGCTCTTAGCGGCGGAAAGAATCTTTCTAGACTGTTCCAAGCTGAAAACGTTTCTTTCGCAGAATACATCGCAAAACTCTGCTAGTGCTTTTTCGGTTACTCTTGGAAGCATTTCCTCGATGATCAGGTTGACGTATCCATGTGTGTTCCCTTTGTATTCAGGGGGAACAGCATGTGCCCCTAAGAAGGTTGGGACGACGTCAACGGTGTGCAGTTGATTTGTGCGGCGGATTGCATCTAAGATCTTCAGTTCGTCTTTTGTCGTTAGGCCATACCCGCTTTTGGCTTCAACGGTGGTTGTTCCATGCTCAAGCATCGCATCAAGCTTTGCAAGACCCTCAGCGGCAAGCCTGTCAACACTTGCTTTCCGCGTTTCTCTGACCGTTCGCAGTATGCCGCCGCCGGCATTGAGGATTTCCATGTAGGAGGCGCCTTCGACGCGCATTTGGAATTCGTCCTCGCGGGAGCCTGCAAATATGAGATGTGTGTGCGCATCGATGAAGCCGGGCAACACGGTTTTGCCGTTTGCACTCAGAACGTTTTCTGACCTGAATTTTTTCGTGATATCATGGGTTTTTCCGACTGCGACGATACGTCCATCTTTTACGGCGAGGCTGCCATCTCGTATTATCCCGAGCTCGCGCATTTGCTTGCCTACTCTGGGTCTTTGGTTGTCACCGGCGAGCGTGACAAGCTCGTCGGCATTCACGATAAGTAGATCAACTGTTTCCCTGCTTCCCCGCCTGACTCTTTTCTGAGCCGCAACCATTCCTAAACCACTTGGAATTCTTCGCCTTTCGATAAGATGACGACTTGAATGTGCGAGTTGGATCCCAGTTTTTTTCTGAATTCCTCAGGGTCAGTGTCCCATCGGTGCATGGGGATAGCAGTTTTTGGATTGATCGTCAGAGCTGCTTCGGCAGACTCAGGGTTGTCCATTGTGTACGTGCCCCCGCTTGGAAGGAGGGCTACGTCTACGTGCCCGAGCTGCTTCATCTCTGGGATAAGGTCGCTGTCGCCAGCATGATAGATCGTCTTGTCTCTTACGGTTATGAGGTAGCCGACTCCGAATCCTTTTGGATGGAATGGGTTGCCAGGCGTCCTGAAACGTTTGTTGTTGTAGGCTTCAGTTGCTTTGACACGAATTTTGCCGACTGCCATTTCTTGGTTTGGCTTAAGTGTCTTGACTTCTCCGCCGATTTTTGAGGCGCAGTCCTCAGGTGCAATTATCACGGTGTTTGGTTGACTGATCTTCTTGATTTTCGAGGGATCGCAGTGGTCGAAATGAGAATGTGTGACGAGTATTAGATCTGCTTTTTCAGAGTATTCACCCTCGTAGGGATCTACGTAGATGGTTTTTCCTTCGACTTTTAGCATGAAGCTGGAATGTCCCAACCATTTTAGCGAGATACTCATTCGGCCTTTCCTGCCTTTTCAAAGGCGTTTTGTATAGCTATTTCTAGGACTTTGTCTTGGGTCAGGTTATCAACCTTTAGGTAGTATCCGCAGATATCGATTAGCGCTCTCAGGGGAGCCATTCCGCAGAACTCAGAGCCTACTATTGGAACGTTGTAGCGTGCGCATTCTACTTTGAGCGTCTCAAACACACGGTACAATGGTGTCTTTTCAAAGTCGTTTATGCTCATGCCGATCTGCGTGATGTTCTGCTCCGGGATGAACGCAGCCATGGCCTTAACGTTTGAGAATCCTCCCTTCTTGGCATGTATTGCCTTCGCGATTTTCTTAGCGATTTTTAATTCAGCGGTTCCCAAGTTTACATTGAAGCCGGCCATGACCTTGCGTGCGCCTGTAACCGTGGCGCCTGATTTCGCGTTGAACTCAGCTGGGCCGTAATCGGGTCTGCGCTCAGGCTTCACGATGTTCTCTGCCAGTTTCTCATAATCGCCTTCGCGAATCCAGTCTAGATCCCCACGTTCAGGTTTCGATGAGGCCGCGCCGTAGAGATAGACAGGTACCCTGCATTTCTGTGCGAATGCTTTCCCGAATCTTCTTGCAAGATCTATGCAGTCCTCCATCGACACATCTCTTATAGGAATGAAGGGTACGATGTCCACGGCGCCTATGCGTGGGTGCTGGCCCTTATGCTCCCGCATGTCAATCAATTCTGTAGCTTTGGTCGCAGCGTTCGAAGCAGCTTCTAGAACTGATCTTCTGTTTCCCACGAATGAAACGACGAGCCTGTTGTAATAGGTATCAAACGTGGCGTCGAGCAAGAAGGCATTCTTGGTCTTTCTGATTTCGTCAAGTATGGGCTCGACGATTTTAGGGTCTGACGTACTGAAGTTGGGTACACATTCAATGATTGCCATTATTTGACTCACCCGTTAGAGATATATGCATCCCAGAGTGATGAGGATCATCTTTTAGTACTCTCAACGTTGTTTTCTCCTTCAACTCTTTCACGTCTAATCTTTCTCTGCTTACAGCTAACTGCAATTGAAACAAGTAATGGCAGTCGTTATTTTACTTTTTTTTCTATGCAGCTGTTTTTCACGACCCTCTTTTGAAAAGCCTGTTCTCGCATCAAGATCTCATGCAGGAAAGAAGCACAATGTTGATGAGAGATTAACAGTTGAAGTGAGATGATTAGCCCTCATACACTTATAAAGCGACCAACGAACTCTATGCGAAGGACTTTGGGCTCCGAACTAGAGTTTGAGGTGCCGAGTTGGGATCAGGTTTACTACATGCTTCTGAGCCTAGCAGGCAAAATCCTGAAAAACGAGTTCAAGCCCGACATAATCGTAGGCGTCTCGAGAGGGGGATGGCCTCCTGCCAGAGTCTTGTCAGACTTGCTAGGCACGGCTAATCTTGCCACTGTCGGCGTTCAATTCTATATGGGGGTTGCAGAGACCAAACGCAAGCCTACCCTGATTCAGCCCGTTTCTGTATCTGTTTATGGAAGAAAGGTGCTCGTCGTCGATGAAGTTGCGGACACTGGAAAAAGCCTGAAGGTTGTTAAAGAGCACATCGTTGACCAGGGGGCTGCAGAAGTCAAAGTTGCCACGATCTACTCCAAGCCGTGGAGCGTCGTGAAGCCAGATTATTATGAGAAGGAATCAAGGTGCTGGATAGTGTTTCCTTGGGAACGAAAGGAAACCGTCAGAGAAATGCTGAGAAAACCCGTGAAGAAAGGAGCTTCATTCGAGAAGGAAAAAACAAGACTCGTGAAAGCTGGGATGCCAGCGGAGCTTGTTGACAGGTTTTTGATGGAAATCGCTGAGGAAAAGAATTGTTAAGGTTTGTAGAAGAGTTCCAAAAGTACGTCTTGATAACGGGCTTGAAGACGAACAAAATTGATACCCCTGAAGAATTGTTGAGGGTCGTTAATAGGGGAAAACCGTCAAATGTGGAGATTCAGGTTTTCGATGCTCAACACGTTGCCACGTGGGAGCATCTCCATTTTGCAGTATTAAATGCGCTGACGGCCTACAAGAACAAGGCAAATGTCTCAAGAAGCCTAGCCATGGAAACCATGCTCTACGCTTCGGCTCAGAGACAGATTCGTAAGGCCACGGAATTCCTAGGCATTAAGTCTGGATCTGTGAGAATAGCCATGGTGATGATCAGCGAGAAGCCTGAGGATTTGGAATCAACGCTTTCGAGGATTCTGAGACAGATCGAGGCTGAAAGCGATGAGGCAGTTCTTGAGTTAACGGATGCAAAGGCTGCGAGCATTCGAAGAATCTTTGGCATATCTGATGGAGAACTCGGTGTAGTTGCCAAGGCATCTGAGACGAAGAGGGCTCTCGTAGATCTCATCATCGAGCGGATGGCACTGCTGACCACTGAGCGTTAGGTTAGAGCATTTTCTCCTTCATAACCGATATTACGTCTTCAGGCCTGATTGTGGACACGCCAGTTGAACCGCCTACAACTTGAATCAATATTATCTTGTCCGGCCTAGCTAGGTCGACTTTTCTTTTGATGTTCGCTGCCACGGCTTCCACGATCTCATTTGCGTGAAGCGTAGTGAAACGTTTTTCGACCGTGACACGGAATGTCTCGTTCTCTCCTATCTTCGAGCTGAGCTCCTCTGCTTTGTCGGCAATCGCAGTCAAGTCGGTCGTGACCGTCGCTTCAATGGGAATTATCCTAAGTGTGTAGCGGAATTCGTAAGGGCGCTCAACCAATATTCCGCGGAGAATCCTCACTGCTTGAAAAGGGTCAAGTACCGTTTTCGCAACAATTAGGCCACGGACGCCACTTTTTCGAACGTCTGCCGACGGATCTCCCGCCTGTTCGAGCAGGTACTTCAATTCGAAGCATGCGGCCCGTTCAAATCCACGTGAAGTAGTGGCCAAGATGTCGAAATCTCTAGGCATTTCTACCCCTTTTTTCTCTTCAGTTATCCTGTTATCACTCGCTCTGCGGATGAACTTCGCGTCTCAAGAATATTGTCTTGGGTCAGTGCAGGTTAGTGGCCTTGTCATAGCTCGTGGCTCTTAGCCGTCGCCTCACATCATCCCACTTCTAACGTTTCCAAAGGCAGATTTATCTATTTTGATAAGCGGAGATAACATTATCCTTAAATTCGTGTTGCGGACTTTTGGCATTTGCCCAAGTCGCAGAGGCAAGTAGATCTTTGAAGCGCACGAGAAAACCCATCATCGTCGTTCACGGAGGAGCTGGAACTTGGCAGCCTGAACGCCAGCTAGGAGGCTTGAGAGGCACTGCAAGAGCCGCAAAGAAGGGGTTCGACGTGCTGGCTAAAGGCGGAAGCGCCTTAGACAGCGTTATCGAAGCCGTCGTGATAATGGAAGACGATGAATCCTTCAATGCAGGGTACGGCTCAAGCCTAACCGTTGAGAAGACAGTGGAGATGGAAGCGTCAATCATGGATGGAAAAACGTTGCAGGCCGGAGCGGTGGGACTATTGCATGACATCAAAAACCCTGTTCGCCTTGCAAGAATCATCATGGAAGAGACGGATCATGTCTTCGTAGTAGGTGAAGGCGCGGAGAAGCTTGCTAGACTTCACCATCTCGAGAGAAGAGACCCAGTGACCGAGCTCAGGCTGCGGTATTATGACCAGCAGAAAGCGCTTCTGTTCAAGGGAAAATTCGAACTGCCGAAGCTGGCCAGCCTCGTGAAGAACCATCCGGACCTGTTTGATCTTGAAACTGTGGGCGCGGTTTCTCTTGACAGTGAGGGAAACGTCGCAGCGGCAACGTCGACTGGAGGTTTTCCCATGAAGCTTCCTGGGAGGATAGGAGACTCCCCCTTGATCGGATGCGGAACATATGCGGACAATGAGAGTGGAGGGTGCTCAGCCACGGGTATCGGCGAAATAGCCATGAGGTTAGTCTTAGCAAAGACAACGTGTGGCTACATGGAAGATGGAAAGACAGCCGAACAAGCTGCGGAACAGGCGATAAAGCTCGTTAACAGGAGGATGTCGATGATCTATAATTCGATGGGACTCATATCCATCGACGCTCATGGACGGGCTGGAGCAGCACATAATTCGCCGAACATGTGTTGGGCGTACATGAAACCTGGAATGAATGAGCCGACGGCGTCTCTGACGGCTAAAATTGTGAAGTAAATCCCATAAAGGCTCCTTCTGGGACATGGTCTAGGCGTCTGATCTCGACAATTGACGAACTGTAATGTTTAAACCGAGCCTAGATTGTGTATGCAACAAAAACTGAGGAGGTGCGCTGAAGTGAGAGACGAAGAAGAAGAATGGGAAGAAGACGACTGGGAAGAGGAAGATTGGGAAGACGAAGAGTAGCCGTCTAGTTCCAATAGTTTCTTGCGTTTTTCTTTGTGCGATCTTTTCAGCCTTTTTCGTGTTTTCTGGGTTCATGTTTATAACTATCCTGATATGACCATTTCTCTAACGGGTTTGCGATGACAAGAGTTGCTGTTCTGGATGTTGATAGATGTAAACCGAAGCGATGCAACAGGCTGTGCCACAAGTTCTGTCCGATAGTGCGCAGTCACATAGAGGCAATAAGGTTCGATACTGACAAACCCCTAATCGTCGAGTCCCTATGCACCGGATGCGGGATATGCGTAAAGAAGTGTCCGTTCGGTGCCGTTTCGATAGTAAACCTTCCAGACGAACTGGAAAAAGACGTTAGCCACCGCTTTGGAGAAAACACTTTCAAGCTTTTTAGGCTTCCAACGCCTTCGCCAGGCATGGTTCTGGGCCTGTTGGGACAGAACGGCATAGGAAAGACGACGGTACTCAAGATTTTTTCCGGCGACTTCAGGCTGAACCTCGGAAACTTCAAAGAACCTCCTAGCTGGGACCACATAATCCAGCATTTCAGGGGCTCAACGCTTCAAGAATATTTCAGAAAAATGGCAGAAGGCCAACTCAAGGTTTCCCATAAGCCGCAGTATGTGGACAAGATTCCGAAAGTCGTCTCTGGAACGGTTGGCAAGCTCCTTGAGAAAGTGGATGAGAGAAAAAAACTCGAAGAGATCGCGCAAAGTCTTGAGCTGAAGCCGTTTTGGGAGAGGCCACTTGAAGTCCTAAGCGGAGGTGAACTTCAACGCGTCGCGATAGCAGCGACCATTTGCAGAGAGGCAGATGTATATCTTTTGGACGAGCCCTCGAGCTTCTTGGACGTAAAGCAGAGGCTTCAAGCAGCAAAGGCTATAAGAAGTTTGAAGAACGATCAAAAGACCATCATTGTCGCTGAACATGACCTTGCAATAATAGACTACTTGTCGGACCAAATCTGCATATTCTACGGGGAACCAGGCGTCTACGGTGTTGTCTCAAACGTTCATGGAGTCAGAACAGGCATAAACATCTATTTGCAGGGCTACATTCCCGACGAGAACGTCAGGTTCAGAAAAGAAGCCATAATCTTTCACGAGAAGCCACCGGCGACAAGTGTCAGCAGCGGCGAGACGCTGTTGCACTGGGAAAAGATGGAGAAGACGTACAAATGGTTCAAGTTAGTCACTGCAGGGGGAGACATCAAGAGAGGAGAAATCATCGGAATTCTTGGAGCTAACGGCATAGGCAAGACAACTTTCGTGAAGATTCTAGCAGGGCTTGAGGAACTGGACAGCGGTGAAAAATTCGACTGGTTAAAAGTGAGCTACAAGCCGCAGTACATCTCAGCTGAGTACGAAGGCACGGTCCAGATGCTGCTCATGAGCATAGCAAAGGACAATTTTTCTTCAGGATGGTATAGAACTGAGATCCTTCAACCCTTGAAGGTAGATCAACTTCTGGACAGAAACGTGGCGGAACTCAGTGGCGGCGAACTGCAGAAAGTTGCGATTGCCGCATGCCTATCTAGTGAGGCAGAACTCTTCCTTCTGGACGAGCCCAGCGCTTACCTAGACGTTGAAGAACGTCTGAACCTAGCGCGAACTATCAGGAGAATCGTTGAGAATCATCATGTAGCGGCCTTCGTCGTGGAACACGATGTCGTGACGCAGGACTTCATAGCTGATCATCTGATGGTCTTCACGGGCGAACCTGGAACAAATGGCACGGCGCACTCACCCACGACGTTGAGGAGAGGAATGAACACATTCCTGAAGGAGATGGAGGTCACCTTCAGAAGAGACCCCGCTACGAAGAGGCCGAGAGTCAACAAGGAAGACTCAAAGCTTGACAAGCTTCAGAAGCAAATAGGAGAATACTACTACGTACGCACGATAAGAAGAGATGGGAGAAGGTGATAATTCTGACTAGATTGGCTGGAATCCAGAAGAAACTGATTGAAAAGGCCTGCAAAGCAATGAATAATGCCTACGTGCTCTGGGGCTTTCAGGTGGGCGCTGCCGTCCTTGCTGAAGACGGCAGAATCTACGAAGGATGTGATGCAATGTTGCAAGCTGGGTTTCTGGCCTGGGCACCTGCGCGGAAAGAAATGCCATTAATCACGCTGTCTTGCATGGTAACAGAAAGATCAAAGGAATCGCCGTGGTCATGAACTCGGAGAGTCTCAATGAACCAAGGCCATGCGGAGCGTGCCTGCAGTATATCCACGATTTTGCCGAAAATACCAGCATCGAGATCGCTATGGTAAAGGCGAGAGGCGAAAGAATCCTTTTCGAGACTGTTCAGACGAAGAAACTCGCAAACTGTTGCCATTTCCCTATGAACCATCGCGCGCTTGATTCCAGGCGCGGAGCGTTCTTATTAATGGAAATCGTATGTCCTCCCAGCCTGTCAAAACATCAAAAAGCACAATTGCCTCAAGATTATCTTGCCCCGCCAATTGAGGGCAAGTACGATATTGGTGAAGCGCGCGCTACGAGTCGTTAAATTAAAGAATGGGCAGAACATATCGTTAGAGCGGTTATGGTTGAAGTGAACTGGGGGAGGCTTAGCTGGCTCAGACGACGTTTGAAGAGATAAGTGCAGCTGATTTTTTCTACCGGAACCGTGACATTGCGGGTTTTACGAATCCATCTAGGGCGGTCTTTGCTGCCATAAGAGAGCTTGTTGAGAATTCCTTGGATGCTGCTGAAACGCTGAAGATTCCGCCCGAGATCTATGTGAGGCTCTCGTATGAGGGCGAGGCCAGCCCTGAAACTCAGATTTACAAGCTCAGAGTTGAAGACAACGGCATAGGGATTCAGCCCAGGCATATACCGTCGGCCTTTGGTCAAGTGCTCTTCGGCTCGAAATACAAGCTGAAGCAGCAGAGAGGAACGTTCGGTCTGGGCGGAAAAATGGCGATACTTTATGGTCAGATCACGACGCATCAACCGGCTACGATAACGTCGAGCACGGGAATAGTCAAGCTCTACTCGTACAAGCTTATGATTGACATCCAGAAGAACCGTCCGATAATATTGGACAGGAGAGTACTCATAAACAAGGATCAATGGCGAGGCACACTGGTTGAGTTCAGCCTAGAAGGCGACTACCTGCGAGCCATGCCTAAGATCCTGGACTATTTCAAGCAGACAGCCATGGTGAACCCGTACGCAAACCTGACGTTCGTAGACCCTAAGGGCAGACTCTACAAATTCACGAGGGTCACAAAGGAGATGCCCACGCCGCCCAAGGAAACTCTCCCTCACCCATACGGTGTCGATGTGGAGCTGCTTCAGCGTCTCATACAGGTAACACCGTACAACAACATGCTGGAGTTCTTGCGAAATCATTTTCACAGAATCGGAGAGATAACCGCAGGAAAGTTTCTGGAATCCAGTCAATTGAGCCCATCGAAGAATCCGAGGAAGCTATCACACGAGGAGATCGTCAGACTGATGCACATGATGAGAAAGTTTAAGGATTTCCTGCCGCCGGACGCAAGTTGCCTCTCACCGTTAGGCGAGGAACTCTTGAAGGCCGGAATCCAGAAAGAGTTGAACCCTGAATTTGTGGTTGTCCACCAGCGGAAACCCGCAACCTACGCCGGTCACCCATTTATCATCGAAACAGGAATTGCCTACGGCGGTGATGTACCGAAAAGAGGAAGCTTCCTCGTCTATCGCTTCGCAAACAGAATACCGCTGTTGTATGATGAGGCAAGCGATGTTTCGGTCAGGGTGATCGCGGACATGAATTGGCGAAGGTACCACGTGTCTCCAGACATGCCGCTTGCGATCGTCGTGCATATTTGCAGCACTAAAGTGCCGTACAAGACAGTTGGAAAAGAATTCATAGCTGATAGGGTCGAGGTCAGAAGGGAAATGGCCAATGGATTACGGGAAGTGGCCCGCCAGATCCAGCTTTTTCTGTCCAAAAGAGAACACGTGGACAGAGAACGCAAAAGGCTCGGAGTCTTCAGCAAGTACCTGCCGAAGATAGCTCAGTTTTCAACAAAACTCGCAGGCAAAGATAGAGTTCCAGACATAGAGAAACTCTTGACGAGCGTGAAAAAGTATGGAGCAGAAGAAGAAACGTAGAAACAGCATAATGGAAAAGAGGAAAGAAGTCCTCGAAGATCTGGGAAACTTGGGAGGAACGATCTATGATCAGATTGATCAGGGGCGTTTTCCGGCAATTGACATGCCCAGTCGCTCAACCGAAAACATCGCTTATGACCAAGAGCTCAGGCAGTTCATTCTGGGCGATAGAAAAGTCCGGAGAAGTGCCCGCAACATTAGGCACTTGAAGCCTTTCACGCAACTCGTCTGGGCCGCATTCTTCTCCAACGAACTTTCTTCACAGCGTAAGACATCAACTCTGAGAGACGTTTACTATTCTGCTCAGGCCTACGAAATGACGTTCAAAGATCAGCAAGAATCAAACAACATAATAACCGATTTGGAAACAGTTTTAGGTTTGTCGCGCGAAGACTTCAACATTTTTCCTGAAGAAAGATCGGCCGTCTTCGGCGATCTGACAATAGAATACACTGTACCGGGCTACGAAGGGAAAACATTGAACTTGGCTTCACACCCAGACGGCGTTTTGATCGGACCCGCTTTGACTTCCTCTGAATTCGTGAAGACCACAGCAGACAAGGTAATAGCCATAGAGAAAGGCGGCTTGTTCACACGCTTCATAGAGGAAAACGTGCATAGAAAACACAATGCCCTACTCGTTTTGACGGCGGGACAAGCACCGAGAGCTACCCGACATTTCATTAGAAGATTAAACAACGAGCTGAAGCTTCCAGTATATATCTTCACGGACGGCGACCCATGGGGAATGCACATAGCTATGGTAATAATCTCAGGATCAGCGAACGCCGCCCACCTGAGAGAGTTGAACACTCCAGATGCAAAATGGAGCGGCGTTTGGGCCACTGACATTGTAAACTACAAGTTACCAACAGATCCGCTGGACGATGTTGACGTGAAGAGGCTAAACGAGTTGCAAAGAGACCCACGATACGTAGACCCACTATGGAGGAGAGAGATCAAAACTTTCATGAAGATCAGACGGAAAGCGGAACAGGAGGCTTTCAGCCGATACGGGTTAACGTACATCGTAGACGAGTACTTACCCGCCAAACTCGAAGAAACCAGGTGATAGAAAAACCTGATTTCGCTTCTTTCTAAATTTAGTGCTCTGCCCTGAAAAATCTTTGTTTTATTTTTCAATAAGCTCTAAGGATTTATCCTTGACGTTGATTGGAGAATAACGTCTCGATGCACCGTTTGAGAGCATATGAAGACTCAGGAGACTCAAAAGGACTGTTGCCATCTCAATATTGCTCACAGCGTTGGCTTTTCTTCTTGTTTTGGTCGGCATTTCAGGATTCGCACTTCGAGTTGTGAAGCTAAGTGCTATGGGTTTTTCGGGAAAGCTCACTGATGAGTTTCAGAACATGACGTATTAGGGTGATCTAGTAAGCGCGCGTATTTTGGGACTTTCAGGCGAAACTATAAAATAACCGTTCGATGTCTAATAATGGCAAAATGGTTTAGAAGGGCTATGCTTGAGTGAAGAGGGCAGCTATTGGATAAAACTCTTCGAAAGGTTTTTTGGCGTAATAATAATTCTCGTAGGCGGACTCTCAATGTACTACGTACTCACAAGCCTTCAAGCATTTCAGATCTTTGGCGCATTTTTTGTGCTCCTCAACTCACTGCTTATATTGCTTGGACTAGTTTTGCTGACGGCGAAAACTGAATAACGCCTGCCGGACCCTTAGGAGCCCGCAACAATCTTGTCATAATGATAGTTCCAAAGGCGGTCTATTCTCTTCTTTCCACGACTATTCTGCACTTAGTTGCCATTGCGGCTATCACGCCTAAGGCTGCCAGCCAAAGGGACAAGAACGGCTCCTATGACGCCTACAGTGGCTGGAATTTCAAGCAGAACCTTGTCTTTGTCATCCTTGATGATGATTCTGTTTACGTTCCCTTCGTGGATCAGTTGCTTAACCCTTTCGATGAGGTCGTTAGCATTAACCGAGAATTCTTCAGTTACAATTCGAGTTACACTAGTGCCGCACACGGGACAGAATTTGTCGGCTTCTTGCATCTTTGCTCCACATTTAGTGCAATAGGGCAAACGTTTCGCCATGTTGGACAGAATGCCCTGTAAGTTAAAAGGATGTCGGAGCTAAACTGGCCCCTTTATCATGACATGATTTTGGGCTTTACCCCATTAAAATCCTTTCCAACCGCAACCAAAGATTCGAAACGCATGTGCCGAATCATCTAATCTGTTTAAAAAACTTGAAATGTGCACTCATGCGCATTTGACAGACAAGTCAAGAGCATTGCTCGCAAGTCAAAAGCCGATTGCTTATTAGGGTGTAGATTATTAATTGCGAAATGCACCATTAGGCGACGAACTTAAGCGATCGAACAAACGGAGGATCCTACAGAATGCCTACTCGGCAACCGATCATATGCGTTCTTGGCCACGTAGACACTGGCAAGACTTCTCTGCTGGATAAGATACGCAAGACCAGTGTTCAGGCCCGCGAGGCAGGAGGCATCACGCAGCACATCGGGGCAAGCTTCTTTCCGGTTGACACGTTGAAACAGTTGATCGGCCCGGGGCTCTCCATGGTTAAGGCCGAGATCGAGATCCCGGGTCTGCTGATCGTGGACACGCCTGGGCACGAGGTTTTCACGAACCTGAGGAGGAGGGGCGGCAGCGTCGCCGACATGGCTATTGTCGTGATCGACGTCTTGAGAGGCTTCGAGGCTCAGACGCACGAGTCGATTGAAATTTTGAAGGCGCGCAAAACCCCGTTTCTAGTCGCCGCTAACAAGATAGACCGCGTCCCAGGATGGAACGCTTATCCGGACACGCCTTTCCTCAAATCGTACGCGCAGCAGGACCGTTATGTCAAGCAGGACTTGGACGGCAGAATCTACGAAATCATAGGAACCTTCTCCCGCCAGAAGCTCAACGCTGACAGGTTTGACAACATAAGAGACTTCACCAAGACCATAGCTGTAGTGCCTACGAGCGCAAAAACCGGAGAAGGCATCACAGAGTTGCTGATGGTCCTGATAGGCTTGACACAGCAGTTCCTGAAGAAGCGTCTCCAAACGACGGAGGGTCCTGCCAAGGGCACCGTGCTCGAAGTCAAGGAGGAGCCGGGCCTAGGACTAACCCTGAACACCATAATCTATGACGGGATCCTGCAGAAGGACGACCTGATCGTCGTCGGCGGAAAGGAGAAACCCATTGTGACCAGAATCCGAGCCATACTCGTCCCCAAGCCACTTGACGAGATCAGGGACCCGAGGGACAAGTTCTCCTCGGTGAAATCCGTCGCCGCCGCGGCAGGCATCAAAATAGTCGCCCCAGACCTGGAAGGAGCCGTGGCCGGGGCACCATTGTACGCCGTTCCACAGGGACAGGAACCGAAGAAGTACGAGAAACTCATCACAGAAGAAATCGGAAGAATAAGGATCGCGACAGACATCAACGGAATCATCCTGAAGACGGATACCCTGGGCTCATTAGAAGCCATAGCGACTATTCTGAAACAGAACGACGTGCCAATAAGACTCGCAGACGTCGGCGACGTCTCGAAGAGAGACGTAACCGAAGCCTCGGTCGTGAAGGACCAGAATCCACTGTACGGGGCTATCTTAGCATTCGGCGTCAGAATACTGCCGGACGCTGAGGAAGAAGCCTCAGCCAGGGGTATTCAGATCTTCCGCGAAAAAATAATCTACCACGTAATCGAGAACTATCTGGAGTGGTCCAAGAAGCAGCGTGAAACAACGGCGGAACAGAAGCTCGAAGGGCTGGTGAGACCTGCCAAAATCCAAGTATTAGAAGGCTACGTATTCCGAAGGGCAAAACCGGCAATCTTCGGCGTCGAAATACTCTCAGGAAAGATAAAGCCAAAGATCTCCCTGATGCGCGCCGAGGACTGCGAAGACTTGGGCGAGATACAGCAGATACAGGAGAAAGGCGAAGCCCTGCCAGAAGCAGAGAAGGGCATGCAGGTAGCCGTCTCCATGGAGAAACCCATAGTGGGCAGACACGTCTTCGAGAAGGACATACTGTACGTCAAAGTGCCTGAACAGCACGCAAAAGCGTTGCTGACCATTTTCCTGGATCAGCTGACCATTGACGAACAAGAAACGCTTAAGAAGTATGTGGACACCATGCGAAAGAATATGCCCTTCTGGGCAGCATAAGCGAGTACCCGTGAACACGGCGTGAGATAATCAGGGTTGAACAGGATGATAGAGATGTTTGACCTCGTGAATAAGTTCGGAGATCTTGTTGCGGTGGACAGACTCGGCATCAGTGTGGAGCAGGGCGAGGTCTTCGCGCTGCTCGGACCGAATGGCGCCGGAAAAACTACGGCGCGCTGCATAAACTTTTTTATGCCGTTCCTTCACTCTGAACCGACTTAATGTGAAGAGCGGAAGTATGGCTATTGGAGAACGCTATTGAGACGAGTAATCTCACGAGGCGTTTTGGCGGGCTTGTGGCAGTCGATAGGCTGAACATTTCGGTTGAGACCGGCGAGGTGTTTGGTTTGTTAGGGCCTAACGGCGCTGGGAAGACGACAACGATTTCGATGCTCTGCACTATTTTGAAGCCTACTTCTGGAGGGGCGACGGTTAATGGTTTTGATATTGCCAAACAAAGTTCACAAGTGCGAAAGTCGATTGGCATTGTCTTCCAAGATCCAAGTATTGACGATAGGCTAACGGGACGCGAGAACCTTTACATGCACGCTAATCTTTATGGAGTGCCGCCTGGTGAACAGAAGCCACGCATCGACAGCGTTTTGAAGCTGGTCGAGCTTGAGAACAGAGCTGACGATCTAATGCGGACTTATTCAGGCGGGATGCGACGCCGGTTAGAGATTGCAAGGGGACTAATTCATCACCCGAAGGTTTTGTTTTTGGATGAGCCAACGATAGGACTTGATCCCCAGACGCGCGAACACATCTGGTCGTACATTGAGGAGATGAAGAAGACCAGCGATATCTCCATGGTTTTAACGACGCATTATATGGATGAGGCTGACAGGCTTTCTGACCGCATAGCGATCATGGACTACGGTAAGGTTGTTGCCTCAGACACGCCTGCCGGCTTGAAGGAAACGCTTGAGGGCGACGTTATAACCGTGAAGACCAAAGAGGCGGCGAAGCTTTCTTCTATCGTTGCAGGGACAGTAGGTGTTCTGAGGGTCAATGTAGTGGGCGACGGACTTGAACTCACTGTTCGTGGCGGAAGGGCTCTTTTGCCCAGGATAGTGGAAGCGGCAGCGAAAAACGGCATTTTCATAGAGTCGGTCTCCTTGCGAGAGCCGAACCTTGCAGACGTTTTCTTACACTACACTGGCCGGGCGATTCGTTCTGAAAGCGGCGATGAGCTGCATGGCATGGCGGCCATCAGAAGGAGGAGAATCAAATGACCGAGATCAGAGGGATATACACGCTTTGGCTACGCGAGGTCAAGCGGTACCTCAGGGACAGAGCGAGAATCGTGAGCAGTTTCGTCCAGCCACTACTTTGGCTCGTAATATTCGGCACTGGCCTGCGCGCTTTTTCAGGAAATTTGGGCGACAACTTGACCTATCAGCAGTACATTTTCCCGGGAATTATGGGACAGACGCTCTTGTTCACTTCAATGTTTATGGGCATATCGGTTATATGGGACAGAGAGTTTGGGTTTCTGAAAGAGATCTTGGTGGCGCCGGTCTCGCATCTTTCGGTTTTCTTGGGTAAGATGTTCGGTGACAGTACGGATGCCGTGATTCAGGGAATAATCGTTTTCGTGCTGGGTTTCACGTTGGGGATAAAGTTGAATCCCCTGATTTTTTTGGAGGCTCTGCCTATTATGATTCTAATCACATTTGGACTGGTAGGCGTAGGACTCACGGTAGCTAGCTTCATAGAAAGCTTGGAGAGCTTTGGGGTAATCCAGAGCTTCATTAACCTGCCATTGTTCTTTCTTAGTGGCGCGGTTTTCCCAATAGGCGCAACTGTTCCAACCTGGCTGCAAATCGCGTCAAAATTAGACCCCTTAACCTACGGCGTTAATGCTTTGAGGACAATTGTTCTCGGCGACGAATGGCTACCGACACATCCGCCCCTGTACTTCAACCTTCTGGTAGTATGCGTCTTTGACGTTGTCATGATGACCATCGGAACTTACGCTTTGAGCAGAAGGAAATAACTGCTCCCCAAAACACACTCATTTCTAAGCGCGCGCTTACTTTCGTTCCCGCATTTCTTCTTTTTTGAGAAGCAGTTCGTCTTCTAGATATGTCTGGTTGCTCATCTTCTTGACCTTGAGAAATTTCTGCAGCCCCTTTTCGGTTTCTTTCTCGTAGATAGTAATCTCTCCATCAAAAAGCCCAACAATCGCATAAAGCTCCTCCGAAGGATGAATCCGAGAATCCATCACTGCCAAAGTCGTAAATCCTTCAGATTGCAGTTCTGGAATGAGCCCAACAAGCCATCTTCTAGTCTGAACAGCATGATGCTGCAACAGAATATCAGAAACAAGACCTATGCAGATTCTTCTTGGGCCTTTCAACGAAGGATCCAGCTTGCGAATGGTCGAGGTTAAGGCGATGCTTATGTCAGTCAAGTTTTCGACTCCCTTCAACTTGACCACATTAGGTGCGCTCTTGGCGATTGTATCTGCTTGAGGGTTGCAGACGAAAAGGTGGAAGTCTGATTGAAACTCCTCTGCGAGGACTTTTGCAGTGCCTGGGTTTGTGGTTAGGCAGAATGTAACTTCACCATTCTTTGCACCTGCCTCAAGAAAACTCTTGACCAGCATGTCCCTCTCATCGCAGGAAGGTGAGGCTAGTACAACGGCATAATTTTGGGGTATCCCTCCACACAGCAACTTGTCAAGATCCGCATATCCAGTGGCAACAAGTTCTGCAGGCTTGGGCACTGACGCTACCTTGCCTGTCTCTATGAAGAGCAATCGTGCTTCGACTTTTTCAATGTCTTTCTTGGCACCCATCTTCTGGAACATCTCCAAAGCGCGGTTGAGTAGAACAAGAGCATTTTCCCTATCGCCTTCCTGACCTCTTTCAAGATGCGCTCTAGCATATTCACAGAGATTCCACTGGGCAAAGTAGTAGGCATTCCATACGTTCGCTTTTATGGACTCACATTCTCTGAGCGTCTTCTCAAAGAGTTCAATGGATTCTTCATACTTTTTCTGGGCGCGAAGCAACATAGCTCTCATCGTTTTCTCGCTTAAGTCGTGATATTTTTCCCCTGTTTCGCGAGCAAACTTCTGCTGGCGGTCAATTATATCTTTAGCTTTCTCAATTTCACCAAGCTCTATGTACGTCCAAGAAAGAAACTCCAGATTATACCCAGTTCTACCCCCAATATTTTTTTCCCATATTTTGAATGCTTCTTCAAAGCATTCCCTTGCTTTTGCGTATTCTTCCTTGGCAAAGTGCAGTAGTCCTAAACAGTATAGATGCATCACACTTACGTTGATTTCGTCTTTGTCTCGTGCAGCGATTGATGCTTCGTTGTAGTACTTCTCACTCTTTTCCCATTCCCCAAGCATTTGATGAGCCCAGCCGAGAGTCAACAGGCTAATGGGAAGAAAGGTCAGGTAGCCAGCTTTCCTTTTTAGTTCAAGTGATTCTTCCCCAAGAGCCACCGCCTTGCCCAACTCTCCCATCACCACATTCATAGAAGCCAGATTGGTAAGAAAATCTGATTGAAAACGAATGTCTCCCACTTTCTTCGCAAGTGCAAGCCCTTTTTCAATATATTCTAGGCATTTCACGTACTCCTCCAATTGGATTACGTCAGTTAGCCTCGAATAAGCCCACAATGCAGCTTCCGGATAGTTGTTGTCAAGGGCAATTTTCAACGCTCTGTCTGCGTATTCTCTGGCTTTCTTTGGGTCTCCTAAAACCACGCGATCTGCTGACAGTTCAATGCATGAAATCGCCACTGCTTCAGCGGCGTTCAGTTTTTCGGCCAGTGCGAGTGCCTTCTCTGCCCAGGCTGGTGCCTGCGCGGCTTCTCCCTTGCGCCGAAGCATGTGGGCGATGCCCTCATACAGGCGTGCCAACTCGACACTTTCAGGCTCCGCTTCCAGAATCTTCAAAGCCGCTTCGTGGTGCTCCTTGGCTTTTTTCGTGTCACCTATCTGGTCCCAAAGAACATTCGCCATCTTCCTGTGAAGTGTTGCAGTTTTTTCTTTCTCTTGCAGGCTGGTCAACACTAGTATCGCTTCATCCCAATGCTTCATGCAAGCATCGTTATCTCCCACAAGCCTCTTGATATCTCCCAGCTGCTCAAGAACACGCGCCTTCTCTTGAAATTCACCTTCCTTCTCCTCAAGAAGCTTCAGTGCAGACTGGAAGTAGGAAGCAGCCTCAGCGTTGGCATAAACCTTTGCAGCTTTTTCTCCAGCCTTCAAGAAATAGCCAAGCCCTTTCTCTTTGTCTCCGCCCTCGAGAAAGTGGAGTGCTAACTCCCCAAGATGCTCATCAATCTTTTCAGCATACACTTTCTCCAAAGCTTCTCCAACGATGCGGTGAAGTTTCTTTCGCTTGAAGGGGCCGACTTCTTCATGCACAACATCTCTCATAATGATATCGGCAAAGGAGCAAGTGTCTTCTCCTCTGATGACCGTGTGCTTGACAAATCCTGTTTTGATCAGCTTATCCATTATCTCGAGAAGTTTGTTCTCTTCAATGCCCGTAAGCGTAGACATTATTTCCAGAGTAAAATCGTTTCCAACAAAAGAAGCCAAGGTCAAGACATTCTGGCATTCATCGTCTAGCCTACTGAACCTAGCTTTCACAACGTTCTTGACACTTTCTGGAAACTCGATCTCAGAAATCTCTTTGAACACCCACTTGTCCTCTTCTCGAAAGATTACCTCCTCTTCTTTCAGAGATTCGATCACTTCCTCCGTGAAGAACGGGTTACCCCTAGTCTTCTCATAAACCATCTTACAGAATTCTGGCAGGATGTCATCCTGCTCCAATATCTGCCTGATCAATTCTGAAGTATCTTCCAATGGCAGCCGCTTCAGAGAAACAGATTGAGGTAAGCGCTCTCTCTTCAACTCGGCCAAGACTGGAGTCAATGGATGTTTGGCATCTATGTCAGTGCTGCGGTACGCTCCTAAGAGTAGCAGTGGCGTCTTCTGCACGCCGCGAGCCAAATAGTGCAATAGTAGAAGTGAAGACGGATCAGTCCACTGTAGATCGTCAAGAATCACTAGCAAGGGAGCCTCTCGACTGATGTTGGTGATGAACTGTGAAACCGCTTCAAAAAGCCTATTCTGTTCTTGGTCAGGACTTATCTGGAAAGACTGCGGGGTTGTTCTGAGCTTCTTACTGAGTTCTGGGACGAGCTTGGCAACTTCAGCCGGATAAAAACCGATGACCTTGTCCAACTGGTCAAGAGTACACGTTTCTAAGTAGTCTTTGATTACTTCCTTCCAGATAATGTACGGAGGTACTCCATCCATTCTGAAAAGTGCCGGGCATCTGCCATAAAGAACCTGCACTCCACGTGATCGTGCATAGGCCCCGAGCTCTCTGACAAGTCTTGTCTTTCCAATGCCCGCCTCACCGTGAATGAAAACAAGACCACCTTCACCATGGACCGTCCTGTAAACAGCCTCCTTCAACACATTCATTTCTTCAGTTCTATCGACAAGCGGAACCTCTTTAGCAGCAACAGGACGAGCACTCGGAACACGATCACGCTCAAGAGACGACAAGGAGACCTCTCCACATTACCCTATCAATACAACACTATTAGATACTATGTTCTTATTGCTTGTGGAAGAACATCTGATTCAAACACTGGCCCAAACTGTTCACAAGGGATTTGCTGCAGCGCTATTCCTTGATGGCATTTTTCATTAGTTCCTGTATTGCTTCGCCTATGCCGCCAGGATATTTATAGGCAACCTTCAATGCAAACTCTGAGCGCGCGCTATTCATAATGGAAGTTTAGTTCCTTTTTCTTCTCTCTTTGCTGTGTCATAGACAAGTTTCGCCGTTGCCATGTCCCCTACGGCTGAGCCCAGATGCATTGACATGATTCGTTCCTCGGGTTTTTCGCGACCAGGTTTCTTGCCGCTGACGATCTCGCTAAGCTCGGCGTACACACTTGGAATGCTGGAGAAATAGCCCTGACTCTTGTAATAAGCGAGTTGATCTTTGTCGTCCGTGCAGAACTTGTCCACTGAACGCATGGCTTCAGGCTTCCAGTAGGAATCGAAATCCAGTGGACATGCGAAGCCCCCGGCTTTGAACCATGAGGCCTCAATCACAGGCTGAGGATGCTTCAGTATGGGGCCTGAAGTGACGACTATATCACAGTCTTCAACTGCTTTTCGGGGGGACTCAACAGGAACAATTCGCAACGCGTATCGGGCAGTCATTTCCTCAGCGTACGCTTTCAAATTGTCCTTGTTGATGTCGAAAGCTTTGACCTTCTCCAGACCTTCGCACACAGCTGCCAGCGCTTCAAGGTTGCTTCTGCCTTGCACGCCACATCCGAGGATGCCTAGTTTTTCTGCATCCTCTCTGGCTAGGTGTCTGGCCGCGAGGGCTGTTGCTGCGCCTGTTCGTTTCGCCGTAACCCATGTGCAGTCCATCACACATGTCGGAAAGCCAGTGTCAGGGTCGTTCAATATGAGCAAGCCTGAAATGTACGGGAGCCCACGCTGGGGATTCTGCGGGAAACCGCTTACCCATTTGATGCCTGCAGACTTCATCTTTGATAAATAAGCGGGCATGGCATGAATGAAAGCATCCTCTCGGGGGTGGATTCCAGGCTTCGGGGGCACCTCAGCATTGCCTTCGGCCTTCTCGCGAAATGCTTCATCGACAACCCTGATGACCTCTTCGATTGATATGTGTAATTCCTCAACGTCAAAACGGGAAAGATAGATCAGGTTCCTCGGGCTCTTCATGAAAGACACACATCTGAAAACTGCCGCTGCTGCAAAAAAGCTTATCGAAATCCGCAATGACACGATTCAGGAAAAAAGTGCGGGCGATTGGTTGTAGGCGAAAATTCGAGCACAAAATGGCTCATTGCAAGGAGAAAGGGAACGAGTCCTATTACGGTTGCTCATTGTGTTTCAGAACCGAAAAGGTAGTTGAAAGGAAAGCTCTTTTGAGAGGTTGAAATCCTAAAGGCATTCTTATTTCTCCCTGCTATCTGATCAGTCTCTTCTTCATCAAGTTTATGCTAACAATAAAGAAGACAAAGGTAACGGCCAGAATCCACGCGAGGCTCAGCAGCAGGGTCATGTCAGGTCGCCCAAGTGTCAATGCTCTGGTTAGATTCACTGCGTGTGTGAGGGGCAGGATGGCCTGTGCCACAATCTGTACTGGTGGAGGAAGGATCGACAGTGGAAAGAATGTGCCTGACAAAAGAAACATCGGGGTTATAAACAGAAATCCTGGGTAGTTAAAGAAGTCTATGTTGGGCGCAATTGCAGTGAAGCATATTGCCAAGGACGAGAACATTAGCCCAACTAGGAAGGCAAGAACGATCACGAGGATCACCAATGGGCTGGAGACTAAACCAAAAGCTGCCACCACGGCCAAGACTATCGTGGAGTTGATGACGGCCCGCGTGGCGCCCCATAAGAGTTCCCCCGCAATGACTTCTTCAACGCTGACTGGAGTGGCTATTATCCCGTCAAAGGTCTTCTGGTAATACATGCGTACAAACGTGCCGTAAGTGCATTCGAAAAACGAGCCGTACATCATCGCGATTGAAACGAGTGCGGGCGCTATGAACCGAATATAGGGGACGCCTCCGAGTGACGATGCCGACGAGGAGATTAGTCTGCCCAGACCAAAACCCATCGCAAGCAGATACAGTATAGGCTCAAGCAGTGGTGGAACGAAATTTACTTTGTACGTTTTCATGAAAACGTCAAGGTTACGGCGCCAGACCTTCCAAAGCCTGTAAGTCAGTTTTGGAAATTCAAAGCCAAGAGTGATTTGGTTCGTTTTGGTCATTCTCTGAGCCCCCTTCCCGTCAACTTCAGAAACACATCTTCCAGGTTGGCTTTTCTGATAGTGGCGTTTCTTGCGGGGAAGTGTTTGAGGAAACGCTCGAAGGCTCCATGGGGCTGGTCGGTAAATACGTGAATCCGATCACTCAGGACTTCAATACGGGCTTCCGGCAGTTTTTCCTTGAGAGTTTTCAGCGTGTTTTCGTCGTAGTCGACTTCTAATACTTCTTCGCCGATGTGTTTTTGGATCAAGGTTGAGGGGGAACCTTCTTCGATGATCTTGCCGTTGTCCATTATCAGCGTGCGGTCGCAAAGTTCAGTAGCTTCATCCATATAATGCGTTGTCAAGATTATCGTCACGCCCGACTTTTTCAACTCTCGAACCTTGTCCCAAATTAAATGTCGCGCCTGCGGATCTAAGCCTGTCGTGGGCTCGTCGAGCAATAGTATCTGGGGCGCGTTGATAAGCGCGCGGGCCAGTAACAGTCGCCTTTTCATTCCGGTAGACAGCTCATCGATGATGACTTTTGCTTTCTCTCCTAGTTGAAGGAATTTGAGCAGCTCTTGGGAACGCTTGACCGCTTCCTGCTTAGGAATGTCAAAATAACGTGCATACACCAACAGGTTGTTAAGAACTGTGAAGTCTGGGTCAAGGTTACTTTCCTGAGGAGCCACACCTATCATCTTTTTTATTTCTCTCGGGTTCTCGGTAACGCTCATGTCTGCCACAGTGAGTCGGCCAGAAGTCAAAGGCAGCACACAGTGAATCATCTTGATAGTGGTTGTTTTTCCTGCACCATTAGGACCGAGGAACCCACAACACTCACCCTTAAAAACCGCGAAGCCAATGCTGTTCACTGCCACAAAATCGCCGTACTTCTTACTCAAGTTCTGAGCCTTGATCAAAACCTCAGATTCTTTCATATTTTTATTTAGCAAACTAAACAAATAAACCTTCCGCGCGTATCTAAGCTGGAAATACAGAAAAAAAATCCGCGCGAGTAGAAAGAACGAATTTAGTGGCTAAAACAATCTTCGTAATTTTCAAAGAATTCTCGAAATCTTTTCGCTAGATAATATAAGATTTAACGTGTTTCTGAACATGCAAGACCTGCGGTTTAGGGTTGAAAACACGCTTAAAACGCACCTCCCCCTCCTAGGCCGGTTTTTTCCGATCTTGCTGGGCGGCTTACCGGTTCGATGAGGGCCATCAACTGTTGGGTTGAGATCACGTGGACAGGGAGAGACGGCCTCCCCCTCCCTCCCCCGGTCGGTTTTTCTGATCTTGATTTTCATTGTTTGTCTGTGTAGGTTTAGGAAAGCTAACTTGCGTTATCTGTATTTTGGGATGTTGTAACATCCGAACATTTGACCTCCCCCCTCCTAGGTCGGTTTTTCAGCTTTTGATTTTGGTCTTTGCGCGTGGACGATTTGTGGTTGAAGTTTTGGGTGATTTGTTTTTTGTGTCTGGGTCTCGTTCTGTTGTTGGGCGTTTTGAGTTGCTAGCGGTGGGTTTTGGTGTAGTTTAGTAACCTTAACCTAGAAGTCTAATTAGTATAATGCATCTTTCCTCTGGATACAAGACTAGCGCGCGCTGCATACAGTCCGTACTTTCAAAAAGAGACTTGAACCTTGCTTTCCAGTTTTTCATCTTCCTCGATTAGTCAGAATTGCCGTTTGGAAAGAAAACCTCCTGAGTCAAGATGACGCAGGAAATCATGCGCACGCGTGTTCTCTCCCGTGCTATGGTCCCCAGAAGACTACAGTTGCCCCTATTGGTATACGATTTCGTGTCACATTGAAGCTTGTAGCATCAGGCGGAATATTGACGAAACCGTCGGCGTTCGGTGTCAAATCGCATTCGTGGGTCCACCCTACGTAGTACGCGACGCTGACCCCTGATAGATCAGTGATGTTTCCTCCGAATGCTCCAAAGTTTCTAGCTGCCGTGGCAACATCCTTTCCGTCAACTCGACCCCATGGTGGTACAATGTCGGCCATGTAATCCCATTTGGTGGGGGTCGTTTCGCCCTCATATGTCCCGAATTGGCGACCTATAAATGCTATATCATCGCCCATAACGCTTCCGCTTGGGTAGTGTGCTATTTCTGAGTACGGAGATCCGCCGCCGGTCTGATCTCCAGTAAGGTTTGTCTGGTCAAAAAGCATTTTGATTTCAAGGGCGCTCCAAGGGACAAAGACAGGGTCAGGTAAGTTGAAATGTCCGTCAGTCCCGGTTTTCTCTGCGACCAATGGATTTGCTGGTTTCAGGTTTATGTTTCCGTCTCCGTAGACTACCATCCAACTCTTTACACCATCTACCGATAAATATCCTTGGCGTAAAATGCAATTTTGAAAACCACACCGCCATATAGTAATGGAGGCATCATCAAGAGCTTGGTTCACTGTTTCGTTAAATTGCAGAGCGTCTTCGTAAAAATCCCTTATCCAGTCGCCAATGCTAGCTAAGAGAGGTGGATTATTCGTCATCTTGGGAGCTGCTTCATGGAATCCGATGAAACAGACGCGACCGGAATCAGGGTTAGCATAACCGTCGTTGCTGAGAGACGTGGTGTGCAGCCAAGCGTTGGGCATACCATATTGAAGAGTAAGAGGCGGCAAATAATCGTAGTAATTCGTACCTCCTATAACATCTCCTGAATGGCAAGCCCATATAACTGCAAGTCTCACCTGCATTGTTGGTGAATAATTATAAATGTTTAAGTCATATACGAGTCCTCCATCGTTGTTCTCTATATACCACTGAGGGCAAAACGGAGGAAGAAGGTCGTTAACACCTCCCTCACCCATATAGAATGCGATTGAATGAGGAATAGGGTAGTCATAGTTTACGTTGCCGCTAGCTGCCGTGTAGATGTTGCTTGTCGTCGTATTCGCTCCGTACCAGTTGTATGTCGAATAGCCAGACAGATTAGAGTAGTATGTTATTTGGCCCATTACCCAATTATCAGCTGCTTTTTCTTCATCGGTCTGCCCATATGTAATGCCTAGTGTGACCGAGGAACTTGCAAAGGCAAACGGGACAAGCGAATAGCAGAGCGAAATAATCACAAGAGAAACCACGATCTCATGCAGAAATCGCGACAGTTTATTTCCTCCTCCGTTTACGCTGCAAATACGCGCCTGAAACAACAACAAACGCTGTGATGGCGGTTAGCAATAGCAACAAAAGCAGATTCGTTGGGTCCTTGCCCGACGTAGATCCGAAGAAGTCAATTGGCCCTTTGCTAGAGACTTCACCGCTATCAGCCCATATGATAACTCCGTAACCCGTGGCATTATACGCATTTGGTTTATCATATGAAGCCTCGACAACCCATTGCGGGTATACTGCGAAGCTGTCGCCTCGTTGCTCTTCGATGTCAGTTTGGTATCTGAACGTAGCGTTTATCGACGTTACCTGTTGCCCACTCTGCTGGGCATAGGTTTCGATGTAGGGGTCGGCGATGGCGATGGCTTGGTCGTCAGAAACCGTAACATTCGTCGTGGCCACATGATCCACCATCATGTTGTCTATTAAACCTGTTACTACTCCAGTGTTCGACATGTAAACCTGCAAGCTTCGAGACAAGCTGGTGTACTGACCGTCTATTTCTGCATAGCACGTAGCCAGAAAGGTGGTTTCGTTTTCGATTTCCAACGAGAAGTTTTCGTTTTTGATGCTCAGCAGTTGCGTTTGCAGAGCCGCAACTGCCAATTGGGCAAAATCGCTCCAGTAGCTTGCATTGAAAAGACTGCGACATTCATTCACTCGTGAAACCAGCGTGCTTAATGAATCGTTGAGACTTTCTTCACTCGGGGACGGGCTAAGACTACCATACAACATATGTAAGTCGTAAAACCAGAAGTTTCCATCTACAAACGTAAAGGCGACATCTGCTTTTCCATAGTTGTTGCCAATCATACCTGTAAGAACAGTCTTAAAATGAGGAGTGACCTGTGAATTTGGCATTCTATACGGCCCTGCGGGTGTAGAAAACGCAACTGTGCAGTCACTCAAGTTAAACCCTGCAACGCGTCCCAAGAATTGCAAGGCAAAGGACTTGATATCAGTAGATGATGTTGGGTCCGCAGTCAAGTAGTGAGAGGCTCCCATTGATGACAAGGCAACTGCCAAAACCAGAAAAAGGCAACCAATCACCTTTTTCTTCACGGTCTCTTCCCCCATAATCGACAGCTTTCCATGCCTATTTAACTTTTGGTTATTTAACCTCTTTGTGTGAACACTGTTGCTTTAACCTAGTGGACAAATAAGGCCAGCTTGGCTGATGTTATTATCACAGTTTTCCCTGCTATTACAATAGCTATCTAATGTTCAGTCGCGACCGTGGCGGAATATCTAGCCCTTCTTGCTCGATTTTTGCCGTGCGAATGACCAAGCTAATGGACAAGCAGACGAGAGATGCACCCGCGACGATGAGGTTGTCTTCACCTAATATATGTGAAATGCCAGCACACCCTCAGAAGATCACTTCTGCTTGACTCTCTGCAATACTCATGAACGTCTTTTCATAACTTGCCTTAACCGTTCAAAACGAGTCTCTTTTGAATTGTGATGTCTGACGAGTGCTTGCGCAAGGATTGCGCCGTATGTCAAGAGAGAACGCAGGGCGCAAATTGGCATTGCCCGAAATGCAAGCTCTTTATGTTTCTGTCGTGGTTTGCGCATAGGGCTTGCTGAATAAGCAGTGCAGCCTACGTGCCCAACCTGCGGGAACAAGATGAAACAATCATTTTGACCTAGCTTGGCAGTGTTCCGCATGAGCCATTCGGATCATACACAAGAACTATAAGGCGTGAGGCGTGGAAATAAACGAGGGATTTAAAAATGAAGAAAGAGCGTATCATAATCATTATTCTTGTAATCTTGCTGGTTGGCCTTTTGGTAGCGTGGATAATAAGCATTCAACCAAGAGGAGAACAATGGGTATCCGTAACGGGCGCGACTTGGATGGATTTTCAAGATACCATCCACTCACAGACTGATTTTAACACAACGATAGGAATTTTCTCGATAACGGGTTCAGAGTGGCGTATTGGATGGGCATGCGTAGGCATGACTGATGCCTCGCATTTTGACATAGTCGTGCATGATGTCTACACAGGTAGTATTGTTAGAGAAATCGTAACAACAACGACGGAAACATTTAGCGGACAAAGTATTTTGAATAGCACAGGAAAATTCTATCTGGACGTCTTCATTGTCGGGCACTTGGATGGATGGTCGGTATTTGTCTCGGAATTTAAATAGGCTCAGATGAACCCTAGTTCCGCCATGTAGTAATCCTCAGATTCTTTCATATTTTTATTTAGCAAACTAAACAAAATAAACCTTCTGGCGTATCTAAGCTGGAAAAGTCGAAAAAGAGTTGCGGGGCGCAAATAATGATAGAGGGAACTTAGCAAGAGCGCTGAATATAAGACTAATCTATCTTTCTGGTTGCTCTGTATTTTTGGATTAACGAAAAAAAGATAGGGGGACGATTTATGTCTAGCGCGCTCGCCCTTGGAACAAAGAAGAGAAAAAAGGAAAACTGAAGAATAAGGTTCTATTTTGAGTCTGCACGTGTCTTCCATGCGGAGATAACAAACGACAAAGACCATAATATGATGCTAACTATGAACAATTCCGTAAATGGGTTCTGAAAACCTCCTAAACTGAAAAAAGCTTGAATGTTCGCAATCATCAGCCCAGATATTCCTAGCAGCTCCAAACCTGTTTGCAGGCTGGTGGGAGGAAGTTTCAAAATAAAAGCTATGGCTATCACTACAATCAGAAGACAAACAGAGATTATTGCCAGCCAGAAATAAGTTCTTAGAGGAATCAAGTCGTACGTGACACTCCATTGAGTTGGCTCCATCGTTCCCGGAGCATTGGACACAAACACTGCAGTCGGTCTACCCTCCTCTACGCCGACCGTAAGATTGCTGTTTGCAGGAAGTGAAATGTCTGAACCGCTAGGTAAGATGAACTCCATTATCACATTTGCGGTCAAATTTGTGCTCCAACCTGGAACAGGGCTCTTGTTGAAGCCAAAAACAGATCGAAATGTGTATGGGGAAGGTGGAACATTCAACGCTGCTTTCATGTTGAAAGGCTTGTATCCTGGAGGCACCACAAATCGCACACCAATTGAATACTGGTAAAAATTCTCATTGTAGTCGTAGTGTGGATAGATGATAACCTGTTTTCCCGTGTAGTTTACATAGTATTTTCCCAGGCTAGTGTTATCTGGCTTGTAGATTGGCTGTGTAACTTCATTGCATGCGCTTATTCCGTCCCAGACCTTGTCAATAATAACATTAGTTGTGTATTCTGGAAAGTTCACAGTGTAGTAGAGGAATGGAGTAACGTTCCAAACGCTGAATGTTGTTGGGACATTGAAACTCTGCTCAAAACTAATCATTGCTTGCCCTTCAGTGGGGAAAATTGTTGGCAAGTCAAATGTAAAATCAACGGATCGTTCTGTTTCTGGGTGAGAAAAGGGTAGGAACTTGACAGAAATGGCGGGGGTTTCTGGCTGCATTGTCAAAATGATGTACGGGTCAGTATTTTCCTGAGCCATGGCTGGAATTGTTCCCAAGACCGTGAAGTCAGAAGGAAATCTGATGATAAACGTGTCTGGGGCTGGAGCGATATTTGAGTTCAGAACGTATTCGGAACTATTCGCGTCGAACTGAATGTCATGGTCAGTTGCGTAGGAAAGGTAGCTCAGATACTCAAAGTGCGGCGGCAGGATTATAGTTACTGGTAGAAGGAAAAAACCAGTTCCATTTTCGATCACTTCAAAAGTGTGATTCAAGTTGTCGTATGCTGTCACATTTCGAATTGAAGTATTACCATAAACATCTCCAAGCCTTTCCTCAGGTATGTTCAACGTGAAATTCGTATCTTGTGGATTTGAGAAATTAATGGTATCTAGGTAAATAGTTTCAAATTTGAATTCATCTGGCGTAAGGTTTGTTTGTATCGGACTAATTGGATTTACCGTCAACATGATTTCTGAATGGCGATTCAAATCAACGGCTGCTGCCGGTGGAATATAGATAAACAAGGGGGCAAGAAAAAGCAAAAACAAAATCACTACAATCTTTGAACGTAATATTCGACTATAGATTTTCATCTTGATTGTCCATTTTATTTAATTGTCTGGTGAAGCTCAAAAGGTTTGTTGTTAAGCTGTTTTCTGATGATTTGTGTTTCTAGCTTGCTCCTAGAGTCCCTGAAATCATGTTGAAAAAATAAGAGAAAAGAGCAGAAAAGGCGATCAATCTCTAGTTTGAAAAATCGAAGGGATAGTGCTTCAAATCTTCAGCTTGTTGGTCGCCTTCAGTTTTGTCGTGGTCTCGAGAAGCGGTTAGGAAATTTTTCTTGGGCTCGGCAACCTAGCCTAAACGACGCGGAAGTACCGACTAATCGACATAGGCGTGGGAAGGAACGATGTTAGAGCCAAAGCGTCCTGAGCGTCTCTGAGTGCCTATGCCACATCAACTATGCGCGCTTGGACAAAGGTCGTCTCAGCAAAGGCTAAGAAGAAAAACGCCTTATTAACGCAAGGGAAGAAATGTGCACACCAAAACCTTGTTGGACCTTGAAGCCCTGCTTTATTTTGTTTTTGTCGGCTTAATGCTAGGTGGTATAGTTGGCTGGCTTTTGGCGCCCGGTTCTATCCCTCTTTATTCGATAGTTGGGTCAGTGATTCCGATGATTGGGGCAGTGGGTCTGACAATATACCGAAAACATAAGGCGGACCCTGAAGTTCAGGCGAAAGTGGCGGCTGAGATGGAACGGGAAAGAGCAAAGCAGAAGATGCGAGAAAGAGAAGAAGCAAAGGAACGCGAGGAGGCATTGGCAAGGCAACAGCGCACACGCGCGGAGAATATGATGAAGGCAGGACGTTATGAAGAAGCTGCTCAATGGTATGAACGTGTGGGAGATTTAGAGAAAGCTGGTGAATGCAGAAGGCTGGATCGTACAACCTATGTCGTTTCAGCTAATGTGCATGTTGGAAAGAACGGAGGAATAAGTGTAGATTGTCCTCATTGTGGCGGGTCGCAACCGATTGAGTCCAAGGGAACAAGTGAAGTAACCTGCAAGTACTGTGGAAGGAAGTATATTATCCCAAAGAAAGTTCTTGACTTGCTTTGAAGCACAGTCCTAACTTGCGGGCGCGATAAAAAAGAAAGGGAACTTGGACGCTTTTCTTCTTGACGATTAGAGCGCCGTCTTAGCGCGCGCACCGAAAAAAGCAGGGATAACGATATCTACTACTTAGGTTTGACAAAAGGTTCTATTTGTTTTATGAGATTTTCGAGTTCTATTGTAAGACGTGTTCGTTGTTCTTTTTCTGTAAGGTAAAGAGGTTCTTTTTCCATCTTAGCCAAAATGGACAAATACAATGACTCAAACTCATCCAGGGTGTTTTTTGCCTTGGGGATGCCAACCAAACTCACTTCGACTTGTATGTCTTTGCCCCATTTTTCTTTCTCTTTCTTAATGAAGTCTCGGGGAGCCAATTTCAAAAAGATTGCAGATTTCAAATCAAGTGCGCTTGCCATTATTTTTCCCATGAGTAATCTGATATAATCGTATTCTGCACCACCACTACTTCCTACTATTTTGACTACAAAAGTTTTCTCAACTTCTTCTTTGACAGCATCTTCAAGGGCAGTTTCTGCAGCGAATCGGACTGTCGGATACTTTTCAAATCTATCCATGACTTCTGAAAATCTGCTCTTCAGGTCTTGTCCAATAGTGAAGAAGAGGTAAGTATCTGTCAGGTTTTTTAGATTCCCTAGACTACCGTAGTTGCGTTGGAACGATTTTAGGGCTTCCAATGTCTTGCTTGTTTCCATAAACATTGGGCCATAGATTTTATCTCTCATTTCGATGACACGCTCCTTCTTGAAGCGTTGCCTCTCAACTAGATATGCACCAGCAAATCCTATGACTCCACCTATGACAGCACCCAGAAGTGTGGCTACTATTGTCAGGTATTCGTCCACTCTCGTTTCGCCTGAGTCTAATTTTACACTAGGCAATCATAGTAAGATAAGTATTGTCTTGGTTTAGGAGCACGCAAAATGAGCAAGTGTGGTTTTTGATGGACTTTTGTTACAAAATATGTGTTACAAACCGCTCCTTTTCTGCTTTTTCATTGATTCTCAAAAAGAATCTTAATGCAATGGAGATTTTTAGGATATTTTGGCTTCTGCCATAAGTGAACGTTTCTCAGAGAAATGAGCTTCTTTTCATGATAGGGTATGATTTCTTGTGTGAAAAGCAAGCACACTTGGGTTCTCTTCCTAGAAGAGGCAGTATGTTTCGCAGAGGTCGACAATGCCCAGTGTCCAAAAAATGGAAGTGCCTGATCACTTCTTGCGAGACTGGTAGAGACTAAGAAACTTTGTTAAGCCAGTTTCGCTCACGATTGGCTTTTGAAGGTCAAAATCAATTTTGAGCGAGATAAAAAGGCGATAGAGCCACCCCTTGGCGTCTTCAAAGTAGTAATTGTTGAACCCGAACGTGGATTTCATTTGTTCCAATTGTTCAGCTAACAAATCTACAGCTGTAATAGTAGGCAGTTTCCCGATCTTGGAATATTCATTTTCAAATGAAATCAATTCATCTATTGCTTCGTTTGCGAATTTGAGGTCTCCGATGTCTATGGAAAAAGCACTCAAGTATCCTATAAGAGAAGCTACTTTCATACTCTGTTCAGGATTTTGTTTTGTTGCAATAGAAATTGCCAATTGCTTTATTTTTTCCACGATACCTTTGGCAGCGACATAAGAGCCAAGCTTCACATAGGCATAACCTACGCTAAATATTATTGCTGGGATTTTTGCAGTTCTGTAGTTTTCTACGACAGCCTTCTCATAGATTCTTGAAAAGACGTCGCAGAGTTCCCCAATTGTTTCTTCATCTTTTAGCTTGAAAGGAATTAGCGATAGCTCGTGTAGAGTTGAACATATTTCAGAAGCATAGAGGTCTTTATTGCCACCAATTGAATGTTCTGCAATTCTTTCCAGTCCATCTACGACTAAATCATCAAGTGCTTTTTTAGGAGAATACTGGTTCCTGTATAAAACGGTCTTTCTTTTTTCCTTGTTTTGCATGATGAAACGAAGAGTTTCAAAATGGATTATTTTGTAGGTAACCGAATTCCAAATGATTCTTGCCACTTCTTCAGGATTTTGACCTTTCTCGCAGTAAATGTCGAAAAAACTAACTGCAATTAGTTTTTCATAGGATCGCGACAAAACAGGACCAAAATTGAAATAATCCACTTCAATGGCGTTCTTTCTGGAAATTTCATTGACGTCTTCTATTTCTTGCCCCAAGAAAAGGTCATAAATTCCATAAACCATTCTACTCCGCACAACTTCACTTGCGCAATCCAGGGAGACGTTCGGAAGAAAGTATCTAGGGGTTTTCTTCTCTACTGCCAACGTTGATAAATCTTTGACAAAACCTGCAATACTGTATTGTAAGTCTGGATAGTCTTTCTCTATAGCTGCTCGGCTGAGACTCGAAAGAGACCTGAATGCACTTGCCGCGGCATCCCAGAAATAGGCATACAGGCAGACTTGGCCAAGAATGAAGACTTCGTATACCCATTTGAAACTTGCAATACTACTACCTAGAATACTATCAACAAATCGATGATTCAAAGTTTCTTCTGCAAATTTCCGAAAATACTCTATATCACAGGCTACTGCTTGTTCATTCTTCTCTTTTATGGCTATATCTTTGAGAAAACGCATATGGTTAAGGAAATAGTCAATGACTTCATTCATCCTGCTAGTGACGATTGACTCTACCATTACTTCATTAAAAGTAGTCCCTCGTCTAGGGCGTTTTTTTTCGAGAGCCCCAAGTGCATTTGCGTATCTCTTTGCAAATTCATCCAGAACTAGTTGTAGCAGTTCCACATCATCTTCTTTGATTGCCCTGATCCCGATCTCCTTCAAAGGTAAGAAAGGATCGTCAGGAGGTGAGACGAAACTTGAGCTCCTGTTTCCCGCTACTAGAATTAACGATTCAAGTCTGAGCGCACGCCCAAGTTTTTCAATAACTTTGCGTGCATCCATGAGTCGCATCATTGCGAGGAAAAACGGCATCAAGTACAGAATCCCAAAGCCTGCTAGAACAAGTGTGATGGTGTCCAAAATGGGAAACTGCTTATCAAAACCTAGCAGTCCTAGTCCCGATGCACCGAGGGTTAATGTATAGAAAACAATCAGATACCAAAAATACGTGCTTCCTCTGTAGATTCGGGCAAGCTTAACAGAAAAACCTGAAGTGGATATGCCAATAACAGCTAAACAAACTGAAGGAACTATGGCAATTAACGAGATGAAACTCGGAAAAAGATACTCATTAATTGGAGATACTGTTAGAATAAAATTGCTGTAAGTCAATTCAGCAATTAACAAAACAACAATCAGAGTGCCAAGAATGGTTATTTTGCACTCAAGAAACTGCCATTCCTCTCTTAACTCATCCCAGTGCATCGACAAAATGTGACTCAATCGGATTCTTGCTTTCCAAGGAAGGGCACGCATCGTTAAAAAGAATCGCTTCAGCAAAAGAAAAGCTCTTCGAATTCGAGAAAATCTTCCTTTGTCAATTGATCCCGTTTGCGAATCGATAGTTGGCACCAGTAATTCTTAGGTCAAATGCAAGCTTAAGTTTTTCCAAATAAGCGCGCTAGCGTGCTATGTTAGCATTCAACGTTTAAGAATAGCGTTTGAACGAAGTATGGAAAAATTGAGGAGTTTTGCAGAATGTTGAAAGAATCATCAAGTGTAACAAATTGAAATGTGCGCGTTTATGCGGCTCCGGAGTGGGAGCTGCACTGCAGGCTTGGTTTTCTCTTCACTTTCCCGCTGTTTTTTTCTTCTTCTCTAACACGGTCCTGCGCCTACCCTCCCCCTGGTATAGTCGCCGACGGCCGATGTTTCAAGGCCACTATGAAGGCCAAAAGCAACGTGGAATAAGCTTCCTTTGCGACACACTCAGGAACTAACTCCCAAATCTTTTGGCGATAAAAAAATAAAAGGATAGAGGATTTCGGTGTGTCGCTAAAGCAACTAGAAACAAGTTGCTAACAACCCTAATGTAAATCACTATTGTCAAAACTTTTTTGGTCATAAAAATAAAAGGATAGAGAAAAAAGGTGAGGGTTGCAGGCTCAAAGAAACACAACCTGAAGGAGGAAAGCAACTTGAAACAAAGAGCCTACTGAGACAGTAGGAAAACAAACTCCAAATCAACTAGAAGAATTTCAATTGACTGAGGTACAAGATCAGAGTAAGGTCAGTAGGGTCAAAGGAAACAAACCGCAACAAGAAAAGCAACGTAAAACAGTTGGACACACAGGAGCCTAAGGACCTTTCTGGAAAGGCTTCAGGAGACCTAAGAGAGTATAGAGAGGAGAGTGGTCCGAGAAGTCCTGTGTGTGCAAAAGGAAACAAGCCTGTTTCTAGCCCGAAAGTGTCTCCTATTGCTTCGGATAGTCTTTTTTTGTTTGGTACCTGGTCGGTCATTGCAGGCTTGGTATTCTAAATCTCCGCCTCATATTCTTCAACCTTCGTTTCAGGTTCAACTAATTCAATAAAACAAGTCCTGTTTCAGAAAAGCAACTAGAATTGCGGACCTTGTGGGACACTGTTCCAGCCGTCTCAGCAGCCTCACGGTCAGCGGCCGTCGGACCGTAACAGGAGTTGTCCAGCAAGAGAACAGATTTAAGCTGGATTTCTTATTTCCAACTTGATTTCTCTGAATGGTTGAACTTTTTTAAGGAGCAGCTTGCTTTTCTCGGAAGCAATGTGATTCTTTTGCCTCCATTGCCACTTTTCCAGAGCCTTCAGCCGCCTCAGGGTCAGCGGCCTCCTCCTTCTCTCGGACAGTGGCAAGCAAGGCAAGAAATTCAGACTGCTTTTTTGATTTCCAACTTGGCTTCTCTAGTCAGTTCAACTTTTCTCCAACTTTGATAGTTCTTTAACGAGGCTTTCTAAGCCACGAGTTTGCGTGCTCATCGGTGAGGTACGTATCCTGAAGTAGCGCGCGTATTGCGAAAATAATCATATTCTGTCTATTAATTCGTTGCGCATCCTCTCGTAATCAGGGGGTTTGCCTCTATTGTTTAGCTTCTTTATTTCTATCCATATATCTATCATCTTAAGCAGAGCGTCTCTTCGGCGTGGGTCGTTCTTTCGTTTGGGAAGAGTTTCTTTCACCAAGAAGAAATCCAAGATTAACTGCATAATCTGTTTGCGCTTTGTCTTCGCATAGGGGAGTAGGGCATGACATATTTGCTTGACCTCATTTTGCGTGGTGACTCTGAGATAGTGTATTTTTTTGTGGTATGGCTTGTTCTTTTTCACGTAGTTTTTGTAATCTGTTCCCAGTATTTCAGCGACCCATTGAATTACTTGTTCATCAGTATTTGGAGCCTCTATCATCGGACTGAAGTGTAGAGGTCGGCTCTTTTTCACTAGTACAGTGAATGTTCCTTCTCCATCCAAGAATCCTGCTAGTTGTTTTGCATTAGCTTCTAAAGAATCAGGTTCTATGTCAGCTACTTTCCGAGTCTTTATCGTCATACATTTTTTCAATATAATCACCTCCTTGGATTGTTTTCTTGTGTTACTAATCATATCTATGCTACGTCTATTTGCAACGATGTAAACAGCCAACACGCCCGCTCAAAAGGTGTTGCACTTAGACCTAAAGCATTATAGAAAACGACTTATCCTTCGTACACGTTGGCGCAAGCGCGAGTACCCAATATAGACAGAACTAGCAAGCCACTCGCGGGCGGCTCAGAACGCAGTAATACGCTGCTACAGATAAAAGTAAGAATGCCTTGCTTAAAAATATTTTTACGTGTCATTTTTCTATGCGGCCCGAAAGCCTTCAGTTGCTCCAGTCTTTTTCCAGTGCGCTAAAGTGCTACTTGTATTGCTGGCATCTGTAGCAGTAGAACCTGGCATATTCAGGAACAAATACTAGTGGCTGACTGCAATCAGGACACAGGTACGCAGGTGGTGGGGGCTGTTGCTGATACGTCGATCGTGGTTGGCGACTAATGCGCATGGGCGTTCCGTAATGCACATTTGAACGATCGTATTGATCGAGTTCGCGAAGAGAGCTATATACAGTGCCGCAGTTCCAACAGCCATATCTTCCCTCCAGAATAGTGAAAGTATGAGAACCCTTGCAGCTTGGGCAATACTTGCGGCTCCTTATTTGGCCACGGCAGATTGGGCATCCGAAGACTGTATAGCCTTCACTTCCGCAAAAGGGACAAGCCGGCAAACTCGCACACCTGGGTTGAAGCAAGCATTCTCTGTTCCAGCCTTCAGATATTGTTTATGAATTCGAACACAGAATTCCGAATAATGAACACTTATCATATTTTTCGAGACTGAGCATCCGTTGCTAGACTAGCGCACGCTGGATTCAGAATGTTAAGAGAAAAGGTGATATTGCGAGGCAAATCTTTAAGACCTTTCTCGATAATAAAAAAGTGGGTAAAGTGAGAGCGACAAAGTGTTGACCTGAGCCCCTTGTTACCCTCGCTCTTACGTTTTTGTCTATTCAAGACCTTCTTGCTCAATCTTCAGATTGGCATTTCTCATTGTTAGGGTTCAATTGCTCGCTGTGATTGTCCATTGCATCTTTGTGCTCTTGGCTGGTTGGATTCTTTGCATCTGATCGTTGGTCGTTTGACGAACGCCCACCACCTCGCCCCATTTTTGCAGTTCACCTCCATTTTTTTCTTCGACTACAATGTACATTGCTAAAACATACTGTGCTACACAAATACTTAAGGCTTATGCTACAAGTCATACTACACCATTTGAAACCGAGTGCTACATATGCGAAAATCTTATTAACAAGATTGTGATACGTATTGTTCAGTGTTCGCAAGTCAATGAAGTGGAAACAAGTCATGTCTTCCGGAAGAGAAAGAGAACAAATTCCTCAAGAATTCGATCCAAAGAAAAAAACAGAAGCTGAGTTTTGGGCCTGGCTAACTGAGGGACATATTCTTGTTACCGATCTAAGCAAGAGCTCGAACGAGGCAAAACCTGACCGCAAAATTGCTGTTCTTTCAAAAGACGAAATTAAATTGAAGATTCAAGAGGCTATGAAAAAGAACGAAAGACAACAGGTTCAGGAATTACTTGAAATTGTTGCTAAACCCTCTGAGGGGTTAAGCAAAGAAATGGCTAGAAAAAGTGTTAGAGTCGGCTCAGGCGAATACGTAAAACTCCTTTACGTCAAAATCCTGGAGCGCACATCGTTTGCTGAAGTGATTATGAATGTTCTCCTTAAGCCTTGTAAGGTGAAAGTGGAAGAACTAAAATCCAAATTCTATGGGCATTCATTCCCCATCGCAAACAAACTAGACAACTTGATAAAAGCGATTGACGAGTGGGAAACAGAGAAACCCGAGTCAAGAGCTAGCATGGCAGAATGGGGCGAGTGGGGTAAGGTATTACACTCCAGTTCGCTTCCGAAAACACCTCAAGCACGGGCAAACGAATGGGACTATACTGAAGCCACCACCCCAGAAGGAGGCAAACCTTTCAGCTGGCTGACGCCCTTTTATCCTCCGTCGCTGCAACAAAAAGAAAACCTGGAAAAAACAAAAGCAGCCCTTTCTGGATTTGCGTTCTCTGACATAATGGCAAAACTGACAGGAGGAGACTACGATAAACCCGTAAGCGGGATTTTCGACGAATTTAAGGACGAGTGGAAACAACAAATTGAGAAAGAATTTCCCCAGCAGGTCGGAGTGCGCGCCACCGTTGAGAACAGAGATCAGAATTTGCTTTTCAGTTTTTCCTTCGCAGTGATAACTTCATTTAACGCAAAGAGAGAACAAGAACTATTCGATAAGTACGGACAAGACGAGGTAAAAGACTTCGTTAATAAGATATTGTTAAGCGGTGGGGAATCTGTCCCGGGAAAGTGCCAATATGAGGGAATTACTAATTCCGAGAAGTACAAAGGTCTTATTGACCCTAGGGGAGTTGAAGAAGCCAATTTCGGTAGCTTCAATATTTACATCGGCACATTTGTGGAGTTTCCATGTTGCAGAGTGATAATAGACAATCCTAGACTTTTTCAATTGGAACGCGTTCCAGACGTGCCTTCAGGTTTTGAAAACGATAGGCAGCAGTTTAAGGCCATGGTTCTTAAAATGAGCGAAAAGATTGGCCGCAGAGACCTTGTCGAGAGAGTGAAAGGGTTCGCAAATAAGAGGGAATCTAAGGAATTAAACGACGCTGATTTTTCTCTTTTGGCAAGTAATATTATTCCTGAGGCGGTTAGCAAAGCCAGTTCGTCTGACGATTATAAAGAAATAAACAATCTGATGACGATACAAAATAAGCTCAGTAATTACAATGCGCTTATGGGTTTCACTGAAGATTTGGTGGAAAGCACCCTAAGCCACTACTCAGTCGTTTCTTTCTACATAAATAGGGATTTATGGCGACTGGTTCCTCTAGTTCTGGAAGGAAAAAACTGGATAACTTTGGTCGACGAGTACCTGAAAGACAAATTATAACTTTCGCGCGCACTCACGCAGTTAACCATTACCTCTTGCTTCTTTTAACTGCCTCGCGCCTACTGATTTTGTTTTCTGCCGCTTGTGCAACTGCGAAGCCTATGAAGCCGACTGTGAACATGAATGGCGCGAGAACCAATTTAGCAGCTTTAGACTTTGGCTTCGGAAATTTCATGAATAACGATAATTATTTTCATGCTTTAAACGTTCTGCAACATGGAAAAACACTTAACGCAGAGATAAGATACTTTTTAGGAGCTGTAGGCGCCAGGGAATGTCTCTTCTAGTTTGCCCACGAAAAGAGCTTTTCAAGCGTAAACTCCTTGAAGTCTTGGCCGTCTACAGTTCCGTTCTCTTCAACCACTCGCGCGCATGTGCTTTTCTAAATTGGCAAAAATGGTGTTTGTTCGCCTTTCAGGATTTGAGGATCGTGTTGGCTTCATAATTGTTCCTGATTTTCTTTGGTATCTGTCTTGCTCGAATACAGCAGAAACGTCCAAAACGGAATTAAGAGCATTTTTGACCATTTTAGGAACACGCATGCGCGCTAAGAGCAATAACTACATCCGTCTCAGGAAGGGCATTGATTTGTGGGGCAGCCACCAGAGTATTCGGGACCAGCACTGAAAGACCTCATCATACTATCTTTTTTCAGATTCACACTTGCAAAATCTCGGTCAAACTCCAAAACCTGCTGACCTTTGCTACCATACCTGTAGACTGTGATGCCCTTGCATCCCAGATTGAATGCTTCCCAGAATATTTTCTCGACATCTTCTACAGTTGCTTTCTCATGTAAGTTGACGGTTTTAGATACTGCGTTATCACAGTGCCGCTGGAAAGCTGCTTGCATCTCAACGTGCCACTTTGGCGAAATGTCGTGTGCCGTAACGAATACATCTCTAATCTCCCGCGGTATGCTCTCCAAATGCTGTAGCGATCCTGTTTGGGCAATTCTTCTCACTGAGACATCATCGTAGATGCCATATTCTTTTGCCACTTGCTCAAACAATGGGTGTATCTCTAGCAGTCGAGTCCCATCTAGAATGTTGCGCACGAAGACCACAGCGAATAACGGCTCGATTCCACTTGAACAGCCTGCAATAATGCTCAAGGATCCAGTAGGCGCGATTGTTGTGATAGCGGCATTGCGCATTTGGACAAAACCTCTCCTTTCCCAAACGCTTCCTTTAAAATTACGGAAGGAACCTCTCTTTTCTGCAAGTTCTATTGACATACATCTTGCTTCATTATCTATGAATCCCATTAATTTCTCTGCGATTGCCAGTGCTTCGTTGGAGTTATAGGGTATCCAAAGAGAAATTAGCAAATCCGCGAATCCCATAATGCCAAGCCCGATCTTCCTGTTGGCCCTTGTCATTTTCTCTATTTCCGGAAGCGGATATTTGTTCACATCTATGACATCATCCAAAAACCTGACTGCCAATCGAACAATGTCTCTTAATCTTTGCCAGTCGATGTTCTTGCCTTTGGCGAATCTGGCCACGTTTATTGAGCCGAGATTGCATGATTCATATGGAAGTAATGGTTGCTCCCCACAAGGGTTTGTGCTCTCGATCCTTCCAATATTCGGCGTTGGATTGTGTTTATTTATTTCATCGATGAATACTATACCAGGATCACCAGTCTTCCATGCACAGCGGGCAATCATGTTGAAAACCATTCTCGCCTTCAGTCTTTCTACTGGCTCTCTTGTTCGTGGGTTGATCAAATCATATTCTTGATCGGCTGCAACCTTCTTCATGAATTCCTCAGTAACAGCAACCGAAAGATTGAAATTGGCAAACGAAACACCATCCATTTTTGCAGTAATGAAGTCTTTTATGTCTGGGTGATAGACTGAGAGTATGCCCATATTTGCGCCTCTTCTTTTCCCACCTTGCTTGACTACTTCAGTTGCTATGTCAAAGACGCGCATGAAAGAAATCGGGCCTGAGGCAGCTCCCATTGTGGTTTTGACAATGTCATTTCTTGGTCTCAAGCTCGAGAACGAGAACCCAGTTCCGCCACCTGATTGTTGAATTAAGCTCATGTGCTCCACAGCACGAAAGATTCTTTGCATAGAATCACTAACTGGCAACACAAAACACGCTGAGAGCTGCCCTAGCATTGTACCTGCGTTCATCATCGTTGGAGAATTGGGCAAAAATTCAAGGCTTGCCATCATTTTGTAGAAGTCTGCCTCCAAACCTGCAATGTCGGTTTTCTGGTCATACAAAAACTCGGCTTGTACCGCACTACTGGCAACTCTTCGAAACATCTCCTCTGGTGTTTCAGCAGTGTTTCCTTTCTCATCTTTTAGTAGATATCTTGCTCTGAGAACTTCGAGGGCATTCCTAGAAAGCTGTATCACCTTCTTGGCCTCAAATTGTGGTTGTTCTTGCAGCGGTGCCATATGATGTTGCTCCTTTTTCATGTCTTCTACTAAGAAAATATAGTAATCCGTCATTAAATAATATGTCGTTTCCTTAAGGTAATGTTTAATAAGACATTGACAATACTGTATAGACCGCTGCAAATAATGCGTGAATAGAAGGATTAAAGCGTATGACAAGAGTACTGGTATCGCCAGTAGGTATCTACAAGAATAGGGTTTTGAAGGGCGTCAAATGGCTGAAACCTGAATGGATCTACCTCTTGGTTGCTAAAGGTGAGAAGGGCAACGTTTGGGTCGAATGCACGGAACGCAACGCCAAAGAAATTACGGAAAAGATAGGCTTCTTCTATGAAAAACAGATCAAAGTGTTACCTTGCAACTTTGAGAACTATAGAGATTTCTTCGAGGACTTGGATTCGGCTATTGCTGATGTTTCCAAAAATGTCAGTTCTCCAGAAATATGGATAGACTTAACTTCAGTTCCAGAGATCCCCGAAATCTCAATATTAGCCATGGCTACCATACACAAGAACATTAAGCTTTTCTACACCAAGGCCAAGAAACCTCTGGAACCAGAACAATACCCTAAGAACGTTGTCACTGACGAAGGCGGTGATTCGATTGAGCTTCCGACTATCCGTTCAATTCCTGTGGAGGATTTGAGAGAGAGTAATGCTGCGGACATATTGTTGACAGTATCTAAGGCAAGCGGAACTTTAGATGGTCTCTCAAACCTTTTGGATGAGCTTAAGATGTCAAGAGAAAAGAAGAATTATATGAAATTGGGCAGAATTCTTGACGGATTGGAGAAGTACGGAATGATAGTTGTTGAGAAAATAAACCGAGAGAAAAGAATTAGGCTCACGATCTGGGGGGAGATGATAGCTGCGTGCCTTGCCCACGATTAAGCCTTCCCGCTAATCGTTACTGTCAGAAAAAGCTGCACTCGGTTTTTACGGTATTCTCGCATCATTATTATTATACGCGAGATCAGACCTAAATGAGAGTTAATATTTAAATATATCTCGCATGATTTATAATTAGTAAGGGCGATCAACGCCAACTGACGAGAGTCCTCCGTTTGATATTCTGATCGTCTTGTTAGCTCTAAAAAGCCTCGGAATGCATAAAAGCTATGCTGCATTCTTGGGAGACTTATGCGAGATTTTTTGTTGGGACAAATACGGCGTTGACGCACATGAGATAGACGTTTGTTCACTAGATTCTCTGAATGATGCAGAAAATGTTGACATCGCGGCTGAGACAACAAAGGCCAAGGTGAACCCGCTTTCAAAGACATTCATAAATCATTTCATGCAATTCAAAAGCGCGAATGCAATCAAGTTGGAGAAGACAAGTAGAGGGTTGGATGTTTCACTATCTGAGGAAGTTGAGAGTCAGAAGGAATTCTATCTTTCTTTTCCTGGGTTCCAGAGGCTATTCACGCAAGTCCGAAATTTCGTTAACGGAACAATTGCCAGACAGTTTGATCCGAAATATGGTGTTAACTATGTAATGGAGACTGCGAATGCGGAATCGAAAAGAATGATCACACTAGGCGATACCGTGTACCTAGTAGAGAAGAAAAGTGTTGTATTGAACACCATTAAGAAGATCTTTTTCGAACTTGTAGGACTTGGTGCATTCATTGACGACGAAGCACTCGACTCTTTGATACGCAAGATCAGTGATAAGATAACGAAAATGCATAATCCCTATTCCTATGAGAGTTTTGAGCGATTCCTTCAAAGGGCCATTAGAGATAAGCTTCACCCCATAAGGGTTTGTGGGCGGTGCACAGACGTCAGAAAAGAAGAGAATACAGTGGTTCTCTATCTAGAAGGTGATGGGGCGATTCGTGTCTACACATACGAGGACTGCTTCAAGATAATGAACTATAAGGAATTGGACGAAACAGTCTTGACTATTGATGGCATTCCTTATAAGAATCACGGAATACCTGTAGTCGTTGCCCTGAGAATAATAAGGAGAAGAGCACCTGACCCAAACACGGTTATTGGCTAATTATTGTCGCGCGCGCAAGATCCAAGACTTAATGAGAAAGAAGTTCATTAGAGTATTGAAGTCTGTTTATGAGCAAGCGTAGACGGTTTGACAGACTCGAATGTCAGGACTGCATTTACAAAAGCAGCACATACTGCTGGAGACAATGCCCGTACAACGTCTGGAAGAAGGAAGAATACTAAATCTCGCGCTGAGCGAACGCAACGATTTTGCCGTCTTGCACACGCTCTTGCACCAACGTCTTAGCATGCTTAGATTGTCCTATGGAAACCAGGGCAAACCGATTCTATAGTATATACGTGGTTTTCTCAATTCCCCATAGGACTGTTCAATGCCACTGCAACGTCCACAATGCATGGACTGGGTCAAACTCGCACGTTTGAAGAAAAAAAGGGTGTTAAAGAGAGTTCATTTCCCGAAGTTTCGAGCGACCAGCACGATGTCTTTGCCGTCAACTTTGCCGTCGCCGTTTATGTCACAGTCCAGATTCCATTTTGGAGACGGTGGTGAGCTCGGATACAGATAGTCCGGACCGTAAGATGCGAAAGACGACGCTACCAGGGTTAGGTCTTTGCCGTCAACTTTTCCGTCGCCGCTAATGTCGCCCAGAATCCTCACCTCAATCTTGATTGGGCTTTCAAACAGGTTGTTGGTTCATGTTGCTGTCGAATGGGATTGTTGCGTTGGCTGTTATAGCGCAGCTAAGGCCAGGTTTGATGCCCGTTGTGTTCCAAGTGAAGGTCAATGTTTCGGTTTCGTTTGGAGATAAGCTGACCGTTTCTGTACCGATTTTGCTGCCTGCAGTTAAGTTATAGTAGAGGTCTAAAGTCGCATTTTCCGTGAAGTTCCCCAGATTAGCAACTGTGACGTTTATGTTCACTGACCAGCCTTCGTATACCCAATTACGATACGGTGTGACGTCGACAACCGCTACATCGTCACTTAAGATGAACGTCAAGCTGGAAGACTGTACTTGTTCTACTTGGATTACGTTGATACTGGTGTTTTCGGTAGGTTGGAAAGTCACAATGGAAATGTTGCTGACCTGTTGGGCCTCAAGCGATGCTACGCCTCTAGGGGGATCAACTATGACTAAGTAAGAGCAACCTTCTGAATCGCTTAGGTTAAACGAATTCTCAAAGTTGATTGATCAATTGCCATTCTGCACTGTGAACGAATGGTTGCCTTGCGACAATGTCGCGCTTGTTGAGTTTATCTCGACAGCGAAGCCATTTCCTGACGACGTTACAAGCAAATAACTGATCGGGACAGGGAACCAAAAGCTGAAGGATAAACCGTCAGGATCAGCTGAATTCGCCAGACCTGCTGCATCCTTCTGAATCTGTTGAAGTTCTGCCTGCCAATCTTGAGCACTAGCGTGCTTGGTCAGCTTGACTCTTCAATCCTGCAAGCTCCTCTTCTGTCGTGAAAAGCTCACCTCTCCTATACAGGTATGTATTCGTGTCGTAGAAGTACCCTGCTATGTCTAGCGCACCATATACACTCGCTCCCTCGCTCGCATATGTCAGATCGAAAGTGTTTGCTGAAAAGGATGGCGCCATATTGAAACCAATAGGTTGAGCTGCGTGTAGAAAACCGCCGTATATCCGGCGGCGATCCATGCGTTATACATAGCATTGGCCATTGGAAGAACATACGATTTCCCTATCCCCTCCGCCGCGGCGAAAAGAGCCGCTGGCACTATCGAATCTGCGAATCCTTCAAAAGCAGCACTCACCCCGATTTGGTCGGTAAAATCAGTGAAATCAAGCAATCGTTTCCAAGAATTATGCAATGCTGGAAAGTCTAGGGCGAAATGCTTGGATTTCGATGATTGGTCTATCATTGGGTTAGTCTTAAGAAACTCAATTCAGAATGCTGTGGTGGGGAACTGAGAAGTTAGGTCTATTAAATCATTCAGGTAGGTCTTATATTATCGTTTGTCATCAAGATCTTGAGGGTTGAGGAACGAGCGAAAAGAAAGTTGTGGTCAGAAAGGCCGTTATTGCTCTGGGAACAGTCTGCGTCATTCTAGTAGTTGGCTTAGTTGGAGCGATTGCACACTATACGTCGATAACTAGTGGCAAAGACAGCATCATAGGGACCAAGAATACTCAGATAGAATCTTTGAACTCACAAATATCTTCCCTAAACTCTCAAGTCACAAATCTAAAAAGCCAACTTAGCAATCTCAACGATACAGTCAACGATCTCAACAGTGTGGCCAACTTGACTAAGTACACAGAGTGGGCTGGGGGCGAAACGATGCCGCAGCAGGCAAACTCCTACACAACGTGGGCCATAAGAGGAGCAACCTATGGCGGGGCGAACTATGCGGGGTACATCAAGGTTCACGTTGAGTCGAACACCACAAATGCATACGTTCGAGTGACCTACTCCTCATGGTATGGCGTTGACTACGACAATCAAATAGTTGTAGGCACAAACGGAACAGCAGTTTTTCCAGCTCTTCCCGCTCCCAACATAGAAATCAGAGTGGGCAACACAAACTTGTCCGATGGAGTGACTATAGCCGTGACGATAAGATACTACTACTAGAACCCAGTTCTCTAGGTTCAGCCGCAACTTGCCGAAGTTTGATAGAAGTTAGGTTGAGCTTCATGAACAAGAGGTTTATGTTCCAACACTCTCCACCATGTACAGACAGAGGAAAGCCGACTGCATAGGATTCGCAGAGGAAAGGAACACGCTTAGAAGTAGCGCGCCCTGAGCCTAGGAGTGACCATACGCACTTCCTCGCAAAAGAATGGAAATGCGTTTAGGAAGACTACATAACAGTCAAACGTACCGCCAGCGCAACTAATTCCAAATTGAAGGAAGAATAGAATCGCATGTGGGTTAACTAAAGCTTGACGAATTCGGTGATGAAAAGGTTGAAACCGAGAAGTAAAGTGTGGTATTACTTTCAATGGTCACGTTGGTTAATCCAGTCTCCATGTCCGGTTCAAATGTCCAAGGGGTTGAAGTAGCAAAACTCAAGGGATATAAGTATGAACCAAAAACGACCAATTCCAAGATTAGGTGATAATGAGTGGTGGTGAGCAGCAAGAATAAACAAACTGCTGGCTTTGATCCAGAACACTTACAGAAAAAGTTCTCAAAGAACTGAGAATAGCAGCTGGTATTGTAACAGCTAGTTCTAGTCATTCGCCGACCGTCATATGTAGCGAAAGAACTTGGCAAGCGAAAATGAAATTTTTTCATTTGCATCGTCTCCATAGATTTCTTGGCAATTTGCTGACATGTTTCTCTTTTGGTAAATCATATATACAAGAAACGACAAACAAGAGTCACATGAGATTGCATCTGCAGTTGGGCAATAATCACCAAAGCAAACGGGCAGATGTTTTCATTCTGAGAACAAAACAGGAAAGCCAACGCTGATTACGTTGGAACTCTCATAGCCCGTGCACTAATTAACGGGCAGAAAGAGAGTGAAAAAGAGAAGAAATCGGGATGGAGAAAAAAGAAAAATGAAGAACAGTGAATATCTCAGTGACCATAACTGCTCTTCTGTTAAATTTCTTAGGTTTTCGACACACTCGAGAAAACAAGGGTGAAAGAAGAAATGAACAAAGAAAGCAGCTTTGCAATCATTTTGATTGGCATTCTAGTCGTCAGTACCTTTATGATGCTCAGGCCAAACAGCGCGAATGCTGACGCTACAGTAGATTCTTACGAACCGGACAATGACTACACGCAAGCTCACGTGTTAAGGATGCGTGAGACGCAGACGCATAGCATCTACCCCAGTGGAGACAACGATTGGCTGGAGTTAAGAATTGACTACTATTCCAACGCAGTCATATGCGCCTATGGAACTTTTGTGAGTATAAGCATGTCGCTTTACTATGTAAACTTGACTCAGATAGCATCCAACGTCACCGGGCACGGAGGCGCAGATGGCTTCTGCAAAATCTCAGTACTCTTACAGCCAACAATATACTACATTCAAATAGCCGCAGCCGACAACGTCAGTACCATTCCAGAATACTACGTCAACGCCACGTATGCAACCGCATTCCAAACAAAATTAGGCAACGGCAGTGGGCGTTCTGTGCAGTTGACCCCAGATGGCGGATACATATTCGCAGGGCTTGCAACCTCCAATTCGGGTAATACGGCTGATGTTTATCTTGTTAAGACGGATGCGAGCGGGAACATGCAATGGAGCAAAACGTATGGTGGAAGCGGCTGGGATGAAGGTGATTCTGTGGCCGTGACTCCGGATGGTGGGTACGTGATTGCAGGGTTGACTGAATCCTATGGTAATGTTTATGGTGATGTTTATCTTGTTAAGACGGATGCGAGCGGGAACATGCAATGGAGCAAAACGTATGGTGGAAGCGGTAACAACTTTGGTTATTCTGTGGCCGTGACTCCGGATGGTGGATACGTGATTGCAGGCTGGACTACATCCTATGGTCCTGGTTTCAACGGTCATGTTTACCTTGTTAAGACGGATGCGAGCGGGAACATGCAATGGCAAAAATGGTATGGTGGAAGCGGCTGGGATGAAGGTAATTCTGTGGCCGTGACTCCGGATGGTGGATACGTGATTGCAGGGTTGACTACATCCTATGGTTCAGGTGGCTGTGATGTTTATCTTGTTAAGACGGATGCGAGCGGGAACATGCAATGGAGCAAAACGTATGGTGGCGCGAACGATGATGTTGGCTATTCTGTGCAGCAGACTTCTGATGGCGGGTACGTAATCGCGGGAGAGACCATGTCCTATGGTTCAGGTGGCTGTGATGTTTATCTTGTTAAGACGGATGCGAGCGGGAACATGCAATGGAGCAAAACGTATGGTGGCGCGAACGATGATGTTGGCTATTCTGTGCAGCAGACTTCTGATG
>JBEKMQ010000004.1:0-188052 GCA_050008435.1 Bathyarchaeia archaeon
AATAGGTTCGCAGTCTAGCATATTTAATTTGTGTCAACCCAAGAATTTCGATTTGAATAACACAAAAACACATGCTATCACCCGACTGTTAACACGAAGACGAATCACCCGTCAAGTTACCAGAACCCGCTTTCATTCCTTGGCCCCGATAGCGCGCGCATGTACCTTTCCGAGGTGAGAGATTTAAACGAGACAAGTCATGGATCCCGAGCTACCATTATACTGTAGACAGGCTGAGGTTAAATTATCCGTTTCTGCAGTTCAATGAGCTACCGCTCGCCTTTTTCAAAAAGACGAGCCATGTACCTTAATCGAACAGAATCTTCTGCACCAATAGGCCTGCTGAAACTTCAGTCAAGCAACCGTATTAACTCTTCACGCTTCGTTTTTGCTTGCCGAGCGTTTTGGGAAAAAACTCCAAGCTTGCACTGACAATCATCTTTATTCAACACGTTTCGGCCATTCCGTAACCGGATTCAGGGATGTTTTCGATCGCAGCTTCAAAATCTTTCAGGGGCATTCCCACCATAAGCTCGTTAGGAGCCCACCTGCCTCCGCGCCTTTCGAAAGCTGAAATGAGGTTTATTTCGGGTTTTCCCTTTGCCATAACGTTCGTGATCGTTGAGCATATGCTGCTTGCAGGATAATACGTGAAAGGCTCAGCGCCTCTGAAGGAAACAAGCCCGAGAATCCTCTCAGCCTGAGCCGGGTTCACGAGAAGAAAGACTATGTCAGGCTCTTTCTCAAACTTTTCAAGAGGGCCTAGAATGAAAAAGTCGCCTCTATTGACCGGTTGCGGCTGCCTTTTTATCGAACCTACAGCGGCGTCTACCGATTTATAGACGCTGTGGCCCTTCTTCGTCACGAAGCTTGCGATGGTCTCAACCGGAAGAACTTCTAAGCCGGTGAAGTGTCTGCCTCCTGGACAAGTGCAGTTCTCCTTGGAAAGGTTGAGAACCACGTTTTCACGTTTCACCACACCGAAGGCTTCACAAATACTGAGCCTTCTCGCAGAGTCTCCATTCTCTTCAGCGACGGCCGAAAACCTTCCCGCGATGGGTGCCCATCTTAAACCCAAGATTTCAACCACTTTCCTAGCTTCTGCCCCAAACCTCGACATGTTCAACCCTTGCCAACACCACGTTCGTTGAATAGGCTATTCTAGACCTTTGGAAAACTTTCTTCGGACTTAGGCATTACTATCGCCTGTTCAAGAGTGCCATAAGTAACGCTTTTTCCCTCCAAAAAGAGTTTTCCTACGAGAGCACACGTGACAGCGTCCAATTCATGATCACTCATTCCTTCACGTAGCCCTTTTACGCCCAAATGCTCCAGACCTGCTCTCAGCCTGTCGACTCCCTGCTGCTTTCTGGGGATTTTCAAAACGTCCTGCGCGCCTCCGGGATAGACCTCGATCACCTTGAAACGTCTTTTCTCCAGGATTCTTCTCAGGTTCATGCCTCGGCTGGTCAATTTCCTCATTGGACCCAGCGTGACTGGGAAGAACCTTATGCCTCTTCGCAGGAGTTCCTTGTCGCATTCTCTGAGGTGAACCTTCGTCCTCTGTTCTATAGACTCTCTCCCGGCTGGAAGACTGAGTGGAGCGTCGATGGCGACTACTCTGGGCTTGTTTTCCCGTATTCTCTTCAACAATTCTTCATCATCGTAGACCAGCGAGGTCTCCGCTCTCATACCTTTGAGGACGCAAAACCCGGTGGGTCTGCTCTCAACACCCGCCAAATCCAAGCCGACAATCGACATCGAGCTTCAACGCACTCGTTGGGCAGCCAGTCTTATAATCATTCTACATGTGTCCTTCGCCCTTGCCCAATCGGCTTTTCACCGCCCCGGGGCCCTGCACTTGAACCAATTCGTTCAAAACGATCTTCGTTACTCTAGCGTGCTTCTGCCAGCCGACTCCGCATTGTCCAACAAAGACGACGGTCTGTTCACTTCCAAGCAGCAACACCATCAGGAACACACACATTAGAACCCACGCTCACCACCCAAAAAAACCGACCTAGGAGGGGGTATCAAATGTTCGCGTGTTTTCAACCCAACATTTGGTTAGGCCGTCATCGAATCGACAAGCCGCCCAGCCCAAGATCAGAAAAACCGACCGGGGGAGGGAGGAGGGGCCGTCTCTCCGTCTCTCCCTGTCCGCGTGATTTCAACCCAAAAACGCAGGTCAACATTCCTGACCTTCAGGCGCGTAAGGACAGACGGTTCAACGAGACTAAGTCAAAACGATAAGGAAAGAATGTTGGGCATGCTATGCTTGATCTTTTAGTCAGGCTTCCCAGTCGAGCAGCCTTTTCTGTCCCTCAAGCTTCTTGATGTCAGTAACGTCCTGCGTGACCTCAAGCGTTCCCAAGTATTTGCCGTGATCGTCTCTGACCGCAAAGTATCTGATGTGGACCATACGATCATTCATCGAAATCCAGAATTCAGCCGCGTCCTTCTTGCCCGACTTGAAGGCTTCCACGATCTTGTTCACCACGTGAACGCTCTTCTGCGGATGGCACATCTGCACCTTTCTTCCGATAACCGCCTTCGTCCTCACAAAGATTCGCTTCTCAGCCTTATTAAAGTACTTGACAGCATCGTTCGCGTCCACGAACGATATGTCCACCGGAATCGTGTCCAGAATGGCCCCAACCTCCTCTTTCGAAAGACTTCCCGTGTCGAACCTCAACGTCCCTTCACCCGAAAGCGAACCACTTGCTCCATCGCTTACAGCCGCCGGTGGCCCTATCAAGTTTTTCGGCGTAAAACAACAATAGCCAATCTCGTCAAATTCACTCCTTATGCCACTCCATTCGTCCTTCGGAATTACTTTCAAAGCCGCCGGATAGAGCACCGTGTTCTCCTTGAAGATGTGACTCGACAACATGCTGTTCAACGATCTCGCACGATCAACAAGACTCTTCTTAAACTCCTGAAAATCCTTAGCCTCATACTTCTTGACCATACCGTAAATCTGCTTCTTACACTCACGAATCTTATCATGCTCCATCCACATTATCGCAGGCGGCTCCGTGATCCCATGCTTTTCCAACACTGGAAACAGCACGTTTTCTTCCCGCACGTAATGCTTCTCAGCGTCCGACAGCTCTTCAACTATCTTCTTCATCTGCGTCAAATCGTCTCCGACATAGACCATGTCACACGCCTGTCCAATGATGTCAGCCGTCGTAGTCAGTTTCTCCAAGAGCTGCAGGAGAATTTTGTGTTCCTCCAACAGAATACCAAGCGGATGCTCAGGAGCAACCTTCAACTCCTGCTTTTCCAACTGCTCACCGAAGACGGCCATATGCACGTCACAAAGCCGCTGAAGCTCCTCCCGAGGCATTCCTTCCCTCACAAGCTCCTGTTCGATCTTGGCAATTTCCTCCGAACTCACGCCCTCCAAGACCCTCTTGAACCTTTCTTTAACTTCCTGCGGTGGAATTCCAGCATGCAACTCGGAGATTATCTCTTTAAGCATCTTCTTCCGTTTTTCACTCAACTCATCCATAATTCATCCCTTCACAACTCGCTTCTCGAAACTGCCCTGCATCCTCAACTTTTCTTCTAAGCCTTACCTCGATCCTCTAATGCTGTCTTCAGATATCTACGTCCGCCTTAATCCTTTCGGCAAGACCCTTCCCAATTTCTACGATTCTCTCAACATCGCTTTCAGACGGCGGCCCGTTTATCTCCATCGACCCGACAATCTCCAACTTTGACGAACCCAAAATCTCCTGAACGCTCTTGATGGCCCCACCGCCCCACCCGTATGAGCTCAGAACGACTCCAAACTTCAAAGGCGGACGCAGAACCTTCACCAAATAAGTCGCATAAACCGCAAGAGGATGCGCGCCTCCGAGCACGGCGGGAGCTCCCAGAACGATGGCCCTTGAATCGACCAAGTCCTTAGCTATGTCGCCAACATCAGCCACAGCCAAGTTATGAGACGCAACTTCTATTCCCTCAGACATCAACGTTTCCCTAAGCGGCTGAACCATTTTCTCCGTGTTCTTCCACATCGTCACATAAACTATTATGGCCTTTTGCCTAGTTTCCCCCTTGGACCATTTCTTGTACGCGGAGAGAATTCGCTCAGGATTCTTGTACACCGGCCCATGACTGGGGGCTATAACGTCAATCTTCAGATCCTTAATCTTCTCCAAGGCCTTCTGAGCCATCACGCTGAAAGGCATCATTATTTCACCAAAATATCTCTGAGCATGCACAAGCAGATCTTCCACCTCATCATCGAAAATTCCGCGCGCCAAGTGTGCACCGAAGAAATCGCATGGAAACAAGGTTCGATCCTCCTCGAGGTAAGTAAACATCGTCTCTGGCCAGTGAAGCATGGGGGCCTCGATGAACTGAAGACTCTTACCGCCAAGATCAATGCTATCCTTGTCATGCACCACGATTATTCGACGTTCTGGCACCTTATAATATGTCTGGGCCATCTTCGCACCTTTGGCAGTGGCAACTAGCTTGGCGCCAGTATTGACTGACATTAAATGTGGAATTGACCCAGCGTGGTCGGGTTCAGCATGATTCATAATCACGTAGTCTATGGCACTCGGATCGGTGATTCTTCTAATCTTATCTTCTAACTCTCTCTCAAAACCAGGATTTGCAGTATCAATCAGGGCTTTCTTGCTATTTCCAACTACAAGGTAAGCATTGTAGGTCGTTCCGTTCGGAAGCGGAATCAAGGCATCAAAAAGCTTTCTGTCCCAGTCTTTTATTCCCACATTGTAGACGCCTTCAGAAAGCGTAACGATGTTTCGCCAACTCATCTTCTTTCACCCTGAGAACTTATCACGATTGTAATAAAGTATATTTATGCCTTTCGACACATAACAAAGAGGAAGAAACATCAAATGTCCGTCCCATGTGAAGTCGCAGTAAGATGCGCCCTGCCAGCTGTTCGAGCCATGATAGCGAAAGAACTAATGACAAAGCATGGGCTGAAGCAAACTGATACTGCAAAACTCCTTGGAGTGAGCCAACCAGCGATCAGCCTGTATCACCGAGAAATGCGAGGAAAAGCCATAAGTCTGGATGGCGACAGCGAGGTGAAAGGCCTGATTGTCGAGCTTGCATGCCGATTATCTGAAGGCGATTTGTCGCATTCAAAGTTCATATCAGACCTGTGCCAGATCTGCAAGACGATGCGCGCCAAAGGACTCCTATGCGCGATGCATAAGACCTTCGACCCTGCTGTCAACATTGAAGAATGCGAGCTATGCACGTCAATGAATCTGACGAAGTGCATTTAGAAGAAGAAACCACGCTTGACACCACGCACGTTGGAGCACACCCTAATTCACCTTATGACGCCTTCGGGCTATGCTATAACTCAATTTCCCCACCTCTCAGGTACTCACTTTCACGCACAGATCTGAAGCGCCCAGCAGAGAATTCGATGGCATGATGATCTAGCACAAGAATCGAACGATGAGGGCATGAGAAAAGAATCATCCTCCTCTTGACAACGTCTTTATAGTGCCATATCATTATGCCCCCACGTAATGGTGAACCTGCAGCATGGGATATTCAGAAGCATGGAAGATACTTGAAGAAATGGTTGCAGATTTTCGAAAAAAAGGGAAAGTCGTTCCACCACAGGTAATGGACGATTTGAAATCGGCAAGGACAATGATCAGAATACTGAAAGCTGACGCGAGCTGCAGCGAGGCTACTCAGAAGATTGAGGAATATTTAGGAAGCGTGGAGTCATACCTTGTTTCTGAAGGAGAAAAGAGCTTCGGAGCAGCCTACGCAAACGAATGGCTCAAACGATTACACGACGCAAGTAAAAAAGTCGGCATGGAGGAAAAAGAGGAGACGAGGTTTGTCTCCAGTTTGCCGAGGGAACAGCAATGGATCCGCGTTAAACCTTCAACCGAACTTTCTATTGTCAGATTGAAGGCATTAGCTAATGATTCGTCTGTGTCATACAGAGTACAGGATGACAGTTCAATCCTGATCTTTGGCACAAAAGAACTCGTATTGGATTTCGTCAAGAAAATGGCTGCAAAATACGGACTGAAACCCGAACAATAACGTCCACAAGTACGTGACCGTCAAAGCTCGACGCTGCAATGCTCTTTCACAAAAATATATTAGAGTTGTCGAAATAAGAATGCTGTGTGTTTCGGAGAAAGTGAGGGCGCAAACTGAATGCCCTACATTAAGAAGATTGAGCTAAAAGGTTTCAAATCTTTCGGCCCGCAGAACATCAGAGTAACTCTGGACAAGGGCTTCACAGTCATAACGGGTCCAAATGGCAGTGGTAAGACGAATATTCTTGATGCGCTCTTGTTTGCTCTCGGTGAAATGAGCACTAGAAGACTGCGTGCGGAGACAGCTGCCAAACTCATCTTTCACGGCTCAGAGACGGCTGGGCTGGAAAGAGCAAAAATGGCGAAAGTCGTGATACAGTTTGATAACACGGATTGCCGCATGCCAGTTGATACAACAACGGTCACTATCTCCCGTGAGGTCTACCGCAATGGCCAAAGCGTGTACAGGCTCAACGGTAGAAGAATCTCAAGGGCTCACATCCTGGAAGTCCTCTCAATGGCTGGGATAAGCAGCGCAAGTCAAAACATAATCTTGCAAGGTACCATAACTCGCCTTACCGACATATCTGCTTCAGAGCGAAGAAAAATCGTTGAGGATCTCGTTGGAATCGGCCAATACGATGCCGAAAAAGCTGAAGCTGAAGAAAAACTCCGCGTGGCAGACATATCCATACGTACGGCAATGGGAAGAATCGATGAGGTTCAGAAAAGACTCGACGATCTGGAGAGAGAACGGAATGAACTCTTAAGAGCAAGTTTTATTCAGGACGAGATAAAAAGATTTGAGACAGTAAAGATCTCACACGACATGGCGTTGATACAGAAGAAAGTGGAGGAGCACTCGGCACAGGCTGACGAAGTCAAAAAAAGGCTTGAAAAGCTTCGACAACTCCGTGATGGGCGGCGATTGAAGAGACGGGAAATTGAAGGGGAATGGAGAAAACTAAGCTCAGAAATCGTCGAGGAAGGCGGCTCCCAGGTTCTGAAGGTTCAGATAAGAATCGGAGAATTGAAATCGAAGCTCACGGAGCTCACGACGAAGATCAGTTCTGGAAAAATAAGTCTTGAAGGACTGACGCGGGTAAGAGAGAACAATGTCCAGCAGTATGAGTCCCTTCGTAGTGAAATTCGCAAGAATCGTTCAGAAATCAGGCATTTAAGTAGCGAACAAGAAGCCATCTCTGACCAACAAAGCTCAAAACAAGCTGAACATGATGCTCTAGCACGGGAAACCGAACAACTTTTAGACGGTCTTGGAGAGAACGGCAAGAGAATCCGCGAGAAAGAGTTAAGTCTCGACAATAATCACAAGAGAATTGCCCTTCTTAGGTCTGAATACCTGAATAGTCAGACAGCAATAAAGATCCGAATCAAGAGACTGAAGGACCTGTATGACCGCAGAGAAAGATTCAACGCAACACTTTCCGAACTTCAGAAATCATTTATCGAATTGGAGAGCGTACAGAAGGAACAGAAAGCACAGCTCAAAAACTTGGAGCGCAACCTTGAGCGGCGGGTCGCCCAGAGAGAAGCCGTGCAGAAGGAGATAGCTGAAGCCGGAAAAATATCCGAATCGGCACGGGAAGCAGTTGTAGAATTCGCAACTCAGCGAGAACTTGCAGAAACCATAGCTGCAGAAGAAAAAGCTTTGAGAAGCATCGAGGAGCTAGGCGACTTAGGCGTCATCCCAGGCGTTTATGGTCGACTTCGCAGCTTGGTCAAGATTGAAAGGACGTATCAAAAGGCAGTTGAGGCAGCATCAGCGGGATGGCTAGAGGCCGTGGTGGTTAAGGATTTTGAGGCTGCATTCACTTGCACTGAAACCCTAAGAAAAATGAAACTTGGAAGAATCAAGATAATCCCTATCGAAGGAACAGCCAGGACAAAACTCTCTAAAGTGCCCGAAAAGCAAGGCGTCAATGGACTGGCCTCATCATTCATGAAGTATGACAAGAACTATGAATCCGCCGTTTGCTTCGTTTTTGGCGATACCCTAGTCGCATCAGATGACAAAGTTGCCTTCAGCCTATCAAGCGAGGGCCACAGAACGGTAACGGTTGATGGGGATCTTTACGAGTCTGGTGGCGCCTTTGAAACCGGCTACTATCGTGCTCCCATAGACTTTTCCGTGATCATCCCAAGCGACATTGCCATCAAGAACCTTGACGAGGCAGTGTCGGCCCTGCAGCAGCATCTTTCAAAAAGAGGAAGCGACGTCTCTCTCTTTCAGGAGGAAATTGATAACACTAGAGTTGAGATTGTGAGGCTTTCAGACGCTATTGCCACGCTCGAAAGAGAATTGACTCGTGTAAAGAGAAGCGTGAAAAGAACGAAGTCTAACACGAAGCGGGTAGATCACAGCATCGCGCGATTTGAAAAGGAAATAGACGCTGAGAAGTCACAAATGTGGGTTCACAGGGCAGAAAGAAGCTCAATTCAGAAGGACATCAGAAGGCTACAGGCAGACCTGACTGCTTTGAGAAGAAAAACGGACCCGGCGAGCATTCAGGAAATGGAAGTCAGAAGGGAGAAGCTTGCAGAAGAGACAATCACTCTACGACAGAAGCTCGGGACGTTCCAGACGGGTATTTCTACATATCAGTCACAGTTCGACAATGTCCTAAGAGTGGGGTATCAAAACTCAAAGATTCAACTCGCGAAAGTCGAACAACAGCAGAGAAGAGTGGAGAAAGAAGTCGAAGAGGCACTGGAAGAAAGAGAAGCATTGAAGCATGAATTGTCCGAACTAGAAAAAAGCCGGGTAGAGCTTTCGAAGAGCATCTTCTCAGCAAGAGAGGAAGCAAAGAAATTCACGAGCCAAATAGACGACATAGATAAAGAATTGCACAAGCTTGATACTGAATATGAGCAGGTTGACCGCTTGCTGAACCAGCTCCAACTAAACGTCCAGACCTCTCTCCTTCAACTCAATCAGTATCGCAATCAGCTTAGGCAGTTCGGTTATGAGCAACCAGTCGAATCGACGCCTAAGCAGGTGGAAGAAGCTGAAACATCGATCAAGATGATGCAGTTTGAACTCGAGAGGATAGGCGCTCTCAATCAGCTTGCCCTTTCTCATTATGCGGAACAGATCTCGCGTTACAAGGAATTGTCGATACGGATGAACGAACTTGAAAGAGAAAAACAAGCGATAGTTCAATTCATGGACGAGATTGAACAAAAGAAAAGGAACGTTTTCATGGATACATTTGAAAAAATCGGTCGCGACCTAGAGAAATACTTCGCCAAGCTCACAGGCGGTGGAACAGCCTCCTTGAAAATCGAGAACATGGATGAACCATTCGCCGGCGGCATAGACATGATAGTTCAATTTCTCAACAAACCTTCAATAATTGTAAGCGGGGCAAGCGGTGGCGAGCGTTCTGTCGCTGCAGTTGCCTTTCTATTCGCTTTGAAAGAGTTTACACCTGCTTCATTCTACATTCTTGACGAGGTAGACGCCCACCTAGACGCCTTCCACGTGTCAAAACTTGCTGATCTTCTACTAGAAGAGTCTGAGAGAACCCAATTTGTAATAATAACGTTAAAGCCAGAAATGGTGAACAAAGCGCAAAAAATCTATGGAGTCTATGGACGAAACGGCGTATCGAACGTCGTCGCGACTAACCTGCTGGAGGTACCGAGCTAGTGTCTTCAACGGTTGAAAGAAAACCTTTCTATCTTCACCCCCCATGGAACATTCTTTTCGAGTTCCACAAGCTTGAAAAGCTTACACCTTGGAACGTTAACATAGCCTACTTATTGACCTCATTTCTCACTGAAATGGAGAAATCCGGAAAAGTGGACTTCAGAGCCTCAGGCGTGGCGTTGGATTCTTCCGCGTTGATATACTTGATGAAGTCGAAACTTCTGATGAGACTTGAAGAACCTCCTCCGCCAGCAAAGGTTCCACAAGACTTTCTTCCTCCACCTTTATTCTTGCCCTTAAGACACGAATTGGCCTCGACAACCATCCACAATCTTCTTGAAGCCTTAGACGACGCTTTGAAAGGGGAGAAACTGATACGTCTGGAAAAAGCCGTCGAGGCACCCCTCCTTCCTACTCCTTCTGAAATATTGCCACAACTGGATTTCTATCTGATGGAAATTGAATTGCAGATGGAAAAGCTGTACACATGTCTCTCAGAAAGAGTGAAAGGAGCCGGCATAATAGAGTTTTCGAGTTTGATAAAGGGAATGACACGACTCGAAGCCATTCGTACATTTATCCTACTGCTTTTCTTGGCGCAGGAGAGCAAGGTAGACCTATGGCAAAATGAAGAGTCGGAAGAGATATACATAAGCGTCGGAGATTTGAATCTTGCAGAAAGTAGAAAAGCGAAAGCCTGAAGCCGGTGAGAGCCTTCAGGAGAAGAAGGCTGATGACAAAGTCAAGCAAGAACTGCCTTTGGTTGAAGCTTCACTTTATGTGGCAGGTCGCCCTTTAGACATAAACGAATTATGTTCGGTCCTGAACACGCGTTCAAAGAACAGAATCAGAAAGCTTGTGAAAGCACTTATCCAAGGATATTCGGAAAGAAACACCGCTCTCGAGATACTAGAATTGAAAGAAGAAAGGTACGTCTTGCAACTTAAAAGCGATTTCACACCTCGTGTCAGAAAGCTTGTCAACAGGCCTCTGCTTTCCATGGGTCCATTGAAGACCCTCTCTTACATAGCCTATAGGCAGCCTGTCTCCCAGAAGAGAGTCGTCGACGTGAGGGGTCATCACGCGTATGGTCACGTCAAGGTATTGAAAGAAATGGGCTTGGTCGCAAGTGAACGGGCCGGGCGATCATCGGTACTCAAGACGACGGAGTATTTTGCAGATTACTTCGCTCTCAGCCATGACCCAGCCAACATAAAAAGAGAGTTAAGACACATTTTTGAAGAAGGCGAAAAGCAGGAAGAATCATCTATAAAAGGATAGGTTTATATTAGAAACGACAGTGATAATGACCGCCTATGGTGGGCAATTGAGGAGAAATTAACGATGTCGGTTTGGCACGGTGACATGCGTAAGAAGAAATCTTCTGGAGGTAGAAAGCGTGCCTATAGGAAAAAAAGAAGGGCAGAACTTGGCTCTTTTCCAGCGGAAACCGCCCTGGGCGAACTAAAGTGTAAAACCGAAAAAGAAAGGGGAGGAACCCGGAAGCTCAAGTTGTTGAGCGACAGAAAAGTGTGCGTCACTGACCCAAAAACGGGAAAGACTGAGAAGGTTGAGATCACGCGCGTAGCTAAGAACCCCGCAAACGTTGACTACAACCGTCGAGGCGTGATTACCAAAGGCGCAATAATAGAGACACCGTCTGGTGCAGCACGTATCACTTCGCGTCCAGGACAAGATGGAGTGCTTAATGCTGTCCTAATAAAGGAAGAAAAGGACTAAGCTTATTCTACCGTGTCATTGGTTGCACGTCGAATCTGCACCAATTGTTTCGCTATCTCTCTCACAGTTGCTTCTTTTGATTGAATCTTCTGAACGAGAATCATCCCCGATCTTGACCAAGGCGTCCTTGGAAAGGCAACATCTGCCCTGAGTTCGCAGTTTAGACGAAGCTTGTCGGCCGCCTCCTTCACTTCTGAGGCTTTGGGGGACAGCACGGACAAATTCTTCGGCACGCGCCTTCCTTCCCGTCTAGTTTTCGCAGAATCGAAGTATGTAGGCCAAACTGCAACCTTGTCCTGCTTTCGCATTTTATTCCTTCCTGCTTCTATTTGTGAGCGTAGTAGACCCTCAGCCTTTCTCCAGCTTGGTCGATTCTAACGAAGCCATAGCGTTCAAATTGAACGATCACGTTTGGCTCCAGCTGTTTGCAGAAACTCTCCGCTATCCCATCTGATGTGGTTGCGTCTGGCCTCACGACTTGACAGGGGATATCTTGCCCCACGGGAACCCATTGTATCAGCTGAGTCTTCATCTGCCGGGCTTCTTCGTACGATCCGCTTGTGAAAATGGCAACAGCCGAGTAAATACTTGCATTCTCGATTTTTACGTTGAACAATTCCATGAGACGGACGACACATCCGTTCTTAGAAGGGTCCAAGTCTTTCCTTGAAACCCAGAACTTCGCTCCACCATTGTCCTTCTCAGGACTGATCGTGTACTGTCTGCTTTTCCCTTCTTGACGATCGGGATGCATACGAAGCTTTACAATGAATACTTGCGGGATTTTTTCTACAGTCAATTCTATTGGGTCTAAGACAAAAAAATACCTTTCAGCGACGGGATCAAGTATCTTGCGATTGTACGCATACAAGTTCTCCCAGCTTAGAACAACATCTTGGGTCTTGGGCCCAATGGCAATAATCATCTTCTCAATCGCTTGTGGCGTGATTCCTCTTCTTCTCAGGGCTGCAAAAGTTGCAAGCCTCGGATCATCCCAATCTGTGAACAGTCCTTCTCTTATTCCCTGAACGATTTTTGTTTTGCTCAGGTACGCTCCGGTGATTTTCAATCGACCATAATGTATAGCTTCAGGATACTTCCACCCGAAGTGGTTGTACATGTATTCTTGCCGAACCTGATTCGTCAAATGCTCTTTTCCCCTAATTATGTGAGTTATGCCGAGCAGGTGATCATCCACGCCGCAAGCCAAGTTGTACAACGGCCAAACGCGATACTTGCTTCCGACTCGCGGGTGCGGAGACTTTTCCATGTCTATCACTCGAAGTGCTGGCCAGTCCCTGACCGCTGGGTTCGGATGGTTCAAGTCGGTTTTCACGCGGACTACTGCTTCACCTTCTCTGTACTCACCTCGTAACATGCGTTCCCATCTGGCCAGGTTTTCTTCTACTGACAAGTCACGGCAAGGACATGGTCGACTGGCTATCGTGGCTTCTTTGAAAAGTCTTGGCTCGCAAGTGCAAACGTAAGCGTTACCTTCCTTCAACAGTTTCTGAGCATATTCGTAGTAGATTGGGATTCTGTCACTCTGAATGTACTCTTGATCTGGCAGGCAGCCGAGCCAAGCCAAGTCTTCTCGTATGCGATCGTAAAACTCCAAGCCAGGTCTCTTGATCTTAGGATCCGTGTCCTCAAAACGCAAAATAAACTTGCCCTTGTAGAGCCTAGCATACTCATGGCACAAGACTATGGCTCTAGCATTGCCGAGATGGAGGGCACAATCAGGGTTAGGCGAAAAGCGTGTGACCACTTCGGCATACTTTTCGACATTAGGTAATGGAGGCAAGTGCTTTTCCTCCTCAGTCTTCTCCTTCAAAAGAATCTCAGGCCATTTCTCTTCGATGATTTGCTTCTGCTCTTCACGTGAAAGACTGTTGACCTCTCGAACGACATTGCTCACGATGGCTGACAGCTCTTTGACCTTGGCCCTTAATACGGGTTTTTCTCCAAGTATTTTGCTAATGACAGCGCCTTCTTGCGCCCTGCCATCATGCCTGACCGCGTTCAGCAAAGCTGCCTTTCTAATATTCTCTCGAAGCTCGATGTCTTCAATCGCCAACATTTCGCACTTCTGTAGGTTTCAGATTTTTCTTTCTATTAGAAATTCTGTGAAGGATTTCAGGTTTTTCCTTCCATCTGTGTCTGGAAGAAGTTCTTGAACAGGCCGCCAGCTGTCTTTAACCATCTTCTCCGCGAACTTCTTGGCGTGTTCTATCGAACCATATCTCGTCATTATGTTGATGGCTTCATCCCGAAGCTTCTGGTTTGAGGTATGCTTGTCCAGAATCTCAATAAGTCTCTTTTTGTCCTTAGTGTTCGCAACCTTTAACGTTTGAATAACGATTAACGTACGTTTTCCTTCGGTTATATCTTGTCCGCGACCGCCCTTTTTCTTCTCAAATTCTGCGCCCGTCAAATCAAGAACATCGTCACGCATTTGGAAAGCTATTCCTATGCTTTCCGCAAGACAGCCAAGGCTGTGAACAAGATCATCGTCTGCATCCGCCAATACGGAAGCAATCTTAGCGGACATTCTTGCGAGCGTTCCGGTCTTGTAGGCGCACATTTGCATGTAGGCTCTTTCATCTAGATTGTTCGCGTTCGCCAAGCCACTGTGCCACGCTATGTCCATCGCTTGGCCGAGGCTCAAATTGATCATCTCCTGCGTGTAAATCTCATAGATTCTGCATGCTTTCATAGGCGACATTTGCTTTCGTTTTTCTATAAGAGGCAGAAGGGGCAGATAATACATGGCATTTCCGGCGTTTATGGCAATGTCAAGACCATATATTTTGTAAGTACTTAGTTTTCCTCTTCGAAACTCGGATCCGTCCTCAATGTCATCTACCATCAATGTCCCATTGTGGATCACTTCCGGGATGATCGCAAAATCAAGGAAGTCGTTGGAATTCTTGCCCAGCACTTCGCAGATCAGCAAGAACAGCGCGGGCCTCCATCTCTTTCCGCCTCTTTCAAGAAACTCCCAGATCGGATCGGCAATTGCCTTGTCGATCGGTTCAAGGTTATAGGCATAATTCGGCGGGTTACTCCTGAAGACAGCAGAGTTCTCCGAGAAGACTCTTGGAATATACTTCTCGATGGTTTTGTCTATCAACACTGCTTTCTCTGCAAGAAACTTGTCTACGTCAAACACAGTCTATTCTTCCTTGTGCTTTCGCAGACACGTCGAATCCCCTTGCAGTCAACCATTCTGCCGTTCTGCCCATTATTACCGCAGGAGCCTTCCTGAGTGCTTCCACGGAATCTGCTCCGACGAGGAACATCGTATTTCTCAGCTCATCTATCAAGAGAGACAAGGCAGCTTTTGTTTCGCGTGCGTTCTTACTAGCTGCCTTAAGCATGGGGTATGATAGGCTTGTCAGGTTTGCGCCCAGCGCCAAGGCCTTGGCCACATCTAAGCCGCTTCGCAATCCACCAGAGCCGATTATACACATTTCTGTTTTCATAGAAGTTTCAACGATGCTTACGGCGGTCGGAATGCCCCAGTCCCAGAACGTGTCACCCAATTTGCGCTGATAGCTGTTCTCGTGTCCTTTTGCCCTATAGTATTCAACTGCCGCAAAGCTTGTACCCCCCGCACCTCCAACATCTATGCCCCTGACCCCAGCCTCCTCAAGCATTCGTGCCTCTTCGGCGGATATTCCCGCGCCCGTCTCTTTTGCTATTACCGGTTTGTCTATTTCACCAGTGATTTCACGTATTTTCTCAAGCACTCCCTTGAAGTTAGTCTGGCCTTCCGGTTGAACGGCTTCTTGCAGCGCGTTCATGTGTATTGCAATCGCATCTGCCTCGATCATCTTTATCGCCTTTCTCACCTCTCTCAGCCCGTACCCGTTGACGAGCTGTATTCCACCTATGTTTGCAATCAGAAAAGCTGTCGGAGCCTTCTTTCGGGCTACTGCAAAAGTTTTTTCGAGTTTTCTATCTTCTATCGCTGCCCTTTGGCTTCCCACGCCCATTCCCAATCCTAACTCTTCTGCAGCTTCGGCCAGTGAAGCATTGATTCTTAAAGCTTCTTCGATGCCGCCTGTTATGGCTCCCACTACCAATGGGGCGGCAAACTTGTGACCGAAAACCGCCGCGGATAGGTCTACATTATTCTTGTCAATTTCTGGCAACGCCTTATGAAGGAGATGAACATCCTCTAAGCCCGTTGTTACCTGTCTTGCTTGGACGTTCCGGTTCAATGCAATTCTGAGGTGATCTGCCTTTCTTCTTCTCGTTTCTTCGGTCAGGTCTACCCCTTCTCTACCAGCGTCCCTTCTATGCTTTCTCGTTTCAGAGCCTTGTAGATGCGACCTGGCTTTGTCGCGTTCAGAATAGTCACTGGAATTCCCTGCTCTAATGCTGGCAGAAGCTCAAGAACCTTGCCAAACATTCCTCCTGTAACGTCGCAAGCGATTGACTTGCCAACATTTCCCTGAAGCTGCCTGAGTCGATCTAGCGACAGATGGGAAAATCTCCTTGCCTTTTTCTCAACCTTAGGGTCAACATCAAACAGTCCGTCCACGTCAACACCGACGATGATGCGTTGTGCGCCCAGCTTCGTGGCCAAGGCTGAAACTAGCTGGTCGCCCGATAGCACCGTGAACCCCAGCTTCGCATCCGGCACCACATCCCCATAGAGAACTGGCAAGAAACCAATCCGTAGCAACATCTTTAAAGGTCTGTCTTCGAAGCTCGTGATTCTTCCATCTTCAGTCACCACGCATGATGACGGCATTATGGTTACGGCTGGAAGGTTATGCGTGATCAGTGAGTCCATGACTAGACCGTTGAGTACCGTCATGAAGTGATGGGTTTCAGCGAAGCCCATAATCTGATTCGAATTCTTCAAGCCTTCTTTGATCGCGTTTCTTTGTGCTGAAGGGTGTCCGAAGCTGCCTCCCCCATGAACGATTATCAGATTCTTCACGCCAGCTTCCTGTGTTTCTTTAGCCAAACGGTCTATGATCTGTGTCTGAGGCGTGAGCTCTGTGCTCTTGTCTGTAATTACGGAACCCCCGATTTTCATTATAGTCGTCCTAGCTTCGCTCAATTTTCACACCTTCATCCGTCTTTCTAGCAACAAATGGTCTTCCGCCAGCTCTGTGAATGGCCTCTGAAACTTGTTGAAGCTTCTCATCTTCCGATAATGCTATCATGCATCCGCCGCCGCCTGCGCCTGTCAGCTTTGCCCCCAAGGCCCCTGCCTTGCGAGCGGCATTTGCAAGCCATTCTAGGGACTCGTCTGAAACTCCGATTCCGTAGAGCAAAGCATGGTTCATGTTCATCAGAGCTCCAAGCGTCTTTAAGTCGTTTTCCTTGAACGCGTCTATGGCTCTTAAAACGACTTCCCGTGCCGCTTTCATGATGTTTTCAACGATTCTTGGGTACTTTTCCACGATGATCCTGACTTTTTCAACCTGGGCTCGCGTGGATCTTACGACGCCAGTTTCGCCTATGACAAGTGGAATGTTTTCCTTGGCGTCCAAAGGTTTGAAACCTGTATCGACTTGGAAAATAATAGCGCCCCCGAAAGTCGAAATTGCGGGGTCCACGCCTGATGGGTTACCGTGAACGATTCTTTCCGTTTCATATGTTATTCTGAAGATCTCCTCTTTCGACAGTTTTACGTCGAGAAGGGCACCAGTTGCAGCCGCTGTTGCGGCAATAACAGCTGCCGAAGATCCGAGGCCTGCACCCACCGGAATGGAAGAGTCTATCTCGATGTTCAAGCCGATGTGCTTCTGGTATTTTTCCAAGACGCTCTCGACAGCACGCTTTACAGGCTCGAATTTTATCTTGGCCTCCCTCGCGTTGCCCTGCTCGACCTTGAAACTGTTGCCTTCAAAGCATCCTGAAAGATTGAGCGTCTTGGAACGAAGATGAAGATTGTCGTCACGCGAGGCTTCCATCTTCACGTAGGCTCGCTTGTCTATGGCCAGAACTATCGCCGGCTCTCCATAAACGACGAAATGCTCCCCGAAAAGAATTATCTTTGCGGGGGCTGAGGCAACGACACCCATTTCAAACCACTATTTTATGAAACACACGGCTGCATACCCAACCACGCTTGAGTAGTCGCCAGTCACATCTCCACTGGTTTTATAGCATAATAATTTTGCCTCTTTCACTCCAAGCGCCTTTGCTGCTTCCATTAGAGCAGCGATTGGACCATATCCGCAAGCTGTTATGCCGTGAGTTTCAATGACTGAGTAGAACTCTTCCTCGTCCATTGCTTCGACGGCTTTAAGAGCCGCTAAATCGTTCTTCACGGCTTTTTCTTGTGGTTGATAATGGGTCATGTCGGAAGAGGCTATGATTACCGCGTTCTTGTTGACCAAACTCTTGGCTACGGCCTGCCCGATCTCCCTGGCCGACGATAAGTCTTGCATCAAAAAACAGATCGGAACGATTTTGAAATTGGAATCATAAGCATATTGGAGGAACGGGAGTTGAACCTCGATCGAATGTTCATAACGGTGTGCAGACTCGTCGACATCGACTATTCGTGCTTCTTCGGCGATCTTCATAGCCAGTTCACTGTCCACTTCAACATCGCCGAGCGGTGTCCGCCACGAACCTTCGTTCATGATGGCTAAACCGCTGCCGTAGCCTTTGTGGTTTGGACCCAAAGCGACGACTACGTCAGGCTTGCCGTCCAACGCAAGTCTGTAGTAGGCGTGGGCTGCCACCGGACCGGAAAACATGTAGCCCGCATGAGGGCAGATCAGTCCTATCACTCGTCTCGGTCCGTTCTCAGCCACTTCCGGAAGTCTTCCGGGCCCCAGTTCATGCAGATAACATTCTGCTATTTGTTTTCTTAGCGATTCGACTCTCCCGTTGTAGAAGGCTCCGGCTTGGCATGGAAGCCGAACCTTTGCCATTCGGTTAGATTTCCTCCTCTTCCTTCGTAATCTTCGCTTCGAAGTCGTCGACCGTCAACGTTGGATCCTTATCTGATTGGAGTTCTCCTCGTTCCCTGAGTACTTGCCTGGCTAGGAGCCAATAGATCACTGCTAGAGCTCTTCTTCCCTTGTTGTTAGTTGGGATGACCAAGTCGACTCCGCTAAATTCATTGTCTGTGCTGCATAATGCTATTACTGGAATTCCTATTGAAGCCGCCTCTTTGACCGCTTGGCCGTCTGCTCTTGGGTCAGAGACGATGAGAACTTCAGGTTCAATCCTGTTTGGATACAGCGGGTTCGATAGCAGTCCTGGGATGAATCGCCCAACAACAGGTATTGCCTTGGTCAACTCGCAGAACTTCTTGACTGGTTCCTGGGCGTAAAGCCTCGCTGCAGCACCTGCCACTTTTCCTGGTTCGAATCGAGCCAAGAACTTTGCCGCTGCTCTTATCCGATCGTCCGTTTTCTTGACGTCCAAGACAAAAAGACCATCCGGTCTAATGCGGTATATGAACTGCTCCATGTCACCCGTTTTCATTCTTGTCCCGATGTGTATCCCTGCGGACAGCATGGTGTCTCGCGGCAATAGCAATTCTTCTTCTTGAGTTCCTGTCTCGGCAGTAGGCGTTTCGATTGCTGCTTCTGACTTTGTCTCTTCTCCTACTGGTTCAGTCACATCATCTTCGTCTTCTTTCTCGATCTTGTCTTCCGACATATCTTTTTCCTCCTAAACCGTCTTTAAATCGGCCATTTTGGCTCTATCTCCCAAGAACTCCTCTACCCTTATCAGCTCGTTTATCTTTGCGATTCGTGCGCCTTCGACTATTCCAGCCTTTATTACAGGACATTTGAAGGCGACCGCCAAATGGGCTATGTGCCAATCGCAAGAGTCTCCTGAGCGATGTGCCATTATCGGTGCGTATCCGTTTTTTCTTGCCATTTCGACCGTTTCCAAGGCGTCAGTAAGCGTACCGACTTGGTTCACTTTAATAATGATTGCGTTGGCCGCCTGCGCTTTTATGCCGCGACTCAGCCTTTCATCGTTTGTGGTGAAAAGGTCATCGCCGCAGATCACGCAGTTCTTCGCTTTCTCGGTCAGTTCGTGGAAGCTATTGAAGTCTTCCTCATGGAAAGGGTCTTCAACGTAGGCCAGGTGATACTTGTTGATGAGGCTCAAGATGAAGTCGAGCTGTTCACCTGATTCCCGTTTCGTCTTTTCTCTTTCGTAGACGTACTTCTTTTGTTTTCCATCCCAGAGGCATGACGCAGCGACGTCGATGCCTAGTGCACATTCGAAGCCTTGTTCACTGCTCACTTCTTCACACGCGCGTGACAGGATTTCTAGTGCCTCCGAATTCCCGACGTTTGCAACCCAAGCTCCTTCGTCGCTTTTTCCTTCATTGAACAGTTTATCTTGCTTTCTCAGTATGTCTCCCACGATTCTGTGAACTCGCACATTCGTTGAGGCGGCCTCAAAGAACGATTCTGCCCCTTGTGGAAAGACTAGGAATTCCTGTATATCTGGGGATTTTCCGTGCGTGTGTTGTCCGCCGCTTATGGAATTTCCAAGCGGGTATGGAAGCTCATCGGCTAACGTTCCTCCCAAATGCTGAAAGAGCAAGGAACCGCATGAGTTTGCAGCCGCTTCTGCATTGGCAACCGAGATGGCGAAAGCGCTGTTTCCCCCTATGACTCGGAAGTCCTTGGACCCGTCGATTTCATGCAGCGTTCTGTCGATTTCTTCTTGAAAATCAGCGTTCAGACCTACGATTTCAGGAGCTACAAGCTCCTCAACCTTCTTTACGGCCTGATCCACTCCACCCTGAGGATAATAGGCAACTTCGCTTTTTCCGCGGCTTTTCCCAGCAGGTGCTGAGGCCCTTCCGAAGCCTGATGCTGTTACGATATCTACCTCGATCGTTTCCTCGCCTCGGCTGTTAAAGACTCTTCTGGCGATGACATCTTCAATGATCGCTGACATGTCTCTTTCACTTTTCGTTACGCACTAGTAGGTTCTTGCCTCTTTTCGTTTTTCAGCTTCTTCGTAGAAACGTAGAACCTCATCGACGATCTCTACATGTGACAACAACATTCGTCGGCAGCAGTATCTTTTGATTCCAAGATCATCCAAGACATCGCCCGCATTTTCTCCAGTTTTCACCCTTCGAGCAAATTCTTCCCATTTGTCGCCAATCAATTTGCCGCAAGTGAAGCATCTTACCGGAATGATCATGCCATCAAGCCCCGTTATCTGTAGCTTTTCTGTTCCTTGGCCCTGGCTCCAGGTCCGCCGAATTTCTTGGGCTCTTTCTTCCTAGAATCACCGACCATCATTGTTCTGTCATACTCAGCGAAGATGGTGCGCAAATGTGCACTCTTGGTCCACTTCAGCAAGGCATTTGCAATCGCCATTCTTGCCGCTTCTGCTTGGCCCATGTAGCCACCGCCGGAAACATTCACTTCCATGTCAAGCTGCTTCCAGATGTCTTCTCCAGCCTGCAGAAGTGGCTCCTTGATTTTTTCACGCGACACCTCTGGCTCCAGAATCTCTAAGGGAATCTTGTTTATCCGTATTCTTCCTACACCAGACCTCGCGACTGCGCGAGCCGTTGCAGTTTTTCTTTTCCCGCTTACGACTAAAACTTTCCTAACTGGCATGGCTATGCACCAGGATTCCATCCTATTTCTCTTGCGAACTCGCCGATCGTTATGTATGGGCACGTAAGCTTCTTGGCTTGAGCGGTTAACAGCGTCTCAACCTTCATGCTTCTCAGGTCGTCTGGGGTTCCCATGTATACTCTAAGCCTTTTGAGTGCCTGCTTGCCCTTCGGACGCCTGATGGGCAACATCCCTTTGACGCTTTTCCTGACTATTCCATCTGGTCTTCTGTAATGAAACGGGCCTCTCATCGGGGCTCCAACAGCAAGAAATTCTTTCGCATCGGCCAGCTTGCCACTTTTTCTTCCGGAAAGCACGGCTTTCTCGGCATTGACGATTATCATTTCTTCACCTTTCAGGAGCTGTTTGGCCACGTAGGTTGCCATTCTTCCAAGAATTAGGTCTTGTGCATCTATTATCGTGGCTGGTTTCGATGTTTCTCGCATTCTATCACCCTATGATTCTTACGTTGGATCCTTTAGGGTTCTTCTTCACCAATTCGGAGAATGAAAGGCATTTGCCCTTTGCAGAAGCCACTTTCTCTCTCGCCTTTTGGGAAAAAGCAAACGCCGCTACTGTTACTGGATGATTTATTTCGCCGGTGCTCAGAACCTTTCCGGGAACCGCAACGACTTCGCTCTTCTTCGTGTATCTGTTTAGGCGACTGATGTTCACTACCACGTTTTTTCTCCTCGAGCTACCCAGACGCTTTGCGATGTCCTTCCATATGCTCGCGTTGTTTTCCCTACCTTGCTTTCTTAGAAATCGGATCAATTCTATGCGCTCTGGGTTCGTAGTTCTAGCTTTCTTCACTCTTTTTCACCTTAACTTGACTCTCAAATTCTTTCAGCTGCCTGTCCAGAACTCTGACAGCTTCTGATATGGTTCTTTCCGGAGAAAGGGCACCGGTGGATTCTAGCCCAAATATGAAAGTATCTTCTTCCCACCCAACTTCTATTGCTCTAGGATCATGATGGCAGGACTCGACGCAGTCTTGGCACAGTGTGCAAGCCATCAAATCGCGAACGCTTATCTTGTTCTCAGCCTTTCCCAAGACTTTTCTTGGACAGATCTCTACACATTTTCCGCAAGCATCACAATGCTTGCTTGAAACAGTTATTTTTGGGTAGTACTTGTATGAGCACATCGACACGGGTTGCCATTTAGCATGATTTTTTCCCTTCCCCAGCCTAGCATAAGCCTCAAGCCGAAGCTCTTGTTCTTTGGCCAACTTCACGAGTGGAATCTTGTCACTTACCGGCACGACTTCCTTGTTTTCTGAGATCAACTCGCCTGAATAAACGGCTCTTGTTCCCTCCTTTGCCTCTGCGTTGAGCATAAGAGTAACCCGGCAGAGGTTGCATCCGAACTCGCTCTTACATGAACAGTCCTCAGGCAGATTGTAACTATCCAAGTCGGTCCTTAGCGGCACCAGACCGAGCCTGTGGGCTATGGTTTCGTCCTGAATTATCGAGGAGTTTTCAAGTATTACGATCTCGTCGATAGCCATGCATGGCACTTCGGACAGTATTATTCTTCTCAGAGCGTTCACGTAGGGAACGTCAACTCCCTTAATAAACAGGCGAATTTCCCTCTCGTTTTTTTCAAGCACTTTTACTTCCACTTGTTTGGCCACTCCATAACAGCCTATGATATCTGCTGTGCCGTTCAATAGAATCTTTGTGCATTATTTCAATTTTTCTATAGGAAGAAGGAGAGCATTGTTTACTAAACTCTTCTTCCTCTTCTACCTCCAGGCCTTCTCGTCCCATCGTGTGGAACAGGGGTGATCTCTTCGATACGTTCTATGCGAAACCCTGCTCTTGCGAGGGCCCTGATAGCTGCCTGCGCCCCTGGGCCTGGGGTTCTTGGGCCTGACCCTCCTGGCGCTCTCACTTTTATGTGAATGGCGGTTATTCCCTTGTCTCTGGCAACATCTGCAGCAGCCGTGGCTGCGCGCATCGCAGCGTACGGGGAAGACTCTAGCCTGTCAGCCTTCACGAACATTCCGCCAGACGTTCTGGCTATCGTTTCGGCACCCGAAATGTCTGTTATGTGAATCAGCGTGTTGTTGTAAGAACTGAATATGTGGACTACGGCCCACTTCTCGTTTTTCCTACCGCTACTCATTGTTTCTCGCCTGCTGGGGCCTCAGATGGTCGCGGTGGGGCTGTCGTTACAACCGATATGGTCTGCCGAAGAGGATGAGTGGCGTTTGCAAGTGGACTCCTTGGTGTATACGCTATTTGATGCTCCTCTTCCGTCGTCACAATGTAGCTCGGAATTGTAACCTTCCGATTTCCAACGCTTATGTGTCCGTGAGTTATCAGTTGGCGCGTCTGCTGTATTGTCTTTCCCATGCCTTTGCGGAAGACGATCGTTTGAAGTCTGCGTTCCAAGAGGTCTTCTATCGTCAAGTCTAACACGTCGTCAAGAACTGCCGTCTCATGAAGAACACCGAGCTTCTTCAGTCTAGCCACGAGCTCATTTTCCATTTTCTTGCGCTCTTCAGCCGACCTGCCGATTAGCGATCTGGCTATTCCTCTGAAGTTTGAAAGCGTGGTCTCATGGCGCCATAGTTCATGCTTGTTCCTCATTCCATACTGTCCCAGCAGTTTGAGTTCCTCTTGCAGAACATCAGTGCGCCATGGAAAACGCGGGGTTGCATACTTCTTTCTCTGTCTTCTAGGGTCACCCATTATTACTCACTCTTCGCTGCAGCTTGCTTCGCAATTAGCTCTTTCTTCTTGACCCCTAGGGCTTTTCCGGCCCTTCCAGTTGTCTTAGTTCTCTGCCCTCGCACTTTCAACCCGTAAGCATGGCGATAACCCCGCCAGGATTTAATGTTTTTCATCTGCTCTATATCCATCTTCGTTCTAAGAACAAGATCAGCGCTTATTAAATGTGAATCCTTTCCTGATTCAGCATCTTTTCTTCTGTTGAACAGCCACGCGGGCAATTCATGCCTCGCGGGTTCTTTGACCACATCCTCAATCCTTTCAAGCTCTGCCTCTGTCAAGAAACCTGCTCTTTTTTCCGGGTCTATCTTCGCCATTTTGAGCAACGCATTTGCAAGGTTCAGGCTTACTCCCTTGATTCTTGCGAGCGCATAAGCCGTCTTCAACGTCCCATCTACGTCAACATCCACTATTCGAAGTATATGTCGAAATTCCTCTGACATCCATCAACAACCATGCATTGTTTGAGCTACGATGAAGTGAGTCGTATTTTATTTAAGAATATCGGTTGCTTGCAGACAACTTTACTTCCCCTCGGCCTTCGACTGGCCATGCATGGCAATTACTAGTGAACCCAAGTACGCAAGAGTTCGAGGAGCACGCGCTATCAATCTGGGCTGTCCTTACGATGGCAACTACTTGTTCATAGGACCATCTGGTCGCCACCGCTTTTGGTTTCAATCATCTTTAGCTTCGATTCTTGTGAACCGCGCGCGCTAATATTTGAGAGTGAACCTTGTTTTGGCGAAAAAAATAGCGTTTTCTCGCAGATTACGCGATTTCAATAGACTTGGAACTATTTTTGAAGCATGACGACTACTGTCATGAGCGTGAACTCTGTGAGCGCTGTGGCGAGGAACGCTGGCAAGACAAAGATTGGGGCGAAGAGGAACGCGACGATGGCGCTGAGTATCGGGATTGCCGCTAATATGTATCCTGGAATGACTATCAGAATGTACGTTGAGAGTCTTGAATAGAGATTGCCGACTGCAAACCCTTCTTTCCAGAATTTTCTCGTCAGAATCGTGAGTTCAAGCATGATTGCAGCGGCGACTGAAAATCCATGTATAACGCCGTAAGTCAGAATCAATGTGAAGCTTTTTCCCATTAAAAGTGCGACGATTGAAAGCACGATGAGCGAAAGCATGTAAGTGAATATTGATAGCAAAGTCTTCGCTGAGATCAGCGTTGTTTTTTTCATTGGAAGATGTCGCATGTAGGCAGAGGCTAAACCTTCTATTGAAGATAGTGTTGGCGGAATCAGGAGAGTTATCATGGACATTCCGGTCAGAATCCCCAGAGCAGTGGTCAATCCAAGTTCGCTGAACGAGGAGAATGATACTGCAAGAACTGCTGTCTGTATGACAGGTAAGAAGAATAGGCTCGCGTATGAAGGTGCCCTTGAGGCTACTCTCAGGTCTTTTCGGATGATCCCGAGCCACGGAGTCTGAGGTTTGATTAGCGTGTCCTTTACGATTTCTCTCGGACCTGTGCCCATTGCTGAAACTCCCATTTTCCTGACAGTCTGAGTAACCCATCCCAGACAGTAGTACGCAAGGATCGCGTATGCTGCTGAGGCGGCTATGGATAGGGCCAGAACTGTATAGTCCACTTGACCGAAGAAAGCTAGGCTGGACGCCAGGAACCCGTAGGAAAATGGAAAAATTAGCACTAGGATCTGGGAGAAGGATGAGAAGCCCTGCATCAGGCTGGCGAATGATTGGACTATTTGTGTTGCAAAATTGACGACGAAATATGCTGCAAAGGTTGGTAGAATCCAGACTAGCATGAACACAAGTCTCAGAAGGGTTTTCCATTTGGACCTGCCTCCCGCGCTTGTTACTTTTAGGTAGAAGAATCTGGCTAGGACTGTGGTGAGGGACAGGGCGAAGATCTCTGCGGTTATTATGCCTCCTAGAGAGACTATTCCGCCGAGTATTGATCCGCCGATGAAGGCGTAGACGGCGAGAAAGATCACGGGGGCGGCAATGAGGGGGATATCAAAGATTCTTATGAAGCATAAAAAAACGATTCTTGAGATTTCCTGCTTTGAGAGTGGGAGGGGGCTGAGGACATCTGTGATCTTTGAGGATACGAACGACGTTGAAACTTGGAGTCCCATGAAGACTATCAAAAAAAGTACGACGGCCAAGAATGCTGAGACGCCGGCTAGTACGGCCGTTTGTTTCGGCATCGTGTGACCGGTGATGCTGATCGTCAAGGGAAGGAATATGATCCCCGCGAAGATCCCGATGAAGACTGTTGTGATCAATTTGCTGATTAGCGTGTTTATTCTTGCGTTGGCGACGAGTTGTTTGATGTCTCTTCCGCCGCTTCGCGGCAGGGATGAACCTGCGCGTAGTGAAAAAATGGACTGGAACGAGACCTCCTTGTAGACTGTGCTAGCGAGTCGCCAGAGTTCAGAGAATTTCACTGCATGTTACTCCTCTTCTAACGCTTTTATTACGTCCTGCATGCCGGCTTCCTGTTCTGTTACCTTGAGGAAAATGTCTTCCAGCGAGCCTTCGGCGCTCCGGACGAGTTTGCGGAGGTCTTCGACGGTGCCTTCTTCGACGATTTTTCCCTTGTTTATTATTCCTACTCTTGTGCAGAGTTTTTCGGCGACTTCCATGATGTGTGTCGAGAATATGACGGCTCCGCCCTTTTTGGCATGGAAAGTTATGAGTTCTTTGAGGATCTTTGAGGAACGTGCGTCCAAGCCGACGAGGGGTTCGTCTAGTATTAGGAGTTTGGGGTCGTGCAGGAGTGCGGTGATGATGGCGACTTTCTGTTTGTTGCCCATGGACAGGGCCGCGATGGGCGTGTCAAAATATTGTTTCAGCTCGAAGGCTGTCGCGAACCTTTCAAGTCTGCTGTTGACGTTTTCTCGGTCTAGGCGTCTTATTGAGGTTACGAATTCGAAGAATTCTCTCGGTGTGAGTGAGTCCAGCAGGACTACTTCTTCTGGGACGTAGCCGATTTGGCTCTTGGCGGGGACTTCGTTTGACACGGGTATGCCGTAGACTTCGACTTTGCCGGCTCGGGGTTCCAGGATTCCGACGAGAACTTTGATGGTCGTCGTTTTGCCTGCTCCGTTGGGGCCGAGGAGTCCGTAGATTTCTCCTTCCTTCACGTTGAATGACAGGTTTTCCACGGCTACGAACGAGCCGTAGTTGACTGCGAGTCCTTCAACCCTTACTGCTATCGTTTCCAAGCGCAACCCTTCAACTCGTGACTCATGACTTTCTTCGTTGGCTGCCTTAATACGTTTCTGTGAACGATGCTCAATTTGTGTATGTTCGTCTTTGCGAGTGGGTTGATGATGGACTTTTCCTTGAGCATAGTTCGATGGGCCAGCCTGCTTCTTTTTAGGCAGCGGTGAGGGCCACCGAGACGTGCCTTCGCTAGTCGGTTTTTTGGGTTTTGGGCATGAAGTCTCTTGTGGGTTGGCGGTCGAAGCGGGTTGAACCTGCCCAACTGTTGGGTTGAAATCACGTGGACAGAGAGAGACGGCCTCCCCCTCCCTCCCCCGGTCGGTTTTTCTGATCTTGATTTTCATTGTTTGTCCATGTGGGTTTAGGAAAGCCAACTTGTGTTATCTGTATTTTGGGATGTTGTAACATCCGAACATTTGATACCCCCCTCCTAGGCCGGTTTTTTTGGGTCGATATGTTCTCATGTGTGGCCTTAAACCGCAGGATGAATCTGTGATTTTCGTTGGGTTTGCAGGCGACTTTGAGTGTGAACCTTTTAAGCTGAGGTGTCTTTTCCTATGGCAGAGGTTGAGCGTGTTGTTTTCTTGGCGGAAGAAGAAGTTGAAGGTGGATTTGGGCGATTTGACGGATGAGAAAGAATCTCTGGTCGGTTACTTGCGCACGACGCTTAAGGCCGAGGCTACTTCTGACGGCAACAGTGTTTTTGTGGTTTCTGAAGAGCTGTCTCCTGAAGAGTTGAAGAAGTTGGTGAACAAATTCGTGTACCATGAGCGTTTGAACAACAAATATTGGGTTGCCGTAGAAAGCGGAGTCATTAGGATCAAAGGGTTCAAGGAATCAAAGAAGCCAGAGAAGAGGAAGAAGGAAGCCACTCAACCCGCTACGATAAAGCATGGCTGGTAGCCCAAGCATTTTTTCTCTTCCCTTATGATCGTTTTCGCGCAGGGGACTCGTTTACCGTGAAACTGGTTGAAATTCTTTGTACGGATGAGTTTATTAATTTAGGCAATTTCTATTGATCGTTGCGGCAAGATAGTCTTACGGGCGATTCATGATGCCAACCTGGATTCTGGTTCACGGAGATTCTGATGGAGTGTGTTCAGGAGCCTTGGCCTTGGCTGCTTATCCTGATGCCAGAGTGTTCTTCACGAGTCCTGTTGGATTGGCTCAAGATTTGGGGAAGGTTGATGAGGGAAGCCAAGTGATAGTGTGCGACATTGCCCTGAACGGGGAGACGCTGCCCGATGTTTCAGCCAGGATGCGTGTTCTCTCTTCTAGGAACACTGTGCTTTATGTGGATCATCATCCTTTTCCACCCGAGTTTGAACCTTCAGGTTTTTCTGCAAAAGTCATTCATGAATTGGGTCCTTGCGCCTCTGAGTTGACGTTCAGAGCCTTCCAGGACAAATTATCTAAGAAGATGAGTCGGGTCGCGATATACGGGGCCATAGGGGACTACGCGGATGATACGCCTTTCGTCCGAGAATCACTCAAAGACTGGGACAAGCGGACCATCTATTTTGAGGCAGGAGTCCTCGTTCAAGGGTTGGAAGGCACTAGAAGAGACTTGAGATTCAAGCTTGAGATCCTCAGGCTGCTATCGAGGAATCGTCTTCCCAGCATCAGCGGCGAACTCTTAGGAAGAGCTTTGACTCAAACCCATGAGGAAGAGAATCTTCTTGCGACGATAGAGAAAACGGTTCAAACAGTCGGCGAGGTTTCGTACGTCTTGGACATGGGAGGCTCCGTGAGCAAAGCGGCCACTTATGCTAGGGTAATCGCGGGAGCAGCCGTGGGAATCGCTGGAGACACTTTTGACCGCACGGTGGACATGAGCCTGAGAACCGAGAGAGATGATGTAGACCTGAACGCGATCCTAAGAGAACTGGCGCCGCGCTTCGGCGGCTCAGGCGGCGGCCACCCTAAAGCATCAGGGGCAAGGATTCCAAGTGCCTCCTTCGAAAAGTTCGTTGAAGCACTCGACGGCTCCTTGAAGATTTCTGAAGCGAAGCCACAGTAACAATCGCCGCTGGGAATTTTGCAGCGCAAAAAGTCGGCCTTTCCAGCATTAGTTGGTTAGGCACCGTTATCGTTCTGTATCGTGACCTTGACCGTATCGACGTGAGGCGGAGCAAAACGTGTGAAGAGTGTTGAGACCTTCCTAAGTCAAGACTCTTTCATGATGAGCTGGCAGTGACGGTTAGATTTCAAATTTCTCCAGAATCTTTGTCTCTTTTTCTCCGGTTATCTCGGCTACGACGTGAATGTAGTTTTTTATTCCGGAGTTTTCGATTCTGGGTTTGAGCAGTTCGTCTATTTGGAAGATTCCCGCGGAGTTTGACATCGTTATCTTAACTCTAACGGGCGTTTTTTCGCCTTCTTGAATGTCTACCTTCTCGATTGAAAGTGCCGACACCGAGTGTATGTCCACTTTTCCTGCTTCGAATGGAATTCTGGCTCTGCCCTTTTCCATGTCCAAGGCGTCGGCAACCCGCACTATGCCTGCCTCTACCGTCAATGGTCTCCTCGGTTCTTCGTGAGACACTATCGCATGTAAAGCCTCAGACAGTACTATCGTGCGCTCTTCCTCAGAGTAAATTTGCTGTATGTACCTCTCTATGAACGCAGACGCTAACAGTGCGCCGTAAACCTCGTGTCCTTCCCTTGTGACCACCATGCCCAGGTCATGAAAGATTGAGCCCAAGACGACGACCACTTCGGCATCCTCGTTTTTCATGCCGTAATTCTTGACGATGCTGGGCACGACTTTGTTGTCAACGAGTATTCTGAGAATCTTCAACGCCACGTTGGCGACTATTTTCACGTGCGTTGGACCATGGTCAGTGTAGCCCATGCGGTCGATGGCCATCACGTTCGCACATTTCCACAGTGTCTGCAGCTTCACGTCTTCCTTGACGGAGTCAATAACATGCTTCAGCTTGAGATTATCACGAAAAGGTATGTTGAAAACGTATGACACTCTATCTCAACCTCTCGCCTTTGCCATGAGTTCATATTTGCCATGAAGATTTAAACCATTAGCTCTTGTCAGCCTGCACGATACTGGCATATGCAAATCAAATCGCAGGTTCATACGCGTCTGTTCTGCCTCTTAACGTAAGCAACAGTCAAGATTAGCGTGCGCCTATGATCCTGAACCAGGAGAGCAAAAATGTTGCTAGTCACATTTCAATCCGCAACAGATCCTCATTCTCTCGATGCCCCAGACAGTAGTCCCGCAATGACCATGCAACGGTGACGAAACGCCTTTGCCGGAAGAAAAAGAGAATATTGAAAAAGAAGACTGGCGTTTATGAGTTGTCTGATAATACAATAAGAAGCTTCTCAGCATAAGGCTTAAATTGCTTTGTATCATTCAACAATTTTAGATGTGCCGTGCGCGCTGGTTGTCCTTTCCCCTTATAATTTTTCATGGATGATTTCCGTGCGCGGCACGTCTTAACTATTTCAACAGGTTAACCCTCATTTTCTTCGTTGAGTTCGATGTAGCCGCAGTTTTGGCAACAGAGGACAATGATTCTGTAGCCAGCGTAGATATTTTCTTTGGCTATGCTGATCTCTCTAGAGGAGATTAACCGCCTGCCCTTCTCCATTCTCCTCTCAAACGAGGACACGTTGCGCTAATACGGAAACGCATGTAGCTTCAGAAGTATGACCCATGACCCATGAAATATGACTTAAATCGTAATATAGGTTAAATCTTTTAAAGGTATTCGAGCTATAGTAGGAAGTAAGAATGGCAGGATGATGTTGATGGTTAAGGTTGGAGACGAGGAGAAGATCAAGCGTATACTCACGGAACCGAAGTCGGCGGCGATAAAGGCCATGCTTGAGAAGGATCATGCTATAGACTGTATTATGCTGCTTCACATGAGTCGGGGAAAATGGAAAGAGGCGAAGGAGTTCATGCGGGAGAATCGTTTGACGCTCAGTGACGGTACTTTCAGGGCTAGGATGATTGAGATTGAGGATTTGGGCTTGGCTAAGAGTGTGCGTATTGATCCGTTGAAGAAATACTATTTGAAGACGGAATTGGGCGAAAGAGTCGCGAAGCTTTTGCTGGGGTTCTTTGACAGTCTGAAACTTTAGGCATTAGGGCAGATGCTCAACTGTTGTACAGTTTCTTTTGCGATGGTCTTCTAGGCGTCACCATTAGCGTATAGGGTTGGATCATTGTAGCTGTGTTTTACTAAGGGTTAATATGATGTATTGAGTCGTAAGACTTAAATCCTCTGATTCTACTAGATACTCAAACAGCCCCAAAAGGAGGGATTAAACAAAAAATGAAAATATTAAGAAGCCGAAAAGCCCTAAGCCCCGTAGTCGCCTCAATCATACTCATCGCCGTAACAGTCGCAGTCAGCATAGCCGTAGCAGCATGGATGGGAGCCCTAACATTCAACTTCATGGCAACAGAACAGATCAAAATAACACAAGTAAGTTTCTGGACTAACCCCACTGGCTTCGTAAATGTAACAATGCAGAATACCGGAACTAACCCAGTTACAGTCACAGAGGTTCACATAAACAATGGCGCAAACTTGCTACTCGCTTCGTTTACGATTCCTGCGAACACACAAATGCTTGCAAATGTTACCATGGCTCCAGCGTGGGTTAACGGTAACCAATACGAAATCGAAGCAAGGACATCGAAGGGCAATCAATTCACGTACACTGCGACGGCTCCACAATAAGCTGAGCTTCCACCTTTCCTTTGTTGAGATTGGGGGGTAGGGCAAAACGTCACTATCTACTATCCCTATATTGTTTCCTCTTCGGAGGTGCAGAAGAAAATGGTAGTTGAAATAAAAGAGTACGGATCAGCAGAAGAAATAGCTGAAACACTGGATAAAAATATTGCCGATACGAAAAGTACGTTAGGCGAGTATCTGCGTCGCTTGGACGATATTAGGAACTTGGCTGAAAAATCGAAGAAGATCCATGAAGTCGTCATGAAACTTGCAGGCAAGAAAGCTGCATCTGAAACGCTCGGCGAAATCTCGATAGGCAACTTGAGCCTTGTGCTTGATGCCAACCCGTTTCACGAGCTGACGGCCATAGAACAAGTGGTCCGAAGCCACCAGGAAAGACTCTTGGTGTTGCAGAAGACACGTGAAGCGCTGAAATGGCTTGATCAACTGGGAGACACAGAAGGCCTAAAGTATCTCGTGTTGCAGACCGACGGAATTCCTGAACGCATACTCTTCAGAATATCTTAGAACCAAGAAAGCGGAGTGAAAGGGATGGACGACGAACTCTACTCGTTTGCACTAAAGAACACTCTGGATGAAATCCGAAACCTCTGTCCAGACATTACCAACGCGTTCATGTTTAAAGAAGACGGCGAAATCATCGCTTCTGACGAGATTACACCACAGCAGAGTATCGTGCACGTCATCGATGATTTTGACCGCCTGCTGGAAAAGGCTGAAACCATGGGCGGAATCGAACAGATAACGATTGAGGGCAGCAAGGGTAGAGTAAACGTTTCCCACATGAATAACAATTACCTCGTCACCATCACTTCGCAAAGTGCAGACAAGAACTACGTGAACATGATAAGCCGCGTTCTTTTCAAAACCGTTGTTAAGCTTCTTGACAAGATCAGCCCTGCTGCCCTCAGGAACAACCTAACTGAACCTGAGCCAGAACTGCAAACTGTAATCGAGAAAAATGCAGAAACAACTGAACAGAACGACAACGAGCCTGAAATCAAAGAAGCTGAACCATCTGAACAACCCAACAACGAGCCTGAAATCAAAGAAGCTGAACCAGCCGAGCCATCCACGAATCCTGAAGCCGCATCTGCCGAAACCATGGCAAACCAGTTCATGGTCGAAGACCTTCAAGGCCTGCTTGTAAAAGCAGACACCGTCCGCGTTGACGAAGCAACCCTGCAGCAGTGGCAGCAGCTCTGTGATGACCAAAGAATAGAGGAGGTTGAAATTGAAACGTTCACGGGACAATCGATGCGAGTCAAGATCAAGCCCATAAAGGACCAAAAGCAGGAAGGCAAGGGAATCGTTCAGATGCCACAGAAGATTCAGCAAATGCTCGAAATAAGAAAGGGCGAGCTTGTCAAGCTCAAGCCCATAATTGGATAAGAAGGTCATGGGTCATGCCAGGAAAAAAGAAGGGTGTTCAACTGGGCGATCAAGTCACCGAACACATCGCTGTGCAGGTGAACGCATCAGAGAAAGATTTGCGAGTGAAGCTTGATGAAATAAGAGGCCGCGAGGGAGTCATCGGATACATACTGAGAAACTCTCACACTGCTTCGATAGACGTCAAAGACCCGACGAGGATAATAGACTACGCGATTCTTTCTTCTTCAGCCATCGACGCAAGCGATGAACTCTCAGACCTTTTCGGTGTAGGCGACATAAAGAGCGTGGTGGTCGAAGGAAGGAACGTCAAGATGCTGTCCATGATCATCGACGAGAACAGAATAAGCATCTTCACGGACAAGAGCGTCGACCTTGAAGCCATAAGAAAAACTCTGTATACCGACAGATCCTAACCCATTTTCTCATATTCTCATCTTCTCGATTCTATCGCGTATGCATACTCCAGCTTTCAGAATGTTTAAATCACCGTCTTCGGCTTGTGTATTTTGGGAGAAGGGAGAGACCTAAATAGCCTTGACCAGAGGCTACGCGGGTGAGCGTATTGATCAAGAATGGAAGGAGTGAGGGGAACAACCATCGTGGGCGTTTTGATATCATCGCAGATATTTTAGGTGCTTCTCGCGGAAGCATCAAGAGAACTTACCTTATGTATCAGTGCAATCTGAGTTTCAGACAACTCAAATCCTACTCGCGTTTTCTGGTCAGGCAAGGCCTTCTCCGCACAGTCATCGAAGGAGACGGCTCAAAAACCAAGTGTTTCCAAGTTACCGAAAAAGGTAAAGAGTTTCTGAGAGCCTACGCAGGCTTGAAATCGCTCATGCAGTAGAAGTCTGAGCCAGAAATTCCTGAGCCAGCTTGTTCAACCTGACACTTCTTCCTGCTCCGTTTCTGACTACAACGAAATTGTACTCGTTCAAAAAATCGATTATCCTCTGAAGCTGCGCCTCACCAATTTTGGCCTTTTCCCGTATCTCCTCGAGCGTGCACCATCTTCCATCACTGAGTATTTCCAGAACGCTCGCAATCTTTGAGGTCGTCGATATCACTCCGATGGTGTTAATCGTTTGTTCGCAGCTGAATAAATGTCTTGTGAGTTTCTGTTCTGGTACTCTCTTTCAGAACTTAATTCTAGAACGCTGATTCTACGCAGCAGTCTTCTGTCTCGGTAGGGTCAGTTGACCTAAAACTTGCTCCGGTGCAAGCCAGTTTGACGTCTTTTGCTTTGGCAGACAAAGCCTTTATCCTAAACAGTTAGGCACTGTGTTAGCTAATGGAGAACATGAATGATGCCACGCAATCTTGAATGGCTAGAAATTCTTAATCAATGCAAGCAAGAAGTGCAACATCGCATTAGCCCTCTCTTGGCCGCTGCACGTCTGCCTCAGCCTGATTTAGGCATAGGCGCTGGCGGTGACCCAATGAAGAAGATAGACTTGGCCGCAGAAGGGGCAATCGTCGATACGCTGAGAAAGCAAGAAGTCTCATTCACGCTGATTAGCGAAGAATCGGGCTTCGAAGAATACGGCAAACATTCAGATCGATGCTACGTGACGGCTGATCCCATTGACGGTACGACAAACCTAACCAGAGGAATACCTTTCTATGCAACGTCGATCGCCGTGTCCAACAAGCCAACGCTGAATGCTGTGCATGCGGCGTTGGTCGCAGACCTGTTTCACGACGTAACGTACACGGCTCAAAAGGGGAAAGGAGCCTACCGTAACGGCCAAAAAATCCATCCCTCCGAGGAATCGTCATTGGAAGAAGCAGTGATCGGAATAGACCTGAACTCATACAAGGTTCAAAGAGTAGCTCTTCAATTGAGCGGGCTAATCGAAAAAACAAAGCACATACGGCACTTCGGCGCAAACGCTCTTGAGCTATGCTACGTTGCAGATGGAACAACTGAAGGCTTCATAGACATACGCGGGAAGCTTCGTCCAACCGACATGGCCGCCGCCTGGCTGATAATCAACGAAGCCGGAGCCAAGATAACTGCGCCTGACCTGAGCCCGTTGAACGTCAAGCTGAACCCAAAGCAGAGTGTCGAATTTGTGGCCTCAGCCAACGAAAGAATACACACGATCATAGTCGATCTGTTAAAGAAGAAAAAGGAAAAACGATGATAACGCCTTTGTGGCCGCATCCGGCTGCACTGTTGAAGGTTCAGAAGAGGCGAATAATAGTATTAGCTGACCTGCACATAGGCTGGGAGATGGCATTGTCCGGGAAAGGCATACATGTACCGACTCAGACTCCGAAACTTTTGGGAAGGCTGAAAGACCTTATACTCAGATACAAGCCTGAAGAACTCCTGATTCTAGGCGATGTGAAGCATACTATCGCCACTGCAGAAATAAGTGAATGGCAGGATGTGCCTGACTTTTTCATTGAACTAAGAAAACTGGTGCAGACGATACGTGTAATCCGAGGCAACCACGATGGAAACCTCGAACCCCTTCTACCGGAAAACATTGAATTGTTGCCTGCAACTGGCACTATTCTGGGCAAAGTCGGCTTCTTCCACGGACACCAATGGCCACCATTGGACATCTTGACGTGCAAGGCGATAGTGATGGGACACGTTCATCCCGTCGTCTCCCTACGCGATCCAGCCGGGTTCAGAATAACGAGGCAAGTCTGGATAAAGGCGAACTGTAACCGAAAACAGCTTGCCAAAACACTGAAGCAGAAACACAAGCCTAAGAGTATAGGGCAGACTGAAGCCCGAGAAACTGGGACTGAATTCCTGCAGCTCTTCATAATGCCCTCATTCAACGATTTCCTCGGCGGAAGACCGTTGAACGAAAGACGCGTAGGCGCTGATGGCAAAACTGGGGTTGCAGTGGGTCCAGTTCTTCGTTCCGAAGCCGTTGACATGGAAGGGGCAGAGACTTATCTTCTCGACGGGAGCTTCTTGGGCACACTTGGCCAGCTTAGAATGTTGGGCTGGTGACTCCTAGCATAATACTTATACAGCTTAGCCTTGTTCACACTTCAAAGAGGAACCGGAAAAATGTCCGATGAAGATGATCATTCCTCAGAATGGTTCAGGAGACGGCGATCTCCTTTTTTCAGAGATTGGGACTTCGAAGACATCGACAAGATGTTCCATGACATGGAAAAAATGATGGAGGAAGAATTCAAGAGTTTCACTTCTCGAGTTCCGAAGGATTACGTCAGAGAACGCAAGCTCCCAGATGGGTCGACAAGCCGTGAGTTTGGCCCGTTCGTTTACGGTTACAGCGTCAAGATAGGCTCTGATGGAAAACCGGAGATCAACCAGTTTGGAAACCTTAAGCCGAGTCGCCGCGGGCCAGAGGTCAAAGAAGAACGTGAACCCCTAGTTGACATCGTTGAAACTGACGGTGAAGTACACGTTGTGGCGGAACTTCCAGGCGTGGACAAGAAGGACATTCAACTGCATGGAACCGAAGAAACGCTTACCATATCAGTGGACATCCCACAGCGAAGGTATTTCAAGGAAATCAAATTGCCCGCGAAAGTCAGAGTCACCGAAGCGAAGACAGGATACAAGAACGGCGTGCTAGAAGTAACATTTCCCAAAATCATGAAAGAAGGGAAAGCAAAAGGCGAACCTATCAACATAGACTAGCACACGCAATGCTCGAGTCTTAGCCGCGTGACTTCCTGAGGTTCTCAACAAATGGCCCAAAACTCAGAAACCGACATCCTCAGCACTGTCTGCAAAGAGGCAAAAGCAGAAGGCAAGTTAACGGGCAAAAACTTGACGCACCTCTACGAGACTTTCGGCCAACGTTTCACTAAAGCCTTTGAAGCTTTGAAGGAAAACAGGGTCAAAAAGTACGTTTTCAAGCCGAGCGGCAAGACCATCTGGATCGTGGTTGGAAAGGAGCGAGACTACCTTATTATCCCACAGGCTGAATTCTGCACGTGTGACGACTTCTACTTTCGCGTCATGGACAGACAAGTGCACCTCTGCTATCATCTAATAGCCCAGAAAATCGCCAATTGCCTAGGGTGGTATGAGAACATAGAAGAACACGATGAACTCTACGATTCCCTGATGGCTGAATGGAAGAAACCTACTCCTTAAATATTTAAACTTCAAATGTAGATGTACAGTGGAGACGGCCCAAATGGACTTGGGAACATATTTCACGACACTCGAATTCGTGCTCATGGCAGCAACATTCGTGGCCCTAGCACTGATTTTCCTCTACGCTTATTATGGTGAAGAATCGAAAGAAGACTGAAAACCCTAGTCATCTGCCTTTTTGCGCCTTCTCCGCTTCAGAAAGGAAGCCAAAACAGTCAAAGCAGTGACTGATGCTGCAATCAAGAGAATCAAGATCGGCTGAGGGCCTGCGCCTATAACTATTGGAAACGGCCCCAAGAAAATTATGACCCCGAAACTTGTTGAGTTGCCATAACCCAAAAAGGATGCTGCAAGCGTCAAGAACGGTTCCGATGAAGAATACTAGAAGCCCCGCAACGAGCAGAGTTAGTAGAACACTTGAATGACATGCCTCTCGGATCGGGTTCTCCGAGTCAGCTTCTCTTGCCTCAATCTTCAGATTTTCACCTACCTGAAAAACACGTAATACAGGATCATTATCACGGCAAGGGTTACGGTTAGCAGGAGCGAAAGCAGCAGAATCTTCTTGATCGAATCCTTGTCCGTTCCAAAAACTATTGGAATGAATCCTATGATTATTACTCCACCGCCTCTTGTCTTTCCATTTCGTCTGGAGCCCGGGAAAATGAGGAGCAGAGCCGCGATTACCGATATGGCTATGCCAACGAATACGAAGGCTATGCCCACATCGTAGAGTATGGTCGCGTCCATCTTCCATCGAAGCTGTGTTGGATAATGGCTAGGCTGCCAATAGTCTTTTAATGCATACGGCACCTTCAATAGTTTTGTGTCGAAATTCCGATGACCGACGAAGAGATCATAGATCAGATCCGCTCGAAGCACCCTGAGATTTCCGAAAAAGAAATTGCAGAAAAACTTGAGAAAGAAAAGCACAGAACAGGCGGCTTCATCTCCGAGGGAACCCTTCTACGCATGATTGCAGCGCAGATGGGCATGGAAACACAAGGCAGTGGTCCCACGCCCCCCACGCTCTCGCTCTTGGATTTGGTTCCAGGCTTGGGCAACGTCACAGTCGTGGGCCGAGTCGTTGCAGTTTTCCCGCCGAAAGCTTTCAATGGAGACAGAAAAGGCAGACTTGCAAGTTGCCTCATCGCCGATGAACTGGGCATCGTGAGAGTCGTGATGTGGAATGACAGGACAAGACTCGTTGAATCCGGAAGCATAAAGATTGGACAAATACTGCGTGTTTCTCACGCATACGCAAAAGAAGGCCGCGGGGGAAAAGTCGAATTACACGTCGGAGAGAAGTGCACAGTAGAAGCGGATCCTCCAGGCGTAGAACCTGGCAAGTATCCTACGATAATGAAATTCACGACGCGGATTGGCCACATCGCACTTGATCAAAAGCACAGGAAAGTGAACGTCATCGGGAAGGTCAAGAGGGTTTTTCCCGCCTCAACCTTTGAAAGAGAAGATTCAGGTTCAGGAAAAGTAATGCGGTTCATTCTGGCTGACGAAAACGGCGAGATATCAGTCGTGGCATGGAACGAAAAAGTCGATGAGCTCCTACCGATGCTGAACGAAGAAGCTTCACTGCAGATCGTAAACGCCAGAGTGAAGAAGGCCCTAGAACAGAAGCCTGAGATCCACATCGACTCAGAGACCTACGTAGCAGCCTTTGTGCCGGAAAAAGAATTCCTGAGAATATCGGATCTAAGAGAAGAACTGACCCACGTTAACGTCGAGGGAGAAGTTGCTACCAGGCCGATGCTCAGGCATGTCAAAACATTCAAGAATGAGACTGTGAGACTTGCAAGTTTCGAAATGAAAGATGACACTGGTAAAATATGGGTCTCAGCCTGGCGAAAGCATTCAGACACTGCTGATAAACTGAAAATAGGCGATCGAATTGCGTTGAAAAACGCTCAAGTCAAGAAAGGCTTCGACGATCAACTTGAAATATCAACAAGAGACAGTACCAGCATAAAAGTGGTCACCTAACCGGCTTATGTAACCTACGTAGATGGAAGGCTCAAGCTGGCTAGCAAGTTGCCTATTCACGGGCTCGGCAGATGGTGCCGTTCGCCCTGAGGGAGGCATGCTCCCCCAGTGGGGCGGGATTCGAGCCCGCGACTTCTGGTTCATGGGCAAGGCCCCAATTCGAAACTCCAGATTATGAGTCTGGCGCCCAAGCCAGGCTAGGCTACCCCGGCTTCCAGATTCCAGGTTTGTTTGAGATGCAAAGCTTGATTTAAGGTTATTTGATTCCATCGTGTTTTGTGCTAAATTCTGTGGAGTAGGTTTCTTGTTTTGTGTAATTCCTAAGGCTGGAAGAATTGTTGCTTTCCTTGAATGAATGGTGATTTCAGGGAGTCTCAAGTTTTTCATCGTAGTTCTTGTTGGAGACAAAAGAGAGAAAGAGGGATTTTCATTTTGCCTTTAATGTTCAGTTGGTTTTGCTTCTGTAATATTGGAAGATTCTGAGGAAATTCGAGAGAGTCCTTAGAATGTTTGTGATGTGGAAAAACAGAAGAAGAACTTAATGGTTGATTGCTCCTATTGAGAATTGGTTTGTTGAAATGAAAGCAGAAAATGATCCTGAGTTGATTTCACCCTGTGGAATGAACTGTGCAATCTGCTCTAGCTACCTGTCATATAAGAATGATTTGAAAAACAAGGGCATCAGACTGCCTTATTGCAAAGGTTGCAGACCGAGAAACAAGAAATGTGCTTTTCTGAAAAAACATTGTTCCAAATTGGCGAATGAGGAGGTCACTTTCTGTTTTGAGTGCAGTAGCTTTCCATGTGATAGGCTGAGAACCATTGACAGCAGGTACAGATCTCGTTACAGAATGAGCATGATAGAGAATTTGAATTTCATCAAAGAGAACGGAATTGAGAAGTTCCTTGATAGCCAAGAAAAGTCTTGGAAATGTAAGGGTTGTGGTGAACTGGTCTGTTGCCATAACGGGGTTTGTTTCAATTGCAGTTTAGAGAAGCTGAGAAACAAGAAGCAGAAGTACCGTTGGGATGAATGAACTAAAACCTAAGAACTGAAACAGAAAACACGATGTGCGGTGATACAGATTGCTCGAATGTGAAAATGTGAATCTGATTTCATTCATACCTAGTGAGGTATAGAGGCTTACTTGCTTCTCTCTTCTTCTCTTCACGGGAAATGCATCCCATTTGTTTCTTGTGCGTTTCCAATTCTTAAGCCCGTTTGGAACATCGTTGATTTGCAGATATTTGGATTTTCAACTCCTAGAAAGCAAACGTCAAACTCTGAAGGCAGACTTTTTAATCGTAAGTGCCACACTTGACATGCTGTTCTTGACATGAATAGTGGCTGGATATGATTTTCGAGGTTAAATTGCCGGGTTAGCACAAGTCATAAGAACTGATCAAGAGGATAGATTCGACGGTGATATTGGTTGCTTGAGGGTAAGACTGTAAATCTGAGGGTTATGGAGAAGGAGGATTTGCCGCTGTTTGCAGAATGGGTTAACAAGCCTGAGGTCTTTGGTGAATACAATGGTTTAATGCAGTTGTCCAAATCAGAGGCAGAGAAAATGCTTGAGAATCCATATGAACTGAAGTATTTCGTCATAGAAAAAAAAGACGGAAGCAAAATAGGTCTGATTTTCCATTTCTTTGTCTTGCACCCAGCAGGTAGACTACTAGAAATCGGCTATGCTCTCGTTCCAAGTGAGAGAGGGAAAGGCTACTGCGCAGGAGCTATCAGAATTATGGTGGACTACTTGTTTCTGTCAAAAGACACTATGCGTGTTCAAGCATGCACAGATACTAGCAATCTGGCTTCTCAGAAGGTTCTGGAAAAAGCAGGTTTCAAAAAGGAAGGAGTGTCTAGAAAGGATTTCTTCACTAGAGGAAGATGGACAGACGACTGCCTTTACAGCATTCTTAGAGAAGAATGGAAAGAACCAAAGATACTGACAAGAACCGATAAGAAGTAGAAAGATTCTGTCTGTTATTAGCATACAGAGCTATGAGTGAGCTCCTTTTTTGTGCGGTGTTCGATGATGCGAACAATGATTTGTCCAGAAGCTGTAACAGCTGTAGAGAAAGACATGGTGTATGATTTGGGATGAAGAAACTGGAGTCTGAAGAGGATGCTTTTGGTCATGCACTGCTTGCTGTCCATAAGGGGGCAGAGGAGGTTCACGAAATAGTGGAGAGAGATGATGGGTTTGTCGATTCTATGTCTACAAGGGGGTATTTTTCTGATTATGAGGTTTGGTCTCCTGTTGAGCAAGAAGCCATGCAGTTCAGAAGGCTCCAGCATGACTTCGAGAGGAACATCGGAAATAAAAGGAAAAGGGTCTATTCTAAATGTATTAAGTTGTTGAGTTCTCGACGATTTTAGTTGATCATGTTCTTTGAAGATATATTTCTGCTTTTGTATTAGCCAATTTATCAGCCAAGTCCTTGGCAATTCTTATCAGAGTATCATTATTAACCTCGAAAATTATGTGTCCGCTATCATTTACATATATGTCGTCATCTAAAACTTTGTTTTCCACAGCCAATTGGTGAGCTATCTCTTTCAGGTATTCTTTCTTTAATGCATCCTTCTCTACTTTCCTTTCATCCATTCTTTTTCACCTTAGAATACGGGTTATGCCTAACTAACTTTTAAAGTTGGAGTTAGAATTTCCACAGGTTTCTTTCACCGTCAAGCCATACGCTCAACCTTAAAGGCAGAAATCTTTAATCTGCACAGCAACAATAGGCAAACTAGGGATTCAAGAATGAGTGAAAAGAAAATGGTTAGAAGAAGTGCTGCTTTCCTTGAATGAATAGAGATTTCAGGGAGTCCCCGGAAGTTTTCCATATATATTGTTGGTCCAAGCTTGGAATTCACCGTGAATGGTTGAAGATTTCAGGAGTCCATAGAAATCTAGCCAAAGGATATCACAGAAGAACAAGTCTCACTTTGTTTTTCCCCAACCTATTTTGTTCCAGATTCTTTCATGGAAATAGTACGCTATGCTTGTGTAGACATTGCTAATAATCATGAACCCGAGGGCAATGTCAAGATTTCTAGTCAATAAGTAGATGACCGTAATGTCTAACACAATGATTAGAATTCTATAAGTAATTGCCTTTACTAGTGACCTTCTCCAGTGTTCTACCAAAACTATATCACCCAATTTCCTATGACGCAGCATTTGTATTCTTCTAAAACACTTAACTCTTCTGAAGGAATTTCACAATAGTTTCAGGGACTCCTTAGAATATCTATGAAAAGATAGTTCGAGAATACCTGGTGTTGTGCTATGTCATTATGTCTATGCATGCGTGGACGTATGTCCTGCCCAGCTTTGTTCAAAAGGCATATCTGACAGCGTAGCCTCACAATAAGGCATGTATAAAGATTGGGTCAACAAACTGTTTGTTGATCGTTCTGATCTATTCCTAAGACTTCTGAACCAAAAATGGCTGAAAACTGAAGAACTTGTTAATGGAATGACAAAAGTGCTTGATGGTTTTGGAATCAACTCAGGTAACTTGCTTGATTTATGTTGTGGAAATGGCAGAGTATCCATCCACATGGCAAAGAAAGGTTTCAAGACTGTGGGAGTCGACATATCAAGAGCTTTTCTGGAAGATGCAAATAGAAAGGCAAAGGAACATGGAGTCTCGAATCTAGTTACTTTCCTAGAAGGTGATGTAAGGAACCTGAACAAAGTCATTGGAGGAAGCTTTCGATCATTTGATGTGATAGTTAATGCTTGGACATCTGTCGGATTCTACAAGCAGGAAGACGACCTAAGCATTTTCAAACAAGCTCGAGAGCTTTCGAGTGAGAAAGCAATCCTGTTTGTTGCAGAGACAATGCATACTGAGTATCTATCTATCAAGTTTACACCTACCTCTTATACAGAGCTAGACCACATTGTCCTGTTGGAGAATAGGAAATACGACCCAATAACATCACAAATCAGTACTTCTTGGATTTTCTACAACAAACGTGGACAGGATTTGGAGTTTGTGGACAAAGTTGACATCACACACCACATCTACAGTCTCGGTGAACTTTCTTCACTTCTACGGAGGGCAGGATGGGAAACAGTTGCAGCTTATGGAGACCTGTCAACACTCCAACCAATGAGTCCGTTGACAAGCATGAACATTGTGGCTAAAGCCATTTAGAAATACAGGCTTGGAACAAGCTTCTTTTCAAGATCGTTTCAGGGACACCATAGAATATTTCACTGTATTACCTGTCCAAGCTTGGACTTTTCCATGAATGAATGGAGATTTCAGGGAGTTCATAAAAGTTTAGAGCCTAAGCATCTAATCTTCTTTCAGTATCTTGTTCTTTCTTTCTTGGAGGATTTCCTTCCTGTTTTTCCACTCCACTGGAATCCACATACTTCGCACTTCTTGGAACCAGCTTGAACTATTATTTTCTTACTTCCACATTGGGAACATCGTTCTTTTCGAGCCATCTGCTTCACCCACTAGGCATGTTTCGAAAGTGTAAAGACAAATCTCGATCCTACCTTCTCTTCTGCTTCTTCCCACCACGAGCTCTTCTCGTTTGATGACCCTTTTGCCTATCAATCTTCTTTCCAATTGGATTTTCTCTTCTGCCCACTTTGTGCCTCACCTTTCAATTGCTAATAACACGTTTTTCAAAATAAACCTGTTGCAAATATGTTGGAACATTAGAGGAAGATGACAAACAGGGACAATCCGAAATAGCAGCCCTGCCGATGGATTGCTTTGTTTTCCACGACACAGGCAAAAACTGATAGGCAGGTTCTATCTCTGGTCTTTTAATTAGCGATAGTCTTTTTACAATTTCTTTGGATATTCTTTCAAGCTCCTGCGGGTTCTGTGAAGTCTCCGTTTGGTAGGTTTTGTTGTGAAAATTCGTTTGGTAAGGGTTTCTTTCCTTGTTAACTGTCGTGGGATGAACCCAAAAGAGGCATGAACTTCTCCAGTTGAGATTCTGGAACAATAAACTCTACTGTTTCTTCTCCTAATTTCTTCACAGTAATTGAAATTCCATTTCTACCTTGACTTGCGAAGAAAGAGTAATTGGTGTCATCTCTTGAACAAGAAATCGTGTCAACTTCCTTACTACAAAGTATAGCAAGTACCTTCTTTATTGGCAGACGCGATTCAGCTTTTAGCATCTCCAAAAAATCTTTGAGATAGTCTTCTGTTGCGAAATCCACGGTTGACGTAGATTTGTTGAAGAATACCTTGGATAGCTTCGCCGAAGCCATTTTGTTAAGCCTTTGACTTCTGTGCAACAGCTTTTTCAATGGTGGTCAATTGGCCACTTAGGGCCTTTATTCGCGTTTCTATTAGGTCGAGTTGCCCCATAATTGCCTTGACGCGAGCATCCACTTTTGCCAAGTCGTCTTTTACAGGTTTGAGACAAGCATTTATGGCCTTATACAAATCCGCTGACATATTCACTCCTCAATTGAAAATATGGGCAAGATGATTTAAGCTTTTTGAAATGTAGGCTGAAAACTAGGATGTTTTGCTCGCGTTGTTTGATTTTCTCCGTGTGCCCTTCAAACAAGACCATGCGCCCTACAAACAGCTATCCCGATTAGTACGGTACTGATTTTTCTAGCGAGCATAAATGACCTATTCGCACATTCGCCTTCAGAAGAAATGGTTAATCGCTAAGAGAAAGGGTACGCATCCTATTACTGTTACGAGCCTTCGTTTTCGCACTAAGAAACAAGCAACGAAGAAAGCATCGAGCCTAAACTGTCAAACGAAGGGTTCTGAGGTCAAGTTTCTTGTTCGTCGAAAAGGCTGGAGAAGAAAACGCGGATACTCCTAGCGACCTATTAAAAAATCAGTGTCAAAACAAGTTAAGGCATTTTCTGATTATTTGGAGAGGTTCATTATTCTTGAATTGGAAAACACCACTTGCAGTCATAGATAGAATCATCCAGAATACGTCACTGATGGAGTCAATTGAGAAAATAGCGTTGTAGCTTGGTTCCTCTGTATTTGGAAAGGATGCGGTAACAGTGAGAACGTTGTCTTTGTAAGGAAAGCTCATCGTAACATAGTCTTCCGATGTGATTTTCCACTTGCCACTTTTCAGACCCCAAATATCCGCCCTAGAGTTCTTTTTCGTGGTTTTTATCTCAAACGTGTATGACAAAACAATCACCACAATTCAATAATGGATAACAAAATCAAGCTTTTACGTAACCTTTGTGTTTACCCTTTTCAAATTTCAAGGTAAAATTATACTTGCCATTATGCGCATACTCTCTGAATTTGGTTCCACAAGGGCATTCAAACAATTCCACAGTAAACCGTCCGTATTTCCATTTCTTTGAAGGCTTAGCTGTCTCTGTTCTACATGTTGGGCATTTAGTCATTTTGGAACACCTGTACTTACTTGAAGTGTTTCAAATATAGCTCTTGTGACAGAGGGTTTTGTTAACTTCTCATGGGATAGACATACGTGTTAACTATCGTGGGACAACAACAGATCATGTACATGATGCGAAAAATCTATTAGCTCATTCGTTACATAAGAGAAGGTCATGTCCTCTGTAGAAGCACAAGCTCGGCAAGTTTCGTCATGGTTTAACATTTCTGAAAATGACGCTCGCCTGTGGATTGAAGGAAAAACGACATTAGAGAGACTGCTAAATCTTACATCGGAAGATGCTATAATTACACATTTTCTCGTACCCTTACTTCAGAACGCTTTAGGCTACAAGGTAGCTGAAATAGACATTAAACCTCAACTTACGATAAATTATGGTCGCCAAGTCAAAAACGTTGGTGGTCAAAGCGATATTATAGCAAGGAAAGGAACGTCTCCAGTAGTTGTAATTGAAGTCAAAAGCTACGGTCATGAACTGAAATCAGCAACAGAAAACGCTGAAGGCCAAGCTTTTGACTACACACGGGCAAATGAGCTTAAGCCACGCCCAAAATATCACATGACTACAAATGTTGAAGAAACGCATATCTATGAAACATTAACTCGAAACGAGTTAATCTTTTCCCCTATAAAAGAATGCGAACTGTTGACAAAATTCTCAAACATCGACGACACCATAGGAAAATTAAACATAACGCCTTTAGGCGTGAAAATAGTTCAAACCGCATTAGTTCGTGCCCCTGTCACAGACCAACGTGATTTTGAGAGAATATTGTATAAATGTCAAGATGACATGAGAGAAGCAAGTGAATCGAAGACAGGTTTACAAGCATTTGCTGAAATCAACAAGCTGCTCTTTATCAAGCTTTACGAAGATCGTAGAGAGAGGGACGGAAAAGATAACAGGTTTACCTCCTATAAGATTATGGAGGAAGGAGAAAACTACATACGAGGCACACTGTTTCAGGACATTAAAGACCATTATAAGAAGAGAAACTTGAAGATATTTCGGGATGAAGACGCTATCTTGCTTGATGATGTTACCGTAAATAAGATTGTAGAAAGGCTCGAAAAATTGATTTTAGTGGATGATGAAAGGCGCGTCTATCCCCCAGTAGCACATGTGTATGAGAATTTTGTAAGCACTATTTTCAGGGGAGAGAATGGACAATACTTCACACCAAGGAAAATAGTTGATTTCATCGTAAAAATTGCCCAAGTTAGCTGGGGTAGTGAAGGCATGCGTATAGTTGATCCTGCTTGTGGAAGTGGTGGATTCCTTCTTTCCGCGTTTGCCACTATGCATGAAGAACTCAAAAACCTCTTTATGGAAAAAGAGGTTGCTGGAAAACTGATATTCAAAAGTCCAGATGCTGAGAAAGAGTATAGAGATGCGAAGACGAAACTCTGCGAAGGTTTGCTTGTAGGTTTTGATAATGAAGAAATTATCGCAAAAACGTCCGCAATGAACATGAGCGTTCACGGAGACGGAAGCACGGGTATTCATTTCGGAGATTCCTTACAGACAAAAAGATATGGTGCTATTCTCGCGTCAAAGAGTTTCAAGGCAGCCTTAACAAATCCACCATTTAGTTCTGAAGTGAAGCTTGATACGCACATCGACATAGATGGGCATGACATTCTTGAGAGTTATGAACTCGCACATTCGCATCACTACATTCCAAAGAAAAAGCAGTTTAAATGGTCTGTGGGGAGAAAACATCTTAGACAACAAGATTCTAAAGTCTTGTTCATAGAACGGTGTCATGAGTTGCTTGAAGATGGTGGAACACTGGGCATAATAGTGGATGATGGTGTCATAAACAATGCGACTGATGGCTACATTAGAGACTACATCAAGAGAAATTTCGTGATAAAAGCAGTTGTAGCTCTCCCATTTGACATATTCAAAGAACAAGATGCGCACAATTATACAAGCATTTTGTTACTCCAGAAAAAGAAATCGGGTTTAGTTCAAGGAGACATTTTCATGGCAATAGCAGAACATTGCGGAGAGAACTTTGGAAAAAGCACTATAATCGAACCCAATGATCTTGAAGAACATATACTGCCTGATTATCTGCGTTTTGCAAATGGCGAAAGAACTGGTTTTTCCCATTTTTCATTTGTATGCAAACGTGAGGAACTTGAAGATTCTTATGAAGTGGAAAGGAAAAGGGTGAACAATCGCTTAGATCCTAAGTTTTACTCTCCAAGACGAAAACAAGTAGAAGAAGAGATACAACTAACAGGAAGCGCAAAACCAATAGGGCAAGTGGTTGACTTCAAAGAAGATATTTGCTCCGACCAAAGCGTGAATGAATTTGGAAGCAAATATATCGTAGGAATCACACATACGGGGCTTTTAGAGATTGGGATAATTGATAACATACATGATCCTAAAGGAAAGAAGGATAAGGTTTTCAGAGCAGGTGAGCTTGTTGTGTCGAAGATCAATCTCAAGGATGGTATGATAGCGATAGTTCCTGCTGACTTAGATGAGGTTCGTGGAACGATTGAACATTACAAACTTGTTGCAAAGAAAGATACGGCAAGTAAGGAACTGGTTGATAAGAAATACCTTAAGATAGTGTTGACCTCTGAGCCTATTCAGTATCTTCTTCGTGCAAGAGCCACGGGGCAGTATGGACGATTAAATTCAAGAGAGCTTGCAAAGATAGCTATTCCTATTCCTGATGATGTTGATAAGCAAAGGGAAATTGTGACTTTATATGAGGAAGAAAGTAAGCGACTGGAGACATTGATTCAACAGACCGAAGAAGGTAAAGGGAAGCTTCTGAAAAAAATGGAAGAAAAAATATTTGCGAGAAAGGCGTAGCGTTTGCTATCGCTTGATAGGAGTAACTACCATTATCATTTCTCCATTTGCTACTTTCAATGTCCAGTCTATTTTATCTCCGTCTTTTAGGTTAAATTGTCTTACTATGCTTGCTGGAACTGTGGTTCTCAAGGAAGTTGTTTTGCTCGCGGCTTTCGTGAGGGTTGTTATTTCGCCCATTATTTTACCTCTTCATAGGCAATATGGTGTGTAGGTCATATATAACATTACCTATAACATGACACTAAACGCTACCTAAACCTTTATATTGGGGTAATGCATTAGGTAACAGTGTAGGTAATGCGGTATGATGACTATAGAAGAACTCGAAAAACGAAGAGAAGAAAGAGGCTTAGAGATCGCCCACAAAGAACGACAAGTAACCCGCATAGAAGGGAACTTTTACACCGTTCTTTCTCAATATGGACATGGCGAGTACGCTGTTTGCCAAGTAGATCATGAATGGGTCTGCGAGTGCCCAGATAACAAATTCCGCGCCGTGAAATGCAAACACATTTTTGCAGTTGAGTTTTCTAAGTCGCTAAGAGAAGCAACCAAAAGAATTACTCCAATAGAAAACCTTTCAACATGCATCTATTGCAGTTCTTCTAATTTAATGAAATATGGCTTACGAAAAAACAAAACTGGAAATCTCCAAGTATTCTACTGCCGAGATTGTCACAAATACTTCACCATCAACATCGGTTTTGAGAAAATGAAGCACAACCCTCAAGCAATCACAAGCGCAATGCAACTATACTTCTCAGGTGAAAGCCTAAGAAATACCCAAAAATCACTCAAACTCTTAGGAGTCGAAGTTTCGTACAGAACAATCCTAAACTGGATAAAAAAATACGTTAGTCTCATGAAGAACTATGTTGAAACCATTACTCCAAACGTAAGCGACACTTGGAGAGCGGATGAAATTTACATCAAAATAAAAGGCGACATGAAATATCTTTTCGCTATGATGGATGATGAAACGCGGTTCTGGATAGCTCAAGAAGTTGCAGAGACTAAATATACTCATGATGCACGAAAACTTTTCCAAATGAGCAAACAACTGATGGGAAAGAAACCCATGACCATAATAACTGATGGCCTTCCAGCTTACCATGACGCTTACAAAAAGGAGTTTTGGACACAGAAGAAAGAAACCCGAACAGAACACGTTAGACACATCACGATAAGAGGCGATCATAACAATAACAAGATGGAACGCATGAACGGAGAAGTTAGAGACAGAGAAAAGACCATGAGAGGATTAAAAACCAAAGATACCGCAATTCTTCAAGGCTATCAACTGTTCCACAACTACATTAGACCACATGAAGGCTTAGACGGAAAAACTCCCTCAGAAGCATGTGGAATAATAATAGAGGGAGATAACAAATGGAAAACTCTGATTGAGAACGCGAGCCAAAACAAACCCTGAGTTTTTTTCCTTGGTTTCTATATAGACCTCGCAGTAATTGCCATCTTATAAAATCACCAAAAAACATAAACAGGTTTTCATCCAGATATTCTCTTTATGCCAGCAAGAGAAATAGAATGCCCTGTATGCAAACAAAAGGCAGTTGACCGCAAATTTAGATTAGTGACCTTAATATCTGCGTTTCAATTCGCCAATGTAAAACAAGCAAAACAAGAAGTCCTTTACGCTAGAATATGCCCTAACCCCAACTGCAATGTTGTTTTCTATGACCGAGAATATGACAAAGCATTAAGAACCTCGACGTAATGAGAACTTAAATCCGCTAGACACGCTCAGCATTCCCCATTTTTTCTGACTATCAACCAAACGATTTTTCACATGAACCCCAAACCAAACGGTGACTTCACAGAACCCTCCTGCGCAAGGCGTGATTGCAGGTCGTTTCGAAGCAATACGTCAAAACATGCTTAGAAAGTCGAGCTACGGAAAACTGGAACCTATGAATTGTGGAAAACTTCTTTTAGACTTATTGAGGAGAATAGAATAAGCGACAAGAGCTGGGGTTGCTGAAACCCAGATGGCCATATGCTGCGATTCGAGTGAGGCGACATGAAATATGGATAAGAAAAAGAAAGGGCGAAAAAAGGAAAAACAGGATGACGCAGAAAAGGTCATAGAAGAAGACAAGGAATACAGTACGATGGAACTGGAAGAAGATTTCTAGTAATCAGCTTACTGCAGAACGTATGTGTCTTCACGTTTTCTTCAGAGCCTTTCCACAATCTTGCATCGGAAAACGCACTATTTTTCGATTTTATCAACGCCTGAACGCGTTCCAAGATATATGACGTCCGCCATTTCGACGAACAAACCGGTTTCAACGACGCCTGGAATGTTTTTTAATTTGGTGTCCAGTTCTGCGGGTCCATGAATCGGTCCGAAGTAAACATCTAGGATGATGTTGCCATTGTCCGAAATGACGGGTCCAACTTTCGCTTTTCCCTCTCTCAAAACAGGCTTTCCGCCTATTTCTCCAATCTTGTACATAACTGGTGCGACTGCAAAAGGTATAACTTCTAATGGAACTGGATGGTTCTTTTCTCCCAGGGTCGTGACTTTCTTGGTCTCGTCGGCTATGATTATGACTCTTTCTGATGCCGATGCGACCACTTTTTCTCGCGTGAGCGCTCCACCCATGCCCTTGATGAGGTTCAGGCTTCGATCTATCTGGTCTGCCCCATCTAGCGTCAGATCCAGCCTCGGATGCTCGTCCAACGATGTTATTTGTATTCCGTTTTTCACGGCGAGCAAGAAAGCCTGATATGATGTTGGCACGGCAAGTATGTGCAGTTGTTCTCGCTCGACTTTCCTGCCTAGTTCTGCGATGGCATAAGCTGCTGTGCTCCCGCTTCCCAGGCCGACGGTAAAGGTGTCCTTCACGTTTTCGGTCGCTTTTAGAGCGGCTTTCTTCTTAGCGTTTTCAACCCAATCTTGTCTAGGATTCAATTTCCATCTGACCCAGTCTATCTAGGACTTTTTCTACTTCGTTCCTGATTTCTTCTATTCGTTTTTCAGCCTCAGACCTCGGAGTCGGTTTAGCTGACGGCGGCTTCCTCTTCTTCTTGGTCTTTTCGTCAGACGGCGTCTTATCTTCTTCTGTCGAATCGGAGGCTTCTTCCGCAACGGGTATGCTCAGCTCCTTCAACTGTTTTGTTTCCGTTTTGCCGCGTAACTCATCGATTTTTCCGCTCAGTTCATCGAAGCGTTCGCTGAAAAGCTTCATCAGGTCCTCCTGCATCGCTTCAAGCTCATGCAAGGCAACGACTGACTCGTCCTTCGAAATGGCATCCTTCACCGTCATCATGCGAGACTTGTAAGTCTGAGCGAGTCTTTCTCTTTCCTCTTCCGTAATCTTTCCTTCCGCATGCGCCTCATACAGTCGACGAATCGCGTCAGAAAGAATCTCCCTCTCGAGCTGCAGAATTCTCAGTTCATCTTTCGCATGACCTGCATCGTCTGAAGAAACACTCTTCGTGACCCTGAACGGTAAACCCCTCAAATCAGCATGCGGTTCCCTCTCTTCCGAAGCCTTCTTCATCTTTTTCCTGCGCCCCCTCATTGCATAGAGGATTAGCAAGCAGGCCGCGATTACTGCTACAACTATTATCGTGCTGGTCAGAGGCTCGTCAAGCGCCAAGAGTTTTCCTCTCTACCACCATTGTCGTTTGTCCATATGTAACCCATAATTCTTCTGGAAATTAACATATGGAACATAAACATACTTTCAGTCACCCGGTGGTCAAATTCATTAAAATGCCCATGATTACTTAAAAGCTTTAATGGGCCAGAAACCAGAGAAAGAGAATACAGTGTGTGCCACTCGTCCAGTTGTCATTATCCCAAACGCAGTAGGTGCAGATGCGCTCAATCCCCCAGTCAAGCTGCTCACTCCCCGAAACCACTGGGTTATGGAAGTCGCACAGTTTGTTGTAAACTTTTTTTGGCTAACTTAGATTGGAGCCTCGGGCGGGAATTGAACCCGCGACCGCCGCCTTACCAAGGCGGTGCCCCACCAGGCTAGGCTACCGAGGCATGTGCGCACACGATATTAGTAAAAGACAGTTTTTTATGTTTTAAGGTGTTGCTAACGCTTTTGGGTTAAACAGATATAAAAGAGAACCTAGAATCAGCATTCGTACCCTCAAAAACGCGGGGGTGTCCGAGTCTGGTCAAAGGAGGCAGGCTTAGGAAAACGTCGTCTGAAGCGAAACGCTTCGTCACTAAGAAGAGCGACGACGCTTTAAGAAACCTGCTGCCGCAGGGCTGCATGGGTTCAAACCCCATCCCCCGCACCAATTTACCGGGCGCGTGCATTAAAAGAAACAGACCCTTTGCATGGACTTCTGTAACACAATACCGTAACAAAAGCGTCACAATTCCGTTTTTGGCTCAGTTAGCGCGCGCTGCAGAGCGTCTGAGCAAGTGGACTCGAACCCATTTGGGTCTAAGTCCGGGCGGACCTACCATTTCATGGTGTTTTACCGGAAAAGTTGGGTGGGGTCCCCATCCCCCGCACTAATCCTTTCAGTTGCGGTTTATATTCTCGGTTTTAACCAGTTGACTGTGATGTCAGTCTTTACAGATGCTTACGGCGATTCTTAAGCATGTAATCTTTTTCCCCTAAGTTTATTTTCAATCACGCACTCTCGTATTTTTAGAGGAGAACGCATTGGAAATTTCAAGTGTTAACTTTGGCGTTGACATAGGTCCTTTTTTTAGAATTGAGAAGAGTTTTTCATCCGTCACAAAAGTTGCAATGGAAATTGAAAGACTTGGATTTGACTCTATTTGGATTCCAGATCATGGAGTCGACCCTTTAGCAGCATTGTCATTTATTGCCGCAAATACCAGAAAGATAAGATTAGGCACCTGCGTCCTAATTCCGAATCATAGGCATCCAGTGCTCTTAGCTCGAGAAATATCTGCACTAGATAATCTGTCTCGAGGGAGACTTGTTCTCGGGCTTGGAGCTGGAGAAGGAAAAGAAGTTTTCGGTACTCCTATGGATAGACCTGTCGCTCGGATGTTGGAAACAATTGAAATATTGAAGCAGCTGTGGAAACATCCCAAAGTAACTTATCAGGGGGATTTCTGGGAAATCAAAGATTATTCTTTGGAATTGAAACCATTACAAAAGCCTCATCCGCCAATCTGGATTGGTGCAAGCGGGCCGCGTATGTTGAAGATAACTGCAATACACGGAAATGGTGCTTTCGGGCCTCAGCTTATTCCAAAACATTACCAAGAATGGCTAAACAAACTGCATATCATTGCAGGAAAAGTTAGCAGAGACCCAAATGAAATTATGCCTGCCCATCTTCCATTCACAAGCATTTCTCATGACCACGATATTGCACTTAAATGGTTAGAACATCATGTAAAATGGTTTCTAGTATGGGCATCCCAACCACCAAGCTCGTTGCCACAAATCCTTGGCTACAAAGAAAAATGGGAAAAAGAAGAAGACGTACCCAGAGAAGCAGTTGAGAAATGCTTCATCGTAGGAACACCGGAAGAATGCATTGAAAAAACGAAGGAGTTCGTTAACGGCGGAGTAAGATATTTTGTTCTAGCAATTCGCGCTCCTGACGAGAAAAGCTACTTCCAATCACTCCAACTGTACGCTGAAGAAGTGCTGCCACACTTCAAAGAAACAATAGGATGACTGCTCTAAAAACATAAAAGCCGAGAATTTAAACGGGGATTTAAACCTAACCCCCCGCACCTCAATTTCGGCCTCGCTCCGAGCTTATTTCAGCCAAAAAAGACCAATTTGAGATGTTATGAGTGGGGGTTTACACTTGAACACGTGTCTACTGGTAAAAGAATTGATTTCACATTCACATACATGCGCGCTAACCTACAGTAATGTCCAGTTCATTCTGAACCCTTTTGGTGCTTCAAGGATCTTACAGCCCATCTTTGAGAATTCTTGAAACTATTTTACGTAGGACTCGTTTATCCAGACTCTTGCTGCTTCAGTGTTCAGGCTTGCTTTCAGCCACATTGGCAAAGGCAAGTTAGGAGTATAATGTCCGAAATCCATGCTCGCGATTATTGGAAAATCAGATTCATCAGTAATATCCAAAACAGCCTCTTTAACCTCACTGGTCATATCCTTTATGACACCAGCTTCTTCGCCCCTAATCTTGCCGATCAGCATGCCCTTGGCTCTGTCAAATAAACCAGCCTCTCTGATTTGAACCAGTCTTTGGTCAAGTAGATCCAATGGTTGTGCCATACATTCCCAGAAGAGAATAATATCTTCATCCAGTTTCGGAAAGTACGGTGTTGCAAGCAACGCTTGAAGACTCGGAAGGTTTCCCCCAAACAGTCTACCTTCAGCCTTACCCTCCCGCCAGACTTCCCAACGAGTGAATGCAGGCAATATCCTCAACGGCTCGGCGTTCTCAGTGACCTTAGAGAAAAGGTTCATTTCGTATTGCGCTTCTTTGCTGTCCATGTCCGCCCCAAAACCGAAAACAACGTCTGTTTGATGGAGGCCGACCAGACCAGTCTTAGCCAAGAAAGTCACGTGAAAGATTGTAATGTCACTCATTCCAGAGAAAATCTTGGGATTGGCCCTTATTACGTCGAAATCCAAATAGCGCAGAGTTCGAATCGCGACATGGCCACCCATTGCACAAATGATTGCTTTCACTTCTTCATCTGCAAACATGGTGTTAATATCTTCGGCTCTTTGGATGTCGGTTCCCGCCATGTATCCGCTGTGCTGAAGCTTAACGGTTTTTCCTTCTTTCACTGTGAAACCAAGTTTTCTGAGATTCTCAACTCCTCGAAGATACATACTTTGAAAAGTCAAGACCGGATAAGAAGGCGCTACTACGCCGATCGTATCGCCAACGTTAAGTCTAGAAGGCTTCAAAGGCTTCATTTTGACCTCACATCTCTTCTCGGTCGAGTTCAGGAAATATCCTGACATCGCTACTGATGAACCTAGCTCTTTATAACTCAGTTTTTGATAGTTTGAATCCACAGCACCTTGGTGATATCACCCGGAGCTCCTTTTTTCTCGGCGCGCTTTCTGGCTAGCTTGAGACACTATGGTTTTTGTCCACGGAATATTCTCATATGCGGATATTTCATGCCATATTGCTTGATAGAAGGCCACAACTCCGTCATTATTCTTGCTTTGAATTCGGGCCATACTTCGTCTTGGCTAATGTTACTCTTCAGAAACACTTCTGCCGAATACGAAACATTCGTGGGTAATGTTTTCACATCAACATTCAACAGACCTGCGTTCTTCAAATGTCTAAGAATCGTTCTCGGTGACGGGAAGAAGTCCTTTCCGATTTCTCTGTGAAGTCTAATCATGTTCTGCTCGGCGATGGTGTCTGCTTCAGTACTCAGCTCCAGCATCGAAACTCTTCCACTCCGTCTAACCACACCAACGATTGATGAGACTATTTCTGTCAATCGTGTAGGCTGCTTCAGCTCTTCTATCAGTCTATAGCTGACAACCATGTCAAAACTTACAGGATGAAAGACGGTGAGCAATTCGGCGGCCTCAGCCTTCACAAACGTAACCCGCGACCTAACGTCGTATCTCCCAAGATTTTGATTCAATGTGTCCTTGTCCTCATCACTTATATCGACTGCAATGACTTTGCCACCTTCGCCAACGAGTTCTGCAACACAAACAGTAAAAGTGCCTTGCCCACAGCCAACGTCAAGAACTCTCATGCCCTCCCGTATTCCTGCAGATCTTGCCAGTTTCAGTTTCATCAAATGCAGCTTTTTGTGAAGCGTTTCAACTCTACTTATCATAAACTGTACTTGGTGCTATCCACATTTCAGTTTTGCACCTGCGCTAGCGCGCTATGCCTTTTTACCGGTAAAATCGGGCTCAAACCCCATCCCCCGCACCACCATGTTGATTTTGGAGGGAGCTTATCCGGGTGACGTTTACCATTTGGGTTTCGTCTTATGGAGGCGAATTGATCAAAGACTACTTGGAAATCTGTAGATCGAAAGAGGAACGCTGGGGACGAAAAATGCACTTCTCATTGCTTTTCCTAAAGAACGTGTTATTGTTCAAGGAAAGAAAGAAAACTGACTGATTTCATTTCGAAGTGATGCACTATATCGCCAAGCCTATTAGAAAGCAAGCAGCGGCGAGAATGAACAAGGAAATGGCCACAGCATAAGCGGCGTCATGAGTCATCCATGCTCCACCCAGAAAACCCCATGGAACCATTTTGTCTTTCGGCGTCCGTTTTATTTGAACACAATACCATATACCTATGGCGCAAATAAGCAGTCCCACAAGAATCGCAAGAAATAACATAGCCTTACTCCTCACCGCGACAGAGTAAATGCGCACATAAAAGGCTTTTCAGGTCCGATATTGCTGCATTATTCATGATGAATCAAAAGAAACTGTCACATCTTAATCATCACAAATCGCACGCCAGCATCTCCAATTCTTGGCATTAAACTTTTTCTGCTTCTCCGAATTCTATTTTCTTCTTGGGTGTCTCGTATAGGAGTTGATTCCACAAGCCTTAATTACTCTAGTTGCAGAAAGGCGTTAACTGACGATTGTAAACCAGCGCTAATTGCGTTGGAGGCGTGTCACCGCCTGGCCCCAACATAGGGGCGCGAAGAGAACGATAACTACAAAAAGAGCTAAAATGTGAGGATGAACTAAATGCACAAAATCAAACTTGCTTGCATTCTCGCAATTGCACTTCTCTCGACGCAGATGATCTCAACGCAGATAATCAGATTTGATGTGACACCCACGGCTTCTGCCCAAGCTCCTAACCGAATTGTGCTACCATTCCGCACAAGCTGGGAAAACGACCCAAGTAATGCCATAGGCCATACGAACATGGTAGATTGGAAGACCAACGACTTTTATGGGTATTATGGACCTGGATACTCTCTTCAACCGGAATGTGGATGGCGAAACAACGAAGTGACGCCTCCAAGCACGGCGCTTGGTTTCGGCGACTTTGGCAGCCGTCAACTTATGGCTGCTGGCTGGTTTAATACGAGCAGCACCTACTCCTATTGCTACATGGACCTGTTCGATCAGACCCCAGACGATTACAACGTCGTCCTGGAACCGATCAAATTGCAGCAGTATACTTTCATAAACATCTGGTATTATCATGCAGCGAACACCTGTTGTATGATTGATGGCGAACTGTACAATCCAGTCCTAAATCAATGGTCGACGCTGAGAGGCTTCAACTACAACAGCAAATACATTACAGACCAGAACGGTGTCAGAATTCACCCAGCAGCACGAAGGGTCGATACACCAAACTCATGGCAATTCGCAACTTTTGACCTATCACTAATATACAAGCAGGACCCGAACTGGTACATAACCAAGTTTTGGATCGGAATGGACAATGATCCAAGCTATGGCGCTGTGCAAACGGGACCGGTGAGAACGTACTTTGATATGCTGTACGTATCTTACGGAGTCAACGGTGTAGCCAACGCAAATGTTGGTGGGCTGATTCGAACAAATGCGCAGGTTAGGGGATCAGTTATTGCATGGAGTTGGGCGGACAGCGCGAAGACAGGATACTATGATTTGAACCTGAAGATCACGGATATGGGCTGGGTCGACAATCCTTTGTGGTTTTGTCCATACAAGCTGAGGGTCAATGTCACTGGTAACATAAACAACCAATATATAAACAATATAGACCCGACTGGAGAGAACCTGACTGCCACCCCAGATCCAAGGGTTGCAATGGTCGGCGACTGGCTCATGGATTGCGCATTTACGGCAATGAGCGCTGCAGCGGGACCATATGGCCTAGTTATCGATGCAGCAGTACTGGCTGGCAAAGCAGTCGCTATAGCCTTTTATCAGAAGCCTCCTTCGTACACTTATGAATGGCAGCCCGCCCAATTCGGAATGAACATGACTAACGAGTGTCAATCTACCTTGGGCGAAGTCTACGTGCGTGTCACGGTACCAGCTGGATCCCAAGGAATAGCCATTCCTGTTGACCTATACACAGAAATATGGGCCGATGCTGGAAATGGTATAGGTCAAGTCAGCGGTGGTACGATAAGCACTAGGCTAACGCTGTATTGGACCACACCCGATGTAAACACTAGCCCAGTTAGTGGTTCGCCTTCCGTCACGTTGAGCCATCCATCGTTCGCAGACACGACTCTGAAGCATGTTGGTAATCCAAACGGGAACGACTGCAACATGCATGTCAGCTTGAACGGGCAAGGACCAGAGGCGTTCGTCAGTCCGTACGGATCCTTGTCAATAGAATATTCGGGCAACATTTGGGCGCGTCCGGGGGCTCCAGGAAACGTTATGTTCGCCGTCATAGGAATGGGGAACACGCCTTTGGACACGACCAACGCGATGGGCCCGGGTGTCTATCCTGGCCAAAGCTACGACAGAACATACACCTTCAACATACCATACTCGTACGGAGTCTATTACTTGTACGGGATAGCGGCTGCGGTAAACACTGCGGACCAAGCCAAGCAGCAATACATAGATATTCCGGGCATGAGGTTTCTGGTGGGAGTAATAACTGTCGGAAGCGCGGGTCCTGTGGTGTTTCTCCACGGCACTCCCTATGCTGGTTCATTTCCATTCACTGTCACGGCTAGCATCACCCCGCCTCCATGCTATCTGCTGAGCCCACAAACAACTATCAACGGAAATACATACTATGCCTACGCCTATCTCAAAGACGCTCTAGGCAACACCGTCGGAAGTAGATATTACATGAATCTGGTTCAAAATTCAGCACCTACTCAAAGCAATGACACAGGAGGAGTTTACACTTGCAGCTACCCACTCTCCACGGTTACTCCTAACGCATACTACTCTGTCGTTGTCCATGTTGATAGCACAAACGGAAAGAGCAACGAGGCATCCACTACTATCTACTACTACAACAACGTTCCGTGCGTGCCCTCCCCCCTGACAGGCTCGATGTACGGAAGTGCCTACACCTACAGACTATCCACGACAACAGGTGATCCTGACGGAGACGACATCTACTATCAGATCGACTGGGGCGACAGTCCAACTTGGCCCACCTACGGTCCATATTTCTCCGGCACCACGATAACAGTAATGCATACTTGGGGCGCAATGACAAGCTACACCGTCAGAGTAAGGGGAGGAGACGTAGTGGGCGCGTGGAGCGATTGGGCCACTAGCACCATCAATATCCACAATCCGACACTCTCTATTTCAGTCTCAGGTAGTGGTTCAACCAACTCTTCCACCCAATCTTACCCATACGGCACCAACGTAGCCGTGAAAGCAACTGCCTCAAGCGGCTACTACTTCGCCTACTGGTACCTTGACGGATCAACCAGCACGAGCAACCCGATAACCGTGACGATGAACGGTGACCATTCGCTGACGGCATACTTCTATTCCAACGGCGGAGGTGGAGGTGGATGTCCGATCCTCTACACGTACGATGGCAAGAACTACCAATGCGAAGGCCTGCTCAACATTCACAACGCGGCCGGCATAGACGTAACAACCAATCACACCTTGACATACACGCCGGGACAAGTCGGCGGCGTCTACAATTTTGAGTTCATCGAACATCCGGAAACCATCAGCCACATAGACCAAGTGAAACTGTACGCTGTTCTACAAGACGGAAGAACCGTTACTCTGCCGCTTGTCTGGGCTTGGCAGTCAGAGTATGGCAACGTGCTTCCACAGCTACTTTTCGCCGACGGATGGAAGACGATCGAATACGGCGCAAACTGGAACAACGGCGTAAGCCAGAGCATACAAATGAAATTCCTAGCACTACCGTCAAACGTCAAAGTCAAAGCATTCATATTCCAAATCAAAGGATGCAACGTGATCATTAAGAACTGAAACGACACAAAACACCCCCTTTTTTTTGTAGCGCGCTAATTATCCATTCAGTCTTATTATGAAGATAGGAAATGAGTCTGGCTGAGACTCAAAGCAAATTCATTGAAGGCAAGAGTAGCAAGGCGAGCGCTTGGTCACAACATCACTGTTCATAAAGAACTGAAGGTTTTTCGGAAAATGGTTGTTTTCCGAACTATGTTCTTTGAACCAGCCCGACTCCATCAGGAATAGGATACATATATACACCCTCCGGGGGCTTCGGAAAATTAATTTGTTATTTCATTATTTTCTTCTCGTGAGAAAATGACAGAGAGTATCAATCGAAGCTTCCCAAACGGTTGATGGCGGATTTGAAATTGAATTTTCAACAGGATTCATAAAGGGCCAGAAGAGAGTTGTCGAAACGCGCGCTAGACTGTGACGGCTGCTAGTGTTGCCAACATGAATAATGGCAAAACAAGTAGTGTTGACAATTCTTTGGTTACGAGCGCGCTACACGCGCTAACGCGAACTACCACGAAACCATCGTTCTGATATTCGCAGCCGCAAGGGAGTAGGTTTGTCTTTTTTGACACAGACCCTTGTCCAGCCTCACCGTGCCAGAAACTTGTAGACAGGATGTCCCTTGAACCTAAGCGTGGTTTCAGACCTTTCAACAGTCCCACTAGGCAACCTCATACAGATTGAATTTACAATTGCCCCTTCCGGAATGAATCGCACACCGTCCAAGAGTTCACCTTTTGTCACGCCTGAAGCCACAAAGGCCATTTCATTTCCTTTGGCTAACTCATCTTCACAATAAGTCTTGTTGATGTCTACACCTTCCAAGGCGAGCCTTTTGATCCGGTTCGGATCATGTTTGTCGCCTTTCCAAACGTTCACGAGCATGGTGCCTCCCAAACATTTTATGGCGGTTGCAGCGATCGTTGCTTCAGGGCCCGCTCCAGCGCCCAGGAGAAGGTCAACGCCAGATCCTGGTCTGCACGTAACGACTGCTCCGGCAATATCACCGTCTGGAATCAGAATTATCCTCACGCCCATCTTCCTCAGGATCTTCAGAATTTCATCGTGTCGGTCGCGCTCTAGCATTATGACGGTGAGGTTCTCGAGGGGCAATCCCTTGCGATGGGCGACCGTTTGCACGATCTCTTCCACGGACATGTCAAGGGAGATTTTTCCTTTCGAATTGTAATCGGTGGCTACTTTGAAGTAGTATCCGTCGTCGGGAAGCACTTGGAAACAGCCAGATGGGGCGCATGCCAGGGCGGAGATTGCGTCTTTCCGGCCTTTGGAAGTAGCTGTTGTTCCATCAACAGGATCAACCACGAACTCTACTTTCGGACCATTTCCCGTTCCGACTTTCTCACGGCGTTCAAAAGCAGGCGCGTTGTCCTTTGGTCCTTCACACACGATGATTTCGCCTTCGACGTCGGTCTGCGCTAGGATGGCCCTTGAAAACTCGACAGCCTTTGCATCCACCAAGTCAGGGTTGCCTTGTCCGATGTGTAGAGCCGCTCCCATAGAAGCGGCGACGGTTATTCTCGTCAAAGATGGCGCCAAAGCTCTAAAAGAAGCCATAATCACACCCCTGACCCTAAATACCTGTAGTCCAACTAAAAGCTTTGCGCGCTCGCTACTTAGGTTATCAGAGTATGATTGTTGAAATTCAAGAGTAGCTTAAAAAGAGCTGGAAGAATGTTGTCTTTATCATTCTTGCAATTGTTGAATTTCACCTGTTCCTTAAAAGATTTTGGAGTGAAATGTGGAAGCGTATTAGCACCATGCTTTTGATGTTGAAACGTCTTTTTGAAGGTCTTTGAAATTCAATCACGCCAATAATGTCAAAAAGGACCCCCCTAGACCTCGGGACTTGCGGTTGTAGAGGTTTTTGGCTTGCCAGAACCAAACAATAATCAATTCAAGTCAAATATGCACGCTTTGAATGCACCCGATGGCTTCATAGAAAAGCCGCAGGTTTAATGCATTGAACTTGCGCGCTTTTTTCCGAAACGGCTTTGTTTGAACATTGCTATTGTAGCAAGCGCGCGAGTGTGTGATGGTATAGGTGTAGGTAGGTAGGCATACGTAGGTAGGTGTGGAAGGAGTGGTAGGGGCAAGAGTAGGAGTGGTAGTAGAAGTGGTGGAGGCCGTCAGTGGTAGTGTGAGTGGTTGGTTGGGTAAAACTTCGCGCGCGCCAAAACCAAAACCTCAAAACCCAAACAAAAAGGGAGAAGAGGGAGGGCATCGAATTTCTTGAAATATCTCCATCTTCTATCTCTCGTGCGCGCTAAGTCGCAGAAGTCGAAAACCGTGTTTGATTCATGGGCGAGGTTCTTGCAACACACGTTCGAAGGGCTACAGCTGGAAAGATGGATTGCTTCTGAAATGGGTTGGTGAAGGAGCGCGCGCTGGCGGACCGCAGACTGTTTTGGGAGCGCTTTTCCGGACTTTTTAGTTTCACTGCTAGGATTGTGACTGATGCGATGACTGCGGCTACCGCGAAGATCGTTAGGTAGAGCAGACTCGTGTCAAACCCTCTGTTCAAGGGTACGACTTTTACTGTGAAGTCTATGTTTTCGTCGTTGATCGTATAGTTTTGGTAATGGTCGGAGATTTTGAAGTGAAACTTCAGCTCTTTTTCAGCATCTTGGGTGTAGTCTCCTGTGCCGTTCCAGTAGTAAGGCGCTTGGAAATAGAAATCTGAGGTTTCGTTGGCTTCCAGCGTTAGCGTCGCGGGGATTTCTTTCTTGACGATCACGTCGGAGGGGTATTGGATCGCGATCTGGAGCGGATAAGTTTCGTGATTAGTCACCTGAAACCACAAGTATCCTCCTTCGCTGATGATTTTAGCTCCCTCGATTTCGACATTGTGGTGGAGAAGCCCTGGATCAGGCGAGTCGGCGAAGCCCATCGCAACCTGGCAAACGACTAAGAGTGATAAGACGAGGTACAGTCCCCACTTGCCGAGCGAAACTAGGTTCCTCCTCATATCGCATCATCATCTTCTAACGATGGGCTGACGTTCTTAAAGCTAGGCTTTGGAACAAGCCTGTACCAAAATTAGTACGCTCATGAGTCAATAGCGCGCGCGTAATCACTTTCATGTCCTTTGCTGAAGACAAACCCCAGCTTTTTGAAAAGGCAAAAGAATGGACTAGAAAGCAACCGTGCGTGATTTTCCCGAACAACGGAGAAGGATAGGGAATGAACAGCCTGATGGTGTCGTTGCACGAAGACTACACAGGTTACACGAATCTTATTACTCAGCTAAAACGAGATTGGCAGCCTAATCTCACGGCTAAACATGGCTTCGTAATCAGTCTAAACAGAACAGATCTAACGATCAAACCGTTCTCTTTCCGATACCTGCTAACAGACAAGCAATAGAGCCCAATCAAAGAACACCTCTAAAGTGAGCCAACTGCCCCCGTGGATGATCCATGCAGGTGGCAGACGCCGCGCAAAAAGCAGGTTCACGATAGAATTACAGCATGTTCGCCTTCTTCAATGCGAAGCCTGCATAAAACGAACAACGTTGGCACTGCACAACATAAACCACATGGCCTGAGAGACAACGCATTTACACTTTAGAGCAGCGGAAGAAAAGCATAATGGAACGTTAAAAAAGTTAGCAGGGGCAAGCAAGTGGAAAGAAATGTGATGTTGTTCGAAGCTTATTCTTCTTCGTCGCATTCTTCACATTCACATTCGTCATTCGAGTCTTCTTCCTCAGACGTTCTTGTCACCCCACTAGGACGATTGCCAGCTGATCTTTAAAGCTATGCACCAGCGAGGAACACACTCCGCTAGCGGAATTCCGCCTTGGACACCGCGATGGATGCTAGGCTCAGGATTGAAAGAACCACGATTGGCGATCCAAGAACTGGCCCATAGCTTGACGTTCCGAAGAGCCCTTCAGAGCCCAACGCCGCCCATATCACGAAACCTTGTACTAGCAGAAAGCTAATGCCAACCATAGCTATCCAGAAATCTGACCGTTTCAGCGATAACAATCCAGCCGCTAGACCGAATGCGGAAGCAACGAGCCCCAATGAACCCTCCGTTAATAGGCTCCAGCTTTGATCATAGTACGTGGGCCTAAGGGTGAAGCTTGTTACGTAGAATACGGAGATGATTAGGCATATGCCAGTGGAAACTACGGCAAGGATGCCTCCGATGGTTGGATAGCGTGGCCTCGACGGGAATGATCGTGCCTGCTTAAAAGGCCTGCCGCATTGAGGACAGACCTGAGCCTTTTTGTCTTTGATTCCGCTGCTGCTTTTGGGATATTCTGAGAACGAGTCTGCTCTCATTGCATGACCGATGATACCATGAAATTCTGATCCTGAAACTCCGATGAAGGCTAGACTCAAGACAGAGAGACTTAAAGTTGGAACACCACACGCCAAGCCATAAGCCCATCCAATTGGTCCGTCTCCCATGAGACCGAATGCCAAGATAACAGCTATCCCAGAGTACATCATACAGCATCCTCCAAGCATGCCTAAACCAATGTTGCTCCTTTTGAGTGACAATATCCCGCCGCTGAGACCTAAAGCGAAGCCCAGAAGCCCAAGAATCCCATCAGTCCAGAGCAAACCAATCGGCAAACTCGAATAATAATAGTAATAAAAGTAATAGTTGCCAATAGAAAAAAACTTCGCTATGCCTTGTATTCCCCATGCGACGCACATGCAAGCGGTAATGATCGCTATTATACCCGCAACTATCGGAAAACTTGTTATCTTAACAGGTTTGTCCCCTAAGACTGTGCCGCAAAAGGGACAGTAAACCACACCTTCGTCGTGGGCGATTCTTCCACAACGTGGACAGGTTAAAACCATACAGTCACCCCCTGCAGAGTATGACTGAGCAACAATTGCTTTAAAGCTAGTCATTAGTACAGAAGCGTCTATTTTCTAGAACACTACGCGAATGAAGCGCGACACATGCGTCTCCAGAAGATCAGCTTTTTCGATTCGCCCAGCTCAGCAGCGTCTCCAACGAGCGCGTATTGTGGAATAAAAAGCTGGCATAGCACCCTCCGCCTGTTTTGGAAGGTCGTGTAGATCTATTTGTCGTTGAGCTCTGGAATTCGTAGAGCCAGCTCGACCCAATTTTCAGCAACGATCTTTCTTATTAGCGGTTTGAGACCAGCAAAAACCTGTGGCGGCATCAGAGTCATCCAACCCTTAGTAATTACAACCCGATCATCAAAGTCAAGTAAGGGGAATAGCCATTGAACTAGAGTTGGAAATCTATCAGGCGGCACTTTTTTTGACATGAGTCCAACAATTGAGGCCTGCTCGCTCTCTGTCGTTCGCTCTCTTAGGATCGGATACAGATGAGCGTCTTCTTTGTCCAAATGAATTCTTAAATGCGAAGCTAGGACTGCTGTCGCCCTCGCTGTTGTTAGAGGATCAGGTGTTCTTCGGATTGTTTCCAGCCCACTAACCATTGTGTCAAGCTCACGATGATCCATCAAGTAAGCTTTGGCCACAAGAGGTGCCACGTTGTCAACAGCGGGGAAAACCGCTGCCTCCTCACCTTTAGCGTGATAGTCTAGAATCTCGTCCATAATGTGAAGTCGATCCAAAACGGCAGTTATATCCCCACCACTACGTGCTGTTTTGAAGACTGAATCATCAATCTGGAGAATATCACGACGAAACGCATTATGAATAGAACGCACTATGTCAATCGGTCCAGACAAAGATTCACTTCCGCATCTGAAAAGTTACGTCGAGTATATTAACGTATATTGTTGCGGTTCAGCGCCGCCCTTTCAGGAAGAGAAAGTAGCTGATGGTAAGAACATGGTGCAAACTGTCAAATCCGCAATACGAATCCGCGCCCGATAACCTTGAAGCCTAAAGACTTGAGAGACTTCGTCAGTTAAGAAAGGGGTAAAGCCTTCGTTTCAGATAGATGCATAGACATCTTTCAAGGAAGAGCCCCCAAAAGTGTTTTAGCGAGGCATTACACCGTTCAAGGGATACGGCTTCTGAGAGCAATCTATGAGCGCGCGCGTTCTCTTGAGATGCGACTACTTTATCACTAGTACTGGACAGTGCACGTGGTGTATCACGCCGTCAGTTACGCTTCCCAAGAGTATCTCTCTCATATGGCTTATGCCGCGGGCACCTAGCACGATCAGGTCATAGTTGCCTTCATTGGCTATCCTGACAATTTCCTGGACCACATGCCCTTCCACGAGCATCTTCTTGACTTCAAGCTTGTCCGATTTGATTCTCCGTTCGCCATCATCCAGAATCCTATTCCCAACGTTCTGAGCCGCCTCAATCATCTTGGTAACCTCAGCTCCAGTCAGGATAGGCATTCCTAATGAACCTGACGTAGACGGCTCAGGCATCATGACAGGCTGCACAGAAACCGAATACACGTGCACCAGCATTATTTTCCCTGAGAATTTCTCCGCTATCTGGGCTGCTCCTTCCAACGCTTCAATTGAATGTTCAGAACCGTCTAAGGGAACGAGGATTTTCTGAAACAAGGCCTCCACCACTGCAGAATACTACTACTCTTAGACATATAACTCTTGAAAACCATGGGAAAAGCAACTTCGTAAGATGTCACAGGGGAGGTTTGCATGACGAGCCGCACTCGCTAATGTGCGACTTCCCTCGGAGAAACAAGGCAGGACTCAAGAGCCAACGGCTAGAGAAGAGCAAAATCCACAGACTTGACTTTTCCTTTCGGATCAATGACAACCTCGAATTTCTCGGCCCACGGATGCCCTTCCATGTCGATGGGACACGTACCCCTGATCACCCAATCTTCATGGCTCCGTTCAATGATGCTGACTTCTATCTTCTCCGTACTCTTCCTCTTCTTTATGGCATCGACGGCCGCTTTGGCCGCCAACGTGTTTGAGATCTCGGTACTCATTTCATTTCCCTTTTCTTTGATGACTTCATAGTCAGTCAGGCAGGCATTAAGAGTTATGAATACGAAATCGATAGTCAAACTAAACGATCTGAAACGATAAATTGAATCGCAAGAACATCATTCCAGATCAACATGAGTCAACGGAAAAGGAAGAACATGACTGAAAAGAAAAGAATAATTTTCCATCTAGACATGGACCATTTCTACACGGCAGTCGAGGAAAGAGAGCGTCCCGAACTGCACGGAAAACCCGTCATAGTGGGCGCCGACCCAAAAGAGGGAAGAGGAAGAGGAGTCGTGCTGACATCCAATTATGAAGCAAGGAAGTTCGGCGTAAGATCAGGCATGCCCATTTCAAGAGCTTGGAAGATCATTCCAGAAGCCGTCTATCTGCAGCCGAATTTCGAATTGTACGTCAGAGTCTCAAACGAAATCATGAACATCCTGCGATCATATTCCAACAAGTTTGAACAGTGGGGCATAGACGAGGCCTTCCTTGACGCAACATCTAGGGCAAAGGATTACGCTGAAGCCGAGCATCTGGCTCAACAGATAAAGAATGAGATCTACGAGAAACAAAAGCTCACCTGCTCAATAGGCATCGGCCCAAACAAACTCGTGGCAAAAATAGCCAGCGACTACAAGAAGCCAGATGGATTAACAATCGTCAAAGATCAAGGAGCTGAAGCTTTTCTTGCACCTCTTCCCGTGCGTAAACTCTTATGGGTTGGACGAAAGACGGAGCAGAAACTTGCAAGCATCGGAGTCAAAACGATAGGAGAGCTGGCTCATTCTGACCCTACAATGCTGGCGGAGAACTTTGGTGTCGTAGGCCCCCAGTTCTATCTGATGGCACACGGAATCGACAAAAGCGAAGTGGAAGAGAGAAGCCAAATCAAATCCATAAGCCGCGAAACAACATTCGAAGAAGACACTTCTAACCTCGATTCAGCATTGAACGTCTTGAATGAGCTCGCAGCAGAAGTTGCCATAGATTCCCAGGATCACGGCTACCATTTCAGGACTGTCACGATCAAGATTCGCTACGAGAATTTCGAGACGCATACCTACAGCAAGAGCCTGCCCACGATGACCAACCGTTTGCAAGATCTGCGAAAAACAGCAAGCGAATTGATGCACATCCACGTTAAGCCTGATAGGAAAATACGGCTGATAGGCATACGAGTGTCAAACCTTGCCTCACTCAAGGAGCAAAAGACTCTGGTATAGTAGTGCTAAGAATTGATTACGGGCAAAACTGCTTTCACTCCTAACTACTGTTTGAGTATTTTTCTCTTATTTTCGCATCAGCAATTTGGGCAATCATCGCGCTGGATATCAGAACGAATTTCACGCCAGTCAGCTCTGCCAATTCCGCCGGCTTCTGGTCCTGCGTGACAAGTAGCATACCCTTCTTCTTCGCATAGTCAACGACGTCTCTGTCCTTTGCTCCTTTTAACCCGGCTTCTTGCGCCGTCACCACGTCCCAGCCGAGGGTCTCAAAGTATTCTTTCAGACCCGCATACATTTCGTCGAGTAGCAATTTCAACAGGTCCACCATTCACTAATGCCATCAGGACGGCGCATCCGATATTTAGCAACTTCGCTCAAATCCTTGCTCGTTTGCCAGGTTTTTATGGTTCGGCAAACAGTATTCTTTTAATAAGACTTGAATTAATTGCATTGCATTTGTGAAATAAGGGAGAGCCATGGCGAACAATCGAGGCTTCAAAGTAATTCTTACTGCTTCAGCAACGGAGATGAGCGATTATTATGACAACCCGTTCGTTTCTTTCGTTGCGGGTTTCGGCAAAGGGCCAGTGCCATTGTGGCTCGTGAGAAAAATGCTCTATCCGCCAGTTCAACACGACGGTGGAGGAAGAGCGAAACAGGCCCCCTATGGTCTCCGCAAAGTGGAGGCTTTGCTCTTGGAGAACGGTTTCAGCGAATCTGACGTCGCAGTGGTTCACCCAGCGGATTTGGACGCCTTCGTGGGACCGGAAACGAAAGTAGTTGGTATCTCCTCCATGGACCCGACTGGAATGGCGTACGTCAGCAAGACATATTCTTCTTTGGTCGGAGGTGGAGAGCCTATGAACGCTGTCGAATTCAGAGAGCTCGTGAAAAACCAAAGCATTCGAAAGTACAAGCCCAAAGTCATCGTGGGTGGTTTCGGCTCTTGGCAGTTGGAAAGGAAAAAGGTGGCAGAAGGCTATGGAGTAGACTGTGTCATCATCGGAGGAGGAATTAGAGCTATCGCGGATATCTTCAAGAAGGCAATGAATGGAGAGCCCCTGCCGCCTGTTCTCAGGACGGAGAACAGGTCAGCTGACGACGACACGCCGCTGATAAAGCATGCTGCCATTCATGGCTCGGTCGAGATTTCCAGGGGTTGCGGCCGGAACTGCCAGTTCTGCACGCCTACGATGCAGAGAAAGGTGGACATGCCTTTGGAGAAGATAATGAGAGAAGTGGAGGTGACAACTCGCGACGGCGACTCCCGCGTCACCTTGGTCACCGAGGACCTGTTTCTGTACGGATCAAGAGGCGAGAGTTTTCGGCCTAACAGGGAAGCCGTGATCAAGCTGCTCAAGAGTGTGGCCAATTTTCCAGGCGTGAGAACAATTCAGCCTTCTCACATGTCGCTGGCACCTGTTGTCTGTGATCCCAGGATGGTGAAAGAGGCGGCAGAGATTCTCATCGACAAGAATTGGTATTCTCACGGTGAGAAGCCAATCGTGACTTCTGAGACAGGAATAGAGACGGGAAGCATCAGGCTTATGCGAAAGTATATGGCCGGCAAGATGTTGCCGTTTAAGCCTGAGCAGTGGAAAGATATTGTCAGTCAGGCTTTCGGAATCTTGAATGACAATGACTGGTATCCGCTTGCCACCCTGATCATCGGTCTGCCCGATGAGATAGAAGAGGATGTTGCTGAAACGCTTGAACTGATGGATGACCTGAAAGGCTTTAACGCGTTCTATGTTCCGTTGTTATTCGTTCCATTGGAGAACTGCTCGTTGATGAACAAGCGAGGGGCAGAAATCGATTCCCTCACGAGAGCACGCTGGGAGTTTCTGACTCGTTGCTGGGAATACAATGGTAGGATTTGGCGGGACACATTCTTGGCACATAGAATTCAGAATCCTGTTCTCTTCAAACTTGTGAAGCGCATTATGATCCCATATGCGGCCAGGGTCGCAGGAATCTACTATGGAATGAAGCATGGTGCCGAAATGGAAAATGCGATTTGGAAGATGGCTACGACTTAGGCCTGATCTAGCGATTTTTATGGCTTCGAAATCGTGCAGCTAGCCTTGCGTTCTTTGTTTTCTTTGAAATCTTTCCGTAAGCAATAAGAAGGGCACTCAAGAGTGTAATGAATTAAATGATAAACTAGCTGATGGACGAGTATGGTTGACCAGAGAATTGAGAGTCTCGCTAAACTGTGCGTTCACTACAGCGTTGACGTAAAGCCTAAGGAAAAAGTCGTCATACGAGGAAGCACAGCGGCTGCACCGCTGATTGCTGAAATCTACAAAGAATGCTTGCTCTCAGATGCGTACCCTTGGATCCTGCCAAGCTTGTACATTGATTACGTGTTTTTCAAGCATGCCAAGGATCATCAGCTTAAGTTTGTGTCGCCCTTTGACAGGTTCATGTATGAGAACATGGATGTGAGTATCAGCATATTCTGTGAGCCTAATCCGAAAAGGTTGTCAAACGTGGATCCATCAATATTAAAAACTTTTAGTGCTTCTAGAAGCGAGCTCTTGGGAATTTTTCATGACCGCGAGGGCAAGGGTAAACTGAGGTGGACGGGCTGCCCGTTTCCTATAAATGATCAGGCCCAAGAGGCCGCGATGTCATTCGTGGAATATGAGGATTTCGTCTATAACAGCTGCCTGCTTGACAAGAAAGACCCGGTTGCAGAATGGAAGAGGGTACATGAGAATCAGCAGAAAATCTGTGATTACCTAGACACCGTCGAAAACTTGCACGTCGTTGGTGAAGACACTGACCTGACTCTTAATGTCAAAGGCAGAAAATGGGTGAACGCAAGCGGTCAGAAAAACATGCCTGACGGGGAAGTTTTCACGGGCCCAATTGAAACATCATTGCAGGGCCAGGTAAGATTCACTTATCCCGGAGTCTACATGGGAAGAGAAGTGGAAGACATCCTGCTCAAGTTCAAAGATGGAACATTGGTCGAAGCTTCTGCACGCAAAGGCGAGGATTTACTCAAAGAACTGATCAAGATTGACGGCGCAGACCACATCGGAGAATTTGCAATCGGTACCAATTATGGGATAACGCGGTTCACGAAGAGCATGCTTTTTGATGAGAAGATGGGTGGAACAATCCATATGGCCCTTGGAAACGGCTATCCTGATACTGGTTCTCTGAACAGGTCAGCCATTCACTGGGACATATTGAAAGACATGAAGAAAGACGGGGAAATATACGCCGACGGAAAACTGTTCTACAAGAACGGCAAGTTCCTAATTTGAAGCGCGCAATAGACTGCATGGCCAATGCGGCCTTGTTTTCTCCGTCGGTTCAACCTTGGCTCCGAACCCCGATTTGGAAGCGATTTCTCAACTCGGTTCGGACAGTGGCGCATTCGCAATTCTGCCTCATTCAATCGTTACACCAACGTGAGATCATGAACAATGCAAGTTCGGAATTGAACACCGATCGTTTGACATGATGTTTGAACCAAGCCGAAACCGAAGCAACCATTCATTTTCGCCCCTAACCCACCATTAACCCATGATACTCGCCGGGAAAACGACCTAGGAGGGGGAGTTGCGTTTTTCGCGTGTTTTCAACCCAAAAACGCAGTTCAACCTCCCTAATCCTCTCTTACGCAAAGGCTCAGCATGGAGGCCACAAAAACCGGCGAGAAACCACAAATTAGAGCCGTATCCTCGCAAAAAGAAAAAATGAATCATCAAATCCTCAGGCCAAGCCAAAACTGGACACTGACCTCCTGACACCATTTGAATTCGAACCAGTCAAACGACAGCTCGGACCTTGTAGCGCTCAGTTGATGATCAATCATTTTTCTGGAAAAGTTTATCTTATGGCTCACAGCTATCAGTCAAGCCACTGGCGGATTAAGTGTCCGCTGGGATGTAGCCGTTGAGGCTGAACCATAATCTTTGAACCTGAGTGATCTGATCATGGCATACAAGTACATTGCAGAGGCTTGGGCCAAGCCTGAAAAATCATTCGTTGACGCTCTGATGCGTACACGACTCGTAGAGTGGCGCAGGCAGTCGACGATCACGCGGATAGATAAACCCACGCGTCTAGACAGGGCTAGAAAGCTGGGTTACAAGGCCAAACAGGGCTTCGTGATGGCCCGTGTCCGAGTTAGAAGAGGAGGAATGAGGAAGCAGAGGCCACGGTCAGGAAGAAGACCGAAAAGGATGGGTGTCAAGAAGTTCAAGGTCGGCAAGAGTCTAAGGCTCATAGCCGAAGAAAGGTCAGGAAGAAAGTTCCCCAACCTTCAAGTTCTGAACTCCTACTGGGTCGGCGAAGATGGCCGTTCAAAATGGTTTGAGGTCATAATGGTCGACCCCAACCACCCCGTAGTCAAAGCTGATCCGAACATCAACTGGATCTGTGAGAAACAGCATCACAAAAGGGTCTTCAGAAGCCTAACAAGCGCGGGCAAAAAAGTCAGGAGCCTGAGAAGAAGAGGACGCGGTGCAGAGAAGTTCAGGCCCAGCAGGAAAGCTGGCAAAGGAGAAGCAGCCCAATGACCTCAACCGAGCCGAAAGTGTTCAAGACTGACCGAAAGCAACGCTTAGGAAGAGGCTTCAGCAGAGAAGAAATAAAGAAGGCTGATTCAAGTCCAGCCGAGGCACTAAGATTCGGTCTGCGCGTGGATTCTAAACGAAAAACGGCTCACGAAGAAAACGTTGAAGCCTTAAAAGCTTATTTAACGGGCAAAAAGGCTGCAGCCAAGGCCAAGGGAGCTGCAAAACCTAAGAGTGCAGCCAAGCCTAAGGTCGCCATCAAACCCAAGACCCCTGCAAAACCCAGGACCGCTGGCAAAGCTGGGAGAAAAACTAAAAGTTAGCTTAACTCATATTCCACCCTGTGATGCGGCTTGTCTTCAAAGGTGCCGATAGCCTACATCGACGTCAGAACCTTCGTACATGCAACAGAGGACGAGGAAAAGGTTCAGACAGCCTTGCTTAACACTCTTCCACCCGATGCAGGCAACGTGGTTACCCTCAAGAAAAACAACCTGACGGGTCATCATGGGAACCCAATAATGCTCTTCGAAGCAAGAATCAAAGATAAACATGCTGTCCAAAGAGTTATCATGAAATTATCATCTGGCCTGAGCATTATGGACAAAGAAGTGTTGGGAGACGAAATTGGCCGGCACTTGGAAAAGGGTAACCTGTACCTCAGGCTTGACAAACAAAGTGCGTACATGAACGAGCTTAGGCTCAGCATAACTGATCCCATTCACTTCAAAGTACACTTCAAGAAATCCAATGCGGACCAAGTAATCGGAATCTGCAGAGAACTAGGGTTAATTCCATGAGAAGACTCTATTCCGATCTTCATCTGCGTCCAAACCTGAGAGATTTCGAACAAACTACAAACTTGGTGCGCAAGGCCGCAAACCTCGGATACGGTTTAATAGGCATAACATCGTCGCCGAAATTCAATCAAAGCGAAACCGAACAAATAAAGAGTACATGTGCTGAAGTCGGAATTGATCTCGCCACACGCGTGGATCTGCGTCCGAACACGCCGAACGAGCTGATACACGACTTGAGGAAACTCAGAAGGAAGTTCGAAATAGTCTGCGTCATGTGCGAATCCAAGAACGTTGCTAGGCAGGCTGCAAAAGACCGGCGAGTTGATCTCCTCAATTTTCCGTCTCCCAATTTTCGCGGGAGATTCTTTGATCTGGCTGAGGCGGAATTAGCTTCAAACTCCTTGGCTTCCCTCGAAATCGATATGGAACCACTTCTCACATCAGAGACCTCAACGAGGATTAGACTTCTGTCAAGCCTCCGAAGGGAAACATCAATCGCTGATGATTTTGACGTACCGATCGTCGTTTCGAGCGGAGCATCAGATGAGAGACTCATTCGAAAGCCGATGGAAATCGCGATAGCAACTTCAATCTTCGGCCTAGAAAAACACCTAGGCCTGGAAACAGTCTCCAACAACCCTGCAAGAATAGTTAAGAGAAACAGAGAAAAACTCGACACCAGCTTCGTCGCCCCTGGAATCCGCGTTCTCAGGAGAGGAAAGAACTGCTGAAAAGAACGAAGCGTCGCTATCTGGCCCTAGAAATAGATTCGAAGGGAACTTTTGAACCGACAGAGTTCATTAACGCAGTGTGGGCCGTCATTACCAGGCTCTACGGGGAGAACGGCGCAAGCCAAACTTGGCTAGGCATGATAAAGTACGACATGGAAAACAAGTCAGCCATCATACGTGTTACAAACGCAGCCTCCGACATGGTTCGAACAGCACTGGCAACCGTCACCAAAATAAGCGACAGACCTGCAAGCATACATGTCGTTGCCGTTTCGGGAACAATAAAAGCCTTGGAAAAGAGAATCAAACCACATTTTGGCTAAGCTGGCCGTACTCTCCAACTTTGAACGTTATTCGCAAACAGGGGTTAAGAAAGAAAAAACGTTCCGTCGGCACGTAGACTTTATAATCAAAAAATCAGCGTGTCCGACTTATTGGGCTGGTTGAGTTGGCTGAGTCGTTTTGGCTGGCGCTTCCACTATGATTAGAGACCATGCTACCAGTATGATGCCAATTAAACCGACGATTCCAACAAGCACGTAGAAATACCATTTGTTCACGCCGCTGCCATAAATGTTCTGGTTGTTTGGCAGCGTACCATAGTAGAAGTGTTGTAGTGCGCCTAGTATCAAAGCAATGAGAATCAGAATAACGCCAACGACCATAAGCGTCATCTTCTTTTTCAAGTTTCTCACCTTCCCTTTTTCATGCTTTAGAGAACAGGAGCTATTTAAGTTAGTCGCCACAGGATTATAATTGCTGGTTAAACAAACCTCCGTCAGCAAACTTGAGAGAGAGCTAGACGCATCCTCCTCCGATCATCCTTGCTGCTTTGCCAAAATAGCAAACACTTTATCTGTAGCGAAAAAATGGTAAACTCATGGGGGATGATGTCGCCGTCCCAGCCTTTGGGCTTTGTAAATTTGTTGGTTGTGTTTGTTCTTTGTCTTGGTTGATGTTGTCTATCTCTGTTTTACCCTGTGTTTCTGTCATTCTTTCATCCTCTTCCTTTGTTCATCAGATTTCATTATTTATAGGTTTTTACATCATCACGGTTTTCAAGGGGAGAGAAAACCGAAAAATTTATGTTTGATGAGCGTTAGAGCGAAGAGAACAATAAATTTTTTAATGATGATTTTGAGGAAAGGTATGGAAAACCATTCGATGCTGAGAAGGGCTTGATGGGATGGCTTAGAATGGTTGTCCATGTTCATTGAGAGACTTGGGAGATTTTATACTGTAGTTGCGTTGATTGGAAAGGGCTGTTGTCAGGTGTCCATGTGGCGCGCGCTTCTTCTTTCTTCTTCATTCATTTTATCATCTCCTATTATTTTCTTTAATCTCAATTACAGAGTGACATCGTGGACAGTGTCTAGGTACTCCCTCACTCTTGAATTCTAGGCTACATGATGGACATCTGTAGCTTTTACTTCTGTTGAATCTTCTCTCACTCATCTTTTCTCACCTTCTTATTCTACAAACTTAATGGTTGATTTTCCAAAGTGACTTTGAGTTCTCTTGAATCCTTCAACTAGACCGAACTTATTCAACTTCTGTAATAGAAGTATCGTTTGAAGCCTAGTCAAATGGTCATCATGATATCCATAAATTAATCCATCTTCCAGCGCACGCGCGCTTATGTTGAGTCCGTCGAGGACGAGACAATAAATTTTTACATGACAATTACGCCTTAGAATCGATTTTCATAACAATTGTATGTCGTCGCGAAGCGCCACGACTCAGCGCGCCTGCCAAAAGTCGTCGTTTTTGGTTGGTTGGGGTAAAGTTTTATCCCCAAAATTCTGGCCCCCGAACATCAACATTCTATGAGCGTTTTCAGTTTGCGAGAAGGAAAGAAAAAATAGGAAGACCAAAAAAAGCATGCTTTTTCCGCCTGGAAGATTTTTCTAGCGGAGCTTTGCTCTTTTTTCGCAAAGTGATGCATGCACTTGCCTTAACTGCCGGTACTTGACCACCGAGACTCAAGTTTCTCTATTCTAATTGCAGAAGCATTTTGGCGCGCTATTTTAAATAAGTTGTTCGTGCACTTTGCCTATGGGGGAGATGCGTTGGGTGAAAGCGTGGAGACGATGAAAAAACGTCTTGAATTTGCTATGAATGAAAGACAGCAAAAAGTGAGGGAGTTGGAGCAAATACGTTCACAAGTTAAGGGTGTGGGTGTGAGTGATATCTTACATTCTTTGCTTGGTGATTCTACAACAGCTCAACTCCAACTACAACAGATGCAAGCCAGAGTTGCGGATATCAACAGTCAAATCCGAGCGTTGGATTTTGAAATCAACACGTTAAGAAACACCCTCTTTTCAAGTTCTTCTAAACCAATGCACTACCAAATTGCCAGTGCTTTGACAGTACATAGATTTACATGCCCAAACTGCGGAGTCTCCAGAACCATTTCTGAAATAACTTTTGAGAGAATGAAGAAAGACCGAAATGGCATGTGCAAGACGTGTTTTACACCTTTCAAGGTCAACGTCGATGAGACAACAGACACAGTGTCATTTGAATCTCTAAAAGAGAATCCGACGTTCCACATTCACTCTCCTCTACTTAATACTGATTTAGCTTTTACCGAAAACCTGATGCCTTATCATTTGCGCCAGAATTTGCTCAATGTAGCAAAGCAACTGGAAAACGGTGGTAAAACTGAAGCGCTAAAACAGCTGGAAAATGTTTACGCATCTTATCCTGCTCAGGTAAGCTCGATACTCATTTCCCAAGGACTATCCGAATTCATTACACCATTCACGGTTGCCTGTCCAAAATGCGGTGTTGAGATTCCCAGAGCAAGACTAGACAACTGTCCAGTTTGCAGAGGTTCAGCAGTCCAGCAAAAGAAGGAAAATGATGACCCGTTACAGATACTGAAGCTGAGATTGGCAAAAGGCGAAATCTCTAAGGAAGAATATGAAGACTTGAAGAAAAGTGTCGAGAGTTAGCCCAAAGTTTCTTTAAGAATCCTGACCTCAAACATCAGCATTCCATGAGAATTTTTCAAAACAGCGAAAACCCCACATACTATTCTATAGGGGAAAATCCCTGTTTTGACTTCGTTTCAAGCGTTCACCAAACTTAAAAAGAAAAATGGATCTCTATATTGAATTGTTATGAATAAGGGTCGATAGATATGAAAAAGGAAGTAATAGTAGTTGATAATCTTCCGAAGCCGCCCGCACCATATTCACATTGCGTGAAAGCAGGAAATTTCCTGTTCATTGCGGGACAGGTCGGAGTTGATTTCACAAACGGCAAGCTGAAAGGCAGTTCAATCAAAGAGCAGACAGAACAGGCTCTGACAAACATGATGAATATTCTCAAAGCTGCTGGAAGCTCCATGGAACACGTTGTCAAAACAACCGTGTTCATATCGGACTTCAAGGATTTTGAAGAAATGAACAAAGTCTATGCAAGATTCTTCCCCACTAACCAGCCTGCACGAAGCACAGTCCAGGTCGTTCTCTATGACGGATTCAAAGTTGAAATCGAGGCAATAGCAATAGTCCCTCCCCTGCGACCTAACCCCTCTTTTCTGTAAAGTTTAAAGGAAAAGAAGCTGAACAGAGCTACTTGCGCTTTCTGAACAGCTTAACTCCATCTACATCAGTGACGTAGTCAAAGCCCTGCTCTATGAGCTTCGATGCTTCGCCGACGCTTTTTGCTGTTGCAACATGAAACTCTTCATTCGCGAAATCTATCAACTGCGTGTAACGCAATGTTGTTCTCAAGTCTTTGTGTCCTAGCAATTGCTTGACGTAGAGCAAATCCTTCGTGTAATGATAAGTCATTTAAGCTTTGAAATGTCTGAAATCATACAATCTTATTGACTTCAGACTCATGTCGCCGAGTTTCTCAGCAAGTCTGTTCCGAATTCGCCTGTAGCCTTCACTAATCGAACTTGAATCAACCGCAAAGACCCTGCTTTCTTGCCCCAATTTCTTCTTCAAAATGTAAGCATTCAACATAACAAGCGTCTGAGTCTTCAACTTCAACGTTCTACCAACACAATGCTTCGCACTCGTAATGCCAACCGCGCCTGTCCCAAGATCAACGTCTCTGACTTTCAGCCAAGTAAGCTCAATCGGCCTCGTACCCAAATCCCGCATCATAGAAAGTATCAAAGCAAACTTGCGAGAAGCATTCGCAATAATCATATTCAGCCTCTCTTCACTCGGAATCTTCGGCATCCTATCATAACGCTCATAAAACGGCTTACCCCAAACAATGCCGTTTGCCTTGCAGTAGAGATCATACGCTTCAACGAGACTCTCTTTGAAAGCCATAGAACAATCTTTCTCTGCAATGAAACCCTTAACAGATTCCGCATCACCTAAGAAACATTTTCTTGCCAAATGTGCGAGTCTCTTGCCTACTGCCTTGATCGTCGTGTCAGCATAAGCATTCTTCTTCATGTACCAGATTGTCGCAAACACTTTATTTGACTGTGACGACGCTACAATGTGGGGGATGATGTCGCCGTCCCAGTCTGATTAATGCAGATGAAGAACTTATGACGGACAGACCCCAAAACTCGTGTTCTCAATCCAAGCCCGGGATTTTGTTTTCATTCTTTTTCGTCAACCATCAACATCAAGGTGATTCTCCTCCTGACGAGGCTGGCTGCGAGAGCGGAATGTGGCTCCGCTAGAAAGATCAGCTAGTCCACAGAACATTTCATTGCTGGCCTATGGCTTCTCATTTTTTCCTTGTTTCTGGGATCTAAAAACCCTTTGTCACGCTCATTTGTTAGCCATGCATTCGATTATTCTTTGACATGTTAAGCAAGCTTCAGGGATTGTAGTCTCTTTCGGCCGCTTTTTGAGATATCCCAGGAAATGTTGGCATTTTTCGTTTTGTGGTTTTGGCTGGGTTTTTTCTGGTTCTTCAGATGGAGCTGCGGCTTCGTTCCACTGCGTTTCTTTTTCTTCTTCGTCGGGTAACTTGCTGAGACAATGCGGGCAAGCATAGTAGGTTTGTACAAGGCCTGCCGAAGAAATGTTTGTGAACAATGGTTTCTCAAACTTGGTCCCGCATTCGTTGCACGTGAAGCTTGCCTCTTGGTCTGTTTGAGGCTTGTCGCGTTTATCTGCTGTCTGCAAAACAGTTTTATCCTTCATACTGTGTTCCCCAAGCGCATTATATATTAAATCGCGAGATTTAATAAACCTTTTTGCGCCGAAATCTGGAGCAAGACAGAATGATGAATCTTCCATGCGCAGTTTCCATGCTCTCATCATATCCAAGCTTGTGTGAATCGCTCTGGAGTGCATCAAGGCTGAGCCTGACTTAACGAGTTAGGTTTTATAACACATATTAATCTGAGGTACAACTGTGTCTACTTTACTCGCTTCTCGTCATTTTCTGAAGATGAGCAGCCATCTTGGAGAATGTTATGGGCTGATAATGCTTCTTGAAGTTTAGATCGATCAGAAAACCTTCAACGTCATCCATGTTCATATAGGCTTTCATTCCAGAACTCGCCGCCTCCTTCATTATCCTCATGTAACTAGCGTAATCTGAATAGGTCTTGTGGAAGGAAACGACCACGAGGTTCTTCCCCATCCCAGAGCCCTCCATGACGAGGAGGTATGGACGACGTTCCTCCTTGTCTAATTCTCTGGCTGCTCTGTGCAGCTCATCTAGTTCTTCGGGAGAAATGGCCCTCAGTTTATACATGATAACGGCCATCAACTCGAAACCGAGCTTTCCGAAATCAGGTATAATGGTGAATTCTTTGATGACCCCTTGTTCCTCGAGCTTCTTGATCGTTCTGCTGATCGTAGGCTGAGAGACTCCAACAGCCTTGGCCAAATCCCTGTCACTTCTCCTGCTGTTTTTCATAAGCTCCTGAAGCAGTTTCAACTCAACCTCCTTCATACCAATTCCCTCTTTCTTTTGCTTTCAATATCATTGGTGCGGGTCCGTATCCATTTTCTGCCTTTCACCGTTCTTAACTCTTACCCTCTATCTATATGCTAAATATGGAGTAACTCATGCATTTCTAATGAAAGCAGCGCGGGCAACAGTTACGGAGAAAACAAGCGGAAACACGAAAGGGGAGAAAGAAACTCAAGCAACTGCTGAGGATCTGCGGATGTTCTAGGCTTGTATTTTCCATGATAGAATGACTGAAAGAGTCAAGTCCAAGGCTGTTTGGTGGGCCCGCCCGGATTCGAACCGGGGATCTTCGCCGCTTCCTCCAGCGTGCCCTAGCATACTGCGTGAGGGCGACGTCCTGACCAACTAGACTACGGGCCCGCCTCTGACCTGAACGGTTCTACATTTCAAGTTTGGCTTTGATATTCTTTGCTGTATTGATCCACCGTAGTTATTGCTGTTTCATAAGACCTTTCTATTAGTGCTTCAGATAGAATTTTGGGTGTACTACGTTGAAAAATTCAGGTGGTCACGATGTTTTTGAGCAAAGATGCTGGTACGAAAAATACTTGATGATTTTTTGCTTCCTGAGTTTCGTGGTCATCGGTTACCTGTTTTCGCATTATCTGCATATATGAAACTGACTGCTCTTAACCAACTATGGAGCTTTCAGCGTTTTTGACTTGACAGAAAAACACTGGCTGCAGACTTTACGGGCGCATCCAGCCTCGCTTTCTCCAGCAGTGTACATTTGATCTGTTGCAAACACGATTGACTCTTTCTTGACTTCTATGGTACCATTCTGTCTTCGTGCGTATTGATTCTCAGATGATGATTGTCCGCGTGATAAGTCGAAGATCCTAACGCTGGGGCCGCTGCTATGAAACATTTTGTCATAAGTTTTTTAAGCATCTATTCATCCCTTCTGACTCAGAGGTGCAAGTTGGAAATTCATAATCATTCTTTCTCCCTTCTCCCTTTCAATTCAAAGGAGAAAGTCAGCTTGCACCTCTCCTCTCCCAACGTCTGGTTGAGAATATCAAGTAAATTGTGAGTCATGCTTGCTTGTACGTCAGGTCGCAAAGGAACATCTTCGCATGCATAAACCTTGAACCTGCCTCTTTTGCAATTCTTTCTTACATAGCTTCCTTTGGGATCTAACGCCTACCCCGCCTAGGTTCCAACGTACCATGGCTATTTGGATCCAAATAAGTATCTTCCATGTTTTCCTCAACCTCTTGGATCTTGACGTTGACGGAGGCAGAAGTAACCATCCGAGTTCATTACTCGTAAAGGGAGGCTCAAATAATCGGTGCGAGTCTAATTCAACAGTTCGAGACTTTTCCCGCGCAATTACGCACCGTGAAATCAACCAGTGGTACATTCCGCGTTTAGAATGGTCGAGAAACCTTAAAAACCAAGACACTAAGCGACGTGGGCTCGGAAATGGTTGGCTAGAAAGACAGCTTAATATTCCTGAGAAAACGCAAATAAACCTCAGGATAATAAACAGTATCCGAAGTCATCCAAAAACTGCCGAGGTAGCTCAGCCTGGGAGAGCGCTCGACTCAAAGCCTCAAGGTTTGAGGGCGAAGCTGAAGACCGGGTCGTCGCCGGTTCAAACCCGGCCCTCGGCACCATGAGGCGAACCCTCGGCATAGGATGTTGCTTTCTTTTGTGAAAGAGCTTTGTTCCGTCGACCTCGCAGACGTACTCAAAGCCTGACTCTATGCGTTCTGTGGCTTAGCGCGCACTTGGCTTTTGCAGAATGTTGTTCTTGTCATGAGTGAATAGGCTCATGGCTTTGGCACCTCGACTGATAAAGGCAGAGACAGAGAGACGGTCGGGGACCCCTCCCTAGTAATTTTTTTCAAGCATCTCAGCCTTCACATAAACTGCATTCCAATGGTAACCGTCAACGTCTAACTCGAAGCAGACTAGCACATAGCCCGCGGCTTCATACTGCACTGAAGCCCATTCAAAGTCGTCCTTGTGCAGACCCCCAACGCGCGCGATGAACCCTCTATTATCCGCTCCTGTGAGAGTGAAATTGAAGCAAGGAGAGAGGCCATATAGTCTGTTTCGGAAGTCTTACCCGTAATGTTCTGTCCGCTAGGCTCTGCTTGTTCAGTTCTTCAGCTAATCGCCATATGAAAAACCTGCAATGCTCAGGCTGAAGTATAGAATTCTGAGCGTGTCTACTTTAATCCATAGTGTAGGATGAGACAAACCGAGGGGAAGCCACTTGGGATGTGTCAGCTGTACTAGTACTTCGTAGGTCTATCTTAGAAGATCGTACAGAAAAAGGATCTGCCAACAATTTTGACAGTTGCGGCAAGAACTGCTGGAACACTCTTAACAATCGGACAAACGTGACGAAACGATTTAAGCCCATCTGTGGTTTTGAATTGTAGCCTCAACGCTTGCTTTCATGGGCACACCTAAATGGAAAAACGTAATAGGAGAGACAGAGATCAGTGGCTTGGTGTTCTCTCGAATGATTGGCGGAGCCGTTTGTTCGGAAAGGAAGTTTCTAATCCCAGAGGCCAAAGTTGACGAAGTAGCTTCAGCCTGTCAAAAGGCCTTAAAGGAAATGGGCTTGAAGATTATGAAAACAGAAAAGACTGAGGAAGGAAACACGGCAGTGCTGGCCGGGGAAAGCGCCCTGGTGCCATTGACATTAAGGACCTTGCTGTACCCGTTTAGTCTAGAGCAGTACGTCAAGGCAGCACAGCGCTCGGGCGTTCACATAGTGCTCTCAACATCAGAAGAAGGCGTCATCCTATACTCATGCGGTCTTGTACTGGATGAATTGACCGGAAAACCTGCCAAGCACGTTTCTGACGAGGACGAAGAAGAGATAACCGGCACACTGGAAGCTCTCGACTTTGAGGACAAATTCCTAGGCAAAATAAGAACTGTCTTTCCGAAGACCAGGGAAATATGATAGCGACAGTCAGATTCTTGCCACTTGAGAAAAAGCTAGCTGCAGTTTCGACATAATTCATGTTTTTCACGCCTGTCTCAGAATCCTGAGCATGGAGGGATTTTTGCGGTACAAAGTCGTGTTTTTCACTCTTGAGCTCCTAATGTGTGCAGCAAATTACAGGAGGGTGGAAGACGATTGAAGCACGGGAAGATTATGAAGAGGCTCAGAGAACCTTCTGTGATTGAGCTTATTGTTCCAACTGAAAAGGAGATTTTGGAGAATCCGAGGCGTCAGAATTTCTTAGGCGGAGGCTGGATTGACAGTTCAGAGCCTAACGTGATTAACGTTTATTGGCATAAGCTGCAGGGGCTTTTTACAGTTTATAGCCTGCTCCAAGTCTTAGAGCATGAAACTCTGCATTCTGTTCTGGTGAGGCTTGCAAGCTTAGGGGTGTTGATGAAGCTTGACAACGTTCATCGCTCCTCATGTGTTTGGATGGATGAGAATAGGTTGATTTTTGTTAACGAGTTTCGATTCAAGCGTTGGGTGCTTCCACCGTATTTTGAAGAACCTGCCGTAGGCCTTCTTGAATGAGCTACGCATTTTGAAACGTGGGGCTCATTATAGTTGTGGATTGTTTTCAATTCAAACCACGTCTACGCCTGCGGGTTTTTTCGGCACCGTTTACTGATTTGGAACAGATGCTTCAGACTGATCCTGAATTAGTTCACTATTAGTCTTCAGCCTATCGTGGCATAGTCAGTCACGATCATCGCGCTAACTAGGGGAATTGGTGTCGCGGTGCTGCAGGCTATCGTTGAAAGTAATCGTGTAAGCGTACTTTATTCTTGGAGTTCGACTTGCTTCGATGAACTCTATGGCGAATTTGTTTGCGAGTTTTTCTGTTCCTTTATGCATGCTGTCGGGTGACGTGCGTAGGTGATGGTAGAACTCGTGCAGGATCGTGAAGGGATCTTTCAGTACGTCGCTGTTGAGCACGTATATCGTTTGGTTCTTCGTTGCGTAGCAGCCCCGTGCCTTTGATCGGTTGCCTTTGGGCAAGCCGACCTTGATTTTTGGGGTGTCAACGTTGTAATGCTTTGCAAGCTTTTCCAGGGCTTCTTCTGTTTTTCCATCAAGAATTAGATGTACGACAAGTGCTTCAAGTTTGCTTTCCAAGGGTGTGCTCACATCGTTCCTTAGCCGCCAGCGCGCGTCTACGTTACCTCTCTTCTGGAATGTAGCGGGGACTCCATAGGTACCCCAGGATGTCTCGTATCTCCCTGTCCATGTAGCGTTCAAGGTTGCGGCCAATATCCGCAGCTGTCAGAATGCCATGGAGGGAGCCTTCCCTGACGACGGCTAGTCTCATTATCTTGTGCTTTTTCATTATCTTGGCCGCTTCTGTTAGCTCCTCATCCGGATCGATCGTTATCAGGGGCGTCGACATTATGTCGGCGACCTTCACGTTTTTCGGATCGAGCCCTTTGCCAGCAACCTTCCAAGTTACGTCGCGTTCCGTCACGATGCCGAACGGTTTACCTTGCCTTGTAACAATCGCGCACCCTTGTTCTTTCTTGTACATGCTTAAAGACGCTTCAGCGACGGATACGCCTTCTTCGACGCTGACTGTGTTCGTTCTCATAGCCTCGGCAACCCTCAAGGACTTCACCCTCTTAGTGGCAAGAACTGTCTGAACATGTTTATCGAAATCCGATAGTTAAACCATACTGTGCGTTCGCAAGATCTATTTCCCAACATTGTCATTTACTTTTTTCATGCCGAGACCCAAATCTCTTCGGTGAAACATCTGGCTGTCGTGGAGTGTTTGTTCCTGTCTCCTCCCTAAATTGCAGTCTGTAGAATGAGCTGTACAATCCTTCTTCGCGCATGAGCTGTTCGTGTGTACCTCTTTCCACTATTGATCCATGGTCGATAGTGAGGATTTCATCGCAGAGTCTGATGGTTGAAAGTCTATGGGCGATTATTATCGTCATTCTATTGCGCATGAGTTTTCTCAGGGCTCTCTGTATCACCAGCTCCGTGTACGCGTCAACCGATGACGTTGCCTCATCCAACACCAGGATTTCTGGGTTTGCGATCAGCGTTCTGGCGAAGCTTATGAGTTGTCTTTGGCCTATCGATATGTTTGAGGAGCTTTCTTGTATCACGTAGTCGTAATCGTTGGGCAGCTTCATTATGAAATCGTGGGCGCCTATGGATTTTGCTGCGTCGACGACTTCTTGGTCTGACGCTTCAGGTTTGCCGAACCTAATGTTTTCCCTTATTGAAACCGAAAAGAGAAACGAGTCCTGCAGAACTGTGCTCATGTGTTCCCTCAGAGAGGCAAGGGAGATGTCTCTTATGTCATGTCCGTTGATGAATATTTTGCCCTCGTTTGGGTCGTAGAATCTCTCCAGAAGGTTGATTATCGTGCTCTTTCCAGCACCCGTCTGGCCCACGATTGCGAGTTTCATGTTCTGCTTCAGGGTGAAGTTGATGTTCTTCAAGACTGGGACATCTGGATCGTACCCGAAACTGACGTTTTCGAATCTGACCTCTTCTATCATTTCAATACCATGCTCCTTTCAGGGGATGCGTCCAACACCTCGACTTTTGTGTCTATGACGTCGAACATTCTCTCGATTGCAGACATGGCTGACTGGTACTGGTCATACATTGATACGAGATCGACCAGCGGCATGAAATAGGAGAACTGGTACTCGATGAAGGCCACGAGGATTCCTATCTGGATCACACCGTTTACGGCAGCCGCTACTCCGTAGAAAAGGATTATCATGGATCCTATCAGTCTTAGCCCTATCACGAAGGGCGGGTATGACGAGCCTATGAGGATAGCCCTGTTCGTTGCCTTGACGTTTTCGTTTTGGCTCTTCATGAACTTCTTTCTTGCTTCTTCTTCCTGCGCATAGGCCTGAGTGACCTTTATGCCTGCTAGATCTTCCTGCATCCTTGCCGTCAGTCCCGACGTCGTGATTAGCGTTCTCCTATACGCTGCTCTTGAGTATTTTCCGAGGAACCAGACTAGAATGATGGCCACGGGAAGAATCGATATGGCGAGGAGGGTCAGTTGAAAATCTAGGAAGAACATTATGATGAAAGAACCCAGTATTGAGGAGATGTCTACGACGATACTCGTGAGTCCCAGTCTCAGGAAGATCCTCACGGTGTTTGCATCGTTCGTCGGTCGACTAATGATTCTCCCCATCTCGCCTTCCGAGAAGTATTTGAGTGAGATGACTTGCAGTTTTTGCATCATGTCATCCCTCATTTTTGCAACCACTTTTTCTCCGATTATTCGCATTTGATACGTTTGGACGTACTGGAAAAAGTAGTTGCTCAGAATGATAACAGCGAAGAGGGGTATCCACCAGATGAAGCCTGAGAGGTTCTTAGGCTGTATTATGTTGTCTATAGCTATCGCGTGCATGTAGGGTGCAGCCAACCCTGTTAGTGCACCAGCTATCGTGGCTCCAACGCCGATTATGAAGTTTCTTCTATGAGCCTCGGCATACTGGTAGATTCTTCTGATCAGCACGCGGTCCGGAACGGTTCTCTTCCTTTTCTCTTCCTGCTTTGTAGAAAAAGTTCCGTACGAACCTGACACTAGACAGCACCTGCCTCCTCCAGAATAGGTGAGGCTTTCTGAACAAACTGGGTTTCATACACTTTCTTGTAGACGCCGTTGTTAGCCATGAGTTCTTCGTGCGAGCCGAATTCAGCCACCGAACCGTTTTCAAGAACTAGTATCTTCTCAGCGGTCTTTATCGTCGAGAACCTCTGAGCGATCATGAGCGTCGTCCTTGTCTTCGTTACTTCCTCGATCGCGGATTGAATCTCCTGCTCCGTCTTAGCGTCTACGAAGGATAGAGAATCGTCCATTATCAGTATCCTTGGATTGGTTATGAGTGCCCTCGCTATGGTTATCCTCTGTTTTTGGCCTCCTGACAACGTGACTCCTCTTTCTCCCACAGGCGTGTCGTAGCCAGACGGCAAGGATTCAATGAAGTCATGTATTCTGGCCGACTTGGCAGCCTGCACTATTTCCTCCATTGACGCGTCAGGTTTGCCGAAGGCAATGTTCTCCTTGATCGTTCCAGTGAACAGGAAAACGTCCTGCAGCACCACGCCTATCTGTCGTCTGAGTGAATCAAGCTTGAACTCGCGTATGTCTTCGCCGTCTATCTTTATGCTGCCGCTTTGAATGTCATAAAACCTCGGAACCAAGTAGATTAGAGAGCTTTTTCCAGATCCTGTTGCGCCGAGTATAGCTATTTTTTCGCCTGGCTGCACGGTAAAGGTGAGGTTATTGAGCACAGGTCTATTTTCCACGTACCCAAAGGTCACGTTTTCAAATTCAAGCTTTCCTTTTTGTATCCTAATGTCCCTCGCATCAGGCAGGTTTTCAACGGACCGCGGCGTATCGGTGATCTCGAAAACTCTTTCCAGCCCAGCATAAGCAGCGATCCACGTCCCCAAAGTCTGGCTCGCATCTCTTATGGGAAAGGTCAACCTCATCATGTATCTAGCAAAGAGGATCATGTTGCCCACTTCAACAATAGCCAAGGCTGGGGTCGTGCTAAGCGTATACCCCGCGTACACGTAGACAAAGGCTATTCCCAGTGTTAGTATTGCCGGACCAAGCGGCATGTAAATCGATTGTATCTTCCCAGCTTTGATTGCAGTATTTACGAATACGTCCTCGACATCCTTGAATCCGTCAACGACGTCTTTTTCTCGACGGAATATCCTGATCGTCTTCATTCCAATAATGTTTTGTTGTATGTATGAGCTCAGTCTTCCCAATATTAGCTGCATGTTCCTGAAAAGAGGCATCGTTTCAACCCAGAGGCGTGCCGTGAAATAGAAGATCAACGGCATCGTGGCCATTGAAATCAGGGTCATGATTGGACTGATTGGATAGATTATCACAATGATAATAATCGTCGTGAAGACAGCATTGAGAACGGTGCCAAGCCATGTTCTCAGAAAAGCGTCTACCAGCTGAAGATCAACGGTGGCTCTTGACGTGAGATCACCGACACCCTTGGAATCGTAGAAGCTAAAGGATTTCCCCTGGAGTGAACAGTAATAGTCGGTTCTTATGTCTCGCACGATGTACTGGGACATTACACCGTGAACATAAGTTAAAACAAAGTTTGAAATGGCGTAGCCTATTCCGGCCAGAAAGATGACCAATAAATAACCCACCAGAAGACTTGTTTCGTTCTCTCCGATAACATTGATTATGATCTTAGTCGTGTACAGCGGTTCCAAAGAGAACAGAATTGATCTTATCACGGCGAGAATTACGATTGCCACAATGAACCGATAGTACCTCCTGTGATACCGCACTAGCCTTCTGAAAGCCGAAAAGGATTGAGCATAGCCTTTTTGCGGTTTAAGCGACTTCGCGTAGTCCAACAGAGGCTTTGATATACTCATTGTGGTCTTGGCATAGGGGAAACCGTCCGAATCAATATAAACATTTTCGAACAGCATCAGACTCTCTCATCACCAAAAAGAACCTTGCTCCATGCACCTTGGAAAAGATGACTGAGTCAGAGTTGGCCAAGGTTCCGTATGTATAGACTGGGTTCCTTAGGAACTACGATTTGTTAAGAAGAGTGCCCTACACAATTGTGTTCAAGACTAGAAAAAGTCACTCTTCGTAGGAATGAACGTATCATGGTTTGCCTGTCAATGATCAGCATCAGCCTTTGCTGTAGGCAGGTTTAGGTTTGTGCTTCGATTCTTGGGATGAGTTTTTTCACTCTTTTGGCGAAAGTCGTTTTCAGAAGCTTGTTTGTGTCGCCTAATGCATTTTCGACTTTTTGATCGTATGGAATCTCTCCTAGAAGGTCGAAGCCAATCCATGAAGTCTGATGCTTCGCAGCTTCGTACGTAGGTATCTTCATGTTTTCCACGATGCCTATAACTTTAGTCTTGGATTCCTTAAGCAAGATGGCCAATTTTCGAACAGTTTCGAGGGCTAGCTGTGAAGGTGTTGTCACAATTAGGAATCTTGTGTTCCTGGTCAATCGCAACAGGTCGAGTGTTGCGTCTCCGATGCCCGGGGGCATGTCTATAATCAGGAAATCCAGCTTGCCCCACTTCGTAATCGAGAGCAGCTCGATGAGAGCATTTGAGACATCAGCGCCCCTCAGCGGTAATGCATGCTCACCAGTATAGTATATTATAGACATGTATTTCATGTTGTGCACGTTTGGGGGCACCAGTCCCTTGTCTTCCTTGGGTTTAACGCCTTTGATGCCCAAGATTAGGTGCGTAGATGGGCTCGTGAAGTCTAGGTCTAAGAGTCCCACTTTGTAGCCTGTCTTGGCTAACGTGAGGGCGAGTGTTGAGGCTACGAGGCTTTTTCCGACGCCTCCCTTTCCGCTTGAGATGGCGATGATCTTGGTTATTCGTTTTATCCTTTCGTTCACTATGGCGGTCCGCGGGTCTACCAAGGTTCACTTCATCCCCTTTACGGTTTCAAGCCAGACTCCACGTCCTCGGATTATCTCGAAGTCTGGGCTTCCACACTTTGGACACTTTATGTACGAGTGTGCCACTTCTGGGACAAAGTGTATGGCTTCAGCGGAATCTGTGTCGAGTTTATTCTCGTTGAACAGCCATTCTTGACCGCAGACTCTGCATTTCAGCTCGGCTTTTTCGGTTTCTACGGTGAATCTTGTTTTTTCAAATTTGGCCGGCTTGAGTTGTGATAGGGCAAAATTGAATATGTCCCGTTCTATTTGTTGAATTTCTCCGATTTTTATTCTTACTTCTGTGACTTCTTTCAACCCTTCCTTCTCGGCAATCTCTGAAGCAGCTGTTATCACTGCTTCGGCTAGGGCCCATTCATGCATGAAAAAGCCTACGTGTGAGAATCATTTAAGAATATTGTAAGGCGAGCACCCTCATTTTTTCATCAAATACTCATGTATTGCCTCTGCCGCCTTCTTGCCTGCTCCCATGGCGCTTATGACTGTGGCTTCGCCTGTGACTATGTCTCCGCCTGCGTAGACTCCGTCGATGCTTGTTTTGCCGCTTTCGTCCGTTACTATCGTTCCCCATTTTGTGACCTGTAAGCCTTCGGTCGTGCTCTGTATGATCGGGTTTGGAGTTCTCCCGATTGCAACTACGACCGTGTCCGTGTCCATCACGAATTCTGAGCCTTTACATGGCACGGGCCTTCTTCTGCCCGAATCGTCCGGTGGTCCCAGTTCCATGCAGATGCATTCCATGGCTTTGACCCAGCCTTTCTCGTCTCCGATGAATTTGGTCGGTGCGGCCAGAAACTTGCATACTATGCCTTCTTCCTCCGCATTCTCGATTTCTTCCTGTCGGGCTGGCAGTTCCTCGCGTGAGCGTCGGTAGACAATGCAGACTTCTTCGGCTCCTAGGCGCAGTGCTGAACGTGCTGAGTCCATGGCCACGTTGCCTCCGCCGATGACTACGACGTGTTTGCCGATTCGTATGGGCGTGTCGGTAATTGGAAAAGCATAGGACTTCATCAGGTTGACTCTTATCAGAAATTCGTTCGCTGAGTATATGCCGCCGAGGTTCTCTCCGGGCACACACATAAACGCGGGCAATCCTGCTCCTGTCCCGACGAAGACCGCGTCGAACCCCGTTTTGAGGAGCTCTGGGATCGTGTAAATTCGTCCGATGAGATATCCAAGCCGAAGGTCTGCACCGAGCTTCTCGATGTAATCAACTTCCGCTCGAACTATGCTCTTAGGCAGACGAAATTCTGGAATGCCATAGACTAGAACGCCGCCTGGCAGATGGAGTGCTTCAAAGATCACAGTTTGGTGCCCTCGCTTGGCAAGGTCTGCTGCGACCGTGAGCCCCGCAGGTCCTGCACCGATCACTGCGACTTTCTTGCCAGTTGTTGCGGCAGTTTTCTCCGCTTTGACTTCTCCTTTGTGTCTTTCCCAGTCAGCAAGCCACCTTTCGAGTCTACCGATGCTTACTGGTTCGCCGACTTTGCCCATGATACAAGCTTTTTGGCATTGTTCTTCTTGGGGGCATACCCGGCCGCAGACTGCTGGAAGCGCGTTCTTCTCTTTGATCTTGCTGATTGCCTCTTCGTATTTTTTCTCTTTCATTAATTTGACGAATTCTGGGATGCTGATTCCAACGGGGCAGCCTGGTACACACTGAGGCTTGGGACATTGCAAGCAGCGGTTTGCTTCTTCAAGTGCCTGTTCCTCGGTGTAGCCCAAGGCGACCTCGTTGAAGTTCTGCCTTCGAATCTTTGGCTCCTGCTTGGGCATGCGCACTGCTTCTTTCTTAGGCTTTGGTTTGGGCTTACTTTCGGCCACAGCTGCAGCCCCCTTGCATTTCCCAAAGCATCGAGCTTAATCTTTCCTCGGGCAAGAACATGCGTTGCCTACTAACAAGCTCGTCAAAGTCCACCTTGTGCCCGTCAAATTCAGGTCCGTCGACGCATCCAAACATCATTTTTCCACCGACAGTCACTCTGCACACGCCGCACATACCCATGCCGTCAACCATGATAGGCGTCAGAGCGACGATCGTTGGAATGCCATAGGGTTTCGTGAGTTCTGAAACTTCTTTCATCATCACGACTGGTCCTTGAACCACGCAACGGTCAAACTTCTCCTTTTCAAGGATCTCCTTCAAGAAGTCTAATCCTTTGCGGCCTTTTGACCCATCATCAGTTGCCACAAAGAATCTGTCACTGCAAGCCTTCATTTCTTCTTCGAAGAAGAGTAGTTCCTTCATTCTTGCTCCAACGACGGTGGTCACGTTGTTGCCGGCCTTCTTCAGGGCTCGAACTTGCAGAAGCATTGGTGCAATCATCACGCCACCAGCGACGCAGAGGACTCTGCCGAAATTCTTTATCTCCGACGGCATGCCGAGCGGACCGGTGATATTTAATATGCAGTCTCCTTCTTCCAGCAGTGCAAGCTGCTTGGTCGTCTTTCCGACTTCGTTGAACGCGAATGTTATCGTGCCCTTCTTGGCGTCATACCCTGCTAACGTTATCGGTATGCGCTCGCCGTTCTCGTGTGTGATCAGAATTACGAACTGGCCCGGCTGAGCTTTTTCAGCCATCTCTGGGGCGCAGACCTCGAAGAGTTTGATCTTCGGAGCAAGCTCCTTCTTGGCCAGGATCTTATACGTTCGCCTTCACCTCAATCTGCAACGGCGGCATCGAAGCTATCTTCTTGGAAAATTCTTCGAGCTTTTGGTTGAAGTCTCCGATGCATCTAGGCGAGGCCGTGTAGAGCTCGAAACGGTCAAGAAGGTTCATCTTCTTAAGAGCGTCCTTCAACACAGCTACGTTTCTTTCAGCGGTATCTTTGCCCTCCTGCAGCTTGCAGTCCTCGCTGTTGCATACCACGGCGATGACGCCGTCAAAACCATTGTGCAGTGCATTCACGACGTGAACAGGATCGAGAGCCTTGAAGCATGGAACTTCGAGCATCAAGCCCTTTTTGAGTATTGGGCTTTCCGGATTATCTAGGGCTGAAAATTCTGACCATTGGCAGCTGAAGACCAAGATTACGGGGAAGTTGCCTGCCGCCTTAAGTCTCTGAGCTGATGCAGAGTACCGTTTCAGAACGTCTTCAAATTCGAAGCCCTCGATCTGTATGGCCGAATGTGGGCAAACCAGAGCGCATGCTCCGCAGCCCATACAATAATCGTAGAGTATCTTCGGCGTGGCGAACTCTTCAGCCTCTATAGCCTTGTATGGGCAGATGAAAACGCATTTGTCGCAGCCTACGCATTTTTCAGTGTCGTAGACAACTTTTCTGGAGTATTTTATCACTTTCACGGCGTCCTTGCCGAGCCCTAATCTTTCAAGGACTGCTTGGCTCAGCAGCATTCGTCTGGTGTTTATCCTCGTGCCTTCTTTGAACCTGCAGAACGCGTCTTCGCATTGGATAGAGATTACTTTTTTGATCCCAGATTTTAGGACATTAAAGATGAATTCTGTGGGCACTCGTCCAGCGCATGGCAGACGGAGAGGAACATAGCTAGTTACGTGTAAGCCTTGATCCTTGAGGATGTCTTCGATCTCGCATGTTGAGGGTGAATTTCCTCGGCACATGAGAACAAGCGTATCGCTCTTGCATTTTTCACGCATTTTGTTAACATAGTCTACTAGGCTGTCATAATTGTAGTAGGTCATTTCTATGGCGAACACGGGACAAGCACTGTAGCATATCCCGCAGACTTGGCATTTCTGGAGGTCTATTTCAACCTTGCCTGTTTCAGTGTCCCGCTTTATCGCTTCGTAGGGACAGACCGAGTGGCAGATCGAGCATCTGCTACAAAGGTCTTGGTTAATGCTTAATGCAGCCGTGCACGTTTGACTCATCTGCAATTTTCTCCTGATGATCCTCCAGTCTGGCTAGACAAGGTGCTTGTGCCTATCATGGAATTTTTCAAGGCAGTTCTGAATAATATTAGTTTTGCAGAAGTTTTGCACTTTGGCTCATTGTTTGTAGTAGGGTCGGCGAACGTATCCGTAAGCTTCCATGGCTGCCGTTATTCCTTGTCCGATCGACGTTCCAATCTGTTTAACAGGGTTATTTGTGACGTCTCCTGCTGCGTACACTCCTGGGATATTTGTTCTTTGCAGTATGTCAACGAGTATGTAGCCGTCTTCGTCAACCGCAACGCCTGCTTCGTGGGCTAGTTGGCTGTTCGGGTCTTCGCCAACTTGCACAAAAACGCCGTCAACAGGCAATTCTCTTGTTTCTCCGGTCTTGTTATTGAACAATAGAACCTTGGTGACGAGTTTTTCGCCTACTATTTGTTTGACTTCGGTGTTCCAGAGGATTTCGATGTTTCCTTTCTCCCTTAGTGCTTTCGAAAGGGCTTCTTCGGCCCTGAAGGTGTCTCGGCGATGAACTATCTTCACGTCAGAGGCAATTCCTGCAAGGTAGAGGGTCGTTATTAGCGCTGAGCTTCCGCCGCCAACGACCAGTAGATGTTTGTCCTTGAACAATGGGCCGTCACAGATTCCGCAGTAGCTTACTCCTCTTCCTCGAAGTTCCTTTTCGCCGGGGACGCCGATCTCTCGGTAGTGTCTTCCTGTGGCGATGATTACGGCTCTCGTCGTGTATTCTGTTCGGTTAGTCTTGACAACTTTGGGCTCAGACTTAAGATTGAAACTTGTGACTGCTTCGAATTCGTGAAGGATCACGCCGGCGTTCTTGGCTTGTTCAACCATCTTTTGAGCGAGTTCAGGCCCATTGATGCTCTGAAAACCGGGATAATTCTCGACTAATGGCGCTTCCGCCGTGGTTCCTCCTGCAATCTTCTCTTCTACAATAAGCGTCTTCAGCCCGCTTCTGATACCGTAGATTCCAGCCGCCAAGCCGGCTGACCCTGCACCTATGATTACTAGCTCCCAAGCATCCAATGGAAACGACCCTTAAGGCTAGCTCTTATTGCCTGTTGTTTAAGAATCATTCGCACGGGTCAAGGAAGGGTTGAAAACAGGCGATTCTTTGCAAAATGGTGGAGCATGGCTAACGACAAGAGGCGAATACTCTGGAACAATGGCCGTCGGACTCGCCACTATTGCACAAAATCTATCTAGAATGACCGCGTTTCTGTTTGCTTTGGAGTGACGAAACAAGGGTCAATGACTTATGCCTAAACTCAAGAGATTCAGGGATCGGGTTCAGAGAATTCGCGCCAAAATAGACTCGATGGTTGGTCCTCGGTCACTCTTTAGGCATTTGGACTTTCTCAAGCTTTGGTCGGCTGAGACCTTCTCGGTTTTCGGTGTGCAATTCTCTTCGCTGGCAATTCCGTGGATTGCCGTGAAGACTCTTAAGGCTGACTCGTTTGAAATGGGACTGCTTGGGGCGCTTCCGACCGTGCCATTTCTAGTCTTTGGATTGTTCGTAGGCGTGTGGGCAGATAGGAGTCGTCGAAGACCCATAATGGTCATGAGCGACGTGGGTCGAGCTTTGTCTCTCGTAACTATCCCTCTGGCCGCGTGGTGGGGAGGCCCCAACTTGATTCTCCTCTACCTGGTGAGCTTTTCAGTTGGTACCTTCACTGTTTTTGATGATGTTTCTTCATACGCCTATCTGCCCAGCTTGGTGGACGAGGATCAACTCGTCGAAGGAAACAGTAGAATGGAGACAAGTAGGGCGAGTGCTCAAGTAGCAGGGCCAAGTATCGCCGGGATCTTAATCCAAATACTCACTGCTCCGGTTACGATCATAGCTGACGTAGTGGGTTACTGCGGTTCTGCGGGCTTCTTGTCGTGGATAAGGAAGAAAGAATCTCAGGTCAAACGCAGAAAAGACGCCTCAGTCGTTAAAGATATCAGGGAAGGGCTGGAAGTTGTCTTCAAAAACAGATATTTATGGGCGATAGCAGGTTCAACAGGCACGTCAAACTTTTTCTCGAGCGCGATCGGCGCTCTCTTGATACTTTTTGTTGTAAACGAGTTGGGCATGAATTCCACGGAGTTAGGTATCATTTACACTCTGGGTAGCCTCGGTGCTCTGGTTGGTGCTGTAGTTGCCAGTAGGCTTGCTAAGCGGCTAGGGTTGGGCCGGACAATAGTCTTATCAATCTTTGTGGGGGGATTAAGCTGGATTGCCGTGTTTTTCGCTGACCCTTCATTCGGGATACCCCTCCTGATTCTGGCGACGTTTTTAGGCTCCCTGGGCTCCGTCATCTATAACGTGAATCAGGTAAGCTTCCGACAGGCAATCGTACCTGTTGAGGTTCAAGGGAGGCTGAACGCCACGATGCGTTTCCTTGTCTGGGGAACTATCCCGATCGGCTCAATAGTCGGCGGAGTCTTGGGCACGGTACTCGGTTTGCGCGCGGGAATCGGGATCGCCGCTGTCGGCGGGTCGCTTGCTTTCCTATGGGTTCTGCTCTCGCCCGTTAGGCAAATCACTAAAATGCCCAGCCGACAAGGCGGAATCACCTGAGAAACGGCGTGCGCTCTCGTAGGAATACGCGAATCAACAGCCAAAACTCTTTAGGAAAATGCATATAGCAATGAAACGGAGGATTTGATGATTCATGAAGAGCGAAGTTTCTGTTCGAGACGGCCTTGGGAAGTTGCCGATTCGACCCGTGTACCTCGTGTCGTGCGAGGATTCTGGGAAAAGGAGCATACTTAGCGTTGGCATGTTTGCCTACTTTTCTGGAAAGCCGACTCTAGTCGGGGTAGGCATAGCGCCTTCAAGGTTCTCCTATGAGCTTATTCGGAAAAGTCGGGCATTTGTTGTTAATGTGGTTGATGAGAAACTGATTGAAGCAGTGAGGATTTGCGGAGAAAAATCCGGCCGAGACGTGGACAAGTTTGAGCTGGCCAGGTTGACGGCGGTTCCAGCGAGCAGAGTCTCAGCACCTCTTATTGATGAGAGTCCTATGAGCATCGAGTGTAAGGTTGTTCAAGTCATAGAAGCCGGGGACCACGTTTGGTTCATAGGAGAGGTCCTTGCGACTCACGTTCGTGAAGGATATGAATGGAAAGACGGACTGCTTTTCAAATGGATCGGCGAAGAAGGCTTCTATTACAAAGTGGGAAAAAACGTCGCAAGATACTAGCGTCTAGCCCGAGTTTCCTATAGGCTTCTTGTGAAGCCTAGAAGATTTCCTTGTTTTCCTTTATGATTCTGCGCATGTCTGTCTCGCGCGACAGGGAGGAAATATACCTGTCAAGGACCACTATTGGATAGAATAAAATCAGTGTGATGAGAGAAAGAATCAGTTTCTTCCATCTTGTCAATTCGATCACGTATTCGTGGAATCTTTTCAGTTCAACGATGTTATTAAATTGTTGCTGCTTGCTTACAGTCACGAAAGACTATCAAAAATCATCTTTTAGGGGCGTGTTGTCTTGTGGCCTGGGTAAAGAGGACTATGCCTCCGAATTGGCTGATTCGCTTGCCTGCAGGGGTTTCTGCTTTGACTATTTTCGTTTCTATTTTCATGTTTCTAGCTATTTGTAAGAGCTTGTGAAGCCTGCTCTTGTCTTTAGCATCAGCAAGATACTTTTCTGTGAGGACCAGATAATCTGTTCTGAAATTGTCACGCTCCTCCCGGTCGTAAACCTTGTCTTCGATTTCTTTGAACGAGAACAGGGCAGCCGAGTTGCCGTTGATGTTGTAGAGATTTTTGTCCAACGCATAGACTATGTCGTCAGCTTCATGTGACGTAGTTTCTGCTATCAACTCTAGGAATTCTTTGGTTTTCACCAGTTCAGCAACTCTATGCGGCTGGTCAGCGGAGCCGACTAACGTGGCGAAGGTCGCCCTATCCAGATTTTTCGATTGAATTAGATGGGCGTGATGTCTTCGCACATGATTGAGAAAATCTGCCGCGTAAGTGGTCTTCATGGGAGATGCGACTACTATGCTTCTTGCGCCCTCATTGAGGGCTGGTCTCAAAGCGTTGACAATAGATTCGTGGAAATTATACAGAGCCCTAGAGTCGGTCCTTTTTCCGCCAAGGTTCATTGTGACGTACATTTTTGCAACATGACTGAATATCTGCCACAAAACGGCACGGTTATCCTCTAAGCCGACGAGAAGGGCTACTGAATATCCGCGTTTGTAGCCCCGTTTTCGCTTCAAATTTCCCACCCGGTCATATTCAAACGTTGAAAAGAATGGAATATAGAAAACTGTGTGTTCACGTGCGTCTGCTTTCCTCATTCAGCTTTGATGAAACTGTAGGTCTTTTCTCCTTTTCTAAGCAACTTAAACAACGCTTTGCCAGTCAAGTTTGATACTATCTCGTTCTCTTTCATATGGTGGTCGCTGAAGGATAGGATTCCATCAGGCTTCAACACTCGATGCAGTTCTGCTGACACGCCATTAGGGTCCGTCAAGTCGTGAAAAACGTCGTACAGCAGAACTACGTCCATAGAGTCGCTTGGCAACCCAGTCTTACGATCTGAAATGATCGTTTCGACGTTCTTCAGCCTTTTCTTTGCCACAATCTTCTTGACCATCTCGATAGCAAGCGGATGAACGTCCAATGCATAGATTTTTCCCGACTTTCCGATCAACTCGGCAACGGCTGCTACATAGCTTCCTGACCCACAGCCGTAGTCTAAAACGTGGAATCCTTCTTTTATTCCGACTTCTTTCACAATGTCCCTGCGCGGTCTGAAGAGATCTCGGATCTTGAAGGTGAAAGCCATGGTTCTGAAACCGAGATTAGACATCTCTCCACCCTCAAGCTTCTTTCAAACCCTTCGGGTTAGCTATAACTCTTGTGCAGCGTGACTGATTCTGGAAAATCTCCGAAGATGAGCTTTTCGTCGTCCAACGAGGCAGATTTGCGGTTTGTGGGGCGTCGGGATCTGAATTCAGCCCAAATCGAGATGTCTCTCGCAACCCGCTTCTCTTTTTGGAATGAATTTTCCTTATGCTGACGTTGGCGGAGGAGCCGTGGGGGCGATCATCTTGGGCTTTTTCAAAGAAGCGAAGAGCATTATGATTGTTGCGGCTAAGGCAAGCCAAAAGCCAAAAGATAGGTAGGTGGTGTAAGCATACCCACCGAAAGTTCCGCTTACGAACAGACCTAACGCCGGCCAAGGCAGGCCCGCTTCCTGTGCGAAAGTTGAGTTGGAGAGGTCGCTTTGCAGGCCTACTGCGAAGATTATGATTGAAAGTAGTGCCATGAGTCCGCCTCCAACGAGTAAAACCCTTGCACCCCGTAACAGGCTGCCTGCAATTCCCAGCAGGCCACCTAAAATGACAAGGGCAAGGGCTGCCCATCCATACCAGAAGTCTGTCCTGAGTACTAAGGAACTGCCAGGCGGGGTCACACTAGCGGTTGCTTGATACGGGTAAATCGCCACATTCCCAGAATAAATGGCGTTTGTTTCGCTGGGTGACAGTGTCATCATCCACCAAGGCAGGGCTAGGCTGATGAATAATATTATGACACCAACTACGCCTATTATGTTCAGTTTCAAGTCTTTTACTCCTTAGCCGCTATGTTTCGACTCAGTAACGTATATGTTTTTCTTCGTTCTCTGCAACACGGGTCTGTTAGAGTTCCAAGAGTATTCTTCCGTCTCTTTCCTTGGAAGACAATGACTTCAAGGCGTTTGCTGCTTCTTCGAGCCTGAATTTCTTCCACAATCTCAGCTTCAGCTTCCCCGCAGTGTCGATTAAATCTTGCATTTCCTTTCTGGAGCCGCCGGTCGTTCCGATGATTTTTGCCTGTTTGAAGTATATCTTGCCGAGGTCCAAATCGATCTTTGCGCCCGTCAACGTTCCGAAGAAGACCAGTCTTGCACCAAGTCCAAGGGCCTCAAGTGCTTTTGGCCACGTTTCCGAGCCTAAGGAATTGAGCACGACGTCAGCCATCTTTCCAGCCGTGATCTTCCTTATTTCCTCATCCGCGTTTTCATAGCCCACCACGTAATGGGCGCCATAATCTCTAAGCCAGCCCTTTCTGGTGACGGCAATCACGTTTGCCCCTAATCTACTGCCGAATTGAACAGCGAACATTCCAGTGTTGCCTGATGCACCGAAAACAACCAAGCACTCGTTAATTCTGAGTTGCGCCTCGTTCAACGCGTGATAAGATGTCAACGCCGCGACTGATAGACTTGCGGCAAGCTCCCAACTCATGTCATCCGGAATTCTGAAGACGTTCTTCTCAGGCACCGCAATGTACTCTGCGTAGCCTCCGTTCGTCACTACGCCCATTATGCCGCCATTCCTGCAGAGCATTTCGCGTCCCGACAAGCACATGTCGCAGACATCATCGAAAACTCTGTTGTAGACGACTACCCTGTCTCCCTTTTCTATACGAGTCACATGATTCCCAATCTCCTCAACTATCCCGGCAAATTCAGCCCCAGGAATATGAGGCATAGGATTGATCTGCCGCATTCCGCTCACGACAAAAAAGTCTATTGGATTAACGCCCGCCATCTTCACTCGGATGAGCACATCATGCGAATCCACAGAAGGCCGTGGAACATCCTTGATCTCCAAATTGTCAAGACCATTTTTCTCAAAGACAGCAGCTTTCACAGTACCACCATAAAGCCTATGCAGTAAGCGCGCTTTATTTGCCTATTTCTTCGCGTAAAGCCCCATGAGTTCGCGTGTATTTCATAGGAACATGCTGATAGTTTTTGAAGGCCGAGTTTGTGACTACCAGTTCTTTAACGCTCATTTGTCCTTTTCTGAATCCAGGAAATTGGAACTGTTTGAGCGGAAACTTTTTTCCCAGCTAGAAAACCATCAACAGAGGCGCTTATGCCAAGGATTCCTTGTGTAATCCCTTAATCTTAAGCTGGCGCGTCTATCGAGAGGGTCTCCGTGTTGTCCAACATGCCTGGCAGTACACTGGCCTATTTTGGTCAGGCTTGAATGGAACTTCGCATTCATTCCCGCAATCAGTGCAGACTGCATTATACATGATGCTTTGATGATACGGTTTGAATAGACGGTATCTTGACAGGCGTGGCCAACCAGTCTTGGCGTATCTCAGCCTGTCTGGATTTTCTTTCAACCAGCGCATCATGTGGAAGAAGCTTTGTGCCCTTTTGTTTTCTCGTTCAGCTATGGGTTCATAACCCAAGTTTCTTATCTCGTCGAGGTAAGCTATTTCTACAAGTCTCTGTGGTTCACCAGTCACTTCAACTCTGTGAACTCTGTCATCACCGTAGGTCCTTCGCAAATCGTCTACGGCCTGATCAAAGATGTAGCTCTTGCAAACGTGGATTTCTTCTCCTGACTTGATTTTCAATCCAACGACCAGTTGGGACACAATCCTTGAAGATTGGAATAGATACTCTTTTTCGCAGAAACGGCTGGACTGGAAAAATTCCACGCCTATAAGATCATATCTAAATTCTTGAGTTTCATCACGAAATGCAGCTATGACCACGCCGAAAAGCAGGTCTCCGCTACCCGCATCATCTATGATGAGTGTCATTGGGTGTTGCCTTCTTCTCCCCGATGGATACTTCAAGCTCGTATAAAAACAGTCCACCAAGATTTCCATGTCAGAAGACAAACATCTAACCGACAATTCACGGTGAAAGATCAAGTGGGAAGTTTAGAAATGGGCGTGGAGAATATGACGAGTCGCTGGGCTTTGAACCCAGGATAAGTGGAGATGTCTCCCGAAATCCGTCTTCACATGACCGTTTTCTTCTAAGAATAGACGGGGTCAAACCAACTTAAAAGAGTGATAGAGAATCGTTCTATGGGAAAAGATGAGTGACGCTAGACCACTAAGATGCCAAAAATGCGGAAAACCCTTAGGCAACGTGACTGTGTTAGCAAAAGGTCTAACATCGTTTCAGCAACCTATTCAAAAGGTCAAAATAGTTGCTATTTGCATGGAATGTTTCCAAAAGAAAAAGTGGTCAACATCTCAGACCGGCTTAAAAGGATGGATAGAGGAATGCTCTATTGTCGTTGCTCTCTTTTCTTCATTTCATTGTAGATATTCAGTGCCGTTACCAAATGTTGGTTGGTTGAGAGCGTAAATGTTTGGCGCGCGCGCCATGGACGGTTTCGGCGTTTTTGGACGGCGCACATATGTTAGCGTTTGGTGTCCTTACCTAGGCTTTTTCTTAGTTGGTCAAGCGTTTCTTTTGGCTTTGGCGCCTGTTCGTGGAGTTTGGAAATCTTTTCGCACTTGTACTCGTCACAGTAGGCACAATTCTCGATGTTTCTCTCTTGTCCGCATTTTCTGATCTCGCATATCTTAGTATAGTTGAAGACGCGTGTTCCTTTGGTTTGGCAGCCGTCGCAGTTGATGTCTTCTGGCTTGAACAGGTGACCGTACTCTTTTGTCCATAGCTCCGCCACTCTAATCCTTTCCGCCGCGTTATTCGTCTTCGTCGCTATGAAGGTCGGGCAATCAGAACACGTAATTCCACAATGGGCTACGATCTTCTCCATCAAGATCCCTCAGAGTAGATTGGCTTGTGCGCAACGTCGCTAATATCTGTAACGCTCGCTGGGAACGAATAATATTTTTCAGAAAGTCAAAGACCAAAAATCGGTTGCGAAGGGCAGTTGCAAGCTTTCAGGAGGTCAACAAGTTGATCAAAAAGTGAATGCGACAGATCAAAAAGCGCGCGCTGAGTTTCAGTCGCTGAGTTTCAGTCCATAGGTTTCCTGTAGAATATGCTTTTTTTCTCGGTTTGGAAGCCCATTTTTTGGTACAGGTGAAGGGCTCCGCTTGGATTTTCAGCATCTACTCCCAAGGCTGCCTCCGTCATTCCATATTCTTTGAGAAGGTTGAAGCTTCGGGCAATCAATGCTTTTGCTATACCCTTGCCTCTCCAACGACGTTTTACGGATATCGCCTCTACGTGACCGCGTTTGCGCTTGTATTCCATGTTTTCCCGTTCATCAACAAAGTTCAGAACTGTGCCTATGACCTCATTCTTGTGCCATGCTATTTGCCAAAGTGAAGGGTTGAAGATCGGAGACTCTTGGAACCATTTGAAGTCCTCATCCGATATGGGAATTTGGCCTCTCATGTCTTTGCATGCCTCGTTCCAAGCATCAATAATGGCTCGATAGTGTTCAGGCTTCACAGGGCGAACCTCTATACCTTCAGGAAAAGGAAAATCAGGAACATTTTCCAAGTTTGGGCGAACCATCCTGAAACCATAACGGAAAACGCTGTATCCCTCGCTGGCTAAGACTGAAAGCCAATCCTTTTCGGGATCTGCCACGATTGACTGGAACATGTGAGAAGCATCTTTGGGATGCGTCTGAGCCATCTCTCTCAGTCTCTGTTCATTGTATCTGAGCATCGCATTGCGTATTCCCTTTCCTCTCCACTCAGGAAGAAGGTAGACAAAATGATTGTAAAGATAGAGGCCAGACGGGTCTTTGCTCCACTATATTCGAGTATAACCGACTACCTTGCCGTCTACTTCGGCGAAAAGAAAGTCTCGGTACGGATCACAGTGTTCTAGATGTCTGAACTCGCGTGCCATATCCTCAACAGAAATCGTCAGCTCTAACTGATCTGCTTCTTTCATTCCTTCAGTAACAGCTACCATATGAGGGTAATCGGATTCGCCTCTAAAATGTCGAAATCTCAGATTCGGTATAGGAGGAGCATCTTGAAGCTTCACCCAGCCTTCCGAACTTGCCTCATCAGACACGTATGCGACTCTCGCACTACAACTTGAGCGGCTGTATATAGCATTTCGCGCGCTTGTTTGAACGCATGTTTCATGCCTTCTGGTCGGCGTGAGCGACACAAGTGGTTGCTAGCGAGGTTTTCCCATCAAGAAGAAAACTGCAATCATGATCAAACAGATGCCGAGGATAACCAACGTCAAGAAGAGCATCTGAGGCATCCCGAAAATGTAGTGCAGAGCCTCATAGTCCAAGCTGACAAGCTTGTCATCTGATGAGCCTACGTTAGAGAAGTGCAATTCATACGTGCCTTCTTTTGAACAGATGAAGAAGAAATTCACACTTCCCGTTCCGTTGAAGGCTTGAATGACGTTTCCATCAGGATCAGTGAAATAGAAATCCAACACGTTCGAAGTCCGCCCTGTAACAACGAATTTTACCGTAACGTGATCTTCAACCGCAAGGTCAAGAGGCCTTGTCACTTCCTGACCAGCCTGAACAGTGAAGCTCATCGAAGTGGCCTCTGCGGGGTAAACCAGGACTTCTAACAAGATACCAACAAGAATGAAAAACGCCAGATATTTTCTCGTAGGGCTCATCAATCGCTCGTGCATCATAGCGTGAAATAACACTTATGAACCCAGAATAAGAATCCGCGATCACTGAGACTCTAAGCATCAGCTTCTTTGAACAAGGCATGTCTTCTCATATCGCGCAGGAAAAATAATTCGCCACAGACACGGTACTCGCTAGGTCAGAAACAAGATGGCAACCTCAACGACCGCAAGTATGGCTCCTGCTATTCCACGCCGATTCGTTTTCTCTTTATAGATAACCCATATTACTGGAATTATGAAGACCGGCATCAGGGACATCAACGTCTGAGCAATGCCCTGCCTCGGCGTAGGCTACGGCCACCATTGAAAGCGTCATCCCCGTAAACAGTGCGTGCAAACTGTCAAATCTGTAATATGAATTCCCATTTGCACCATGAATCTTTTGGATGTTTGTCCGGTGGACAGACTAGGCATTTCACTTCGGCTTTTGGGTTCAGTGTCTTTGCAAAGGTCTTCAAATAGCCGAACCTAACTTGCTTGCATGGGAATTCGGATAGTCTCTTATTCAACCGAGTCTCTTGGGTTCTGCATCTGTTCACACCCAGCACAGCACGGTCCTTTCCCATTTCGATAATCTTGAAGGGTTGATCCAGAGCCCAGCTTGACCTCTGCAAGAGTTCCATTATCTTGGGCAAGCCAGGGTTTTCGCAGACTCGGAACATTCTCTGCAAACTCTTGGCCTCAATGGCAGCCATGGCTTGCCAGACGCCAGCGTCAATCTTTGTTGCAGCTTCTGTACCAAACTCCTTCTCGATACCCAGAAAGTATAGTCCGTCAACTCTCCACAGGTTCCTGACTTGAAGGAACAAGTAATCAAGCAACTTGTCACTAGGCATCGATGCAAGTATTTGTCGGTCTTCAGCGCTTCCAGGAGGGTACTCGCTCATCAACGACACCGTCACATGTATTAACAGGTTACTTTCCCTAATCTTTTAAACTTGAGCTGTAGCTGTCAATTCGAGGGAAACACTTGGCACACACATTCCAAAATAACACTTTGTGCCTGCTCATGGCTCCAGGTCTCAAGCAATTTAGGCTAGCAAGCCGACAGGCTTTACGACCGATGCTCATATTTTCAATTTGCATGCTTTTTTTCGCCTTAATCTTGTTCGCTGGAAGCCACAACATAGCTGAGGCAAGCGCCTATGCTTCCAATGGGGACTCGCACGATACTGCTTTTCTAGCGGCAAACCAGATTTCTCTGAACCTCCCGATTTTGCCGCCCGTCTCGATTTTGTCGCCCAAGAACACGACGTACACCGTGTCGGAAATACCTTTGACGTTCAAGGTAAATGCGCCTATCTCTTGGGCAGGTTATAGCCTTGACGGGCGGGCAAATACCACGATAGTAGGCAATACGACCTTGACTAACCTCGCCCAAGGATTGCATTCCGTAGTCATTTACTTTAATGACACCGCTGGTGAGATGGCCCCTACTCAAACAATCTACTTCACAGTAGGCCAAGTTAGCATATTAGAAATAATCCCGCTAGGCATAATTCAAGGCCTGACTGAATGGCTGCCGGTTTCAAGCACTGCCCATCTGAAAATAGCGCAGTATTTGATGAATTTTGAGGCGACGGCATTTTTAGATGTGACTTTGCACATTGGAACATTAATCGTGGTCGTGTTCTACTTCAGGAAAGATGTCAAGGAAATACTTTCCGCCCTGGTGCATTTGGACTTCAAGTCAGAATATGGAAGGCTCATACCGCTCATAATCGTGGCAACGATCCCGACGGGAATAATCGGAATACTTTATGCTGGGTTCCTTGAGAACACTTTCCAGACACTACTCATAATCGGCATAACGTTCCTAATCGGCGCCACATATCTTTACAGTTCTCGAATTGGAAAAGAAAACATTGGCACCATAACACTTACGATGGCGTTCATCATGGGTACAGCTCAGGGGCTTGCGAGTTTTCCAGGGCTGTCAAGGAGCGGAGTAACGATTTCAACGGCTCTGCTGTTGGGGTTAAAAAGAGAAAAAGCATTCAAGTTCTCATTCCTGCTTTCGATCCCCGCGATAATAGGGGACCTTGCATTCGAAGCCTACCATAGTCGCGGTCAATTCGCCATTCAAAACGTAGTCCCCATAGAACTGTTAGTCGGCATAGTCCTGGCAGCGGTTGCAGGCTACTTTGCCATAAGACTCGTCTCGAACCTGGTGAGGAGCAAGAGATTTCATTACTTCGCATTCTACACTTGGATACTCGGAATCACTCTAATCGCCCTCACACTCAGTGGGCTTCTAACCATTTAGGCCTGCCCCGCAAGAACTCCGTCAAGAACACAGCGAATCCACTGTCCCTCTCGTAGACATCTGCGATTTCTTCGTTGACTAGAACTCTAAAACCCCTTTTTATAACCTGCGAAATTCCCTCAGCCACGCCAGCGTTTCTTCCTCCACCCTTCAACCTGTCCCTCAGCAGGTCACAAGCATCAGTAAACTTCCGACGAACCAAGACCATCCATCTGCCCTCCTCCACGTAGGGTCCACAGACTGCTTCAGGACTTTCAACATATTTGGCGATGAATTTTTCGCATTCGTTTTCCTTGTCCAATGGTGGTCCCAGATGCTTCCTAATGGGCGGAACGCAGCAGTCTTCAAGCTCAAAAACAAACATGCTCAAATCCTTCTCATTGCTCCAGGGAAGCTCCCGCAAAACCTTGAAATCGTTCATCTCGATCAGTTTTCGAAGAGACCGTTGAGACTTGTAGAGTTGACCCCACAAGATGTCGGCCACCGCGTCAGCTTGTTCAAACACAACGAAAACGATCTTTGAACCCCGCTTCTTCAACTCATTCCGCATCTTTCCCGCAGAAAATGGAACGGTCTCGGAAGGATAGAAAAATTCTATGCCTGGTTTTCTCAAGAACCCTCGTGTGGCCGCTATGAAACTGTAAAGCTTCTGATTGCGCACGGCAGAAGCCACGTTCCTCGCCCTATCGATTGGATCGATGACCACTAAAGGTTCATCAAACAGAAGCTTGATTTCCCTCTGCCTGTCATCGTAGAATCCTGCAATGTCAATAATCTTTCCTTGTCTGTACTCTGCAAATGCCTTGATCGTGTTTGGGAAGGACTTGTAATGCAGAATTAGAAGCTCACACAGGTAACCGCTGAACCCGCCGACCTTGATTTCTGCGCCGTAGACGCTTCCCCCCTTCATGAACTTCTTAAGCAGACGCGTTTCGGCTCTCATCTGATCAGTCAAATGCGCGTTCATGTAATCCGTGTGAAACGGCGTCCTGTCCGTCGCACTCATCCATTCGCCCTGTTTAACATCATAGCATGGAACGATGTTCACTCGGATGTTTTCGACGAAAGCCTCGAGATATGGGTGATCTGCGAACCTTTCGACCTGTTTCGAACCCTCAGTGGCTTTCTTCGCTACCTTGAGGCACACATCTCCCAACGAGTCGCGTGGTATGGACTTTGAAACTCGCATGAAAACGTCAATTTCAGGCTCTTGACTGAGCCAAGTATTCTTCGCGACTGAACCCTCCACACGGACTTTCGCCTTCACACCGAGCTCTTCTGCCGCAGAAGCCACTCTCTTCTCAAGCTTCTTGCTTAGGTTCTCTATCTTTTTCCTCTCAGGATCCTTGGGCGTAACCTGCTTCAGAACTTCTTTGCAGACTTTTTCTACGTCTTCTGGCATGGAAATGGTCCTTTCATTGTTCTTGCGGGCAGACTTCCTTGAGGGTCGAGTAGATTGGACCCCGCGGCGTCAGGTCACTTTTCTTGAGCCTCAAGCACGACGCGCTGATTCGTCCGAAGTCAAAGCTTGCGTTTTCGCGGAGGCATTGGGCAAGCTCAGCCTTGTTTCTGCTCGATCTCACACGAGCTATAGTCAAGTGGGGACTGAAACCCCTTGAGTCGGGTGCAAAGCCCAACCCACGCAAGTTAGGCTCCAATTGGCCAAAAATCCCCCGCAATTGGTCTGCACCCTCGGTTATTCCTGCCCAGCACACGCGTGGATACCTCAAGTCGGGGAAAGCGCCGAGACTGCGAAGCTGAACGTTGAAAGGAATAAACTGAACCTTTTTCATTCCTTCATACACCTTGTCGACCATTTCTAAGGATATGTTTCCGAGAAAACGAACCGTCAAGTGAATGTTCTGAGGCTCAACGGCTTTCAAATCCGCCCCAGTCTTAGAAAGAATGGCCTGCGCCTCAGCTAACCTCTTCAGAACAGATACGTTCTCCAGATCAAACGCGATGAAGCTCCTTATGCCCTCAGCCATGCTCTCCCCTTCGAACATCCTTGCACTATCCTTTCATAACTGTTCTAATGTAAAAGATTATCTGCATTTGAAAACACAGTATTTTCGATGTACGATGTCGTCAAGAAAACTCATAGTTGCCGTTGCAGGCATGCCTGGCTCAGGAAAATCCATCGTGAAAACCGTTGGAATGCAGAACGGTTATGCCGTCGTTGTGATGGGTGACGAAGTGCGAGAAGAAGCCAGAAGACGGAAGATGGAGCCCACTCCGGAGAACATTGGCAAAATCATGCTTGAACTCAGACAGCAGGAAGGAGAAGCCGTGATTGCGAAGAGATGTGTCCCCAAGATTGAGGCAGCCGCGAAGGCGAAGGTCATCGTAGATGGCATAAGGAGCCTGAGCGAAGTTGAAGAGTTCAGGAACCGCTTTGCCAAACTCACCTTGGTGGCAGTCCACTCTTCGCCGGAGACCAGGTTTCAACGCCTGTACAACCGTCGGAGGAGCGACGACCCCAAAGACTGGACTATATTCCATGAAAGAGACCTAAGAGAACTGCACGTCGGACTAGGAAACGCTATAGCCATGGCCGAGTATATTTTAGTCAACGAAGAATCTCTGGGAACAGCCAAGAACAAGGCAGGACAACTCCTGAGAGAGATAGAGAGAAAATGGAAGACCTAATCCTCCACGTTGACGCCGAAGTCAACCCAACTGAATCCGAAGACAAAGTCAAAAAAGCGATCGAAAACATGTTTGGAAACATCAACTTAACTGCGAAGCCGTTGAAGAAAGGAAGCATTCTCGTCGCAGAAGTCAATGGAAAAGAACCTCTCGTCAAATTTTACAATCTGCTCTACAGAGAACACATCCGCACTGCAGCCAAAACAGTTCTACTAAGCGGCATGGATAAAAAAACCGTAAACTTCTGCCTGAACAAGCAGGTAGCGTTCGCAGGTCACGTTTCTTTTGCCCAAGAAATGGCCGAGTCTCCTCTGGGACCGATAAGGGTGAGAATCGAGTGCGGAAATCCCCGTGAGCTCGTAGATATGCTCACTTCCATGAGGGCGTGACGGTGTCTGACTTATCCTTGAACGCTTCAGTGACGTATCGAGGCGCCGTTCAGCTTGGAAAGATCATTGCCTGTGACTCTTTCGATGAGACAAGGCCTCTGAGGGTAGTCAGTCACGCACACGCCGATCACATGATGGGCCTGCACCAGAGCCTGAGAAAATGCCAAAAAGTGTTGATGACGCCGCCGACTAAAGATCTGATCGACGTTCTCAGGGGTCCGCTCTTCCTCATGGGCGGCTTCGTAGAAACACTGGACTACGGTCAAGTGCTCTTACACGGAGAAGAAAAGGTCACATTTGTCAAGGCTGACCATATCCTCGGTGCAGCGCAAGTCGTCGTCGAGGACGCCGATGGAAAAAGAGTTGCATACACAGGAGACTTCAGGATCGATGACTCGCCAATAGTGGAATCAGACGTTCTCGTTATGGAAGCCACGTACGGGAGCCCATCCTGCAGGCGATCATTCGACGTTGACGTTAGAAGCCTGCTCGTCTCGCTCGTCGAGGAAGGATTGAAGCAGGGCCCGGTCTACCTTTTCGGGTACCATGGAAAAATCCAAGAGGTCATGCAGATTTTGCACACAGCGGGCTTGAACGCGCCTTTTGTTGCTTCTGAAAAGGTTTTTCACGTCTCCAAAGTGTGCGAAAAACACGGAATGCACATAGGGCGCCTGTTGCTGTCTGATGAAGAAGAAGGGAAGGAGCTTCTCGAAACCTGCTCGCCATGCGTTGCTTTCTACCATATGAACACTGGCAACAAAGTTGGTCTAGGCAATTTCCGAATCTACGTGAGCGGCTGGGAATTCGATTCTCCCAGTCGTCAAAAAGCGGACAAAGAGTACGTCGTAGCCCTGAGCGATCATTCAGACTTCGATGGGCTGCTGGAGTATGTTCGGCGTGCAAGGCCCAAACTCGTAATCACAGACAACTTCAGGGTCGGTCACGCTGAAACATTCGCCAAAGAAGTCCGCAAACGCCTCGGAATCTCTGCCATTGCACTTCCAAAAAGATAACGTTGCAAAGCATGCGATTCGTTTGAGGAAGAAAGTAGAAAAGTTAGCATAGAACATCAGGTTCCAAGCCATGCTTTTCTTTTCGCCTGTCAAACCTCGAGAAACGTGTAAGCCATATGCCCATATGAATTTTCGCCGAAGGCCCGACCCAAAGCAAGACACAGAGAATCCGTCAAAGCTTAAAAGGGCAAAGACTGGAATTATTGTCATACTTCCAACATGAGCACTGAAAATCGTGGTGAAATTGCGTAGATCGTCATCAATCTCGGGTTTCTACAAGCTTAGCCCAAGAGAACGTTTGAAGCTCGTTAAGGAATTTGCTGATCTGACAGAGGAAGAAGCCGTTCTCCTTCAAGACACTGGGTCTTTACCCTTGGATCTGGCTGACCGCATGATAGAAAATGTTGTCGGCATGTTTCCGCTGCCGTTGGGCATAGCAGTTAATTTTCTCATTAATGAGAATGATTACCTGATTCCCATGGCTATCGAGGAGCCCTCAGTCGTGGCCGCCGCGAGCTACGCGGCGAAAATGGTGAGGGACGGGGGAGGCTTCCACACAAGCAGCACTTCTCCAATAATGATTGGGCAAGTACAAGTTCTAGGCGTCAAAGACCCGTATGCTGCAAGGATGCGGCTTCTTCAAGAGAAAGCGGAAATACTGCAGAAGGCAAACGAGCAGGATCCCTTGCTTGTTTCTGCAGGGGGAGGTGCAAAAGACTTGGAAGCAAAGGTGATCGACACGTCCAAGGGACAGATGCTCATCGCGGAGTTGCATGTAGACTGCCGTGACGCCATGGGCTCCAACGCCGTGGACACTATGGCTGAAGCCGTTGCCCCCACGATAGAGCGCATTGCAGAGGGGAGGGTGAACCTTCGCATAATTTCGAACCTGGCGGTAAAACGTCTGGTGAGGGCATGGTGTCGTGTGCCGAAAGAGGCCGTAGGAGGCGAAGAAGTCGTGGATGGCATAGTGAACGCTTCGGCCTTTGCAGCAGCAGATCCGTATCGCGCCGCCACGCATAACAAGGGTATACTGAACGGCATAATAGGCGTTGTACTCGCGACCTGCAATGACCACCGCGGAATCGAAGCTGGAGCACATGCCTATGCAGCAAGAAACGGCAAATACACTTCACTTTCCATGTTGGAGAAAAACGGGAATGGCGATTTAGTCGGGTCAATCGAGCTGCCGATGGCAGTAGGCTTGATCGGCGGAGCGGTGCGAACGCATCCGATAGCAAAAATCGCCGTGAAAATCCTCGGCGTAAAGACGGCAAACGAGTTCGGCGAGGTTCTGGCCGCAGTTGGTCTCGCTCAGAATCTAGGAGCGCTAAGAGCTTTGGCTAGCGAGGGAATCCAGCGAGGTCACATGTCACTTCACGCGAGAAACATAGCCGTGGGAGCGGGCGCGACGGGCGAGCTGGTTGATCTAGTTGCTGAGAAGATGGTTCAAGAAAAGAAAATCCGGATGGACAGGGCGAAGGAAATAATCGAGAAGCACAAGGCATCCGGAAAAATCTAAAAGACAAAGAAACTGCATCTAGTTTCGGCGAGAAGTATGAAAATTGTTCTAGGGCCCTCATCAAAGCAGCTTGGAGAAAAAATAGCCGACCTGCTAAGAGCTGAGGAGGTGCCCGTGGCCTTCAAGAATTTTCCAGACGGGGAATCCTACGTACGATTGGAGGGCAACGTGCAAGAAGAAGAGGCTGTCATCGTTCAAACGACAAGTCCTCCTCAAGATTCAAGACTCATACAGTTAGCCTTGATGGCGGATGCGGCGAAAAGAAACGGAGCGAGGAAGATTAGAGCGGTCGTGCCCTACTTGGCCTACGCTCGCCAAGACAAAATCTTCTTGCCCGGCGAAGCCCTGAGCATTGAAGCAATAGCCAACATGCTCAGAGTCGCAGGCGTTGACAACCTATTAACGGTCAACGTGCACCAAGAGAAGGTGCTCAGCAAATTTCCATTTCCGGCTGAAACGGTCTCAGCAATTCCGCTTTTAGCTGAATATTTTAAACATCGCGGGTTTGAAGGAGCCTTCGCCGTCGCTCCGGACGAAGGTGCAACGTACATCGCTGAACAAGCCGAACGCGTGCTGAAAGGAGGATTCGGATGTTTGGAGAAGCAAAGAGACCGCTACACTGGGCAGGTCAGCATAGAAAAAAGATCGCTTGAAGCGAAGGGGAAGACCGTTATAATCTTTGATGACATAATCAGTTCCGGCGGGACGATCGTTGCTGCTGCCAAAATTCTGAAAGAGCTTGGTGCAGAAAAGATCTATTCTTCATGCGTTCATCCGCTCTTGATCGGTGACGCTGAAAAGCGTATACTCGATGCTGGAGTAGAGGAAATCGTAGGCACGGACAGTGTGCCATGCCATGTTAGTAAGGTCTCGCTTGCGCCCCTCATTGCTAAGAAGTTGCTCGGCTGAAGGAGCATCAGCGTGGGAAAGCTTTTCTTTTTCCTCTCAGGCGAGCACGAGGATCTTCCAGCTTCGGAGCTGAAGGCAGTTCTCAAGGCTGAAGGCTTTGCCTTCAAGGTTTCGAAGAAGCTTGACCAAGTTATTAGTCTTGAAGCTGAACTTGGCTGTGTGGAAGCCGTGAAACGAAGGGCAGCTTTCACCAGATTTTGCGGACTGGAGCTTTTCAACTGCGAGGCCGAAATGAGTACGATAATCAGAAGCATGCGAACCGTGAACTTGGATGAAGTTTTGACTGCAGAAAGCTTCGCGGTCCGAGTGAAACGCGTGCGGAACTACGCTTCAAAGATCCGAGAGATGACACTTGAGAGGACGCTTGGCAGGCTCGTGTTGGACAGAAAGGCCCGCGCGCATGTGAACTTGAAAAAACCTGACAGAACCTTCATGGGTGTTTTGACGGATAATAGGTTCATTTTTGGAGTGAGGCTTGCAGAGATTCCGGCAAAGCCTTTTGTTGAGAGGCGACCTAGAAGAAAGCCTTTCTTTCATCCTTCGGCTATGCAGGCGAAGCTTGCGAGGTGCATGGTCAACTTGGCTGAGCCCAAGAAGGGGGATCTCGTCTTCGACCCGTTCTGTGGAACTGGAACCATGCTTATCGAAGCCTCACTTGTCGGCTGTCGCGCTCTCGGCTTAGACATTCAGCGTCGCATGGCACGGGGAACCGTTCGTAATTTGTCCCATTTCAAAATTAGGTCAGAGGGCGTTGTCGTTGGGGACATGCGAAGTCCGCCGTTGACTAGTGTTGACTGTATCGTGACTGACCCGCCTTATGGAATATCTTCAACCACTCTGAAACGGACCACAAAGCGGATAGTTGAAGAACTCTTAATCACTGCAAACGAAATGCTAAGCAAGAAACATCGGATATGTATGGCCGCGCCGAGAACGCTGAATATCGGCCAGATTGGCACGACATTAGGTTATAAGCATCTAGAGTCTCATTTTGTTTACGTTCATCGAAGCTTGACAAGAGAAATCGTAGTCTTCGAAAAGGTGTAGAACTTGAGCCTGCGCGTGATTTTCCTAGGAACCGGGGGAAGCGTCCCGACACCAGGCAGAGGCTTACCAGCCGTTCTGATACAGCGTAAAGGCGAGCAGATAATGTTCGACTGCGGCGAAGGCGTCCAAAGGCAAATGATAAGGGCAGGAGGAGGCTTCCATCGAAGAATGAAAATCTTCATAACTCACATGCATGGGGACCATGTACTAGGGTTGCCGGGACTGATGCAGACCATGGCCCTGCTCGATCGCGAAAGAAAACTCGACGTTTACGGCCCGCCTGGCATAACAGAGTTCTTGGAATGTATCAAGAAAACAGTGCAGTTCGCCCTCACTTTTCAGGTTGAAATCCACGAGATTGAAGAAGAAGGGACAGCCTGCGAAGAGGCAGAATACACCGTTCAGACAGCATGGGCAAATCATGTAATTCCAAGCCTAGCATATGCACTCGTCGAGAAGCCTAGACCCGGAAGATTCTATCCTGAAAAAGCCAAGACTATAGGCATACCTGAGGGACCATTATGGTCCAGACTCCAACAAGGACATGAAATCAAACTCAAGACTGGAAGAATCGTGAAGCCAGGAGATGTCATCGGAAACCCCAGAAAGGCAAGAAAGATCGTGTACACGGGGGACACGAGACCGTTCAGAGACTTCGCAAAACTTGCGACTGGAGCAAACGTGCTCATTCACGACGCCACATTCGACGACAGCCTCGCGGAAAGGGCAGCAGAAGATGGCCATTCTACTCCCAGCCAAGCAGCCCGCGCCGCGAAGAAGGCCAATGTGGAGCAACTGATCTTGACTCACATCAGCGCAAGATACGAAGACGCGAACATGCTGTTGAAGCAGGCGAAGAAGATTTTTGACAACACACGCGTGGCAGAGGATTTCATGAAGCTGGAAATCCCATTCTGCGACAGCTAGACGAACAGCCGTTTCAGCTTCAGCAGACTCTCATCAACTCGCTCCACGCTCTCAACAACGGCCGTCTTGTCATACGAAATCTCCCTCATCAAAGCTGCAAGTCTGCCCCAATCAATCGTGCCCTGGCCTATACCTAAGTGCTGATCGCCACTGCCATCGTTGTCGCTTAGATGCATGTGGACGATTTTATCTGAAAAAGCCCTGATGAAGCTTTCAGTCTGTCCATTAACGTTTGAATGCCCAACATCCAAGACCATGCCCATGTCACCTCTGAATTGAGCATAGAATTCCTCGAAATCCTTCACGCTCTTCATCAAGCCCGGGTAGGGTTCAGGCACATTTTCTATAGCTATGGTTACTCCCGACTCTTCTGCGACCTTGGCTAGACTCTGTACGCTGTTCAAGTTTTGAAGCCAGTCCACGCCCGGGTAGAAAGAGCTAATTCCCGTTTTTGTTCCAGGATGAAAAACCCAGACGTAAGCGCCCAAGGCTTGAGCATGCATGATCGATCGTTGAAGCCGTCTCATCATGGCTCGGCGTAGGCTACTCGACGGAGAAGCAATGTTGACATCAGCGAAGGGCGCATGCACCGAATATTTCAATCCATGAGAGACTCCGATTTCCTTCAGGACGTCAACTCTCTGCTTATTCAGTTCGTGAAGACCATCGTCTACGATCTCGATATACTGCGTTGTAGTTTCGACAAGACGGTCAGTCATTTTCTGGAAGGGCTCGCCTAGGCAATAAAGCATCGATAGGCCCAGCTTCGGTGTTACCATACGCTAACCTCTGGAAACCTTGGTTGAAACTTGAAGGTCTTCGCCCTTATCACGTTGATGATCCACATCTCGATCCCACTTAGAACGTCGTACGTGGAGGCTGGAGGATCGTCTGGCGGCGCGGGAGGTGCTGGTGGTGGAACATTTTCACCCGCCTTTTTTCTCGTGACGATCACTGCTATGATTAAGACCGGGACTAGGATGATTAAGGCTGCTGCTACGAGAGGCAGGTATTGGAGGTATGTTTCCCAAAATGGCGTTTGAGGCGGTGGTGGAGGTGGCAAGGAGCCCTCAGCAAGGACCACGTACGGTATGCTCACCGGCAGCTGGACTGTCTGGTTGAAATGGTCTTGGTAGAGCTGTGACAGTGCATAGATGTCTAGAGTAGATGGGAAGCTGATACTGTTCTTGGACGAGGCGTAGTACATAACTTCAGGGTATCCATCCTGCGTAACTTGTGAACTTGCATGCCCGACGCCCAGAGCATGTCCGAACTCGTGCATGGCAACGTCTTCGACGAATAGGTCAGTCGCCGACGCGGAGTAGGTGGTTAACTTGATGACGATGGGGGGAATGACTTCATGGACGTTGTCATAATTGTACGTTGTGAGACCGATGGCTCCGCCGCTCATCGCGTTGGGACTAAAGGAGATTATTACGTCTGGGTTGACCGTGAAGTTTGCATCCTTGACATAGTAAGTATAGGTAAGTGATTGCCCATTGTAGGAGTTGGTGTAGTTCATTTGTGTGAAATTCGAAATGGCTTTTAGCCAGTTGTCTAGTGCCCCTCGAATGGCTACGGCATATTCTGGGGTACTCCACTGGTTCAGGTCCACGTAGACTGAGATTGGAAAACTGTTCCATCGAAACTCTTCCAAATCAATCGAAGGGGCGGCGCGTGCAGGAAAAACAAGGGTGCTGGAAGAAGCCAAGAGTAGAACAGTGATCAACATCAAGATCGGAACAGTCTTGGTCTTCGGCATATTATTCATTTCCAAGCAACTAAGGATTGACGTGATTACTTTTCTCTTATTCTTTTCCCACTCAAAAAGCAGTCTGGCTCAACTAAATTGAGTGTTAATCGTTGTTCATGTCTTTTATTTTGGCTTAACAGTGACATCCGAGGGCTGTACAGGAGTCGCGTTCCTTTCTAGTAGCTTCGGCTGAGATTCCAACGGTTTCCATGCAGCATGGGAGCTCTTATGTCTGAAGTTGTTCTGTGCTGTTTGTTGCGGATTCCCAGGGAGAGTTCCAAGAATTCTCTCAGCGTGTAGTTGGCAAATTCAGATGTTGGCGTTCCGTATCTGATGCCTTTGCACATGGGATCTCCGTACACGAAGAGAAGTTTCCCAAAGATTGGATATGCTGCTTCGTTTGGGTATCCATATTCTGGTCTTGCTAGTATTTTGAAGGGCCACAGCTGGCATGCCGCGGGTTTCATGTACTGTATTCCGCATGCATACTTGTTCGAGAAATTGTCTAGGAACGTGCATGAGCCATCTTCTTTTCTCCTTATGAACAGTTTGCTTATTCCCGGGACGGTTTGTTCAACGCCGTAGGTCTTGACAATTTTCAGCCATTCGTTAAAGTTGATGACTACGCTGTAGAGCTTGCAGCATTCGCCGCATGCAACGCATTGCCAGTCCGCAATGAAGCGCCATGGAACATACTGCATTTTCTCAGTCACTAGGACTCACAGCTTGACATTTCTTAATTAACTTACTTACAGAAGGGCCTGAGTTTCTTCGCGATTTCTTCTGGTATTTCTGTGGCTTTTCCGGTTTGTTTGTCTGCTGCCAGGGCGACGATGTAGCCTGCCGCGAGCAGCGTGGCTTCTTCCTTGTTGAAAATATTGAATTCGAACCGTATTGATTTTTCCTTCAATTCTCCTATGGCAATTTCTACTTCGAGAAGATCGCCGAACCTTGCAGGCTTCTTGTATTGACAAAAAGCTTCAACTCGGGGAAACCAGAGTCCCCTGGCATGTAAATCGGTGAAGCTGAATCCCACATGCCTGTAGAATTCTTCTTCGGCTCTCTCGAAGAACTTGAAATAATTCGAATAATGTACGACTTGAGCCGCGTCAGTGTCGGCCCACGTTACCCTGAAGGAGGTTTTGAACGTGGCTAACGGCATAGAACCTTCACTGGCTCAGGCTTTCTTATACAGATATAAAGTGTGCGAGGGATATCCAAGCGTTTCGTTTTCACAGTAGTTCTCGGTCTTGGACGGTTTCCAACCGGTGATCTCATAGTCGTGGGAGACTATTCGAACGCCCTTCTTGAGATCAGACTCCAGCTTCGGCTTTATTTTCTCGTTGGCACTCGTCGTTAAGTATAGGAAGACGACGTCGGCAGACGTTAGGTCCACGTTAAACATGTCGCCGTTGACTAGGGTTATCCTGTTCTGAAGGTTCTGTTCATAGACGCTGCTTAACGCTTTTTTGACGAGATCTTCGCGCAGTTCGACGCCCACGGCTCTCGCGCCGAATTCCTTTGCGGCCATTATCACCGTTCTGCCGTCTCCAGCGCCCAAGTCGAAGAAGACTTCTCCGGCCTTCAATTCTGCCAGATTTAGCATTCTTTGAACTACTTGTGGTGGGGAAGGCACGAAGGGCGCAATGTACAATTCTCAGCCTCCAGTTTTCTAATGTTATTACTCAAAGAATGGTACTACGCTTTTAAAGGATTTCCCATCCTCAAGACACATACGTTGACTTGTTCTGAGGCCCTGTTTGAGGAGCAGTCGGTTTTCTCGACTCACCGCATTTCATGCAGCTTTGGGCACAAAGCTCAAGATACTTCTCCTCTTCACGAGTCCCAACAGCCTCAGCCGCTTTTTGGCAGGTTTCGCTGGGTTCCTTGCAGCCTTCTTCTTTGCAGAGCTTAGATACAGAGAGGCAGATCTCGCGGACGTCTTCAGGGTTGAGCACGGCTCTGTTCGTCCGCACCAGCAGGCAGACCTCTCGTGCCAAGACGCACGTCTTGACATACTTAACTCTTTCAAGAACCTCATCGCGAAGTTTTTTCCTGCTTATTTCCAAACCATTAGTCTCCTGATGGTGAGAAGACGCACACGCACAAATGCGCGACCCATCATTTAAGAGTTTTCTTGAACTCTAGACAGAATTCAAATTAAGCGGACTAATTCTCTGGCAGCTTTGGATACTGTTTCTGTTTGCAGGTTTCTCGATTATTTCTTCTCAGTTTGCGTAGAAAGATATTTTTGCCTAATTCGCTTATAACAATTTATCTGTGTGGTGTGAATGCAAAGACGCGATTTTCTCGGAGAACCTGTGCAACATGTTAGGGTTACTGGCAGACTTTCGGTTGACGAGTTGATTCAGCAGTTTAAGAGTTCGTGTTCTTTCGGGGCAGGCAGGCTTTCGGATGCTTGTGACATTTACGAGCGGATGGTTAGAGACGATGACTGCACGATTTTTCTGGCTGTGGCTGGCGCAGTTGTTCCCGCTGGCATGCGTTCCCTCATTGCTAACTTGATTCGAGAAAGACTGGTTGACGTAGTCGTAAGCACGGGGGCGAACATGGTTCATGACACGATAGAAGCGTTAGGCGGTCACCATTACAAGGGTCATTGGCTAGTGGATGATTCTACACTCTACAAGTACCATATTTACCGCATTTATGACATTTTCGTGCCCGAAGAAGACTTTGTCAAACTGGACTACAAGCTCGCGTCAATATTCGACGAAATTGCTGCCGAAAACGAGGGGAAGAGCTTGGCATCAGACGAGTTTGCTCGCGAATTAGGAAAGAGACTTCATGATCCGAACTCAATTCTTCGAGTTGCATACGAGGCTGACGTGCCTGTTTTCCTTCCGGCGGTTCGCGATTCTGAGTTCGGCTTCGCGCATTGGCTTCATGCTTCTCGAAAGGGCGTTAAACACACGTTGATGCTAGACGCCTTCAAAGACGTGCCGAGGATAGTCGGCCTCTGCAACCGCTCTGCAAGGAACGGCATGGTAATCATAGGCGGCGGAGTGCCCAGAAACACCATTCAGTCTGCTGCCCTTGCATCCAAGAAAGGCATGGACTATGCCGTGATAATCACTATGGACCGGCCCGAGCCTGGCGGGTTGTCAGGTTCCACGCTGGAAGAAACGGTAAGCTGGGGAAAGGTGAAGAGCCATGCGGACAAAGTCATGGTCATCGGCGACGCAACGATAATCTTCCCCTTGATCGTGGCTTCCGTGATAGAAAGACTGAGCGTGGACTTCAAACGAGTCGCCAACGGCGGGCGAGAAAAAATCGCCGTAGAGGAGTCTGAATGAAAGAAAACGCCGTTGAACGAAAATACTGCGGAAACTGCGGCACCCACACAGTATACAACTATCCGAATCAGCTATTCTGCAGCAAACGCTTCTCGGAAGACAAGAACCCACTCGTGGACACACTCTGGTGCTGCGAAGACTGGAACCCAAGCAGTCAAGAATGCTACTGCGTCAAAGAAGCCATGAAAAAGCAGGGTTAGCCTTTCAGAAGCTCTTTCGTATAATTTTGCGTTAAGGTTATTAGAGCACTCAATGCTAGATTCTGTCGGTCGAAGCCCGGTGGTGCAGTGGTCAAACATGGCGGCCTCTGGAGCCGCTGACGAGAGTTCGAATCTCTCCCGGGCTACCACCCCTCAAGCGTGAATTTATACTGAATTTCCTCCTTTTTGGAAGTCTAGCCTTGAGCGCGCGCGTACAGGGCTAAATTCAGGGACAAGCCACCGCGCTACTTTTTTGGAAGTCTGCAAGCATTTGCTTCACTAATCCTTCGTGTTCAGAGAGGCCTCTTCTCTTTGAGGCGGTAACGTCCTACAGGTCCCTACAGATTCAGTACCAGCAGCGCCAGAAGCTCCTTAATCTCCAGCCCCTTTCGTTGTTTTCTTTTCGGTCTTGGATCTGAATCTGAGCTTAATATTGTTGGTAGCTCCATTATATCTTGTCCCCGTTATTTAGTATGAATTGACTCGCACTCATAGGAGTTGATGCTCCATGCGTTAAAAATAAATCATGGAGCTGGGAGAGTTATGGTATTTTCGAAATACCATGCAACGATGTCGTTATTGTTTAATGTATAAGCATCCGCTCCTACCGATCCAGGTGTCCAAGAGTGCGAGGCGCTATTCCAGATCCACCACATCCAATAGTAAGACCCTGTGTTCGAGACTCCATTTATTGCAGTGATGAACGAAGGCCCATAGACAGATGAGTAGTTAACATTCCCACTTGTTATTTTGACGGTTGCATTATAGAGTGACCAGCCTATGGGTATTAGTGTTTGGTTGTACCATGTTTTTGTTCCATTATTATCTAATAATATGTTCACAGTGTATGAAACAACTCCTAACTTTGCAAGTTCCTCATGGTATTGTCTTTCCATGGTCACGTATTCTTGGTGATAGTATATTGTTGTTGCTGTAGTGATTATAGAAACAAGTAGGAAAGCAATTAGCCCCATAGTCAGCATTCTTTCACTTTGATTCATGTTCTGTCACCTCCTCGAAAAGTTCTGATGACTTTGGTTAAGGGGTAGAGAGCTGAAAAGAACAGGATGAAGTTACTTGCTTCATGTAGGATTCCAAAAAAGGGAGGAATAAACCACCCAGTCACGATTGCCGCTGTTACTGGTAGACCAAATGTAACTGCAAAAACCATGTTTGTGAACAGGTCATAGATTATTGTGAGGATGAGGCCCCATAGACCCATTTCGAGGCTAAATCTGAAGACGTTGAAGGCTTTTTCTTGTGTTTTATAGTTTATTCTTCCTAAGACTCCACCCACGAATCCGAAGACTGTCTCGCCAATTATAGTCGACAGCCATAGGGGGAAACTGAAGCCAAGGGGGTTTATAATACCGTATACCATCCAGGTCAATGCGCCTGTAGCTACGCCTACGGGTGCGCCGAAAACGAAGCCCGAGGCGAAGACCACAAGATCCATAATCTTCACATTTGGAATTCCTACGAGGGCGTAGTCCGAACCGATGCATAAGGCAGTGAGTACTGTTATTAGACTTATGTCTCTGGTTGTCAGGCGGGAGGACAGCATATTCATCCTACATCGCGCGCGGGGGCGCTGGATAGACAATCCATCCAACTTATATATAACAATTCCTTAAACGATTAGCAATACCTTAAACACGAGGAAAACAGTATGAAGATTCTTGAAACCGTGGATAGAGTTGCAGCGAAAATCGCGCCTGGAAGGTCGCCGTCCTTCGCGGGAGCTCATGTCATAAAAGCTTTGGAAGACATCAGCATTATAGGAACTATGGGCAGGTTGAAACTCTCGAAAGACCTTCATTTGGGAGAAGGCGAGACCCGAACTCTCATTAAACATCTCAAGAATGAAGGACTAATTGAACTCTCAAGGTCAGGGATTTCGCTATCTGCAGCTGGAAGGAAACTGCTTTCCAGCCTAAGAACTTTCTTGAGCGAGCAGATGGAGATTCCGTCCACACCCTTGGCTGTAGGGCCTTTCAACGTTGCAGTTCGAGTGGCTGGCATGAAAGACTACGTAAGATACGGTTTGGAACAGAGAGACGCTGCCATAACTGCAGGTGCAAGAGGAGCCACGACTTTGATCTTCACTAAGAATGGTTTGGCCATGCCTGGCACTGGAGAAGAAGTGTCAGAAAGAAATTCCTCCACCATTGCCGCGTTGTCAAAACTGAGGTTGAACGAGGGTGACATCATTATAATCGGGAGCGCAGAGGGAAAAATTGAGGCAGAACTTGGAGTGAAGGCGGCAGCTCTTGAACTCCTCAAAACAAAAGGCAGAACAAACTTCAACGGAAATATGCGCTCGACAGTTGGAGGAGGAAACACTCGTCCTCTTTGAGGAGGAAGTCGATGTTGGACAAACGCAATCCACCAAAGTAACGAGTAACGATTTTTTTCGGGACGCAGAAGAACGAATTTGCTCTCGGAGAGAAATTAAAAGAAGGCCAGCTCATCATTGTTAAGAGTTTATAATGAGAAATTAACAGAGATTTCTAGAGTAGTAGACCCTTTAGAAGATAGACCAAGAAAGTGAAGAAACTTTGATAAAAAGTGAAGGAGATTAGAACCTAAGAACTTTAGCAAAAAAGAAAAAAGATGGGGTTATGGAGGTGGGGTGTATTCGCCGAAGTGTTTGGCTGGTATGACTATGTCTCTGCCGTCTACTTTGCCGTCGCCGTTGATGTCTCCGATCAATTGGGCGTTGACGCTGTAGGAGAGTGTCGTGCTTGTTGCCTCTTCGCCAAAGCTGTTGCGTGCTGTGATGAAGAACGCGATTGTGGTGTTCCCGTTTTGTCCAGGTATTGTGACGAACCATAGGCTGCTTGTCGCGTTGTACGTCATGGTTGTGTTCCACCACTCGCCGCCGTCAACCCTGTAGTAGAGTCCTACGAAGCTCCCTCCAGCAGTGTCGACATTGCTTATGTTTGCTAAGATCATAACGGGTTCCTGTAGTCTTGGAACAGTTGAGGGAACATAGGGATAGGGGCAGGTTGGGTGCCACTCAACCGATACTATCTGAGGTTCAGACGGAGGTTCAGACGTGAAAAGATAGTATCCATCGTGAGGAGTAATAGCAATCTTGTTTAAATCAGTATCCTGAACCCACGTCCAATCGGGATATAGCGTGCTTATGTCGAACTTGCTGCTGAAGTTGCCCCCAGTTGCGATCAGAACCTGGAACTCTGCCCACATCAGACTTGCGCTTTTCGGTCCCGAGATAAAATCTTGCCCCAAGCAACCTTCATAGGTCATTATAGTTCCGTTGCCGAAAGTACCCGTGTCGATAACCGGCTGAACCGACACGGTTACGTGCCCGTTGAAGTAGTCGCTCGTGATTCCATTTGTGAAGCCTGCACGAGTGCACATCAGTTGAGTGCGGTTGTAGAGAAGGCAGATCTGCCATCCGTAGATGTTTTCCGTCATGTTCAACCACAATGTTATGTTGAACTTTGAGCCCGCCCCATATATGCTCTGATTTGGTTCAACCCACATGGCGTCTGCATCGTAGAGGATTGTTGACTTTCGTGTGTCTGAAGCTTGGACTTGCAGCTTATTTTCAACTTGTGATTGGGTTGCTGGAAGCTTGGTAAGGAACAGAGTTGCCGTCAAACAGAAAGTAGCCAGAATAGCAATGATCAAGTATTTTCTAATCATCGTATCACCTCCTTTCCCCTCTCAGAAACCACTAGTTCTTACCCCCTAAGTTCAATATATGATTTATGTAACTTTGTTCCATAGGAAAATACATCGAATTGGTTTATGGAAGCCGTCTTAGGTTTTAGATTCATAGTAAAGCTTCTGGAATACCTGAGCTAAGACTATAACGGTTAGTACGTTGGTTAGTATTAGAACAGATATGAGAATCTAACAAGAATACTGAGTTCGGTTCTGTTAATTATTAGAGACTTGAATGCTTGATTCTATGATTTCTCTTTTTCTCATTGAAGCGTATTATGATTGAAGTTCATCAGAGAAATTTGTGTATGGACGAATCTGTGGTGGTATGAAGTCCTCTAAGCTAAAATTGCCAATCTCTTCTACCTTGATTGCTTCTACTTCTTCGAGACTGGCGCGTGCAGTCGGAAAGCAACGTAAGCGTGTGCGGATCGAGCGTTCATAACTGATTTATCTATGTTGGCCAAAGACTAGGCCGATGGGCAGAGTCAATTGCGAAAATCAAGACTAGAGTCATATGAAAGCATACTAGGAGCCCTCGTGAAAGAACCACTACCACTAGGCAACTTAACACTCGAAACACACATGAGTCAACCGATTCTGGTACAACATTTGAAGTCTCTCATCCAAAACGGACTGATCGAAGAAAGACCCACAGAAAAAACAAAAGTCTACGCAATCACAGAGAAAGGCGCGACCGTGATCAGAGTCCTAGACTTTCCCAAATACCTCCGAAAAATCAAAGGCAACATAAGAGCCGTGGAAGAAGCGATACAAATCATACCCCAACTCTTCGACCAAAACAAAGATATCCCGAAACCAACGGAATGAAGCGGCCAGGCCTTAACAAGTTGAACTAAGAGGACAAATATCAGCCCAGGGAACAGTCAGTCACCGCCTCAGCATACGACTAAACCACGACGCATTTGAACCCAAGGTCAAACACCTCATCAAAGGATGGTTTTGGTCCTAAGACACCTTTCCTTAGAACTCACGGGTTTCAACACGGAATTCACGCATGAACCTAATTCCGAAGCCCGAAAAACCGACCTAGGAGGGGGGTATCAAATGTTCGGATGTTACAACATCCCAAAATACAGATAACACAAGTCAGCTTTCCTAAACCCACATGGACAAACAGTGAAAATCAAGATCAGAAAAACCGACCGGGGGAGGGAGGGGGAGGCCGTCTCTCTCTGTCTGTCCACGTGGTTTCAACCCAACATTTGATGGCCCTCATCGAACTGATAACCCGACGAGCCCAAGATCAAAAACCGACCTAGGAGGGGGGTATCAACAGTTCGCGTTTTTTCAGCCCAACCGTTGGGCACGCCCAGCCCTGCCATGAGCACACGCGGGATTTCACATCCGAAGACCCGAGAAACCGGCCTAGGAGGGGGGAGGTGCGTTTTAAGCGTGTTTTCAGCCCAAAAACACAGTTCAACCTTCTTAATCCTGTCAGAGGAAAGCTTTTATTAGCTTCCAGACCTAGTTTGGCAATACTTCGAAGGATGATGAATGTGAGTCTACAGAAAGGCGACTTCATAACCATCGACTACACCGCAAAAGTCAAGGAAACTGGAGAAATCTTCGACACAACACTCGAAGAAACCGCAAAGAAACAACACCTATACAAAGAAAGCGAAATCTACGAGCCCAAACTAATCGTAATAGGCGAAGGATGGGTCCTGAAACCCTTGGATGACAGCCTAACAACGATGGAAATTACCAAAACATCATCAGTGGAGATACCGCAAGACAAGGCATTCGGAGCAAGAGACCCTGAAAAAGTCAAACGTGTACCCCTGAGGAACCTAACAGAGAAAGGAATAACTCCCGCACTAGGAGCACGCGTCGACTACGGAGGAAAAATGGCGACAATCCGCACCGTGGGCGCCGGACGTGTCCTCCTCGACTTCAACCCTCCACTAGCAGGAAAAACGCTCGTCTACGAAGTCACCATCAAAAAAAAGCTCGAAAACAATGAAGAGAAACTACGCGCTCTTATCCATAGAAGAACCCCCGCAGTCGAAGAAAACAAGTTTGAATTCGCCTCCGAAGCAAAAACCGTCACAATAGAAATGCCCGATGAAGCCTTCTACCTAGAAGGAATACAGGTAGCAAAAAGGGGAATAGCATTAGACATACAAAAGTTCCTCCCAGACACTACAGAAATCAAGTTTATCGAAACCTTCAAGGCAGAACCGAAGAAGGCAGAACCGAAGAAGACAGAGCCTGAGAAGGAAAAACCAGAAAAAGCCGAACCCAAGAAACCCGAAGCAAAGAAGCGAATCAAAAGAAGCACAAAAACAAAAGAGAAACCTGAAACCAAAACCTAGACTATATCACCCCTGTCGTCTTAGCCAATCTTTCGTATCCATCATATCTCAGGTTCATTTTATGCAATATCGTGTACCTTTCCGGCCTCAGAGATGCTGCCAGTTCCAACGCTCTCACAATTTCCTCCTTATCGACGCCAAGATCACTCGCACTTGCAGGCGCTTCCAATTTCTCTAAAGTCTTCTTAACCTGCTTCCAATTTGCCCCATGCAGAAACGCCATCATTATCGTTCCCACACCACACCGCTCCCCGTGCAAGGAACAATCGGGCCTTATAGTTTCAAGACCATGGCTGAACAAATGCTCTGAACCACTGCACGGGCGGCTGCTGCCCGCAATGCTCATGGAAACACCACAACTGATAAGCGCCTCTATTAACATGCGGATCCCCTCTTCGCTCTTCTCACCTATAAGGTCAGCACTTTCGATCACGAGCCTAGCACTCATCAAAGCCAAGCTTGCCGCGTATGCACCATAATACTCGTTCCTCTCTTCATGCGCCAACTTCCAATCCTTCACGGCCGTAAGCTTCGCGATCACGTCTGCGCACCCGCTGACGGCAAAACGCCACGGAGCCTGCATTATTATGTTCGTATCTGCTATTATCGCAAGGGGAGCCTGAGCCAAAACTGAGTAAGGCGTACCAGATCCCTTGATAGAAGACAATGGACTCGCTATTCCATCATGCGAAGCCGTCGTTGGAACACTAATGAACGGAATAGCTTGACGGGCCGAACTGCATTTTGCAACATCAATCTTCGTGCCGCCCCCCACACCGAAAACGATCTCCGGCTTTAACGTTCTTATTCTTTCTTCCACGGTCTCAACATCTTTGATCGTGGCAGTCTCAACAAGAAAAGTGTTAACTTCCATCTTCCTGTCTTCCAAAAGCTCCCTGACCGTTTTCCCTGCAATGTCGTTGGTCTTTGACCCAGCTATCACAAGAGCAGACTTTGTGAACCCCAACTTACGAGAAATGTTTGCAACCTGTTCTATAGTCCCGTTTCCTACAATGACTTCTCTGGGAAGCTGCATACGATGATGCTTTGGGAACAAAGTCAACCACTGTCCGAACGCCAACTAGTCTGTAGATTCGTGCGGCGCATTTTTTAAACTTTTCAATACGAGCAACCTCTCGTCTTGGAACTTGTCCGAACCCGCTATTCCAAACCGTAATATTAATAAATCCCATGCCATGATTACATCATGCTACTTCCTAGTGAAGTAAACTCGTCACATTTGAATTTTGGGTGAAGATAAGATGATAAGTAATGATACAGTAGACAAGTTGACATTGAAAGGAACGACAACCATTGGCGTTGTCTGCAAAGACGGCGTCATATTGGCCGCGGATACCCGCGTGAGCATGGGCTACTTTGTGGCTCATAAACATGGAAAAAAAGTCTACAAGATCGATGATCATCTTGCCATGACCATCGCAGGGACGGTGGCAGACGCGCAAAGAGTCGTGGACATTCTGACTGCAAACGCTCAACTCTACAAAATCGGCAACGGCAGGCCCATGTCCATAAGTTCAGCTGCAAGGTTTGTCGCAAACCTGCTATTCTCAAACAGGTATGTGCCGTTGGAGACTGAAGCCCTCGTAGCAGGCCTAGATGACTCTGGGCCCCACGTGTTTCGTTTAGACCCTTTTGGCACCCTAATAGAGGAAAAATGCGTTTCGACAGGCTCGGGTTCGCCAGTGGCCTACGGTGTGCTCGACGACAGGTACAAAGAAGGCTCCTCCGCGGAAGAGTTGCTGCCTCTGATTGTTAAGGCTTTGGAAGCTGCCATGAAGCGCAATGCTGCAACAGGAGACAGTTTCAACATATCCATAATCGACAAGAAAGGCTACCGTGAATTGACTGAAAAAGAAAAGAAAAAGCTCCTAGCAAACCAGGGAAGTTAACATCGTGGTCCAAACCCGCGAACGGGACAAGATCGAAATAAGCCAGTACATTCTTCAGCACGTTCCTAAAGAAGCCGAAGTAACGAGAATAGAGTACGAAGGACCCACACTTGCCGTTTACACCAAGCGACCGGAGATTCTAGTCGAACAAAGCAGCCTGATTGCAGACATCGTCAACGTCATAAGAAAACGCATAGTAATACGTTCTGACCCATCCGTTAGACTTCCTGAGGCAGATGCTGAAAGGAAAGCACGCGAAATTGTCTCATCCGAGGCTGAAGTGACAGACGTAAACTTTGACCCAAGTCTTGGCGAAATAATAATTGAGGCAAAGAAGCCAGGCCTTGTAATCGGAAAGAACGGAATGATCCTGCAAGAAATCATCAAACAGACCAGATGGCGTCCTCAAGTTCTAAGAAGCCCTCCTTTGCGCTCTCAGATAGTGACTCACATGCGTCATTATCTTCATTCAGAAAGTAAAGAGAGAGAAAGAATACTGCGCGCGGTTGGGGAAAGAATCTTTAGGCCCAAGACCTACGACGTAGGAGACATTAGAATAACCGCTCTCGGAGCCGCTCAGCAGGTAGGCAGATCGGCCTTCCTCGTTCAAACAAGAGAAAGCAGCGTCTTATTGGACTGCGGTACCAATCCCGGTTCATCAAAGCCCTTTGAAGCTTTTCCACGTCTTGACAACCCAGGATTTGAACTAGACTCTCTGGATGCTATCGTAATAAGTCACGCTCATCTTGACCATTGTGGGTTAGTGCCCTTCCTCTACAAATATGGGTATGACGGCCCAGTTTACTGTTCAGCCCCCACTTCAAACCTCATGACGCTGCTTCAGCTAGACTATTTAGACGTGGCCAACAAGCAGGGAACGACCGCGTACTACGACCAAAAAGATGTTCGCGAATGCGTGCTTCACACCAATCCTCTAAGATATGGAGCCGTGACCGACATAGCTCCAGACATCCGCTTGACCCTACATAATGCAGGACACATTCTGGGTTCATCGATGGTTCACCTGCACATCGGCGAAGGCCTGCACAACATCGTTTACACAGGGGACTACAAATACTCAAGAACCATGCTCTTGGAGGCTGCTGATACAGAGTTTCCGAGGGTTGAAACTGTGATAACGGAAAGCACGTACGGTGGGCCAGAAGACCTTATGCCTTCAAGAGTCGAAGCCGAAGAACGTTTGACTTCGCTCGTAAACGAAACTCTGGAACGAAAAGGTAAAGTTCTGATTCCAGTGCCCGCAGTGGGAAGGGCCCAAGAGATAATGCTTATACTCGATGGATACATGCGCCGAGGCCTAATGAAAGAGGCGCCTGTGTTCATTGAAGGGATGATTTCAGAAGCGACAGCTATACACACCGCTTTTCCAGAATACTTAGGAAGAGAAGTCCGTGAAAGCATATTACATGAGGGAATCAACCCTTTCCAGTCAGACTATTTCACTGTAGTAGAGCATCCAAACGTGAGACAAGAAATCATCGAGGGTGAGCCTTGCATCATCATGGCAACATCTGGCATGCTTGAAGGAGGTCCGGTGATCGAATATTTCAAGAACCTAGCGGACGACCAGAAGAATACGATAATTTTTGTGAGTTATCAGATTGAGGGTACATTGGGTAGAAGAGTCCAAAAAGGCATGAATGAAGTAGCGTTAATCACTGCCGAAGGCAAGATGGATGTGACGAAAGTGAGGCTGCATTTGGATTCGATTGAAGGCTTCTCTGGGCATTCAGATAGGAGGCAGATAATAAACTATCTCACCCATCTGAAGACAAAACCTGAAAGAGTCTTGGTCTGTCACGGGGAAAGAGCAAAGTGTCTTAGCATAGCCAGCTTCCTTCAAAGAAGATGCGAAATCGACGCTTTTGCTCCTAATCTGTTGGAGACGATCAGGCTGCTGTAGCTATAGGTTCGCTTGAGGCTGAAGTTTTCTCGCGCCATATTCTAACGTTTTGAGGGCAAATGACTACTCGCTCTTCACCTAACCTTGCGATATCTCCACCGACCGATTCAACGAATTCCGTCAAATCGTTCACTGCACGTTTGACATCTTCGATGCTCTTGCTCGCAAGAGGGGTTATTCTAACGATTAGAATGTTTCCAGATTTCACTTCGCTCTTCATGCTGTCCAAATCTGAAAGATCACGGAGAGGCATTGCCTTTAGATAAGTCTTTCCAGGGCCGATCCGGACTCCAGCCTCTTCTTCTTTCTTAGGTTTACGGAGTATTCTGCCTAATCCCGGCAACCTTCTCCTCTCTTGATGTGTTTATTTGTTCTCTTAGAGTTTAAGTGTTTCCCAATTTTAGGCTTCAATTCCTAATGTGAATTGACTATAAAAATGTTTCATGAATTCAAGAATTAGGCTTAACCTTCGTCTCGAATTCTTTTATTCGGTTCCATGTTTTGTCACCTACGAAATGAATGCTCTTGACCACAACGCCTCGAATAGCCTTTTTTGCCTCTTCACTATCAAACAGGGCCTCCCCAACCATGACTGCCTTCCCATGCTTCTCATCGACAACTATCACAAGATCTCCTTTGCAAAAATCGCCGCGAAATCCCCGGACGCCTGGCGCCATGACATCTGCGCCTTTGCATAGGTGAGGGATCGCTCCCATGTCAACAATGAACTTGGGCATTGCCGCAAGAAGCTCGGCAAAAGTCAATGTAGGATAGAGATTCCCTTGAGCCTCGATAAGCAATGGCCTACCATTCACAAGGAAGACATCGGCGAAGTCCATCCTTACAATCTCAAGATTAGGTTTGCCCGCAAGAATCTGCTTAAGATCGGCTTTCAATCTTATGGAAGCCCTGTCAAGAAGGGCCTTGGACTCCTTCTCTTTCAAGAAATATCTGGCATTCTTTTCCGGCATGTTGTCTTCACTTAGATAGATTTAAATGTGTAATGTTAAGTATAAAAGTGATAAAAGTATGGTGCGAGGATGTGCAAATGAGTGAGATGACGACCGAGATCCTTGAGCAGAACCTCGGGAAGATCGTGCTCGTCAGACTGAAAGGCGGAAAAAGCCTCCGTGGAAGGCTCAAAGGGTTTGATCAGCACTTGAACTTGGTTCTCGAGGAAACAGAGGATACTACGACTTCTGAGACGGTTAGAAAGCTTGGACTGATAATAGTTAGAGGAGACAACGTAGTTCTGATTTCGCCTCCACCAAGGTGACAGTTTGTGGGAAAAGGAACACCGTCATTCGGCAAACGACAAGGCAAAACGGTACATATACGCTGCAGACGGTGTGGAAGAAGAGCATACAGCGTTGCGAAAAAACGGTGCGCGGCCTGCGGGTACGGAGAGAGGGCAACTATCAGGAAGTATTCATGGCAAACGCGCAATCTGCACAGAGACAGAATGCGCTGACGACGCTTGCCGACCATAAGAATTGCTGATACGTTGCTTCGTCATCAGCCTTCGAATTCACGTTAATGGATTCCACTTCCAATTTGGGTTCAAAATAGCTTCAAAGAGGAAATGCATTAAGACGTATTGGACGTTGGATTGAACAAAAGATTGAACGTTCGAGAACGAATCCCTTGAAGTGTCCTTATTGTGAGGCGGCACAAACTAAATGTCTTTCAAGTGGAATTTTGGAGATAGAATGCAAGTATTATTGGGGAATGAAGAATATCCCGCCGAAGGCAACCCAGAAGGTTCAAGGCAGCACTAATTATCTTGACAATCAGACCAGCGGAATGTGTCGTGACCACGCGGTAGTTTTTGCAATCAGTGCCTCGGCTGTTTCGGCCTGAAAGCAAGACCTAAATAATAATCCCTAGGTTAATGTGTTTCCATTATTCGAAGAAAAACGAGTGTAGCGATTACGTAATGATTCTCAGGGATTGGAATAGTAGCCTTTATCAATTTTCACGAAGATCAAAGGTCCTTTGCTTTGGGTTAATTCCCGAGCTTTTCTCAAGGCGCTGTTGACGACGTTCAATATCTGCTCTCTCTCGCTGAAGTAATCTTTCTTTTCCCCCAATTCCATTTTTAGTAGATTCTCGGCAAGAATCGTCGTACCGCAGATTTCCCCGTTCTTAACGAGTGTGAGGATGACTATTTCCGCCATGTTCTGTCGATTTGAGAGGTTTTTCCAAATAGGTTCGGCGTTGGTGAGAATCTTGGTGACCTTGCTCCAACGGTTGTTGTTCTCATTGCCGATCAGTAGTTTTACTCTTTCTTTCCATTTCCTGAGCCATATTCCCGTCCATATGTCTAGGAACTCTTCGAGTTCGCTTCGATTTTCGTTATAGAACTTTTCCAGTTTCTCCACTATGTCGCACTCGTTTGCGTCTTTTCCGATGAGTTCCCAATGAAATTTAAGGTAGTTTACCAAATCCTGAGACGCTATTTGAAGCACCTTGCGGTCTGATCCTAGGATGTTCAGCATTGGATCTTTTTCTCGAAGTTTCTGCGATAGAAGTATTTCTATGAAGTTCATGGTTATTCCCGCTTCGAAGCCTTCTCCGATTAAGAATATAGGCTAAAAGCTTTAAATAAGCTTTATTCGTGTTTGCTTCTATAAGATAATTCGATAATTTTCGGTATTATTCTGGTTTTAGCAATATGGTTGGGCACTCCTCCGCGTTATTCCAGGCATTCAAGTAGGTCCTTTACGCTTTCTAGGATTAGGTCTGGTTTTTCCCTTTCCAGTTCTTGGCGAGAGAAAATTCCTGATAGAACTGCTACCGTTTTTGTGCCTGCGTTCTTTCCGGCCCTTATGTCTGCAACTGAATCGCCTACGACAGCGCAATCTGTTATCGTCGTGTTCAGTTGCTTAGCACATTTAACTAGCGCTTCGGGAGAGGGCTTAGGTTCATGCGTGTCGTGTGCGGTCACCACGCATTGAAAGTATTTTGCGAGATTGAACCCTGCCAGTTCTTCGATCACTCTTTCTTTTGGAACGTTGCGCATCGTGATGAGCGCCACTTTGACTCTGCCTGAAAGGCTTTCTAATACTTGCGAAATGCCTGGCATTGGCCTAGACTTCGTGGCAGTGGCTTGATAGTAGGCATGTAGATAGTGTTCTAAGAATCTCTTCACGTCCACACCTTGGAGCAAGTCAATTATTGGGAGGTTCTGCTCGAGTCTCTTCGGAATCTCTGCCGCCGACTCATCGTTGATCTCCTTTTGTTTTCCCATTTTTAAAAGCGCAATCTTCATGGCTGTCAAGTATGCTTCCTTCGAGTCCATGATGGTGCCGTCCAAGTCGAAGAATATTGCTTTGACCTTGAGTTTCAGTCTGACCACACGTTTTCGGAGGCTATTGTAGCGGTCGTTGCCGTTATGTGTTTCGATAAGTTTTTATTTTGCGCTTAACCGTCTAAGGTAAATACCTGATTTGACTGTTTGGAAGCAGAAAAATGGAAATGGTGGGCCATGGTTAGAAAGGCAAGGATACGTTTGACCAGCACGGATTACGTGAAACTGGAGGATGTTTGCGGCGAACTAAAAACTATTGCCCAGAAGACAGGAGTTAAAATGAATGGTCCAGTTCCGCTGCCGACAAAGAGGTTGAAGGTACCGGTTTTGAAGTCACCATGTGGCGAGGGGACTGCAACGTGGGACAGATGGGAAATGCGAATCCATAAACGTCTAATTGACATTGACGCTGAGGAGCGCGTAATGCGGCGTATTATGCGCATTCGAGTTCCAGAAGAAGTGCACGTTACGATAGAGCTTCTCTAGTCAATGTTTATTCAGCACATACCCTTCTTTAAAAAGCACTTGCAGGCCTTCCGGACAGACCTGCTTTCGATGGTTCTTGCGGAAGGTCTTTGCCTCTATCGATGTTCGTTGGTCCGTATCGTGTTCCACGGACAATTCCCAGTGAATGCTTCATCAGAGGAGTACATAAGACACTGCAATCAAGGCCAGACTGACTGCAAACGTGATGAGCCAGATCTTCTTGTTCCAGTCAAAAACTTACAGGTCGGCGAATATCCCGCAAGGAATTAGGTTGAAAAGGGCCATCCAGGTGTTGAAGGCTGTCCCGGCCAACAAGATTCGTTGATAATCAGGGATCAGAATAGCGCCTCCCAATAGTATGAAAGAATATACTATGTTTGTTGCTGGTCCAGCTATTGATATTCTGCCTGCCCGTTGTCTGTCGGAGGGGCTTTCTATCTCAACTAGCGCGTGCTATTCTTCTTCGGTGATTTTTATCTCCTTGACTACTAGGGTGTTTTCTTTTCCGCCTATTACTCTGAAGTATTCTTTCAATTCTTTCTGATGAAGAAACTTTTTTAAGAGTACTCTGAGGTGTGTTCTTGAGACTGCTTTTTCTTTAGTTTTTATCGTTATGCAGTCTGTTGCCGTCTCCACGTCGGCTTTGGTCTTCTCTTTTATGAATTGGCTTAGGTCTTTGATCAGGTCGCTGCCTTCCTTTTTGAGGTCTGAGATATCAACCTTTGTTTCATACATGTTTTCACTTCATCTCCTGATCATTATGACTCTTACTTGGTCGCAGGCATCTTCGCAGGAGTCTGCAATCATTTCTAACGCTTCGAAGAGCTGGCTTATTAAGACTGCTACTCCTGCCTTCGGCAGATCCTCTTTTCCTAGGGATATTCTTGCTTTTTCATGGATGTCGTCGACTTTTTCTTCTTCTCGTTCAACGGCATCTGCGGCCTGAAGTGCTTCCTCGGGCTTAGTTAGCATTTTGTTAACGCATTTTTGCACGGATTGGGCGCAGTCTTTTGCGCTTTTGACCATTTCTTGGAAGTTTTTTTTGATCGCTTCGGGTACATGTTCTATGGGTATCGCGCCTAGTACTCTTGTTGATTCTCGACTCCAATCTGCAACCATGTCTACTTTCTTGACGAGCTCCATTAGGTCTTCCCTGTCTGTTGGAGAAAGCTCTCCTTTCGATATTTCGTCCATGATTTTTCTGCGTAACTTGTCTGCTTCTCTTTCGCCGTTCGCGACTGTTTCGGCGAATCTTCGTTCCTCTTTCTCTTCTTTTTTTGTCGCAGCGGCTATTGCTTTTTCCAAGTCTTCCACGGTCGTTGCCGCTATGGTCAAGTGCTGCTGCACAAGCTCGATTGCTTTGTTTTCACGTCTTTTTTCGAACCATTTTGCCAAGTCGCTCAAATGCGGTTTTCTCCTTCCACTTATTAGCTTTGGCTTCCTGCATAGGCGGTGTTTTGATGTGGTCTGATGAGTTCTTGCCCGTATTAAATCCTTCTTAGGCTGGTCATTTCTTGAGGATGCATTTGAGATTGTTGCGGTTGCAGGTTTCGTGCGGCACGCGAGCAGGTGAGGATGTGCTGGTCGATGTGTGTCGGAGAAGCGTGGAGGCTGTTGGGGCTTTCTCGTTGTGTGTTGAGAGATTTCCCTGTGTTGGTGAATGTCAGTTTGCCCGTCGAGTCATATCACTGCATTTTGCTCTATTGACTCTCGGTTCTCATCATCCGTGGACAAGTGAAGCCTGAGTGGACTTAAGGTTTTTGCTCGATGGGGCTTTTTGGTCTGTCGATGAGTGCATTCTTCGATTTTGTGGGTTTGGTTGTGGTTTGGTAGGGGTGTGGTCGTCTAAGCTTTGCCTTGCCTGTTTTTCGGTTTTAGGCGTGAAGCCTCTTTTGGGTTGATGGTCAATGCGGGTTGAACTGCGTTTTTGGGTTGAAAACACGCTTAAAACGCACCTGCCCCCTCCAGGTAGGTTTTTCGGGTTTCCAGCATGAAATCTCGTGTTTGCTGATGGCAGGACCTGCCCAAATGTTGGGTTGAAATCACGCGAACATTTGATACCCCCCCCTCCTAGGTCGGTTTTTTCTGGGTTTGACGGGGGCTTTGTATGTGTTTGTTGGTGCGGACTAACTACGGATCTAAGTTTGAGTTGAATTATGGTCTTCTGCGCCCTATATCGTCTTATACTTCAGTCTTTCTTTTGCGAAACAGTCGCGCGGGTTGGCGATTTCCCGTTCTGTAATCAGGCTTCTTGAGCGGCGGGGCATGGGCGTTGGTTGCTTGACTGTTGTGTAGCGTTTGCTTATTCGTTTGAATGTTGAAAACGGAAGTTTGGGGACGAGTATTTCCTCGTTTGGTCTGCATGTTCTGGGAGGAGCTGTGATGGATGTTCTTGAAGCGATCAGGGGTAGGAGAAGCATCAGAGCTTTCTTGGCGAGAGACGTTTCTGAGGAGGATGTTTGGAGGCTTGTTGATGCTGCGCGGTGGGCGCCTTCAGCGGGGAACGTTCAGCCTTGGGAGTTTATTATCGTCAGGAATTCGGAAACTAAGAAGGCGCTTGCCGAAGCGGCTTTGGGTCAGTCCTTCATTGAGGAAGCTCCTGTTGTGATTGTCGTGTGTGCGAATGAGGATAGCTCCTCTGGTAGATACGGCGCGCGGGGCAAGGCTCTGTATTGCATTCAAGATACGTCGGCAGCTACGCAGAATATTCACTTGGCTGCCCGTTCGTTTGGTCTGGGTACCTGTTGGGTCGGGGCTTTTGAAGAGGACGAGGCGAGAAGGGTCTTGAGAATTCCTGCTGGGGTGAGACCGGTTGCGTTGATACTGGTGGGTTATGCTGCTGAAGCGCCCGCGGCGCGTGTCAGGAAGCCTTTGAATGAGATTATCCATGATGAGTTTTTTTGTAGCGGAAACGTTGAATAGTCGAGTGAACTCTTCTTCAGGTCAGCCTGAGGCTGACTCGTCTAGTTGGCCGAGCCTGTTCAGAGAGATTCTAATATGTTTGAGCCGAAAATGCAAGTACGCCGATGCGGCAGTCACAGCTAATACCAGAATAACATAGATGATGCTAAATGTCTGCGGATATGCCGTTTCGAGCGAGACAGAGTAACCTCCAACGACGAAAGCGGGTGAGGATACAAATTTACGTTCAGTTGTTTCATTTGTGAGGCCGTCATTATCGGTGACCCTGAGTGTAGGATAGTATATGCCTGGTTGCTCGTAAGCGTGGGTCGCAATCGGATTGGTTCCGGCGTTGAAATCGTATGTTCTGTCGCCTTCCCAGTTCCATTCAAATTTGACAATGTGGCCATCAGGGTCGTAGCTGCTTGGCGCGTTGAAAGTGACTGTTTCATTCACTATGGGGTGATCGTTTGACTCCGTGAAAATGGCAACGGGAGGTGTGAGGATGATGGTGGGGAAGTTGGTCTCAGCTTGGACTAATTGGCGCGAACCATTGACGTCTGCATAGCCGGTGGCTTTGGCATTGTTGACGACGATAGGGGGTTGCTGGGGAAGCACGTCTCCGTGTTTGATGGTGTACTGTATTCCAGATATGGTGAATTGGTGTCCTGATTGCAGAAGTGGCGCGAGGTCGGGAACGTTCTACGACGAAGAGGTTCCGTTTGGAAATTTGTCCGTGATTGTCATGTTTCTGTCCCAGTAGTTGCCGAGATTGACTACGGTTATGGTTGTGTGAGATCGTGTCTCCAACTTGTGCTATCGAAGGTCCATCTTCGCGGATCCCTATGCCTGTTCCAAGGGCGGAGACCTCAACCTTTACTATTGAGGAGTAGAGAACGAGTAATAATCCGAGTAAGATTAACAGAAGCATATAAGTGCTTCTCAATTATGGGTTCCCCTCCTCTCACAGGATATGACTGAGGTCTTTTGGCTCATAAACGTTGTGAAATAATCTTCTATCGCCTGCAATGCTTATTTCATTCGATAAGTGCTAAGGGGAATTTTGACTGTCGTAATGTAGCGGCGGGAAAGCTGGAGCTATGCGTTTTAGGAGGCATGCGCTCAGGGAACAGCGATCTTTGCAAGCAAGGCAATCCGTTTAGGATGAGATTTTAATACTCTCCGGTTGCATTGATAACAACGAGGTTTGATGATTGTACTACGCCGTGATTGCCGATGCTTACGAGAAGATTGGGGCGACGACTAAGCGGCTGGAGATTACGGATCTGTTGGTTGGACTTTTGAAGAAGACACCCAGTGAAGTCATAGACAAAGTGGTCTATCTGACCCAAGGTAAAATCTATCCTGATTTTGTTGGCATTGAGATTGGCGTAGCTGAAAAACTTGCAGTGAAGGCGCTTGTTAAGGTTTCTGGAAGGAGAGAAGCTGAGGTTGAAGAAGATCTGAATAAGAGTGGGGACATCGGCGAATCGACTGAAAGCTTCGTTGCCAAAAAGAAGCAAGTGACATTCTTCCAGCAACTATTGACGGTGGAGAAGGTGTATGAGACGTTTGATAAGATGGCCAAGGCCTCAGGCTCAGGTGCTGTTGATTTCAAAGTTTCGCTGTTGGCTGGTCTTCTTGCTGCAGCATCTCCAAGAGAAGCCAAGTATGTGATGAAAACTGTTACTGGAAACTTGCGCTTGGGAATAGCTGATATGACTGTTCTTGACGCTTTGGCCGTGGCTTATGGAGGCGGCAAAGAAGCCCGTGAAGACGTTGAACGGGCATATAACGTCAGCTCTGACCTTGGCAGAGTCGCAAAAACCATCGTTGAAAAAGGAATCGAAGGAATCAAGAGATTCCGGGTTTCCGTTGGAGAACCCATAAGGCCGATGCTCGCTGAAAGGCTTTCATCTCCTGAAGAAATCCTTGAGAAACTCGGCGGAAAGTGCATGGCAGAATACAAGTATGATGGAGAAAGACTCCAAGCCCATAAACGCGGAGACATTGTAACGCTCTATTCTAGGCGTCTGGAAAACATTTCGAGTCAATATCCTGATGCTGTCAAACTCTTCAAGAAACACGTCAAGGCAAAGGAAGCTATTCTCGAATGTGAATGCGTGGCCGTCGATGTAAATTCTGGTGAGATGCGCCCTTTTCAGGAGCTCATGCATCGGAGGCGCAAGTATGAGATTGAAAGAGCCATAGAAGACTATCCGATCTCACTTTTCATGTTCGAGGCGCTGTATGTCGACGGGAAAGATCTGACGTTTGACCCTTACACCCAGAGAAGGAGAATGCTTGAGCAGATAATCAGGGAAAGTGAACGTGTTAAACTGGCGGAGCACATGATCGTCGGCGATGCACGCGAGCTTGAAAAATTCTTTTTGGAGGCCATAGAAGATGGATGTGAGGGTCTAGTCTGCAAGTCAATTGCCAAGGACTCTGTGTACCAAGCAGGGGCACGTGGTTGGCTGTGGATAAAATACAAACGTGATTACAAGAGTGAAATGAGGGATACCGTTGACTTGGTTGTGGTCGGAGGTTTCCATGGTAGGGGAAAGAGAGCGGGGACCTACGGTGCTCTTCTTCTTGCAGCCTACGATTCTGAGAATGACACCTTCGAAACCGTTACTAAATGTGGAACGGGCTTCACTGATGAAGACTTGGCGAAGCTCCACAACATGATGCAGAAGCATGTTGTTTCGCACAAGCCTGCGAGGGTCAATTCGATGCTTGAAGCAGATGTCTGGTTTGAACCCTTCGTGGCGATTGAGATCTTGGGAGCTGAAATAACGTTAAGTCCTATCCATACGTGCGCTATGGGTATTGTCCGCCAGGGAAGCGGCCTTGCCGTCAGGTTTCCAAGGTTCACAGGCAAATACAGGCTTGACAAGGCTGCAGAGGATGCCACGACAGTGGCCGAAATAGTTGAAATGTACCGCAATCAACTCAAGAAAATCAGCGAGGCGTAACTTTTCGCTTTTTCACTTGTCACCTACGGTGTCCGTGACAAACACCTAGCAGGTGAGATGACCTGCCTGCACACGTACCCTTGCGATTTGTTTTCAGATGAAAAGAAGTCGGCACAAATATTCAATACGGTTTGCAGTCCAATGGGTAATAGCTCTATAAGTATTGCTCTTTTGTACCGATAAATCAGAGCTCTTTTGGTTCTTCTATGGTATTCGTGACGTCTACAGAATTGTAAACGTTCGCACGTGAACCTCAGAGCAAACCTTGGCATAAAACATGAGTAGCGATGGAAGATTGCACAAATTGATTTATTTGAAAAATCTTTTTTGCCCTCTTTGTTTGATTTCTATTCACTCATATGCTGCGCCATATGAACCGAAGACCATATTTCTATTCATTTGATACATTTGTCCATCCAGTCTTTGGCAATAGAAAAAATATTCATAAAATTTATATGTTGTGCCCAACTATACTGCCCTGTAGAGAACTGGCTTTGGGCGGCCAAATTTGCCTTATGGGGGAAAGGGACATGAAAACGAAACTAGCTGGAATTCTCATGATAACGCTAATCTTTATGAGCATGCTGAGTACAGCATTTCTTGTTCAACAATCATTCGCAAGAGATGATGCGAACAATCCGGCAAATGGGAATCTTGCGGAGAACCTCAGCCAAGCCACTTCTTCATCAAACGGAGTTGCATCGCAGGGCGTCGAGCAAGTTCAAGGCCAAAAGACGACGAACCAAAGTCAAACGCCGAGCAACGAAGACAAGTGGAACTTCAGCGATCCAAACTTCTGGACGAATTCCACATACGTGTTCGGGAACATGACAAGGCTGGTAGTAGGAGTTGACCACATCAGCCCATCGAACCTCGTCACGTTCCAAAATATCACCGTTAACCACGAGGCCAAAATCGTCAATAAAGTCATGATTGGAAAAGAGTTGAGAGCGCTGGTCGTTGAGATTCCGATGCTGTCCGTAGTTTCCTACGTGGCGGATGTGAAGAGCGTGAGTTGTGAAAGCTACGTTGAACCCGTTATGAAGGTTCAGGCTCTTTTTGTTCCCAATGATCCTCTTTGGAGCTCGCAGTGGGGACCACAGAAAGTGGGAGCTGATTGGGCATGGAACGCCACGATGGGTAGCAACAGTGTTCTAGTGGCTGTTATTGATACGGGCATAGATTACATGCACCCAGATCTTGCCGCAAACTACGTGCCTTTGGGATATGATTGGGCTAACAATGATCCAGATCCCAGAGATGACTTCGGGCACGGAACTCACTGCGCGGGAATAATCGCGGCTGTGTTGAATAATAGTGTGGGAATCGCAGGTTTAGCCCAAGTTCGAATAATGTCTGAAAAAGTCCTCGACAACCAGGGTGGCGGGTACTCTGATTGGCTGGCGAGCGGAATCGCACACGCCGTGGATCAGGGTGCAAATGTGCTGAGCATAAGCTTGGGCGGTTACGGTGATAGCGAAATAGTTCACGACGCGATAAAATACGCTTACAGCAGAGGAGTATTAATCGTAGCCGCCGCGGGTAACGACAACAGCAATGTTAAGCCCTATCCAGGGGGCTATGACGAAGTGGTGGCCGTCGCCGCCACAGACCAGAACGATAACAAGGCATCTTTTTCAAACTGGGGTGACTGGATCGAACTGGCTGCTCCAGGAGTCAGCGTTCTCTCAACGATGCCGACATACCATGTGACACTGAACGATTATGGTTATTCAATGAACTACGACTACTTGAGTGGAACTTCTATGGCCTGTCCACACGTGTCCGGGATAGCAGCTCTCGTGTGGAGCCAATACGCGAACAGGACAAGAGACTGGTTGAGAATGTGGTTGCGCTATACTGCAGACGACCTGGGTGATCCAGGGTTCGATGAGTACTACGGGTACGGAAGAGTGGACGCTAGAAGAGCAGTCGAACAGGCTTCCCTGCCTCATGAACTTGCAATATTCGATTCGGAAACGCCGCCCTACGTGGAACCTGGAACCACAGCAGTGATAAACGCCACCGTTTACAACTTCGGACAAAACGATGAATCTGACGTGGGCGTGAAACTTTACGCAAACGACACGTTGGTTGACACTGCCTCGATAGGCCTTCTTTCAAGCTTGAACTCGTCTGTGGCAAGTCTCGCGTGGAGTCCGACCGTTGAAGGATCCTACAACGTCACGGTTTACGTGGAACCAGTCCAAGGAGAGACTAACCTCGAAAACAACGTGCTCTCCAAATTCATCGCCGTTGGTACTCCAGTGAAAGCCGTCGTGTTGCGTTCCGCCGGAAACGTCTATGGAGAGATCATCGCAAACTGGCAAGTGCTGAACACTCAATGGCAACTCTTCGGGACCCAGATGGTCTGGATTGATTATACAACCTTGAACAAAGAAAGCATAACGTACGAAGACATCACTGGGACAGAAGCAGACGTGCTGATTATCTCATGCGCATCCAACTGGGAGTTCACAGCCTCGGAGGTTGAAGCGATAACACGTTACGTTCACGAGGGACACGGATTGATAATCACCGCTGGAACATTCTACAATGCGGTACCCGGCAACAGCAAGCTAGCGCCTCTCGTCGGAATCAAGGATCTAGCAAATTGGCAGGCAACATATACAGATTTTCTACAGTTGCTGAACACTAGTCATCCCATCTTTGATCATGTTCCTAGCCCACTGATACTGCCACAAGTTGGAACGGCGGTTCCCTCTGGCGGGGTCTGGGATTCAAGCGTGCTAGCAGGCGGCAAATACGTTGGGATTGGACATTTTCAAGAAAGCGCTATAGTCACTTACAAGGGTTTGGTGTACATTTCGCCTTGGCTTGAAGTGATTCCTGCATACTATCAGCATCCTCTGCAGCTCTTCTACAACGCGATAATATGGTCACGCTACCAGAGGCCTCCACATGATCTTTCAGTATCCCTTCAGTGTCCCAGTCATCTACGCCCTGGCCAAAGCGTCCTGGTGAATGCCACCGTGGAAAACTTGGGAGCTAATAACGAAACTGGGGTCGAAGTGTCTGTTCTGGTTAATGGGGAACCAGCAGCTAACTTGACTATTCCCACTTTGGGAGTCGGCGAGTTGGAGACTCTGTCTTATCTTTGGACACCAAATCTTGGAACTTACAACGTAACAGCGTATGCGCCTCCAGTCACCGGCGAGGAGGAAACTTTTAACAACGTGGAAACCACTGTTTTGACAGTTTCGTCCGCGGCGGTAATAGGTTTCATCGAGACCCACCAAGAATCCTTACACAGCGATGATTTGAAGTTCTACTATCAAAGTTTGGGCTACATCGTGGACACGATACGTTCAGAGCTGACGCCAGAGTTGCTAACAAGCTACGACGTTCTTATGGTTGGAGAAGACTGGGTTAATACTCCTTGGTCAACGTCGGAAATTGCGGCAGTTCAAAGTTTCATAGATTCGGGAAAGGGCTTCGTTGGCATCGGAGACGAACTGGCCTCCTCAGTTCAAACGATACTCCTTGGATACGGCATAGCATACACAGGCTATTCTGGTAATTCGGGGCCTTCCGACAAATTCGATCATTCGCATCCCATAATGGAGGGCGTGAACTACATCTATGCCTCATACCCTGTGAATTCACTACAGACCCTCAATCCAGGATATTGGATTGCCAATGACTTCAACGACGCGCATATGCTGATTGCAGGCGCAGAAACAAGGGGATACGTCCTCTGTTTGTCGGATGACTTTGCTTCTGACCTATATGAATTCGACAACAGAATAATGTTCGCCAACATAATCACATGGATGGCACTCAGACCCGAGCATGATCTTGCGACTTCCTTGGTAGCTCCTACAAGCCTTGAGTTGGGAGACTCAACCTGGCTCTCCGTCACCGTTCGAAACAGAGGATCAAACAACGAAACTGGCGTAAATCTGTACATGCTAATCAACGACACAGTAGAGAGATCTGAGGAGAATTTCACGATTAACTCTCACGAATCCAGCACCATCGACTTAATGTGGGTCCCCACGAAGACTGGAAACTACAACATAACGGCTTACGCTCCACCTGCACCTGGAGAGGAGAAGACAGATAATAACAACGTAACCAAAATGGTATGCGTCTTTTTCTATACGAGGATTTATCTTCCACAAAGATGGGTTGGCGGAGGTGTCCCCATGGGTTGGCATGCCGACGATGCAAGCTGGCAGTACACTTTACCATTTGACTTTCCATTCTATGGAATCAAATATAGCACAGTTTTCATTTCAAGCAATGGCCTGATAACGTTCACGAATCCAGATAGCTCATTCAGCAACAGCATACCCGCGTTGGCTCAGAAACTGGCAATGGCCCCCGCATGGGATGATTGGGTGACGTATGATCCGTGCGACATTTACATTTGGCAGACCACCACACAAGTGGGCATCAGATGGTTCGTTGCCGCCTACAGCAACAGAAGCATTAGTGCCAACTTTGAAGCGATACTAGGATCTGACGGCTTGATACAATTCGACTACGCCTTCAGTGACGGTTCCACTTCAACCACAATTGGCATTTCAAACGGCGTCGGCCACATTCTTGCCGAAGACTCAACGAACCTCAACTACAGCAGCAGCATACTTTTTGTGCCTTTCGAGCCGGAGCATGAATTGAGCGTAACGCTGGAAGCACCGGCCTCCCTTACGCGTCAGGATTCAGCATTGCTAAATTACACTGTCGAAAATAAAGGGTTAAACGGCGAAACTAACGTGCAAGTCTACTTGTTCCTGAACGGAAGCCTTGCCAGTTCGACGACTGTTCCTGAACTAGACGTCGGTCAATCCTTCAAGATGAGCTACGTTTGGACACCTGCAATCATGGGAGACTACAACGTAACAGCCTATGCGCAACCGCTGTTGGGAGAAGAGAACGTCGCGGACAATGTCATGACAATATGGTCTCAGGTGCAGGGTATACATGACGTGGCAGTCACAAACGTTGAGCCTTCCAGTCACCAGGTGCTCGTTGGAGACCCCGTAGATGTGAACGTCAGCGTGGAAAATGAAGGAGACTACGCCGAGAACTTCACGGTGACTGCCTACGCGTCCCAAGGAACCTCGACGATGAAGGCAAGAATAACGTTTAGCGGAACAAGAATATACTTGGATCCATCTGAATACGTGTTCAACTCGAAGGATGTTTCGGTGGGCTACCGGTTCAACGTAACTCTTAGGGTTGCAGATGTTGAAAACCTCTGTTCTTTCCAGCTAAGCACGTGCTACAACGAAAGCATGATCAATGCGACCCGGTGGTTTGAGCCCGCGTGGGATCCAGAATACGTTTTCTACAATGAACCAACGGTAACTGCTGAAGACTTCCGAACGGGCAAGATAATGGTTTTCGCCGGCTTGATTGGAAATCAACCTTCATTCAATGGAGACGGAAAACTATGCATAATAGAGTTCGAAATAGTCAATCTTCCACCACCCGGCATCAAGTATTCTTGTCCTTTGGGCATCAACAACGGCGAGACTTTTCTGTTGGATACAGACGTAAACGAGATCCCAGCAGCCAAAGAAGACGGGTACTACGAGGTGAGCTCTGGGTCGCATCCCGGAGGATATGTGATAGAATCAGTGGTGGTCAGCTTGGGTCCAGGTGAGACGATGAATTTGGTTATCCCCTGGGATACTCGCGATATGTCCCCTGGAGACTACAGAATATCTGGGTATGCAAGCGCTGTGCCTGGCGAGAGCCATGTTGAAGACAACTTGTTCAGCGACGGTGTAGTCAGCATCTTTGCTCATGACGTGGCAGTCGTGGATGTAACTCCTTATGCGCACTGGGTCTATCAAGGACTGAACGTGAACATAAGCGTCGAGGTTGAAAACAAAGGAAGCGTAACCGAGAATGTGACGGTGACCCTCTATTACAACATTACTGCACACCAAACGATAGGCATGCTAAACACCAGCGTTCTTCCAGGAGAAAACCAGACTGTCACGTTCACGTGGAACACGATAGGCGTACCATACTGCCACAACTACACGATAACAGCCGTTGCAAGTATACCTTTTGATAACAACCCTGAAGACAACACTCTGGCTGGCGGCGGAATAAAAGTTAGAATCATGGGCGACCTAAACGGTGACGGCAAGGTCGACGGACGAGACATCTCCTCGGCAGCATGGTCCTTCGGATCATATCCAGGGCACCCAAGATGGAACCCAGATGCTGACATAAATGCAGATGGAAAAATCGATGGCAAAGACATAGTCAAAGTTGCAAGAAACTTCGGAACCTGCGCAGCCTAGCCTTTTTTCTCTGAGACTTGATCGGAAGCGCACGTTTTGGCATGTCTGTTCTAGTTTTGTCGTCAATCTCCAGTTTGGCTACGGTTCTAGGACACCTAGTTTCTTAGAAACTAGGTGTTCTTACATAGGTGGAATCGTGTCAAGGCTGCTAGTTTCTATTTCACCAACGTTTATATCCGTGTTTTGGTGCTTTGTATCTTGGTGATGCAACATGCCTCAAATCACATGCCCAAATTGTGGAACTACGATTAGTCTGGAAAGCCGCAGGGAAGTGGACTTTGCATTGATTAGGAACGCGACTGACAGGCGCCCTAGAACGTTCACGGAGCTCGTGAATATCACAAAGCTTTCTCGGAAGACCTTGAACATTAGACTCAAGGGATTGTGTGCAGAGGGGATTCTGACGAAGGAAGAAGGCATGTATAAGTCGAATGGAGCATCAGGATTTGGAAATAATGGAGGACATCTTATGAAAGGTTTGTCGAGAGTTTTTGATGACAAAAGAATGCGAACAGGGCTAATGCTCATTGCGTTATTGACGGCCTTTTCCGTGTCAGGATACGTTTTGGCCATGATCGTCCCGTCTTTCATGTATGTTGAACCACAGGCAGAGCCGAAACCAATAGGTAGCTTCACCATGGCCCTTGTTGTGTCCAACGTTAATGATCTGTATGCATGGCAGGCGGCTATCACATTCAACTCGACCCAAATCAGCGTTGCAAACACTCAAGCCGGGGACATGATGAAAGGACAATTTCCACTGTTTTCGAATTCTACAGACACGAGTAAAGGCCTCCTCCTTCTCACCGAAACGCTGGAGGGAAACGTCAGTGGGAAGGCAGGCAGCGGAACACTGGCGACCATAACTTTCGAATATTACATGAATACATACCAACTACCGTCATTATCAGACCAGAACGCAGTCTTTAGCACGTGGCTCGAGGACTCCACGCTCACGACTATCCCTAAAGGACAAACGTTGCTAACTCTGAACGTAATCGGTTGATGAGAAGGCCAGGCCTTTCTCATTGACCCCCCCTTCTCCCTTTTTTCGTCCAATTCAGAAGTATGCAAATGCAGACTTTTGTCGCCTCTGCCAGGGTGGACGCGTCTCCTGTGATTCTTAACGCGCTGCTTTGTTGTTTTGTTGGGTGTTGAAGTAGGTTGAGGAGGCAGTTTTGTCGGTCTTCTGATGTTTTCTGCTACTTCTCTGTTCAGAACGAGGCATAATAGGTTGTAGATCGCGTAGGAAGCCACGTTTTTTGCGCTTCTGACCTTGTTTATGGTCATGCTGTACTGGGTCTTGAGGAAGCTGTGGACCGCTTCTATGTGAGGCTTCTTGTGATACTCTCTTTTCTGGTCTTCTGGTCTGTGGGTTCTGAACTTCTTGTCCACCCTGAGGAGCCTCATGACGCCGCATTTCTGGTTTGCAGGGTATGGACTGACTGCGACTTTGACAACGCTTCTGAGTTTGCTGTCGCTGTACTGGCTGTCGGCTATCACGCTTCAATTTGGCTCCGCACCCTTTCAGAATATTCTTGGTCTTCTCCTGCATGTTTAGTGAGTGTTTCTTCTCGTTCTGGTTTGCGGAAGCAAATGCGCAGGTCAACGGAAGCATGGTTTGCGAGTCGATGGACAGGTGAAGCCTGTGGCCTAAGCCGGAGGTTCTGTCTGCTCTTCCAACTCTTACACCGTCGTCAGAAAGGCCTCTCTGGTTGTCCAGTGGATGTCATGTGCTCCAGGCCTTTATGAACGAGGCATCAAAGACTGAATCAACTTCTTTTGCATCGTTCTGTTTCAATGGTTTGACCACTTTTTCCTCGATTATTCTCGTGAGGTTGTCTTCTCCAGTTTTTCGGATGAACCGGTTGAGAACGCTTCTTGGGTATCCTGTCTCCCCTGTCTTGATCAGGCACAGTCTTCTAAGCCGCAGGTCCGTGTCGAGGAGTCTTATCATTTCTCTTAGGCTACGAACGCCTTTTCATTCGCATTACGATGAAAGTTCCAAAGAGCCCTAGGGGGTTTCTGGGAGGTCTACTAGGTCCAACCGTATCAAAGCACCCGAGTAACGCTGCTCTAACAAAACATAAGTCCACGTTTCTGAAGAGGGTTTCCAAGGTCTCGTGTTCATCCTGATGTCCCGCTAGGATTCACCTCTTAAGCTGGACGTGACTCAAGAATATGAGACCCCAATCCAAAAATAAACATTAGCTAATTTAGGGACAAGTCAGCGCGCTAGGATTCCGAGAATTAGCTTGTAATAGACGAAATTTCCATAAGTCTTATATCTTCTGCGAAGAGAAACAATCACAACGTGCAGTGATCTTGAGGAGGTATTTTGTGGTGAAAGGAATATGCGTAGACAAAAGTGTTGCGTTGCTTCTCATGGTAGTTTTGAGTGTTCAAGTCTTTATTTGTTTTAGTATGGCGCCGAAAGTGACAGCTACGGCGGCTGCTGGCATTTCAGATCCCGGTTATGAACAAGCCACAATACTCAGAAATGGTCAAGCGTTACAGTCCAAGATTTCTCCCGTCGGAAGCACAGATTGGTTTGAGATAAGAATTGACCTTGAATCAGACGTAGTCATCGAAACGTACGGACTTCCAGGTGATACGGGCGACATTGTTATGAACTTCTATTATCAGAATTTGACGTTGCTGGCGTCCGGTGATAATGGCGGTTCAGGTCTTTTCTCCAAGATCTCGGCACATCTTAATGCTAGCATATATTACGTTTCGACAATGGAAAACGGAAATGATACCGAGATTTCCGAATACTATATCAACGTCACATATGCTTGCGCATTCCAAGAAACGTACGGTGGTGTGTACTGTGAGGGTCGATGCGTGAAACAGTCTATAGATGGTGGATATGTAATTGCGGGTTCCACGGTGTCGTTTGGTGCTGGTGGTGAGGATGTTTATCTTGTTAAGACGGATTCGAGTGGGATTATGCAATGGAGCAGAACGTATGGTGGCGCGGGCCTGGATTGGGGTTATTCTGTGGAGCAGACTCTGGATGAGGGTTACGTGGTCGTGGGATACATCGCCGGACAGGGCGTTTACCTAATCAAAACAGATCAGAACGGGTACAGTCAGTCATATAGCGATGTCATTCTTGATGAGGGGACAACCCTAATTCCGACAGTGGTCTACTCAATTCTTCATGATCCACCCGGCGACGAAAGCTACTCGTACATAGAGCAGTCAGTGACAACAAGCACCGAAACGACCCTATCGGGTGGATCTGGATGTACTACTGGTTTCGAGGTAAGTGCCGATTTTCTAGGCAACGGCGTAGATGCTTCGTCACAAATATCTGTGAAAACTAGTGATAGCAGATCAGACGCTTTTGTTGAGACGTACCAAGTGGGTTGGACGTCAAGCCAAGAGAACAGTGATCCGTTGTATATTGGCCCCGGTCGTGGCGACGTGTTCTTTGGAGAATCATGGCTCTTGCACTACAGAGTAGTGAGTAGGACCTACATCAATGGAACAACGGAAAACGTTATGGAGTATGGTCCGACAAGGGGGGTAGAATTCGCTGTTACAGCAACATGGATCAGAAACAACGTTCAAGAACCTTGGCGAAGCCGGTTGCTTGCGATGGATCTTGGTCTGAATAACGTTGTTGAAAGTGGTGAACTTGGAAAAGTGTCCAAACTAGATACTCGAGTGATTTCAGGCGGTATTGATTTTCACCAAAGCTATTCTGTCACTAGTCGTTCATCAAGTAGCTTCACATTTGAAGTTGAAATGTCTTATGATGTGGCTGTGCACTGTGGTTTTGACATACTTGGTATCGGAGCGTCTGGAAAGGCGGAGGTTGGATTGACCTTTAGCGTCGGAATAACCCAAGCAACTTCCGAGGAACGGACGACTGAGATTGGATACCACATCATGGATCATGACAGTGGCGATACGTTAGTTGTGGACATCTATTACGACAAGGTCTTCGGAACGTACTTGTTTACGGCCAAGGTAGGCACTGATACGACCAACCCTGTTGAGTCATACGAACATGATATAGCTGTCACAAACGTAGACGTTAAGACTGTTGTGTGTCAGGGCTACGGCCTAAACATAAGTAGTACAGTAAAGAACCTAGGTCTATACACAGAAACCTTCAACGTGACAGCCTACGCCAACATAACCGTCATCAGCATACCCTTAAACGTCACCTTGACAAGCGGCAACTCCAGGACAGTCACTTTCACGTGGGACACAACAGGTTTTGCTAAGGGCAACTACACCATAAGCGCCTACGCTTGGCCAGTTTCAAATGAAACCGACACCTCTGACAACAACTTCACAGGCGGATCGGCCGTAGTATCGATGGTTGGAGACCTGACCGGCGGCTCTGTTAACGTTTGGGATTTTGTTCCAGACGGCAAGTGCAATGGCAAAGACCTTTCTGTAGTCGCCAAGTGCTTCGGCAGCTATCCCGGATGCTCACCACCGCTGATATGGAACGCGAATTGCGACTTGAACAATGATGGCAGAGTCGACGGCAAAGACATAGCCACAGTAGCCAAACACTTCGGACAAGTAGACCCATAATCCCCTCCTTTTTAGCGCGCGCGCTCTCACGTTACCATCTTTCGCATGTTACTCTTAGTGTTACCGTTGAACTTCATTGGGAGATTTTAAGCAGCAGCATGAAGGAAGAGTCAGTCGATTTTTGGGATCTGCGGCAAGCATTCCAGATTCCGAATCAGCGCGCGCCCTGCCTTGCTGAAACAGTACTGTTTGGCTACAGCCGGAAAGGGGGACAGCGGATCGTTTCAAATACAAAATTATGGAAAAATAGAACATTATTCCAGAAGACTTAAGGCGCTCAGCCAAGGAATAATAAAATAGAGTGTGCGAAGCTCAAGGAGAGAGAAAGAGATGAAGACAAAGATCCTCGGGGTACTGTTCATCGCAGTTCTCCTTGTGAGCTTCACGACGATTCTGGTATTGGCAGACGTGGCGTCTGAGCCGCACGGTGCAGATGCTATGTGGATTGAGCCGTCGTCTGTCGTGTTTGACACGACAAACGCGTCTTTGGGTCAAACGTTCAACATTACGGTCTGGATGAACATAACGGAGAACGTCTTCGCGTATCAGGTCGGGCTTCACTACAATCGCACTCAGCTCAAATGTACGCGCGCGGGGTACACGGCAGGCGCGACGAGCCAGTTCTTCGTTGGTCATACGACCAACTCGCCTCCAGCCGTGATCGACACTAGCAGCCTGGGCAACGGAAGCGTCCTCGGCTTCGAAACACTGTCAGGCAGCGACCAAGTTACGGGCCCTCACAGCGCAAGCCTGATGTGGGCAGAGTTTCAGATCCTTATTGTGCCAGCGTCGGGCAACCTGACGAGCAAGTTTGACATAACCAAGGAAACGCCGGACAACAACTGGGTCTGGGACGAGAACCTGAACACGCTTACTGTGACACCTTACAACGCGAACTACGCGTTCATAGGCCCTTCCGGCCCCCCACAACTCACAGTCACAATAAGCCCAACTTCCGCATCATTGGTCGTGAACCAGACGCAGGTTTTCACATCAAACCCCGCCGGTGGAACTCAGCCCTATAGCTTTCAATGGTTCATAAACGGAACTTCCGCCTCAGGCGCAACTTCAAGCAGCTTCACGTTCTCAGAACCGACAAACGGCACTTACGACGTTTACTTGAACGTCACAGATCAGGATGGAACGGTCGCGGAATCAAACACCGCCGTGGTCACCGTGACCCTACAGGCGCCGCCCCCACAACCTGGGCATGACGTGGCCGTTGTGAGTGTTACACCATCCGCTTCCAAAGTCTACAAAGGTGGAAGTATCAACGTCAATGTTACAGTGGTGAACAATGGCACCTTCAACGAGGTCGTAAATGTCACCCTCTACTACAATATCACGGCTGGCCAGACGATAGGCATACAGACTCCAAACGTAAACTCTGGGCAGTATCTGACCATCATCTTCACTTGGAACACGTCAAACGTGGCTTCCGCGTACCCCGGCTACACGATTGCGGCGGTCGCAAACATAACAGATGATAATACACCCTCGGACAACTCTCTTTCCGACGGAACGGTGAAGGTCAAAATCCTAGGCGATATCAATGGAGACGGCAGGGTTGACACCATAGACATCGTGGAAGCAGCGAGGGCCTTCGGTACCATGCCGGGCATGTCCAGATGGGACGCAAACATTGACATCACCCAAGACGGCAAAATCGACGGCAGAGATCTTGTTAGAGTAGCACGCTACTTTGGAACAAGCTTTTCTTGACTTTTCTTCAAAACCATGCGTGCGCGGTTTTGGGCTCGCTGATAGCTACAATTCCCCATACGTCTAACCTTTGGCGTTGCTGTTGAAGTTGATATTCTAGGAGTTCAAGGCAACAGGCGATATCTGTTGAGCATGCAGCCTGCATCAGCGCGCGAGGGTGAAACTGCGGCTGAAAAAGTCGGGCTATTGGCACATGGCTTTGTTTTGCTCGTCAAAGATCACGTGGTTCAGGCACGTCAGACTTACTTCTGAAGCAGGAGTACCGCAGTCATAAGAGTTACACTTCGTTGCAGCTATGGCGCGCGTGCGAATGGTTTTCTTGGTTCTAAGGTCAGAGCTTAAATGTTGGTTTTCTCTAACTTTGCCTTGGGAGTGCTAGACTTTGACATCGCAGACCTTCGGAAGCGGGCGGGCGAAACGCATATTTCTGAAGATCGGCATTGCGGTGCTCTTGGCTTTTTTGTTTGCGGTGCTTGGAACAATTAGCGGTCTAGGCTATCACCGTAATTTGCTAGTGCAGCTTTACTTTCAGATCCATCCTAACTTGGGTTATGCTGATGCAACGATCAGTTTTTCCGCAACGTACGACCCGCTTTTATATCCTTTCTATTGGATAAAAGAGACGGGCTACGTAAACGGAACTTACTCATTCCAGTATATTCCTTCGTCTTACGGCCCGGGCGAATTCAGTGGTGGAAACTATGGACTCAAACCCTCAGACAGGTACGATGACTACACGATAAGGATGATAACGTGGGGGTTTTGGGCCAATCTGATTACTCTTCTTTTTGCCACAGTATTGGTAGAAGCGGCGAAAGCAAGAATCCTTTACATAGCGATGTTCTTTGGTCTTCTCGGTTTCTTCGTAGCTGTACTGCCAGGCATGATAGTTGGGCTGGTCATTGGGGGCGTCGTTCTTTGGTTCATAACGTTTAGGCTTCCAAAAGATAACGTACTCAGTAGGTTTTGGTATTCCCTATGGGAATGACTGGGCGCCGTCGTTTTTGCGTTTCATGGAGGAACTTGAGAGGATAGAAGCGCTAGAAACTGGGGAATCTCATACTTTTGTCGATTGTCACGTGTGCGTTCGCGTTGACCATTCGCGCGCGCGAGAGTTTCAAAACCCCGCCATCTGAGCATTGCACTTACTGATTCTTGCCTCAGCGCTTGCTGCGATCATGACAAAAAAGAGTTTTCCAGGTTGCTTACCAAAGCTAAAATAGATCTTTTGATTAGATTCTTACGTTAACACATGTCAGCTGATAGCTCTGACGAAGATGACCTTGAGATTCCATTGTTCTACAGGCTTGTTCTTAAATTTCCAAGACTCACTCTGGACGGCTTTTCAGACAGAATTCAAGGGCTCTTTTGGGCGTTGATTCTGCCTCTATTCGTGTTTTGCGACGTTATAATCAATCTTCTTCTGATTGGATTCTTACCCTTTCCTTTCAATCTGCTATCAATGATCTTATTCACATCAGTGATCTTGATGCTTATCCTTAGGGTTCTCATAGAACGGGAGTTAAATATCCGGAAGGCAATCGTCAAGGATACACGCTTCCGCTGGGATGTTGAAACATCCTTTCAAGAATACGCAGAACTTCTGCAAAAGCGAAGAAGGGAAAAAGAGGCGAAGAAGCAGAATTAGCATGCGTTCTTCAGCCCTGTAGTTGATTCAGGGCGAACGTTTTTTCGCACGCGCTTCTTTCCTTTTGAGCCACGATCCTTTTCGCTCTCTGCCGTTTTTCCTGACGAAGTGTGCGTTTCTGGGTTTTTTCCTCTTGCGTTGAGAGTTCAGATCGTAAACTATCAGACCCGATCCGATCAAGGCTGATGCAACAATCGCTGAGGTGCTCGAAGGCGTCAGTTCGATTAGGTTCTGCGGGTCAAGCCACGTTTCTTTGATGCTGATTAGAAATGGGCGATCTTGAGTGTCGTTTTTTAGACCCTTTAGGAGAACTGTGTATGGGCTGCAGTTGTCTAGACCTTGAAATTCAAATACGCCACTCGTGAGCCCGCTGCTGCTGCCCAAGGTTATCGTCGCGTAGACCTGGGTTACGTTCCACCAGGAAGGATCCCACGGTTCGAATGTTCCGTTCAAGTAGCTGAGGGCAGTTGCATTTACCACATTCAACGTTATCTCCGGATCCGGGTCTTGATCAGCAGGTTCTATCGCACCGGAGGCGGCGTAACCTGGTTTTTCCTGATTTGGTAACATGATGTTGAATCCCACCCATCCAAACTCCGTACTATTTTGAGGCGGGACATTCACTATTTTACTGTAAACGTCTCCGAGGCTGCCATCAGGATTATATCCCTCAGCCCAATCCTGTTTTCCATAGTAAACTTTCACGTTCGCAGCAGCAATGCCTGCAACGACGAGAGATACAAATAGTAACCCGGCTCCAATCCATCTTCCATACGTGCTGGGTCACGCCTTGTGAAGAGGCTTGCGCTTCTTGCTTATGACGCCTGGAATCATTATGGCCACGCCGATAATGCCTATTGAGGCGCCTGCTGGCAGAAGCCAACTGTACGGATATTGTGTTCCTATCCTTGTTTCGACCATTACAAGATCAGCAGGAGGCGATGCTTGGGTCGGCAGTGAGCCCGGCTCCACTATATCCGACGGATCAAGCGAAAGTGTGATGGTGTACAATCCTTGCATGGTGGTTTTCCCCAGCTGATAGATTGTCCCTCCGCCCCATGCGTTGACGGTCGTCGGGAGCTGGACAGTGCATGGATAGCCCTTTTCTATCGCTAATCCCCCGGTGGAGCCGTTGTACCCTTGTGCAGGGTCGATCAGATTAAACGTTGACGACGTGCTATTATAAACTTTGTAGTAGTCGGCCAAGACGCTGACTGCTCCTGCTCCTCCGGCCATTGATGTTATGCAGAGTATTATCTCAAATGTCGTGGACTCAGATTGAGGGTCCGTTACTTCAATGTTCAAATACCTTGCAGGGTACTGCTGACCAGTGAGGTTTGCATTGGTAGTATAAAGATCATACGCGTTATCTGACCAATCAGCGTCAACGCGAAAATCGAAGCCCACGATTTCATTCTGGCCAAAAGTTTGCGAAATGTTCCAGGAAGGCAAGCTCTGAGGGCTCGCGGCTTGGCCGACTACTCTTATGTTTATGTAGTCGTTTACAGTTTTCGGAGTGCTAGAGACGGGCATGAGCATCAATCCGGCTAGAAGTATGATCACGCCTGTAACTGCAATAGACTTTATCAAGTTGATACCCCCTCCATCCAATACTTCCTTTGTTCATGCTAACTCATAAACTTACCTCATTGAAACCTCTTCAATTGTGATGATAGCGCAGGCGACGAGAGGCCTCAGACGCATGACAATTCACGCATTGCTCTGCATGATCGCTATGCTCCTAACTGCGGCAGTTGCTTCAAGGCTAAATTAACAGGAAAAAGTCAGCTGCATCACCATGCTCGCAAGATAACCTGAAATTGACAAGAAATCGATTTAGCAACAAGCAGGCAGGCAAATGTCGGCTTTGCGTATGTCTTAATAAGAAGGTTTTTGAATGGGCCTTGGCATATGTGAACGAGGGTATAGCGTGAGCTTTCTTAAGGCTTTTGCAGCTTTGTTCTTGATGCTAACTGTGCTATATCCACCTATGGTTGTTTCAACAGCGTATTCAAGCAGCAGTCTCATATTGGTTCCCGGCGATTACAGTTCGATCCAAGCAGCAATCGCTAATGCGGGGGAAGGTTCAACGATTCTTGTGTCGCCTGGAGAATACATTGAACACTTGACGATAGACAAGCCTTTGGCTCTCATCGGCAGCGGTAGCTCGACTGTCATTAAGAACGATGGTAGGTGGCCGATAACCGTAGACGTTGAGAGGGGCGTTGATGGAGTGACGCTTGCTGACTTTTCTGTTAACTGCTCTGTCGGTTCATCTGCTGTCGGCTTATACATTGCGGGTGAGGACTGCAATGTGCAGAACGTCACGGTAGCCAATCATGGTACGGGAATATTCATGTGGGATTCCTCAGGAAATGTTCTTAGGAACAATCGAATGGTAAGCAACAAGCATAACCTGGAGGTCTGGGGCTTGACTCTTTCTCATTTCCTGCATGACATTGATGATTCTAACCTCGTCGACGGAAGAAAAGTCTATTACTGGGTGAACGAAAGCGACAAGATCGTTCCGACCGACGCTGGTTATGTAGCAATCGTAAACTCTGCGAACGTCACAATCAAAGACGTTAACCTGACGCATAACTATTCGGGCATACTCCTTGCACACTCAAGCAACTGCCTAGTGTTGAATACGACTTGTTCAAGCAACAGTGAGGGGATTCTCCTCGTTCTCTCCAACTATAACACGATCGTGAATAACACGTTTGATTCAAACGATTGGAACGGGATATCCCTTTGCTCATCCTCAAACAACTACATAGCTGGAAACACGGTTAACGCGAGGGGACTACCTAATTTGCCGCGGGGCATATACCTCTACTACTCTAATCTTGTGAATGAACGTTCCGACAACAACACCATTCGTGGAAACTTTTTGACTCGGAATTACTATGGGATCTATCTGGATACTTCCTCGGAGAATCAAGTCTGCAACAACGAAATCACTAACAACACTGTTGGCGCTCGTCTTGACACTTCGAGTCAAAACCTTTTTGTCGACAATTCTTTTTCACAGAATACGCAATGCGGGGTCAAGATTGACGCCTCAGGGAACAACAGCTTCTACCATAATAGTTTTCTGAATAATACCACCCAAGTCAGCTACGTCGAGGAACAAATCCTTCCTCCGCCAGTGAATGAATGGGACAACGGGTATCCAACTGGCGGAAATTACTGGAGCAACTATTCTGGCCACGACATATTCTCTGGCACATACCAGAATGAGACGGGAAGCGACGGTATAGGTGACCTGCCGTATTCTGTCGACCGCGTAGAATCAGACCGCTACCCGCTGTATGCTGTTCCCGAGGAAAATACGTTGCTGAAAGCAAACTTCTCCTACAGTCCTGGTGAACCGAGGCTGTATGACGTCGTGAATTTTGTGGACGAGACTACGAGTTCGAGTAACGTATCTCTCCGTTTCTGGGTATTTAGCGACGACCAGATCTTTCTATCTCAAAATGTTTCTAGGCAATTTGTGCAGAGTCAAGACTACACCGCACTCTTGTACGTGATTGACGGTGAAGGAACCACAAGCTTTGCAGAGATGACTTTCCACGTGAGGAAAATCTATTCAACGTTGACACTTACTGCACAGAACGAAAGCATCTTGTCCTACAACGTTCCGATTAAGGCAGAGCTAAGGGACGAGCAATCCACGGGTTTGCCTAACGCAACGATCTACTTCTACGCTGAGCGAGGGACGTCCAAAGAATGGATAGGATCTTCTACAACAAATTTTGCTGGTGATGCAACGATTTCTCAGTCTTTTAACGAGACGGGACTGTTAACGATCTACGCGAAATATGTGGGGGACCAATCATATGTCCCGTCGAGTTCCGAACTGAGTCTGAGAATTGTGAACGCTAACAACCTCAGTCCAGTTTTCATCGTGGCAGCCGCATCATCAATTGTGGTCGTGGCGCTTCTCCTTCTGGCGTATGGGTGGAGACGAAGAAGAAAGTCTCGATCTGCCATCAATAAAGAAAAGGTGACGTCTGTTTGAATTCGAGGCCGTTGAGAATTCTCATCGTGGCCGTTTTGCTAATCCTCTTTACGTGCCTCGGATTAAGGACTGCCTGCTATGGCCAAGTGGAGTCGAAATATGCTGACGCAGCACGGAAGATAATCGTTCCTGATGACTTTGCCAGGATACAGGACGCCATAGACAACGCGACACCTGGTGATACAGTATACGTGAAGGCAGGAGTATATCATGAGCAATTATGGATCAACAAGAGTATTTCGCTCATTGGCCAGAACGAGACCACGACCGTTTTGGAGACGTCGCAGTATGAGGACACGATGACAATCACGGCCGATAATGTTTCCGTAAGCGGATTCACCATTAGGAATACGGAGAATTCGCCGACATTCTCGCTTTCCTACGGTGTCAAACTGTCACACGTAAACAACACCACGATTTCAGATAATACTATCATGAAGAATCTTGAGGGAGTAGGAATAATCGGGGGATCAGGAAACATGATTGAGTACAACTGGGTCGCGAAGAACCGTTACGGCATCTTTGTATCGAACTTCAGCCGTAACAACGTTATCTCACACAATTACGTTTCTGACAGCGATTGGAACGGAATCGAGTTGGATTGGGTTGACGGAAACGTCGTCTGTGCCAACACCATAGTGAACAGCACCGCTTATGGCTTGGAAATCCCGATTTATGCACCTTCGCACAATGATATCATCTTTCACAATAATTTTGTTCACAACGTGAACACCGTGGTGGAAGGAGTCACACCGTATTACCAAGCTTACGGGCCGACTCCGAACTCTTGGGACAACGGCGAGGAAGGCAACTATTGGAGTGATTACAATGGTACAGACGCTAACAGTGACGGTGTCGGTGACACGCCTTATTTGGCGATCTATGGCACGGCGGATCATTACCCGTTGATGGGCAACTTTTCAGATTTCACGGTCTCTGGATATGCTGTCACATTGGTGAGCGATTCGCTACTGGCAGGGTCTGGCTTCAGCCTAAACGGCACGGTGGCCACTCTGTCGATGAGCATTTATCAAGAAACGAACTCCACAGGTTTCTGTAGAGTCTCTATTCCCAAGGGGTTGATTGATGATCCCTATGAAGTCAAGCTTGACGGTGCGGTAATCACCCCGCAGGTCAGGGAGCTACCCTCATCCGATGAAGCTCACGAGTGCCTATACTTCAGTTTTTCTCAAGGAAAGCACAGCATAGAAATAAGTGCTACAGCAGTTCTGCCTGAACTCGCCTTGTCGACGTTCCTTATATTTTTCATGGTTACAGTACTGATAATGGCAACGTTATTCCACAAAAGGAAACATTAGGACTATTGCATGATTTTGCGACTTCCAAGTCAAGCCTTAAAAGCATGCTTAAGTTATAGGATATTGTGGGGCAAAAGGTAGAGACCCTTGCCAAGACGTGGATCTGACAATTGGTTTTTGATAACAGTGCTATCGGTCGCCTTAATCGTGACAGTGCCCTTTCTTGTCGTGTGGGGCATGCTTTATCTGCCTCCCATTTGGGCTCTCGTGGCAACCATTGGCATAATCATAATGTGGGGCGTAGCATCAGGCTATAAGGACTGGATAGTTTCGAGACGCAGGGAACTTGAGGAAAAACCACAGCAGGCTTCTGAGGAAAACCCTCAGCACGCTTAGACCTGCTTCTTGAAGATTCCTAGGAAAAAGGCGACCAGTATAGCGACTGATGCTAATATGAGGATCGGTACGGAAGAATTCGAGAATTGGATTGCCAAGCCGGGCGGGTTTAAAGTCGGGTACACGTACAGGTAATTCACAAGTGTGTAGATCGTTCCTGTGAAGAGACCGACACCTAATGCTCTCATCGTGGTTAAGTCCATGATTGTTCTGATGGCGAAGATCAGTATGACGAAAGCCCAGATTCGGCTGATGTAGAAGAGTGCCAGCGGCCATGTTACCGGGATCAAGATTATCAACGCTCCCTTGGACAGCATCGGCTCATTCGTGAACAGGAATGGGGTAAACATCTGGAGGATTTCAGGGACGTAAACGAAGGCAAGGATTGTAGCCATACTTCTGAATTTGAACTCTAGTCCTAAGACTTTCGCCCCGACAAGATAGACAATTATGGAAAGAATTAGCCATTTGAGGATGCCTACGGTAATGTAGGCCGTGGCTCCGAAATAGGCATCAACGCCTGTGAATACTGCTCCTTGAACGAGGATGCTGTAGGTTGACTTCAGAGCTGCGTACGTGTCTGGAACGTGCATCAGGTTAACGTTAAGAATGTAGATGCCTACTCCCAAGCTGCTCAGAACAGCGACAAAAATAACTGTCAGAACCGCAGTCTGCATTTTGGCTGCGTCTGTTCCCAGAATCTTGAGGGACTCTGCGTTTAGCCTTGCCACATTGAAGATTCTCCCGATGAATGTCTCTTGAAAATTCTTGGGCCATTCAAGCCCTGCGAGGCCGACGATGAGGCCGATGATCATTCCTATGATGAAGCCTCCTCCTATCGGCAAGCTCAAAAGGGAAAATACAAGAATAGCAGGTGCAAACCTTTTTTGATTTCTGGGTTTCATGTAGATCAACATATCTATGGCCAGAACGAGGACGGCTAGGAACAGCCAAATATAGGCGGCCCCGCCTTCGACCGTTCCTGGTATTCCTGAAACGAAACGCCACCAAAAGGGCTCATTCGAAATGGCTGTAAGGCTCAGCGTGATATTGTCCCTCACTGTCGTGGGGTCAACGGTCAACTCTGTTACAACCCATTCGTTCAGCAGAGTCTGGTTTCCTCGGACGGTTCGGTTTCCAGGGAAACTTCCTTCGAACGTTAACAACTTGTCTTCAGTTGAATTGTCTGGGTTGGTGAAAGTCTTCAGTGCTTCTACGAGCACTGCGGGATCAGGTTCTTGATGAAGAACGGAAACGCTCGTGGCGTTAACTGCCGTTGCGGCAAAGTTTCCCCAATCGGAGAAGCGCACGATAGGAGGAGAACCCGATGAAACCATCATTGGTCCATTATAGAAGCTTATCAGAGCCCCATTGACAATCATGAGCACGGATGCAATTAGCAACCATACGAAGACAGGGGTGAGTTTCTTTTTGCTCATAGGAGAGACCTGTTCATGCTATCCTTGCGTGTTTTATTTAAGGTTTTATGTGAACTATATGCGAGGAAGGCAAAAGCTTAAGTCTTAATTTTTCTCAATTTAAGCGTGGTGAGAGCATGGGGCTGAGAGGTTTTATTGCGAGGAGGATCGTCTACTCTGTAATTCTCGTCTTTGCCGTGATAGTTGTAGATTTTCTTCTCTTCATGGCGATGCCTGGTAACCCGATACAATTCCTCATGGGTGAAGGCATCAGCAGGGAGAGCGGCGCGCAACGTATACAACACGAGCAACAACTTGCAGCTCAATGGGGGATAGGCCAGCCTTTGTATATTCAATTATTCAGGTATATGAGTAACCTGCTTACTTGGAATTTCGGGAAGGAAATTGCATCAGGTCTGCCCATATCATCGGTTTTGTCGGTAAAAATCCCCTATACTCTTATGCTGCTCGGGACATCTACCGTCTTGTCGATAATAATCGGGATCTGGCTGGGAATGGTGGTAATTCAGAGAAGGGGGACTGCTGTCGACACGGGCTCAGTGGTTGGGGCTTTGGTCGCAGGCTCATTGCCCACTTTCTGGATAGGTCTGGTACTTTTGTGGATATTCAGCAATTCGTTAGGCTGGTTTCCGGGAGCGCAGGCATATCCTACGATTTGGGACGTGCCGGGAGGCTGGCCACAGGCTGTTGTGACGACGACGGGTTATTCAACTGCTTCGCTGAACATGGTTTTCAGCATCAGTTCCGCTCAGAGTTGGAATCTGTTCTACGGATATATTTCGCATCTGATCTTGCCTCTGGCTACACTGACACTATTCAATTTCGGCGGTATGCTTCTTTTGACAAGGGCTACCATGCTGGATGCGATCACTGAAGATTACATTGTTACTGCAAGGGCCAAGGGACTGACTGAGAGGTCGGTGCTTTACAAGCACGCTTTGAAGAATGCATCTCTTCCTATCATAACGGCCGTTGCCCTATCTTTCGGCTTCGTGTTGTCAGGTGCGATAATAACCGAAACAGTGTTTTCCTACCCCGGCTTAGGGGCGTGGATATATGGCGCGCTTCAAATCAGGGATTACACTGTACTGATGGCGTTTTTCTACATTATTTCTTTGTGCGTAATTGTTGCCAATATCGTTTCAGATTTGCTGTACGGTGTGATCGATCCAAGGATCAAATACGGGTGAATGACGATGGGGACCAAGCCGAAAAGACCGAGCACTTTACTCTGGAACTTGAAGCGCTTTGGAGGCTTCATGAAACTTTTCCTGCGAAACCGGAGAGCAGCGTTTGGACTCGTCATAATTCTGTTTTTCGTGTTCCTAGCGCTCGGGGCGCCGTTGCTTACTCCCTACAACGCGCTGGGTGAGGATCCGAACCGTGCTGGAGCGATAGCTGGTAGATACGTTGCCCCTGAATGGCTTCGTTACCTTCCCTCTTTCCTCGGCGGAAGTCAAGCCTTGTCCCTGAACATGGCCCCAGTTGAAAATCCTGGTCAGGCGGAACCGTGGCCTAACGGTCAGTGGAATTCTACGGTTACCCCTATCGGCAATGAAGGCAACGTTATTGCTCAATACTCACCAGACGTGGGTTATCCGTACATTGTTCAGGGGTTTCAATTCCTGAACGAGAACGGGTCTCTGGCAATTACGTACCAAAGACCTCAAGGCTCTACGCTCAATGAAACCACGGCATACGTTTACACGGACTTCAACTATCCCTACTCAGGGCCACCTGAACGATTGCTTGCGAATTTTGAGTTGCTGGCAAACGGAACCGTCGACGTAACAGTCAAACCTGTAGAACAATGGTACGTCATTCGAATCAACGGAGGCAGTGGCATACGGGGCAACCCCAACTTGCCTAACACAGGCAATCTGATCATCAGCGCAAGCTCAACTTCCGGTCTGTACATAGCAGCCTCAACCGACATCAACCAGTACTTTGGCAATAGTACGGCGGCCCAGCTATACCCGACCTGGGAAGACTGGTTGAACGGCACTGTGTCGAATGGCACGACTCTGCCCGGGCATTGGGACCAAATGAACTGGGTTGCAAACGAAGGAACCTTGGCAAACCAGACCAACTTCAACGTCACTGAAGTCAAGAACTGGACAGCGACGACGGCAACGTTGACAAACGCAACGTCGGCTGGAGACACAACACTATATGTTGACTCAGTTCCAAAGGCTTTCGGGGTTTATGGGTCTACAGGCATGCCCACCATCACCATAGGAAGCAATGAAACGGAAGAAGCAAATCAAGTCCTGACCGTGGGGCCAAATTACGTCCAACTGAGCAGTCCACTTAAGAATCCTCACGGCGTGAACGAGACAGTAATGCTTACGGCTCAGACACTCGCATTATACGACGATTTGACGGTCAAGGTTCACACGAACCTTTACGTGCTTGTAAGGGTTACGATAATGACTCAGTACGATGATTTCAAACTTAACGTGGAAAACCTGAACAATGACGGTATGGCCGGGACTAGCGTGTATGATGAGGATTCGTCGCATGGGCTTTTGAATGCGACTAACATACCGAAAGCTTTGAGCACTTGGGAAGTGGTCGGACAAACAATCAAGCTTAATGTTCCCATTAAGGTAAGAGTCTTTATAGGCCCGGTTGGCAAAGAAATGAGCGATATGAAGACTCTTTTCCCCTTGGGATCGAATCTTCCACCAGGCTTTTTCCTTAACTCGACCAATTTGAAGTCCAGTATTGTCGTGCCATTTTCAGGACTAAACACATCAGACAGTTGGATTGTTTCTAAGATGAGTCCTGACAGTGCGTATGAGATTATAGATGACGAAACGCCATCTGATCTTGTGAATCTGTTCACGCCGGCTCCTGGAACGTACAGATTTGGTATTGAAATAACTTTCATGGATACTGGTTATACGAATCAAAATGTTTCGACGACGCTGTATATTGACGACTTTGCATTAAGAACATACGGAACAAGTTTCGGTCTGTTAGGGTCAGATCAGTACGGGCGAGATCTATTCGCACAGTTGATTTTCGGCACGAGAATATCGCTTTACATTGGCGCCATGGTAGCGATCGTAAGCGTAACCATAGGGTTGGTTGTCGGCCTCCTCGCGGGTTACTTGGGAGGAGCAGCTGACCAGTTTCTAATGCGATTCAACGACCTGATGCTTGTATTGCCCAGTTTACCACTCATGATCGTTCTTGTGGCAGTCTTAGGTGCGAACATAAACAATCTGATATTGCTCTTGGGCTTCTTGGGCTGGAACGGCTTCGCCAGACTGGTACGTTCCCAAGTGCTATCGTTGAAGGAGAGACCATTCATAGAATCAGCGAAAGCTTCGGGGGCCGGCACGGGGCACATAGTCCTGCGACACATACTGCCTCACGTGATGGCGCTGGTTTATATATCGCTGGCAACTGCCGTTCCTGGAGCTATCACGACAGAGGCAGCTTTGAGCTTCCTCGGGTTCTACGATCCCAATAGGATGTCTTGGGGAAGAATGCTGAACGAAGTGTTCACTGCAGGCGCCACTAAGAATTGGTGGTGGATAGTTCCGCCTGGCATATGCATTGCACTCTTGGCTATGGCCTTCATTCTTCTGGGCTTTGCCCTAGATGACATCCTTAATCCAAAACTTCGACAGAGAAGGTGAAGCTTCTACACAGCTGATGAGTGTGGCACAACCTCTTCCATCTCTCTCCAAAAATCCTCTTCTAGTTTGCGAAAGCTTTCATTCGTTTTGAGTTCTTTCAGGACGAGAGAACCGCCACCCCAGAAGGACATGAGTGAACCAAGATGCAAAATCGGCTTCAAGTGGTCGCTCATTTCGAATTTGATCGAAAGTTCCTCTGGTGACCAAGAAATCACGGTTTCCACGAGCCTAACGTCATACTTCTCTTTCCTCGCCACTCCAATCAATCTGACACGGTTTTCACCCTCTTCCTTACGGGTTACGAACTTTCGGTCTCTGAGAAATTGTTCCGCTTTTGCAATTACATTTTCTACCTTTAGGTTCCTGTTCTGCCAACGATATTCCAAGCGAACTCGCCTAGTTTGAAGCGAAACCTTCAGAAGAATATAGAGCTTGCGCGTTCCCATCCCCTGAGCAATCATGTAAAAGGTTAAATATCGTCTATTCTAGTTGTCTAAGACGTGAACTGACGGTACAGGGTGAACAACATGGAGCTGCTGGAGGTTCAAGACCTCAAAACCTACTATAAGACTCTCCGTGGAGACGTTAAGGCAGTAGACGGCGTGACTTTTAGTGTTGAGCAGGCCAAAGCAACAGGACTCGCAGGTGAGTCAGGTTGCGGAAAAACAACTGTTGCCACGACGGTACTTCGCATATTGCCGGCTGCAGGAAGGATCGCAGGAGGCAAGATCCTATATAAAGGCTTGGACCTAGCCAAAATTGACGAAGAGGACATGCGAGAGAATTATAGGTGGAAAGAGATTTCAATCGTCTTCCAGGGCGCCATGAACGCTTTGAATCCCGTTTACAAGGTCAGCGAACAAATCAGCGAAGCAATAACATTGCATGAACCTGAAGTTAGCAGGCGAGAGGCGTATGAAAGAGGCAGCAAGCTGTTTGAACTCGTAGGCATAGATCCCGCCAGGATCGATCACTATCCCCACGAATTCAGCGGTGGGATGAGACAACGGGCCATGATTGCCATGGCGCTTGCTTCAAACCCGTCCATTCTCATTGCAGACGAACCTGCCACGGCTTTAGACGTCATAGTGGCTGCCCAAGTGCTCAAACTCTTAAGGGAGCTAAAGACAAGGTTAAACCTTGGAATGATACTGATAACTCATGATCTTTCAATCATCGCGGAACTGTGCGAAAACTGCGCGATAATGTATGCTGGCCGAATAGCAGAGTACGGTGATGTCGTCACTATCTTCAAAGACCCTCTTCATCCGTACACGCAAGGACTCATAGGCGCCTTCCCAAGTATCAGCGCTAAAGAACGTATGCGCATGGTCTCTATTCCGGGAAGTCCGCCAGACCTTTTGGATCCGCCTAATGGTTGCAGGTTCCATCCACGCTGCAAATATGCCATGGACGTTTGCAAGAGAGTAGATCCCCCATATGTGGAGATTGACAAGGGACATTTCGTGGCATGCCACTTGGTTTCGTCAATTCAAGAAGACAAGAAATCATAAACAGTGATGATGAAATGAGTACCCCAATAATAGAAGTGAGGGACTTAAAGAAATGGTTTCCAATTAGAATGGGCTTTTTCCAATCTGTTCTCGGGAAGCAATTGTTCGTTCGGGCTGTTGACGGCATAAGCTTCAGCCTTTCTCGAGGAGAGATATTCGGACTTGCAGGCGAGAGTGGAAGTGGAAAAACCACAACTGGCAGGCTAATGATTAAGCTTATCCAACCGACAGGCGGCAAGATAATCTTCGAGGGCAAAGACGTTACATCTATTCCGGACAAAAAGTTTAAACCGTATCGCCGAAAGATGCAGATAGTTTTTCAAGACCCGTATGAATCTATTAATCCTAGAATGACCATACGTAGCATAATAGAGGAACCCATGCTCATCCAGGGTCTCGTGGGTCCCGAAATGGAAGAGAATGTCCACAAGGTCATGGAAGACGTTCAGCTTGTCCCCCCCGAAGAGTTTCTTTTCAGGTATCCTCATGAGCTGAGCGGGGGACAAAGGCAGAGGGTTGCTACTGCGAGGGCTCTGGTTCTAGGCCCAGAGTTTATAGTGGCCGACGAGCCAGTTTCGATGCTGGACGTGTCCATCCGAGCTGAAGTGCTTAACCTAATGGTTCAGCTTAGAGACAAGTATCACGTATCCTTCCTCTACATAACGCACGATCTGGCTCTGAGTCGTCATATCTGTGACAAGCTGGCTGTCATGTATTTGGGGAAGATTATGGAAATGGCAGACGTTGACGATCTGGTTAGAGAGCCTTTACATCCTTACACGAACGCATTGTTGTCAGCTGTTCCTATACCTGACCCTACCTCAAAGCGTATTGAAATTGGGATCAAAGGTGAGATCCCGAGCCCCATCAACCCGCCTTCTGGCTGCAGGTTCCACACTAGGTGTCCATCATACATAGGAGATATCTGCAGACTCGAGGAACCGCCGCTTCAAGAGATAAACAAGGGGCACCTCGTAGCCTGTCACCTTTACTCAAAATAGCTTTTGCCCTGCGCTACAACGCTTGAGGCGGACGTCTAAACCCCGCTTCGTGTAGACAAATGTTCCATAAACTTTTTAAACACGGGTAAACAACGTAAATAGTGCTCAAAAAGAGAAAGGAGAAAAAAGAAAATGAAAACTAAATTGATATGCGCAATTCTTGCTATCGTAATGATTTCTTCTATGATATTAGTGCCGCAAACACTCGCTTTTAGTTATGGTAATCCTGCTAAGGCCACTGATACTCTGGAAGAGTACTTCGGTCCTAGAGCGAACAGAATAGTGATACCGCTCTACGCAGACCAGATATCAGAATATACAGCAGGACTTGAAGCAGGAAAAATAGACCTCACCGACTGGCCTTTGGACGACGTACACTATGCTGCCTACACGACTGCACCGTTGAATAACTCGATAGCCGTATTCAAGTACGGCCCAGAGTTCGGCATGCGCGAGTTCGACATGGACGTCAACAACAACACATATCTGGACTACCCTGGTCCTCTCATAACCCTTAACCCAAGAATGAAGGCTAGCGACAACTTCGTAACAGGCAACCCGTTTGCAGAACTCAGCCTGAGGCAAGCCGTCGCATACGTGACAGACAGGAATGATTACGTAACACACATTGGACCCAACACAAACATCGCTGTCTACACAATGTTGGGAGCAAACTCGCTAGGCCTTTCACCATGGGGCAAGTACACGGACTTCGACATAACGCCCGGTGGAGCCCGAGCAGACTTGACGTACGCATTCAGTCTTGCATCGGCGACCGCCGTTCTCAACGGCGCAGGAGTCTGGGGCGTCGTCGGCGGATTCAGAGGATACAAAGGCCATCCGTTCACAATTGATATCTATGCAAGGATCGACGATCCCTACAGAGACTATGCTGGAACCCGGCTTGGAATTCAGCTTACAGCCCTAGGCTTCAATGTTGTCGTGCATCACGTCGATATCAACGCTGCAAGAGCACAGGTCATGGCGAGCAAAGACTTCAGCATCTACACTGGTGGCTGGAGCCTAAGCTCTACACCAGACTTCATCTATCTGTGGAACTATCCGCTTGCATACTATCACCCAGGAAGACCACCAAACTATGGTGGAATCAACGATGCTACATACAACACGGACAGCTACAACGTGATGGTTGCCAACACTCAGGCTGACGCAGAATTCTACAGTATCGATGCTCAAATAGAAATGGCCAGCCAAGTTCTGATGATCCCACTGTGGATTGCAGCAGGAGGCAAGGCCGTATCTAGAACGTACACCGGAGGCAACAATGGTGTAGCGACAAGCCCAGATGATGGACAGAACGCGTACAGAGGCAAGTATTGGGATGGCTTCGCCGTAATAGCAGGCTTTGGCACGGACAATGGACAATCGTTCCTGAACATGCACCCAGACGGATATGACTGGGGCAGCGGCAACATGACAATCTTCTACGGTTTCAAGACAACCCAGCTCAACCAGATGAACCCTGTCTACACAGAGTTCTTATGGGACAACACGGTGATTGACGTCTGCGGCTACGACAGCCTCGTGACAAGAAACCCGCTCAACCTGGCCGAGTTCGACAACTGGGCCGCAAAGAACTTCGTCGCGACAACGTACAATAACCCTGTCTTGGGTACATGCACAAAAGTCGTGTACACGCTGAGAAATGATTACTTCTTCCAAGACGGCCAACCCGTGACTGCAGCTGACGCCTACTTCACTTTCGTAGAGCTCAAGAACGACTTAGCGGCTAGAGGCCTCGCTCCGCCATGGTGGGTAAGCAACGTGTTGGACATCTTGTCCTTCACGGAGTTGGACCCATACAACTTTGAAGTGTTGTATGACGTCAAAAGCATGTTCGCCATAGGCTGGGCAGGCGGAAACCGCATCCTACCCGAACACATTTGGAAGCCAATAATCGTCTCAGGCGACCCGACAACATTCGCGCCAGACCCGAACATGATAGAGAACGGCCCATGGAGACTCGCCTCATACACGTCAGGCTCAAGCGTCGTGCTCGTCGCTAACACGCCGGGCAGCGTAAATACATGCAACATGCAAGGCGTCACAGGAGCCGTACCGATAACCAGCACTCAAGGATACTTCAGATACCTGCCAATAGAAGTAGACCCAGTCGTCACAAGCCCATCATACCTGGCTTACATGACGCATCTGCCAGATGACTCCAACGGAACGGCAGTCACCTTTACGACCACGTACATGAACCTCTTTGCAGACAGAGACATAACCGTCCACTCAACGGTCTCAGTGAACGGTACACCCGTCACTATTCCAACACCAGACTGGATCCTCGGCCACAACGGCGTCTATGGGGTTTCAGGAACAGCCACAGGCTTCGACATGCATGGAATCTTCGTAGGCGGAATGTTAGATGTCTCATGGTGGATATGGGACAACACGTTCCTGAACTACTACGAGTACATGTGGTTTGTCGGCAACACTACCATTCAACTGACATGGAATACCGCTAATATAGGGACACCACTGAGCAGCTACACTACCTACTATGTAGGTATCCACGACACATTCACGTTCAGCGGCATTGCCCAGCTTGGTGCCAACATACCGCTCAACACAAGACATGGCTTTGACATAACATGGGAAATGTTCTCAATCCCACAGGACATCGCAGGAACCAATTGGTACGACGCTGTGACAAAGGTAATCGATCCAACTACGATGCTTCCTGCCCTAAGCTTCCTCGCAGCAAACCCATACAAGGCTGAATTGGCAGCCCCAGACGGTAAAGTTGACGGTAAAGACATAGCGACAGCAGCGAAGGCATTCGGCACAGTCCCAGGCGACACAAGATGGAGCACAATATCAGACATCAACCACGACTACAAAGTAGACGGCAAAGACATAGCACAGATAGCCAAGAAATTCGGCTATTACGCGCATTAGGAAAAAAATAGTGAAAACTGGAAAGGTAAAAAACCTCCCACACTTTTTTTGTTTCAATCCTACAGCTCACTAGGGGTATCCCATCAACTTGACGTTGAATCCAGCCTGAACGAAGGGAGCCCACATGACGCCTCTGATACGCACGTGGCGACGCAGTACCGCTTTTCTCCAGAATACGATATGAGAACACCTGAATCGAATTTTGGTCCAAGTCGTAGGGCATTGAAACCCGAGGTGCTTTTCTGGAGAATCTGCTTCATTCGCCACTCTTTGCCGTGAGAAGGGGTCTATCTGTATGCCTCCTGAAGGATTTCGCTAGCATGAATATCTTTTCACAGATCGATTCGCTATCCGTGGCGTGTGGTAGCGAACACGGCAATGCATGATTTATCAAGGAAGCCCGACCTTTTTCGCAACATATACTCTATCCTGCAATACTTCTGAACCAGCAATAGAAGATAATTCCAAAATCTTTAAATCGGCAGACAGCATCATTATCACTTGCAAAAAAGGAGAAGGGAGAAATAAAAATGAAGAATAAACTAGGAATTTTCACAGCTATTTCCATAGCGTTGCTATTGATATCCTCAGTTGCAGCAGATACCGCTTTCGTACAAGTACCACACACCTCGAATGCAGAGTGGGTTGAAGATCAGGCACACGCGCCGTACACTTCATTCACTTGGACCACAGCATCGGTTTCCGTAGGCTACACGTTCAACCTCACGGTCTGTGTGAACATAACCTCGGCGACGAAGATATTCACTTGGCAGCTTGTGCTGCTCTACCCGCACAGCTTCCTCCAATGCATCCAAGCAGATTACAGCAAGCCAGATGGCTCGAAAAGCATGCTGTTCAATGGCCACGGCACGACTCCGGCTGTACCAGTAATCGACGGTGGACTATATGGCCTTGGAAGTGTTTTGGCCTTCGAAACTCTGTCGGGCGCTGACTTTGTCAACGGACAGGTTTCGACACTGGAGACTATGATATTCACCGTGACCGCATCACCGCCGAAAGGTGGACAGTTTATTGGAGCGTTCAATCTGATCACACAAACCGCATTAGGCAACAACTTCATACTCGATGATTCGCTGGCCAACATTCCGTTCACAGCCTATAACTCTCCGATAACATACACCTGGGCGCCACCGACAACTCAGCCATTCATGGGAATTGAAAGCCCTACTATCGCATGGCCATACACGATTGGCGGATCAAATGTGTTGGGTACGGCATTCGACGTGAAAGTGTACCTCAAGCAAATCGACCCATCGTGGTTCCTGAACAACATAACCTTTGCACTGAGCTGGAACAGCTCGGTGATCGACGTCTTGGGAGGAGTATTAAACCTCACAGTAGCCCCAGGTTGGGGTGTGATAACCAACACGATCGCAGCAGGCACGTGGAACTTCGTGGCAAACTCCATTGGAGTCATACCACCACTTGCGAACAAGGTACTCATCGGCACATTAACGTTCACCGTAATGATTCAACAAATTTCACCGCCAGCTCCAACAAATGCATTCGACGATAGTCTGTTGACATTCTCAGGCGTTTCACTCTGGGACCACACACTGCCGATAACCCCGGCGGCGTCTGAACAAGGCGAGGTCAAAATCAACGCCTTCATCGTGTTGAAACTGCCCTGGCTGCAGGTTGACCCAACGACGACCATCGTCGGTCCTGGCCCAATGATCGGAGGAACATTCAACGTCGCCGTAGACGTGAAGAACCTGACGAAGTCATGGCACACCGTGGCTATTCAGTTCCGACTGCAATATGATGACGCAGTGCTCCAGCTGGTAAGCGTGGCGGAAGGTCCGTTCATGAAAAACCCAACTTGGAACCTGTACGGAACTTTCTTCACGAGCGTCGACGAGATAGGCGGAGACATGACATACCCATTCACACACGTCGAAGTCTTAAGCCTGCTGTTCCCGAACTTAGGCACGGGAATATACGACCAGACAACATTCCCCAACGCGCCACAGACCCCGACACCTGAAACATCAGGCGTAAACCCAGCTGTAGCCATATTCACCTTCAAAGTTCTAGTGCAAAACTGCTTCGACCAAGCAAACATCACCACGGCCTTGACCCTATGGCCATTCTGGCCACCGACAGACAACAACTTCATCGACAAGGACGGCAACTCTATAGCTGATCTGCCTGGAGTGAACGGCAATGTCATAATCGAGGCACTCAACGAAGTTGACCGCCAAATCGACTTGGTCGGTGGGGCAGTCAACGACGGCTACGGAGTACTCACGGGAGCATGGCCATTCCCATATCCAGCACCAGACTACTACGCAAACTCGCCACTATACCTGGCCTTCCCAGCACCATACGGTGGACAAGGACCGAGCACCCCAATGGATCTAGTGTTCCCACAATCACAGATATACCTCAACGCATACGTGACATACAACTACTGGCCGGTACAAAGCAAAGACGTTGGCTTCGAGATTGAAGGTCCATTCACGAAGCTGCCGAACGGAACGCTTGTTCCAGCGCAAACCTACCAGATATGGGCCAAGTTCACAGCGACAACAGACGCGAACGGCGTCGCAACATACACATACAGAATGCCATGGCCATGCCTCGACCCGGACAGCATCACAGGCGTGTGGAAGATAACATCGACAGTCACCATCGCTGATCAAGTAGTGAGTGACACGATGGCATTCTACTATCAACGCCTAGTCTACATATCAAGCGTAACCACAGACTCGTACAGCTACTACCACGACCAATGCGTCAAGGTGACCGTGAACTACGGGACACACTCTCAACAGATGTACCCCGCACTGTTCGCAATAGTCATCTCGGACAACCTAACCGTACCATTCGGCTTCACAACCTACAGCACAACGGTCGGCGGAACAGTATTCTGCACATGGAAGAACAGCACCTTCACAGTGACGATATGCATACCGAAATGGGCATACGCAGGCAACGCCTCAGTACACGTATCCGTATACGACAAAGACCCAACTATCGGCGGCGAAGCACTCGCGCCGGAATTCACGCCAGACCCAATAATCAACATATACCCATACTAAACCCAATAAAGAGCTAATTCCAACCTTCCTTTTTTTTATTTATTCAAAAACAAGATTACTCCTTATAGCGAAATGTATCAGAATAACATAGAGAAAAGTATCAGAATAATATTCCAGAATGCTTAATAGCCCTTTTTCTCACCTAGCCATAGACAAGGAGAGAAGATAAATTGAATAAGAAAAGAAACGTTTATGCTTTCGTCATAACAGTGTCGATCCTTTTAACAGTGTCGATCTTTGCAGTTGCTGTACTAGGATTACGAAATCCCTCAGAATCATCCATACGAAGTTCCGCTGCACTGACGATAACTGCGAACATGGACCTTAAGAACTACACGGAAAGGCAAAAAGCCATCGTGAGTGGAAACGTCTCGCTCGGCGGATTGCCGGCAAACAACTTTCTGGTGGCGGTCGAGGTTAGCAAACCGACATTATACGGACCGTACTCCTTTCAGACTCTCGAAGTCGGAAACCCCACAGGGCTTACGCTAGTAAACATCACGAATATTTCAATTAAAGACGCAAGCAACAACCCGATAGATACCATAAAAGCTGGGTCGCAGATGTACGTCAGTATGAACGTGTACAATGTACAGAGCACATCAATCACAATATTCGCTACGACGACAGTGTACGATGAAAATATGGTCGCCCTCAACACAAACTCCTGGACGAGTAGCTTAGACCCTCTCCAGACTGCCGGGCAAACGTACCCCCTGATGCAAGTACCCAGCTGGGCAGCATCTGGTCGATCAGTTATAATAGGCTGCGTATACAGCAACGAACCGGCCAGCGGTGGTCTGGCATACTGCCCTCAGAGCGCATTCTACTATGACATAAGCAGGACGCAAACCGGACTGCTCGGAATAACACAGCCACCTCAGCCTGCGCCCCAAAACACTCCCGGCTCATATGTTGACCCAATCAGTCTTCCTACCGCCCCCAGGCTAGGGAAATACTCCGTTTTCGTAATGGGCCAAGTGAGCCCAGCCACAACATCATCGGCAACCACTAGTTTCAACGTGCAAAGCGTAAATGGTATTCCACCACAAGCATCATTCGCATACTATCCACCGAACCCATCAATAAACATTGACGTCAGCTTCGACGGATCATCATCAACCCCCGAAGGGTACAACGACATAATAACAAAGTACGATTGGAACTTCGGCGACGGAACCGCACACTACGTCAGTACAGGCAACCCTGCGAACCCAATGGCTAACCACGTCTACACGCTAGCAACACAGTATATAGTAACGCTGAACGTCACGAACAACGAAGGATTATGGTGCACAACATCAAAACCGATAACAATCAGCCTAGGCTACGGCCCAACAGCAAACTTCACCTGGGCACCTCAAAACGCCGTGATAAACGAAACCCTCACATTTGACGCATCCAACTCGACGCCGGGCTCCTTCAGCACGCTGGTAAACTACACGTGGAACTTCTCAGATGGAACAGGCAATTTCACCGTGACTACAAACCAAACGCCGCATGTCTTCACGCAGCCAGGAAACTACTCAGTAATGTTGACCGTTCTAGACTCGCTCAGCCGGACCGCTTCAACATCGGCCACAGTGCAAGTCCAAAACGCGACAATCAAAATCTACGACATTACCGGCGACGGAAAAATCGACGGCAGAGACATAGCAATAGTTGCTCGGTCCTTCGGCTCTTACCCAGGATGCTTACCCCCCTTACTATGGAACCCAATCGCAGACATCAACGGAGATGGAAAATGCGACGGCAAGGACATCGCGCCAGTAGCGAGAAACTTCGGACAAGACCCATGACCGCTCAACGCTCACCTAGCTGTCCCTTTTTTATGAATAACAGCTTCAAACCCTTTTTTCCAAATATGGAACAATATTCCAAAACCCTTAAAACTGTTGAATACAGAGTTTAGCCTAAGCTTAGAGGAGAAAGGAAAATGAAAAAGAAAACATTAGAAATGACCATTCTTATCACGGTTCTTGTTTTGAACTTTATGATCATTTTCGCAAAGGCAGACACACCGTCAGAATCTCATATCGCGGACTCAATGTGGGTTGAACCTTCTTCAAACATTTTCAACACCGTAAACGGCAGCATAGGCCAAGAATTCAACGTGACCGTCTGGCTCAACCTGACTGAGAACATCTTCGCATACCAAGTGAAGCTACTGTTTAATGCGACGCAGCTTAATTGCACCAGAGCAGCCTATACGGCTGGAGGCACTAGCAACTATTTCAAATCCCACTCGACCAGCTCGCCACCTGCAGTGATCGACACAGTCGGCGGCAGCGTGATAGCCTTCGAAACATGCTTAGGCAACGACTTCGTTGCAGGACCAAGAAACGCCAGCCTGATATGGGCAGAGTTCGCGATCCGAGCTGTTCCCACGTCTGGAAACTTCACAAGCGCGCTTGACATAAGCACGCCGTACCCGGGCGACACTTGGGTCTGGGACCCAGACCTCAACAACGTCAACTTCGCAACTTTCAACGGTGCATATAAATTCATAGGCCCTCAAGTCCCACCGCCACCGTCGGCGCTCGCGGTGTCCATAAGCCCGATGACATCCACGGTATTCGTGGGCCAGACAGTACACTTCACTTCCACGGTGAGCGGAGGGATAGCCCCATACAGCTTCCAATGGTACCTAAACGGAACTTCAGTACTGGGTGCAACGTCAAACAACTGGGATTACACACCGGCGGCACCAGAGTTCGACCTGGTCCATCTGGCCGTTACGGACAGCAATGGAACGACCGTGACCTCTACGGATGCCTCAGTAACGGTGACAACACCACCTACTGGCGGAGCCATAATATCCGTGAACCCACCTGAAATTTTCAACTTGAATATGGGCCCATCTTCAACCTTCTACATCAACGTCACGTTAGCCAACGCCGCGAACGTGGGATTGTGCGCGTTCAACCTCACCTACGATCCATCCATCATAAACTGGATCGGAATGGAAGTCTTCCGAGTTCAGGGTCAATTTCCGATCGCTATGATAATGCTGAACGGCAATGCAGGCTTCGTATGGGTCAGCCTCAACTACTCGACCCCCATCAGCACAGATCCTCCAGTTCCGATGCTAACGATGCACTTCCACGTTGAGGCCTATGGAATTTCACCCTTAAACCTAACCGAGACGGAGCTTCTTGACGCTAATGGCAACCCGATAACTCATTCCGAGTCAGATGGTCTCTTCTCCAACATAATACGCGATGTTGCAGTCACAAACGTTGTGCCCGCAACCAACTGGATATACCAAGGCTTGTCAGACGACATCAACGTGACCGTTAAGAACCTGGGAAACGTAAGCGAAACTTTCACAGCCAGCGCATACTACAACAGTGCACTGATCGGCATAGCTTCAATCGCAAGCCTGGCACCCAACGCTGAAACGACGACAACGATCCCATGGAATACCACGGGAGTGCCTGAAGGAAACTACACCATAACAGGCGTGGCGTCCATCGTTCCCTACGAGTACAACACGACTAACAACGTATACGTCGACGGCATCGTGCAAGTAGTAACCATAATACACGACGTGGCCATAACCAACGTCACGCCCGCAAACACCTGGGCTTTCCATGGTAACCCATTGAAAATCAACGTCACGGCGGCAAACCTTGGCAACGTGAGCGAAAGCTTCAACGTCACAGCCTACGCAGACAATGACACGATAGGAACGTTCTCAATTACAAACTTGCCGTCGAATGCTCAGATGACCATAACCTTCGTTTGGAACACGACGTCTGCTCAGCTGTGCCACAACTATACGATATCAGCGATGGCAGACCTGCTCCCACACGAGTACAACTTGACCAACAACGTATACGTTGACGGAACAGTAACGATCAGACTCGTCGGTGACGCGAACGGGGATGGCAAGGTTGACGGAAAGGACATTGCCCTAATAGCCAAGGCCTTCGGATCATTCGGTCCAGACAAGATATATCCAGGCTCTCCGCCATCTCCAAACTGGGACCCCAATCTAGACCTAAACCTTGACAACGTGATCGACGGACGCGACATCGTTCTAGCAGCGAAAAACTTCGGCCAATTCTGTCCCTAATTCTCCACCACTTTTTTTGTGCAATCTTTACAAAAAAACTTAAATGCACATCATACAGTATACATGCTTCGGTGATAATTTGAAGAACAGAGCAGCATCTATCATCGTCGGAACTTTCGTTAGTTCACTACTCATAATGCTCCTAGCCATGGCCGTAGCCCCCGCATTTGCTGACACACCTAGTCAACCAGAAAAGGCAGACGCCATATGGGTTGACCCGCCAACCAAGACTCTGAACAACCCAAGTGTAACCCCGAATCAGATGTTCAACTTGACTGTCTGGCTCAACATGACAGAAGACATTTTCGCCTATCAAGTCGGCATCCTCTATAACCGAACTCTGCTTATGTGCACTCGCGCAGGCTACACAGGAGGAGCCACGAGCGCTTACTTTGCAGGTCATACGACCAACTCACCGGCACCGGTAATTGACACAGGCTCCTTGCGCAACGGAAGCATACTGGCATTCGAAACACTATTGGGCGCCGACAATGCGAGCGGACCACGCATCGGAAGTCTCTTCTGGGCAGAGTTTGAAGTAATGAATTTCACGATACCTACTGGCCAAAACGTGACGACAAAGTTTGACATAAATTCGACGTACACAAGCGGTGACACATGGGTTTGGGACGTGAGCTTGGCCAATATTGACATACCCACACTTGGGAACGGCACACTAATTGTCACGCCAGAATTTGCTTATATGCTCATAATGCCCATCTTCATGGCCTCGACAGCAGCAGCCCTCATCCTCAGCAAGAGACGGCTACAGAAGAAACTGAAGTGAGCCAGGCAACTGGCAAACTCCACCCTTTTTATACATCTCTTATTGTTTCATGCAAAATGATTCGCTACACATGCTGATTCAGAATCCATATTTCAACGTAGGAAAACTAAAATACAGCGCAAAATCCTATAACTTCATTCTAGGTGTATGAATTGAAGAGAAGTCTAGCAATCATAATACTAACACAAGTGGTTATCCTCAACGTAGCAGCATTATGCTCGATAACTCCGATCAGAGTTCAAGCCGACACAACAGCTGAAATATACCTTGACCCGGCATCTTACACGGCACAAAGAATCGGTGAAACCTTCAACGTTGCGGTGAACATCCGTAACCTAGACGTGTCACAGAAACTGATAGTCGCCCAATTCAGGGTCTCATACAACAGCACACTTCTTGACGCCACAAGCGTGACCGAAGGCCCATTCATGCAGCAGTTCCATAATACTGCTCAAGCTCCCTACACAACGTTCATAAATTATATCGAAGACAACCTTTACTACGGCCCGAATGTCCTTGCAGGAATACTTCTGATTCCGAACTCAACCCCAAACGGGGGCCAATGGACAAACTACCCCTACGGCAACGGAACACTGGCCACTATCACATTCAAGACTCTGTATAGATCCACCGAACCATCACCGCCGGCATCATGCCTCCTGAACCTCACAGACACACTGTTGGTAGGCGACATTCCAGGTTCAGACAACACCACAGAGATCCCACACACAGACACAAGCGCAACCTACTACGCTCAGCCCATTCCGCTGCCAACACTCAGTATACAGCCGGCCGATTACGGGGCAATTCTACTCGGCGAAACGTTCAACGTAAGCATAAACATCAACAACCTTGACGTCGACTCGAAACTGATAGTCGCACAGTTCAGAGTACAATATGACCCCACACTGCTGAAAACGATCGACGCATTCGAAGGCCCGTTCATGCAACAATTCCACGACTCTGCTGGACTACCGTACACGGTCTTCATAAAATTCATCGAAACCGAAACGCTTTACGGTCCTAACGTCTTAATCGGCATACTGTTGAACCCTAACGCGACAGGCCAATGGCCAAACTACCCATACGGAAATGGGACGCTGGCAACCATTGAATTCGAGACTATAACCCAACCCAGCTCAGCAGAATCACCGATCACATCGCACCTCATGCTGAACGATACGCTGCTAGTAGGCGACATTCCAAATTCAAGCGACGTCACCGAGATTCCGCAAGGGCCGTCCGCGAGTGCATCCTACAAGATCCAGCCTCTTACGTTCACCTGCGAACCTGCCGAACCATTAGTCGATCAAGCGACTACATTCACCATAACCGAGCCGCCAAACCATGCACCGCTCATATACAATTGGGACTTCGGAGACGGAACGCAGCTGAACACGACAGAACCCAGCATAGGCCACCTCTACGCTTCGCCCGGCAATTACAACGTAGTGCTAACGGTAATTCTCGACAACGATGCTTCATCCAATACATCGCAGACGATAACGGTGATGCCGAACAACAAGCCTACGCCTATCGATGTCACCATGGACGTCGGCTCAATACACTTCAAAGGGGAAACCGCCCAATTTAACCTGCTGACCGCGAACAACGGAGAGCCTATCAACGCCACAAAGATCGAAGCGTCATTGTACTACGATGGCAATATCATCGCAGACCTAAGCAGCTCAACACAACAAGTAACCACAGGATACTACACTATATCCTATGACGTGCCAGCAACCGCTCAACCAGGAACATACACGCTCATGGTACAGGTGGAATACTACAACGCCAAGGGCACAAGCCTGAAAAGCTTCCAGATCAGCCCAACACTGACCGCTTGGAACAACCAAATGGCCCAGATAACAGCAATCCACGACGGAATCGCAACAATACAAAACGGCCTGACAAACCTCACGCTGAACCTGACAGCAATCAACGCGACATTAGCCGGCCTAATCCAAAACAATGGCCAAGTACTGGCCACGATAAACACTTCAGTCGGCACTCTCTCAACAAAGCTCGACACGATAAACGCCACGATAGTCAGTATCAACGGGAACATGGCTACCGTCTCCTCGACTCTCGGAAACATCACGACAAAGCTCGACGGAATCCAATCAACCGCAACGATGACACTGTACGCTGCCTCAATACTATCAGCAATCGCTGTCGTTCTCGCAGCGATCATCCTCATATTCGTGAGGAAAAAATAACCCATCCTAACTTTTTTTGAGGATGCAATCTAAATCGCCGATTGTCGATAAGGCTGATTCCCGAACCGTTAAGTGGAAACTGCGGGAGCCGATTGGCAAAAATGAAGACCAGGATAGACAAACCGAACATCATCAGCGCCCTTCTAGGCTTCCTAGGGGTAGCTGTCTCCCTGGTCATCGGCTTCTATTTACTCTCGACCATGATAAATTTGACGAACATCCAAGACGAAACGAGCCAAATATGGATCGCAGGCGTGGCAATAACAATAACCGCGATGGCTACAGCCTATGGAAGCTGCCTAATCATGAGAGGCAACATCCAGAAAGGAGGAAAAATCAACATTGCAGGCGGCTCAGTTCTGATCGTAACGTATTTCTATTTTTCCGAGGCCTCCCAGCCGAAGCTTTTAGAATGGCTGAACCCCCTTGGCATCACGCTAGTAATACCGCCCATACTCAGCGGAGTCATAAGCCTGATGATGAACCCAAAGAATCAAAGCAAATCAATAAACGCCAATCAATAATCAATATACGGATCACGCTCAACGACCATAATTGATCCCGCTTAACCGCCGTCACAAGCGCGCGCCGCCTTGCGTTTGATGAACAGTTCCAATCGTTCTATGTTAGAGACAAAGTCTTTGATGGAAATTCAAACGTTTGATGGGGCAAAACAGCAAGAAGTCCCCTTGAAATAGTCGTGCAGCACCAAGTCGGCATGAGACTGAAAAAGATGGTTAAGAAGCGGTCATCTTCCTCTAGGCAGTAGAGAGGCTTCGCCGTTCCTGTAAGGCAAATGCGGAACCGCATCCTAAACATCGAACAATCAAATGACAGCGATCGGCGCGCCTTATGGCGCTTAGTTTCTTGATTGTTGGGTAGAGCGCCATCGGAGTTAGCCCTGAAGTTATTCGTTATTGAACTTTGTTCTGTAAAAGGCTATTAACATCGCCACCAAGTTATCTCTTGTTAATGATGAAACTCAAATTATTCGTGTTAGCGCGCGCGCGAAACAGCTTGGATAAGCGGTCAAGTTACCAGCGTCCCAGCGAGCCAGGCGGGTGAATGAATTTTGAAACAGGCTTTGCTTCTGGCACTCTTAGCCATTCTTCTCATGTCGTCATTCTCAGTTTCGGTTCCGATGATTCATGCTGATTTGTCAAGTGGGACTTTGGCAGATGCGATGAACGCAATAATCACCGCTAACAACTGGGATCCTGCCTCATGGTTTGCCAGCCAACCAAGCGGAGGAACAGTGGCTTACGTACCTCATTACGCAACAGTTTTCAGCGTTGGATCTCCAAGCTACTACGAGACTGCTGCTCAAGATGAGTTGAGTATGGGCAATTGGCCCGTTTGTATATTGTTCATGAAGCAGTTGGCTATTGATGACGGTATGCCCTCAGCCGTGTCCGATACAACTCTTGACCGTTACCTCTCAAGTGCGACGATGACTGGCTATCTGCCAATAACTTACTTAGAAGAATACTGTGATGAAAGCGCCAGGTTTGAAGCGAATGCTTACGATTGGGCTCCCTCTAGTCTAACTTCCAAATGGGACAAAGCTGGTGCCATTAATGAAATAAACAGCATAATTGTGGCGGGAGGTTCTTCAAATCCTGGGACTTACATCGCCTACAGCACATCGGGTGGCTATGGTACCTATCATCGGTATTATGATGATACTGCAACCTCGATCGAATGGCTAGAGCAACTGGGTGGACCCATGTCAACTTGCGACATGATCTGGAATTTCCAGCAGACTTTCTTCTGGAACGGACTGTATTACGGTTACAACGGACAGGCAGCAATGGAAACTGAAGATGGCTTCTTTGCCCTTCTGTCTGGAAGATACCTAGTTACAGAGGGACTATTCAACACATATGTCAATCGACTGATTTCAGACATGAACCAGAAGCTTCTGATCAATGGTTATAGCAGTCCACTGTGGCATCCAGGGTTTTATACTCTTGACCATGTGCCTGGTCGTGGGGAAAGTCGACTCCAGAACACTGAAGGAGCATGGGCCGCCATGCAAGCCTATTATCCATACATGACATCAACTATGCAGGCAACATTCCGTTCGATGGGCAGCGTTGGCTGGAAGGGACTGCTTGATGATTCAGGAGACTTTTATCCAGCAAGCAACGAATTCGCATGGGGCTTACCCGCGAATGGTGGAACCCCTAGTCTTGCTGCTACCGGCGCAGGACTAATGATCATGTTCTACAATGGCATAGTGCCTGGGACTGGATCCTTAGCAATACCTCTGACTGACGAGACTTATGAGGATACGTGCAGCAACAATCCAGCAACAATGTTCAACTTTGACTACAACGCTAGAACAATCAAGATACCAGTCGACGCTGGACAGATCAACTTCATGTTCGGCTCAGGAACAGCAACCTACACGTTTCCACAGACTGGAGTATATGTCGTCCACTTCAGCAACGATTGGAACACTGTCACCTCTGCGTCCTACAATGGCCCATTAGATCCACAATTCAAATACGTGCCCACAACAAACACGCCCCCACCGACTACCGCAACACTTCAGATCGATGCACAAACGACCGAAGGTGATGCTTTAGACGGGGTACCGGTAACATTGGCCGGTTTTGGAATCGAGAACACTCCGGCAACGTGGACGCTTAACTTGGATACTTACACCGTTTCTGTCCCACAAACATTTTCTGGTTACACCTTTCAGCAATGGTCAGATGCCACAACCTCTGCGAGCAGAACAATAGATCTCCAATCAGCAACCACGCTAACGGCTGTGTACAGCGCTACATCACCGCCGCCTCCAGCCTATTATCCATCATCACTCGGAGAAACATCTAACCTGGCAGGTCGTAACAGCACGTTCTACTGTGACTGGTTCCCCAGTACGACTCTCAGCGGATTCATGCTGTCTGACAACAACACTGGCACTATGGTAAACGAAACATGGACAAGTTTCAACAGTTTGGGCACGGGAAATTCATGGAGCAACTTCACATTAATTTTAAACAGCAGTGCGGTGACAATCCAGTGGCTATTCTACGTTAACGACACAGGCAACAATTGGAACGATCCCATGCCGTTTCAACACTTGACAATCAGGCTGGCAATACATGAAATTGCGGTGACCAACGTCGTCCCTGCAAAGACGATCGTTGGGCAGGGTTTTCCCCTGAACATAAGCGTGACAGTCGCAAACATTGGGGATTACCCTGAGACCTTTAACTTGACAGCTTATGCCAACATGACAGCCTTTGACCCACCTCTAAGCATTGACCTAGCAAGTGGCGATTCTACAACTGTCATCTTCACGTGGAATACGTCAGGCTTTGATGAAGGAAACTACATAATAAGCGCCTACGCTGAACCAGTTCCAAACGAGACCGAAATAAGCAACAATAACTACACTGACGGAGTGGTCACAGTCGCAGCTCATGACATAGCCGTCACGAGCATCACATTCTCGGACGAACAGCCATCTGTCAACGACACAGTCACTGTTTACGTGACGGCACAAAACAACGGCGCTAACACCGAAAACTTCACTGTAAGCCTGAACTGCACGCTTGTTAATGAAACTGTTATTGGAACAGAACCGCTGACTTGGGCACCAGAAGAAACTGCGACACTCAATTTCACATGGACCCCTGCAGACGTGGGGTTATGCACGATAAGGGCATACACGAGCGAGATAGTCGGGGACCCCAGTCCAGAAGACAACACCAGGACAGCCTACTTATTCGTTAACAGCCCGCATGATGTGGCTGTGACCAATGTGGCATGTGGAAAGAGGGTGGTGTGTCAAGGATACAACTGTAGTGACATAGACGTGATGGTTGCCAACGTAGGCGACTTTGCTGAGGTCTTCAATGTCACTGTTTACGTCAATATGACGGCCAATGCTAACGTAACATCTATCGCCGCGTTTTCGAACGTTTCACTCAACAGCGGTAACTCTACGACATTGATCTCCGATTGGAATACCACCGGCTTTTCCAAAGGCAACTACACTATAATTGCTATTGCTTGGCCCGTTCCGGGCGATACCGACACGGTGAACAACAACTTCACGGGCGGTTGGGTCGTGGTATCGATGGTTGGCGACCTGACAGGCGGCTCTGCTAATGTTTGGGATTTTGTTCCAGACGGCAAGTGCGACGGCAAAGACGTTTCCGTAGCCGCGAAGTGCTTTGGCAGCTATCCCGGATGCTCACCACCACTGATATGGAACGTGAATTGCGATGTGAACAATGATGGCAAATGTGACGGCAAAGACATAGCAATAGTAGCCAGACACTTCGGAGAATACACACCATAACCCTAGCGCGGCGCGCGCTGTTGTAACCTACGTACAGACTTCAGGTCGTATTTCGTGAACCCACCTTTCCATGATCTTCTAACAGTGGTTCGATCGTTACGATCTTTCGCAAATGGTGAACTCGTGGCATCGCCTTGTATCTCTCGCGAGGCAATGGTGCCTTGGATATTCCTTCGCACAAATCGTCCGCGCGCGCGAGAAGATTGATGACCTGCCAGCCAATGATGAACATGCTGATCACACTTACCGACTAGACTCGATCAGTTTAACAGCCGCACGATATGCTTTCTCGTATCGTTTGAAACATAAATAGCCAAATAGAAGTAAAATCCAAAAAGCTTAAAAGCCTTCGAGAACCTAAGTAAGTACTGCCGAGGGAGAAGGGAATAGCATGAGGCTTAAACTAATTCTAGTTATAGCCCTAGCTATTACCATCACAAGTTTACCGATTTTCATAAAGTCATCCCATCCTGGTGAACCCCCAACCGCTTCCTTTACTTATTCACCGTCCATACCAGGACCCGGTGACATCATAACTTTCGACGCCTCGGCCAGCTTCGCACCAGGAGGCTCAATCGCCAGCTACAGTTGGGACTTCGGTGATGGAGCCGTAACAACGACATCAAACCCGACAATCACACATTCTTATCCCATCGACGGAAACTACACCGTGCAGTTGACCGTCACAGATAACAATGGCCTAACAGGCATTTCGGTCGCCGTCATTCAAGTGCTGAAGGAGGTTGATTTCAGAGTGTCCTACGCAAACACTGTTATCCCACTTCCTAATGCCCAAGTAACCGTTTACTACAACAACGGTACGGCATGGGTACCTGCTCCAGCAAGGTCAAGCAACCCAGGAGTTGCAATAATATACGACAACATGACACAACCAAACATCGTCACACAATACCGAAATCCAGGTTTTGCTGCTTCTATCCTTCTCTACAACGCAACCAACATAGGTTTTGATGTTCATTCATCCGGAAACAACATGATCGTATTCTTCAAGCTGCAATGGGGAGCACAGACGGCTTATTGGCCTGACAATACAACCACATACTATACATATGACCGCATTCACGGGACTGCAGAGGCTAACACTTTTTCACCAGATAGGCAACCATACTGGGACGCTGCTGCATCAACATACGTAATAAAAGCCGCGCACATTACATCCTCAGAATGCGAACCGATACTAGTAGGCATCCTCTGTCCACCGCCCGCCCAGCAATACTCCTTAACCGTCAACACTTCCCCGTTGGGCATAACAACAATTCCAGGTCAAGGACTGTACGTAAACGGCACTAATGTCTTGTTGACCGCTCCAACATACGTCAACGTTTCAACAAGCACGCGCTACAGGTTCAACTACTGGGATGTTGACGGAACCTCACGAGGAGCAGGAGTAAACCCAATAACAGTCCTAATGACCGCAAACCACACAGCAACAGCACACTACATAACCCAGTATTTCTTCACTGTCACGTCTGCTTATGATTCTCCTACTCCGGTTAATGGTTGGTTTGATTCTGGGACTAGCATAACTGCATCTGTTTCTTCACCTGTTTCCGGTGGTTCTGGTATTCAGTATGTTTGTACTGGCTGGACTGGAACTGGAAGCGTTCCAAGTTCTGGGTCGGGCACGTCCACTACCTTCACCTTAACTCAGCCTTCAAACATCACGTGGAACTGGAAGACCCAGTACTACCTGACTGTCACCTCTGCTTATGGCGCTACTGGTGGTCAGGGTTGGTATGATAGCGGAATCAATGCCTACGCTTCTGTTTCTCCGTTGACTGTTTCTGGTGTTTCTGGTGTTCAGTATGTGTTCACTCAGTGGAGTGGTGATGCTTCGGGCACTACGTCTCCCTCGAACGCGATCGTCATGAATGGTCCAAAGACCGCTACTGCGAACTGGAAGACTCAGTACTACTTGACTGTCGCGTCTGTGTATGGTACGGTGGGCGGTCAAGGCTGGTATGATAGCGGAATCAATGCCTACGCTTCTGTTTCTCCGTTGACTGTTTCTGGTGTTTCTGGTGTTCAGTATGTGTTCACTCAGTGGAGTGGTGATGCTTCGGGCACTACGTCTCCCTCGAACGCGATCGTCATGAATGGTCCAAAGACCGCTACTGCGAACTGGAAGACTCAGTACTACTTGACTGTGTCTTCTGCTTATGATTCTCCTACTCCGGTTAGTGGTTGGTTTGATTCTGGTACGAGCATAACCGCATCTGTCACTTCTCCAGCTGCAGGTTCAGCTGGCACTCAGTATGTCTGCACGGGCTGGACCGGTACCGGAAGCGCTCCGGCCTCTGGTGGTTCCTCCACCATGACTTTCACTATAACCACGCCCTCAAGCATAACATGGAATTGGAAGACTCAATATCAAGTGATCTTTGATCAGACTGGTGTCGGCTCAGACTTCACTGGTACTATAGTGACTATTGACGGCGTAAACTATAGTCGCAGTGGTTTGCCTACTACACCCCAATTCTGGTGGGATCAAGGCTCGAGCCATAGCTTCTATTTCGCCTCACCCTTGCCTGTGAACGGTGGCAAAAACTATGTTTGGAATTCAACTAGCGGACTCTCAAGCCTTCAGGGCGGAACACTGACCATCACAACCTCCGGAAGTGTAATAGGAAACTACATCGTGCAAAATCGCATTACGTTTGATCAGACTGGTGTCGGCTCAGACTTCACAGGCACAGTAGTTATAATTGACGGAGCTAACTATAACAGGTCACAACTGCCCATTTCGTTCCCATGGACAAACGGTTCCCTCCACACCTTTGCCTACCAATCACCATTGAATCCTAGTGCAAACACCAAGTATGTTTGGAACTCTACAACTGGCCTGACAAATCTGCAAAATGGCTCCATAACAGTTACAACATATGGAAGCATAATTGGCAACTACAAAACCCAATACTATCTAACCGTGTCATCCGCTTATGGTTCGGTTGACGGTCAGGGTTGGTATGATAGTGGATCTGCGGCTTATGCTACGGTGTCTCCGTTGACTGTTGGTGGGTCGTCAGGGACTCAGTACGTGTTCACTTCTTGGAGCGGTGACGCTAGTGGAAATACTTCCCCCTCGAACGCAATCGTTATGAACGGTCCTAAGACTGCTACTGCCAGCTGGAAGACTCAGTACTACCTGATTGTCACGTCTGCTTATGGTACGGTGGGCGGTCAGGGCTGGTACGATAGTGGGACGACTGCTTATGCTACGGTAACGCCTCTAATTGTTGCCGGTTCGTCTGGTACTCAGTACGTTTTTACTCAGTGGAGTGGTGATGCTTCCGGGAATACTTCCCCCTCGGACCCGATTGTCATGAGTGGTCCCAGCACTGCAAATGCGAACTGGAAGACGCAATACTATTTGACCGTCATTTCGGTTTATGGTTCGACTGGTGGTCAGGGTTGGTACGATACCGGATCTACGGCTTATGCTACGGTGACTCCGTTGACTGTTG
>JBEKMQ010000005.1:0-165077 GCA_050008435.1 Bathyarchaeia archaeon
AGACGGATGCGAGCGGGAACATGCAATGGAGCAAAACGTATGGTGGCGCGAACGATGATGTTGGCTATTCTGTGCAGCAGACTTCTGATGGCGGGTACGTAATCGCGGGAGAGACCATGTCCTATGGGTCCGGGGGCTGGAATGTTTACCTTGTTAAGACGGATGCGAGCGGGAACATGCAATGGCAAAAATGGTATGGTGGAAGCGGCAACTGTGGTTATTCTGTAGTCGTGGCTTCGGATGGTGGGTACGTGATTGCTGCGCAGAATGGCTTGATAAAGACGGATATGAGTGGAAACAGTCCTCCATACAGTGATGTGATTCTTTATGAGGGCACAGCTTTGATTCCCGTAGTGGTCTACACGGTCCTGCATGATCCACCCGGGAGTGACAGTTTCACTTGGCTCTCGAACACGGTAACAACGAGTTGCGAAACAACCTTGTCCGCAGGCTCCAAATCCACTGTTCAAGTTGAAGCAAAAGCGGATTTTCTCGGCAATGGAGTAGATGCTTCACAAAGCGTATCCGTTACCCCCAGCACGACCTCATCAGATGCCCTTGTAGTATCATCCACACAGGCTCTCAGCTCCAGCAACATCTTTGATGATCCATGGTACATAGGTCCAGGCTATGGCGATGTAGTAGCTGGAGAAGCGTGGCTTTTGCATTATAGAGTCGTAGACAGAACCTATCCTAACGGAACAACGGCAACTGTATTGGACTACGGCGAGACGAGAGAAGCTTCGCATGTGTTGGCCGCCCAATTTTTTGTTACGACCACTTGGATCAGAAACCACGTTCAAGAGCCATGGAGAAGCAAGCTACTCGCGATGGATATCGGTCGCGACAACTTCATACACGACGAAGATCAGGGTAATGTGGTTGACTATGGCCCATATCTCTTGTCGGGAGGCATTCCGATTGACAATTCTTCCAAGGTTACGGGACGTTCGACAAAAAGCTCTACTTTTGATATTGAGGTGTCCTCTGAAGTAGCGGCTACGTGTGGCTTTGAAGTAGAAGGTATTGGAGGAGCATCGGGAACCGTGAAAGTCGGGCTTAGCTTTAGTACAGGAATAACTCAGGAAACCGCTACTGAGAGGGAGAAGGAGATCGGATATCACCTCTACGATCACAAAGGTAATGATACACTATCGATGGAGCTTTATTATGATAAGGTGTTTGGCACATACATGTTCCTTACAAGTCCGGGTACTTGGACATCGGACCCTCAGGAATACACGCCAATTCAGCACAGGGTCGGAGTAACCAACGCCAACTGTGCTAAGACTGTCGTCTGTCAGAGTTTCGGAGCAAACATGAGTGTCTCTGTAGATAACTCAGGCGCTAACGATGAAAACGTTAACGTAACGGTCTACGCTGGCAGCACTCCTCTTGTGTCGCAGATAGTGCCAATGCCAAGTCAAAGCTGCACAGACCTTGTCTTCAACCTAGACACTGCTGGGCTGGCCAAGGCTAACTACACCTTGAGCGCCTGCGCCTGGGTTCCAGATCAGAATGACACTCTAGACAACAACTTCACTGGCGGGTGGATCATTGTCTCTATGGTTGGAGACTTGACCGGCGGCTCTGCCAATGTTTGGGATTTTGTTCCAGACGGCAAATGCGACGGCAAGGACATTTCAGTAGTCGCAAAATGCTTTGGCAGCTATCCCGGATGCTCACCGCCGCTGATATGGAACGCGAACTGCGACGTGAACAATGATGGCAAAGTCGACGGCAAAGACATAGCAACAGTAGCCAGACACCTCGGAGAATAGATGTCGCAACCCCCTCTTTTTCTTTGATAAGAATCAGCAAGATCAAAAAATGATTTTTGCGAGAACCCCAGTCTGGTTTAGCCCACGAGAGGGGTTCGCGTACTGAGCCAGACATTCGACACGAAGAAAAAAGGAGAGTTTGGGGCTGACGTCGCCGTTGACCATAGGATTTGAATCGCACTCCACAGCATGCGTTACGTCGAGCTGCATAGACTGTCCTACGGAAAACAGGGCAAACCGATTCTATAGTATATACGTGGTTTTCTCAATTCCCCATAGGACTGTTCAATGCCACTGCAGCATCCACAGTGCATAGACTGGGTCGAACTCGTGCGTTTGAAGAAAGAAGGGTGTTGAGGAGAGCATTATTTCCCGAAGTTTCTAGCGACCAGCACGATGTCTTTGCCGTCGACTTTGCCGTCGCCGTTTATGTCACAGTCTAGGTTCCATCTTGGGTCGCCTGGGACTGTGCCGAATGCCTTCGCTGCTGTCGCTATGTCTTTGCCGTCGACTTTTCCGTCGCCGTTGATGTCGCCCATGATTCTCACAGTTATAGGTCCGCAGGCCTGAGTATTGTCTGCAGGATTAATGTCCAGAGGTATGGTTGCGACTGCGGTCAGCGTATAGTTTTGGAGGTAGGGTACGCCCGTAGTGTCCCACACGAAGGCGACTATATCATCTTGGCCTGGAGAGAGGGTCACGTTTTGTGAGCCTATTATCTGGTTGGCGGTTATGTTGCAGTAGAGGGTAACAGTCACGTTCTCGTCGAAGTCTCCCTTGTTCAAGACGGTGACGTTAACGTAGACTGGCAATCTCTGAAAGACCCACAGATCGCTTCGTATCTTGCTTGAACAGTGTGGAACAACCACATCGACATCCGTCACTGCAACATCGTGCACGTGGGTCACGTAGTTGCCAGTCACGTTCCCAGGGCCAGTTATGGTGATTGAGTCCGACTGTAGAGTCGATAGACCTGTTGTAGAAGTCCAATCGTACTCCTTCGCACCCGAGCCGACAAGGAGTGGCAACTGGAAGGCAAATGTGTGAGCTGAGCTGTTCTCCCATAGGAACAACGTTGGAAGATCGCTTGCAGCATAATTTATTCCGTCTACTGTGACTACCGTGCCAATGAAATCGCTTCCAACGCCTATCAGGTCGAAGGCGATGTAGTACTGAGGCGAGCGCGCCTGAACCTCTAATGTTCCATTTTGTAAAATTCCAACTTGAAATCTCTCAACCTCATCCTTTCCTATCTCCTGATCCATAAGTTGCCAAACCGAAACGATGTACCCGCTCGAATTGGTGCTAAAGACTGTCAGATCATAGTTTTCTTTTTCATTTTCGACATTTGCCCCATCTACGGTTGCGTTAAACTCCGTGTAGAGTTTTGGTAGAACAGCCATTTCCGTGCCATTGAATATATTCCCAGTATACCATGAACCACTTACACTAGGATTTATTCCGGTATCAGTCTCCAGGCGTAGGCTCAAGTCACCGTTCTTATCATTCATAATTGCCCCGTTGCTATCTGGATATGTCAAGCATTGAACGTTTACGACATTGCCGGTATATGGGGTAGAGCCTGATCCAGTATTGAAATCGCATGCATACGTAATGAGTTTGTTGTTCTTGTACCACCCATCGGGACTGTCTGCGCCAAAGGTTGGAGGAACGAAGTCGGGCGCCTTTACCCAAAACAAGTTTTGCGCACCGCCATCTGGATTAGTCCATCCGACAAATCCCCCCACATGTCCTTCGTTGTCTGCCAGGGGAATGCCGATCGGATACTGCCCTCCTGAAGGAACAGCTTGGCTCAATCCCGACGTGTCAGATAGAAAATTAGCTTTCGCGTATGAATCTCTGCAAGCATCTAGCTGAGTCGCGTCATGCAGTTGCCAAAACTGGCAAGTGTCCATCTTACCTCCCCCAGGCGGCATCAGTGATGCGGCGAGATGAGCCGCATCAAGCGCGGCGCATGCTCCGGTTACCGCGTCTGCAGGGGCATCCAAGCCCCCTGTTCCTACGGCTGCGATTGCTGCTCCTAATTGAACGCCAGTACAGAAACCTGATGCGTAAATATCGATGCATCTAAGGAGGTCTTTTGAACAGACTCCCTGCTGCAAATCCTTAATGTCGTTTGGTGCTTCCACCGCCGCGTAGTATGTTGCTGAATAAGGCATGTTGAGTATGGGGCTCTTTACCTGAAGAGCAAACGTGGATAGGTCGTAAATTTCAGTGCCCTGTCCGACGCCGAGGGCATCCGAGGCTTTTACACCTTTAAGGGAATTCAATGGGATTGACGATCCGATCGTGATGCTTGCAGGTGACGCTCCTCCAATATGATCAAATTGAAGAGCCAATATTTTGTACCCATCAGGCGTAACGAGGAGATTATTCTGATACTGCAGCGGGAGCTTTGAAGGGTCTATGCACACACTTTGATCCTGAGGAGAGTCAACTATAACCATTGTACCTTCGGTGCGCACAGTCACAGGATTCTTAGTAGTATACGCAAAATCAGTGCAGGAGGTCGAAAATTGCTGAGAATTGGCAGTATATTCTGCAGTAAAAACGATTTTTAGGAGAGTACCCTCGGGAAGACTGGGGACGAAGTTTTCGGAAAACTCTTGCAGAGTCTCTCCCTGTTCGGGAACGTTGAGATCAAGAATTTGAGAATTCAAGAGCGAATCTCCCTTTGATGTCTCCTTGAAAACATCGCACTCAAGCGAAATCCCCAGATTAGCAAGAAGCTGGTTCTCAGCAAGAACTGTAAAGGTCGGGTTGTCGCAGATTACGAGTCTGGTGATCTTTGATTCTAGAGATAAGTATTCTGTTAGTACTGTCAAAGCGACGCCACCGCTACTCGGACCGTTGCTTGAATCCCCACTGTAGCTTGCTGTGATTGTCACAGTGCCCGGGCTTGAGTCGGTGTAAGTTGTTGAACAGCGTCCGGATGACAGAGTGCAGACGTTCTGGCTGAAGGTGCCCGTGCTGCTGCTCGTGCTCCAAATAACGGTGCCCGTCGGGCTAGAACCAGATACGGTGGCTGTGCATGTAGCAGATGAACTGACAGAGACAGGGTTGGGTGAGCAGAGGACGGACGTCGAAGACTGGGTCGGTGTCACGTTGGTATGATAACTAGCTTGTCCACTGGGCGTAAACACATCTACGACTAATGGGTCTCCTGGCTCTATGTACCAGGTGCCTTGACCGTTGGTTCCTAAGTAAGTGCCAAAACCACCCAAGGTTATCTCAGTGTCCGTCCAACTCGTTATGTAAATCCCAACTTCACAAAAAACGGTACGGAAATCTGTAACGCCTGCAGCCCAGTTTTCACCACCATCTGAAGTGTCGCCCGTCTTTTGATATTTCCCACTGTCACCAATGTCCATCCACGGAGTCGTGCTACTTGCACGGGCGCTACCTGCCACTGTATCTACGGAACCATCGCCAACAGGGGTGGTTTGAGGCCGAATGTTGCCAAAGCCGCTGCCTTGAATTTTTATTGTCTGCAAATTAGTTGCAGTAATCGGACTCACCGAGGAAATGACAGGGCCCGTCGGAGTAGGCCCACTGACTTCAAACACTTTGACATCGTCAAAATAGACTGGTTGGCCTGACCATCCTGTTGAAACTTCCAGGGAAAGAATTTCATGTGGGTCATTTGGTTCTACTAGGTTTTGGGCCGCCAAGGCATCGTTGATCCACACGTTGAAAAGCCTCGTGTTCTTGTCGAGAACAACTCTGATCTTGTACCAAGTGTAAGGCGCAATAGGCTGAAACACGGTTGATCCACAAGCGACATTGCCGTTTCCGAAGCCGACTGCTGCATAGAACCGTCCCCATGTATCGATTGGTCGGTTGAAGAAGCCAATGCTTCCGTCTGCGGCTGTGCTCGTTGTCATCATGCAGCCTTCATATCCAATTACATCACTGCTTGATGAGAAATCCTTCTTGGTTACAGAACTCCAGTCCCATTGTCCTATCAGTTGAAGCGATCTAGAGCCAGAATGCGAATAAGAACTGGTTATCACCTGATACTGGTCTCCAGCGCCGTTCCAAACTATCTGCCATCCTCCTGAAGACGGAAAAGTACCAGCAGCGTAGCTTTCAAAGTCATCTTGGAAAATCACGTTCTCAGTGGCAGACACCTTTGGCATAAATACTGCGCACATCGGAAGAATAATCGAAAAAATCAAAATGAGTGAGACTACTTTTCTCCTCAACCTTCTCCCTCTTGCACCGTGTGCTGTGTTTTACGCTTAAAAGTTTTATGGAATCGTCCTCTATGCGAAGAAAAATATGCTTGTGCTGACAACAATGTATCAAACGCAACATCACTAGAGAACACAGAATACGCTTAGCGTTGAGAAAGGACACCTCAGTAGACAGAACATAGCAGATAGCATGCGTCTGAAAATTGCGCACTTTCTCTGCGGACGTTTAAACTTCGGCAGGGAGACTCTTTGAAGGTCGGAAAAACACCTAGGGGGGTAGGTCACCGGACGCGCTTAACTATGACTTCGCCGTTTGCAAGTTCCTTGATTATTTGCCAACCATCTTTGAGATGCGCTAAGAGCTGAGCCTCAGGTATTTGCAGAAACTCTGGGCAGTGGCCGTCGGCGCAATCCTCTTCTTTATCATCGTTGCCTTCGGTTTTAAGATGGTCTCGTTGCCTTATCTTCTCTAAGTCTTCTTTAAGCTGTTTTTCTACGTCTTCCGGAGTCATGTCGCCTCTGCGGAATTTGACGCGCATGTCTTCGATTGCGGCGTCGCTGTAACCTTCCATCTTCGCGAATGCTAAGAGTGCTTCTTTTCTTGCGTCGTCGCTACTTACTGCTGTCTGCTCAAAAGTGACTAGGCGTTCGATCTGGATAAAGCGTTTAAGAGTTTCTTCTCGCGGCGGAAGGTTATAGACTTTACCGACTCCTGGAATTGCCCAGCCTGCCATGCGGTAGACGGCGTCTTTTCCGATTATACTTTCGCACTTTGTCCTGAAAAGCTTACGGAAGGTCTTCGGCGTTATCTTTAGCCCGATTCTCTCAGCTGCTTGGCGAACGTACTGTGCTAACTGCGCTTCGCCGTACGGGAATATTCGCGTTTCGTTTGTGAAAATCTCGCCTGTGTTTTTGCGTTCTTCCATCGCTAGTTTCGTGACGTTCGTCGCTTCGACGCTAAAGAATGCGCCGACCCAGATTCCTTCTTTCTTGCTGACGCGTTCGAAGTATAGCCGCTTCTCGCCGCGTTCCAAGTCTTTCTTTATGTCTTCGTAAGTTATGCCCTTTCGAACTTTGCCGTCTCTTCCTGCTGTGTCCACGAGTTCGCTCGGTCGCCATCCGGTACTTCGTAGTGCGCTGAGGACCTGCTTTTCTTGGAGGCTCGCCGCGTCCCAGAGTTTCGTGAGTTCGTCTTCGTAGACCCTGAGCGGCGCTGTCATAGTTGTTGCGTCGGGACTCTTCCCGGTAAAGAGAAGACCGTGAGCGCGGAAGAAGCTTCTCACAGCAGTATACTTTCGTCTGCACGTTGTCCTTGCGCTCTTCTTGCACTCTTCGTTAAAGAAGGCTGTCGTCAGCTTCTCTGCCCAAGTCTCTTTCTGCAGGCCTGTTTTCTGTTCTTCCATGACTTTCTTGCCCGCGGTATCCAAGAGTTCTTCCGGCGTCATCTTCGCGAACGCTAGAAAATCTCGAAAATCGTGGATGTAGACGTTTAGTGTTCCCGCGCTTCCTGTGCCGTCTTTCTGCACGCGGTCGAACCATTCGACGATCTTGGGATTCTCTCTAAGTTCTCGGAGTGCCCGCTTCTCTTCTGGTGGTATCGCTCGCATTGGCATCTTACTCGCCTCTAAGAGACGCTCGGAAGGCTGCGAGGTCTTTCCGAAATTGCTCGCTCTCTGCGTCTTGGATTGTTATTTGTTTTCGCATTTTCGTTTTCCTCACTTACATTCTAAGGCGCAGGCATACTTAAACCTAGTTAGATTTTTTAATAGAAATATGTAGTAATCCTCAGATTTCATCAGAGTCCAACGATTCTTAAGACAACCTCTCTTAAGAAAATATCTCTTCTGACCTGCCCGCGTTTGGGGTTTGGCTAAAGCCTAGCCGCCGCCTATTGGCGGTATTATCGCGAGCACGTCGCCGTCCGCAAGCTTGGTATCTGACCCCTGGAATGTCGAAGTGTTTCTCCCGTTCACCAAGAACTGGAGATAACCCTTGACCCCGCCGGTTTTGTGGTCATAAACGTAATCAACGAAGCTCTTGCCGTACCGTTTAGCAAGCCTTTCCAGAACAGCGCCTATGGTTGCGTCTTCGCCTCTACTGAATGTCAATGTTTCTTCTCTCTTGCCCGTCACTTCCCTCAGAGTTGTGAAGAACCGCACTGAGACTCGCAATCAGACCACAATTATTGAAGTTGCAAGCGCAAATTTAAACTCTTACGGGTGAAAACATTCGGTTCGATCATGTTTTACCAAAAGTTTATATTTCTGAGCATTTTTGCATACTTCGAATAATAACGTAAATGTATTGAATGGAGGATTTGTATGGCCGTATTAACAACGACATCGACCGGACAACCGGTCCTGATTCTTAAAGAAGGAACCACTCGGAACAGAGGAAAGGAGGCTCAGAGGAACAACATTACAGCTGCACGAGTGATCGGCGAAGTCTTGAAGACCACTCTTGGACCACGCGGCATGGACAAGATGCTCGTGGACAGCCTTGGAGACATAACCATAACGAACGATGGAGCAGCAATACTCGACGAGATCGAGGTTGAACACCCTGCGGCAAAGATGATGGTTGAAATCGCCAAGACGCAGGATGCTATGGTGGGAGACGGAACAACTACGGCTGTGGTCCTAGCAGGCGAACTGCTGAAAAAGGCAGAGGAACTGTTGGATCAGAACATTCATCCCACGATACTCGTAAGCGGTTACCGCAAGGCCACGCAGAAAGCTATGGAAATCATAAACGATGTTTCAATACCGGTGGAGATCGATGATCGTGCCACGCACAGGAAGGTTGCAATCACATCTATGGGAAGCAAGGCAGTAGGCCCCGCAAAAGAACACTTCGCAGATATTGCGATAGACGCTGTCAAGCAGATAGTCGAGAAGCGGGGAGACAAAATCATAGCGGACATCGACAATGTTCAGTTGATAAAGAAGACGGGGAAGAGCCTGTTCGAATCGCAGCTCATAAGCGGCGTGATAATAGACAAGGAAGTCGTCAACTCGAGCATGCCGCTGAAGGTAGAGAAGGCCAAGATAGCCCTTCTGGACTGCGCGTTGGAAATCGAGAAGACAGAGATCAGCGCCGAAATAAGAATCCGTGACCCGCTTCAGATCAAAGCATTCCTCGACCAGGAAAACAAGATGCTACAGGACATGGTAGAGAAGATCAAGAAGTCAGGCGCAGACGTGGTCTTCTGCCAAAAAGGCATAGACGACATGGCACAACACTTCTTGGCCAAAGAAGGAATAATGGCAGCTAGAAGAGTGAAAGAGTCAGACATGGAGAAGCTTGCAAAGGCAACAGGCGGAAGAATAGTCAGCGACTTGACTGACCTGAAAGCCCAAGACCTCGGCGCAGCCGGACTAGTTGAAGAACGCAAGATAGGCGACGACAAGATGATCTTCGTCGAAAAATGCAAAGATCCGCATTCAGTGGCGATACTCATACGGGCAGGACTAGAAAGAATGGTCGACGAAGCAGAAAGAGCCATGACAGACGCGCTATCAGTGGTTTCAGACACCATGGAAAACAATAGAATAGTCGCAGGCGGCGGAGCAACCGAAATTGAGATAGCAAAGGGACTGCGAAAATACGCCCCGAAAGTGGGTGGAAGAGAGCAGCTAGCAGTGGAGGCATTCGCAGAAGCAGTAGAGATAGTGCCGAAGGCACTGGCCGAAAACGCAGGACTCGACCCATTGGACATTATCGTTGACCTCAGGGCCGCGCACGACAAACCAGACGGACAATACAAGGGCATAAACGTATTCACGGGAAAAATCGAAAACATGCGGGAAAAGGGCGTACTTGAACCATCAATCGTAAAAGAACAAGCAATCAAGTCAGCGTCTGAATCCGCAACGATGATACTCCGCATAGACGACATAATCGCATCCTCAAAACCGAAAGAAGGACCCGGAGGACCAGGAAAACCACCGGGTGAATCTGAAGGCGAAGACTAACACTTTCCCAAAAATCCTTTTTTTCCTCAAACAAACCATGTTCTCAACGATGACATCCTAATCTTTAATGCGCTCCCTTTTTCCTAACAAACAGTTTGCTCGCGCCTAGCAGCATTCGTAGCCCCCGAAAAACTGCTGAAACCCTATTCGACGTTGACGCTTCGGGTAGATAAACAATTTGTCCAATTCTTGAAAGCTTGCCTGCTCGCTTTTCACTCTTCTGACACTATTTGCCACAGGGCGATGAGCAGGTATGCTGGAAGAACCATGACCAACGTGAGCGCAAAGAAGATACCTAACGACAACTGCCATGAACCAAGACTGAATGGGTTGCCTAAACTAAGCACAACCGTTAACGATATGGCTAAGGAAATAAGAGTCCAAACGGCAACGATTGCCTGCCTAGAATTGACCGAAAATTCCAACACCCCCACCTCCCTGAGCTCGTAACAGCCGTTTCCGAAGCCTTCTCCAAACTTTCTAAAAGCCTTCCTCGCAGATAAACCATATTGGGAAAACCTGCATATGTAGACGGACGAAACATTCTGGCGTCGCAATATGAAGCGGTGCCCGTGCCTCCGTTGACGCCTGAGTCGCATCGACAACGATTCCGATCGGCGAGCCACAGTTTCGTCCTATGCTCCAAACCGCCTGCGCACATGTATCCATCGAATCTTCAGAGTTCATCCAAGTAGGTCCAATAGACCATCCAATACATGTATCAACATATCGTAGAATCGCAGGCTTTGAGACCACATTCTCGTACTAGACGAAATCGACATGGAATAAATGTGCACACGGTTAATCTTGATCAGTGGTTCATAATTGATTTATTTGGTCCCACTTGAAAACATCCTTAACCTCTATATCGACTGTGTGAAAAGTTTGTCATTGTTTGGAAGGGATTTCGAGAAGCTCCTGGTTGAGGCAGTAGATGATGGGCTGTCCACATTAGGTGACTCTGCGAAGCAGGCCATCTATTACCATCTGGAAAAAAGCTTCAACGTTAAGAAAGAGGATATCCCCAGCAGGATAACGGCATTCACGCAGGCTATCGAAAACATTTTCGGAGTAGGCGCCAATTTCGTCGAGATTCTTATCATGAGGAAGCTCTACGAAAAAGTCGACGAGTCCTTCAAATGGAACGAGTCTGAAGGATTCGGGTTCGCACAATACGTGTCTCAGGCCAAACGTGCTTTCCAAGAGAAAAACATGATCAAAACCGTGAAGGAGCTGATCGAATGCGACGAAGAACCAATAAGAGAAGTCTGACCGATTTCAAATCAAAAGGAAAACCTGAAAACAAAATCAGCTGCAAACGTGCGAAGTCAACAAACAGCACTCTTTCTACATGCAAAACCGAAAAATCGAAAAAACGTCAAAGGAAGGCTGAAGAGACTCTTGGAAAAACAGAGTCGATGTACAGGAACCTTTTTGAAAATTCTCCAGATGGAATTCTGATATGTGACCTTAATGGAAAAGTCATTGGCTGCAACAGAAAATTCTCCGAATTCGGACTCGAAGGGAAAGACGCTGTTGGAAGGCATCTGCTCCAAGCTGCCCCAAAGAAATACTGGCCGCGCGTTCGCATAGACCTTCAGAAACTAAGTAGAGGAGAAGCCTCCCGCGGGGAACTGGTGTTCAAAACCCAAAAGGGCACAATACACGCAGAATACAACAGTGACCCCATTATGAAAGAAGGAGAAATAGTAGGGGTTCAATGCAGACTGAGAGACGTCACGGAGCGCAAGAAGATCGAAGAGCAACTTCAGAAATCGCTTTCTCTCCTGCATGCCACGATTGAATCAACAGCCGACGGCATTCTCGTGGTCGACAGAGCAGGGAAAATAGCGAGTTTCAACCGGAGATTCGTCGAGATGTGGCGCATCTCCGAAACTGTCCTCGCGTCAAGAAGTGACGAGGATGTATTGGCCTTTGTCTTGGACCAGTTGAAGAGACCGGAAGACTTCCTCAAAAAGGTGAAGGAACTGTACAATCAACCGAATGCAGAAAGCCACGACATGATTGAATTCAAAGACGGACGAGTCTTCGAACGTTATTCCAGGCCTCAGAAAATAGGAGGAAAGAATGTTGGGAGAGTCTGGAGTTTTCGGGACGTTACGGACAAGAAGAATCTGGAAGAAAGACTTTCTGCACTGAACCATTATGCTGCCAAGCTTAATGCAGCCCGAAGCCTACCGCGGGTCTACAGGCTCACGCTTCATGCTATGGAACAGACATTAGGCCTCAAGCATTCTACATTCAGGCTCGTCAAGAGAGACAAGCTTGAACTCGTGGCTCAGCATGGATACTCACGTGCACGGGCTCGACTCTTGCACACAATGCCTTTGAATGGAAACAAAAAGGGCATAGCGGTGAAGGCGGCGAGGACACGCAAGTCCATACTCGTGCCTGACGTGAGCAAGAACAGTGATTACATCGAAGGTTGCCGTGGCATAAAATCAGAACTTGCCGTCCCAGTGCTGGCAGAAGGTGTAGTCCTGGGCGTTCTGAGCGTGGAAAGCAAGAAGTTGAATGCCTTCGGCGACAAAGACGTGGTCCTGCTGCAGATTCTGGCCTCGCATACAGCAACTGCTCTCAGCAACATAATGAAACGAAACGACATAGAAAAGCGGAATCGCCAGCAGACTTGGCTCATGAAAAGCTCTGCGGAAATGATCCGCACCGCGGATCTGCATCAGCGTCTTCAGGCAATCTTGAATGCGGTCAAAAGGTTCGGATGGCGAAGAGTCGTCCTGTCAGTCAGAGACGAGAATCTAGAGATATGCAGGCCCGAAGATATAGTGACGGCCGGATTGACTAAGGATGAAAGAAAATACTTGTGGAAGAACAGGCAGCCTGGCCACGTTTGGCAGGAACGCATAGGCCCAAGGTTCAGCAGGTTCAAAATCGGCGAGTTCTATTATCTTCCATGGAACGATCCGTGGGTTAGGAAGAACTTCGGCGGAACCATAGTGTTGAGTCACTTGAGGCCCGAAGAAATGGTTGACTGGAACCCAGATGACCTGCTGTACGCTGCGCTGAAGCTGGCTGACGGGCGCATCGTGGGCATAGTAAGCATAGACGATCCCGTGGATGGAAAACGGCCGACCAAAGATTCTCTGGCACCGTTGGAGATGTTCCTCTACCAAGCGGCCGTCGCTATCGAAAACGCCAAGCTTCTTCAGCAGCTGAGAGAACACGCTGGGAACCTGGAAGAAAAGGTGGAAGAACGAACCAGAGAGCTGGAGAGAACACAGGCGCAACTTGTCAAGTCTGAAAGGCTGGCGGCCATCGGCGAACTGGCCGGAATGGTCGGCCATGACCTGCGCAATCCTCTGACAGGGATTGCTGGAGCCGCCTACTACTTGAAGACCAAGCTGCGGTCTAAGGAAGACAAGCAGATATCAGAAATGCTGAAACTCATCGAGGACAACATCAGATACTCAGACAAGATAATAAGCGATCTTCTCGAATATTCGGGGGAGATAAGGCTTGAAGTGGCAGAAGCCACTCCGCAATCAATAGTGCAAGAAGCACTATCGGCAGTTCAAGTCCCCGTGAAGATCACAGTGACGAACAGCGCGGCAAACAAGCCCAAGTTGAAGGTTGACAGAGAGAAGATGCGCAGGGTCTTCATCAACATCATCAAGAACGCTTTCGACGCGATGCCTAAGGGCGGATATCTTACTATAGAAAGCAGGCCGTGCGAAAACAACGTGTCCTTCGACTTTTCAGACACGGGCATAGGAATGTCGAGCGAGACGTTGGCCAAGATGTGGTCGCCGCTCTTCACGACAAAGGCAAAGGGCATGGGCTTCGGCCTCCCAATCTGCAGAAGACTCGTCGAAGCCCACGGGGGCAGAATAAGCGTTGAAAGCCAGGCGGGCAGGGGAACAAAGTTCACGGTAACCGTTCCAATCGAACCGAAGACAAAAGCGGACGAGGGGATTTGGCTGAACATCCCCGAGTCATTAATGTTGATGGCGACGAAAACCTGAGAGGCGTCGGCGACCATCCTGCAGGATTGATAAACGCAACTTGAAACTTGCCGATTCTACGAGTTCGCGAAGGCTTGAATGGAATTCTGAGAAATAGTCTTCGAAACCTATAGCATTTTTTTTCGAGCGGGTTTGAGGAGTCTGCTGTCAAAAAACGAGGCAAGAATGTCTTATGACAACGCGTGGCCATTATCGCACATCTTGTTTTGTCAACTCAAAGGAGGAGAGTAGAACTTTGTTCTAGAAGATTCTTCCACAAAGCTTATTCGGGTAACTTCAACGTTTGAATTCTGAAGAAGAAGGATGGCAGCAGTTTAACGAAGGGAGAAGGGAGAAAGGAATCTTTTTGCAGCCATCCTCCTCCGCTCCATAGCTGTTACATATCAGATTTAACCTTTTGCCACTGCATCATGCATGTGCGCAAGTTCATCATGAGAATAATGAATCTGAAGAAACGAACAATGCGAGCTTCAGGACTCGTGGTTGAGCATGTCGAATTTTGACATGTCCCCGGCTTCGGAATTCGGCTTTTATATGATCTTGCACCATGATAAAACTGGCGTCCAGTAATGAGCAAAAGAATGTCGAGCAAGGATTTCCTCAAGATAGTCGATATGTTGCGGCAAGACGGCGCTCAGGTGAAGTACTGCAATCCCGACTCTTGGATCGTCTATTCAACAGGGTACGCCGTTGAGCCCAGAACGCTTTTCTTCTAGGTTCTTCTAGGTTGTTGAGGATTTTCATAAGAACCTCGATGGCGAAGAGCTTCAAAGAATTAAAAGGGAACACCCTCCGCATCTGGAGGGCAAAAACATGCTAATGTGGATGATAAACAAACCCAAACTGACCTACTGTTATGTTTTGAATTTCAAACTTATGGTAACGCGCACTACAAAAAAGAAATAACCGGCGAGACGCACTTGTTTGCATGCGCGCTTGAAAAAGGGATTACTGTTTCCTCACTTGAATCAACTTGTCTCTGACCACCTCTGCCACAAAGCGCGCCCTAAGTCAAACTCCGCTGGAATCTCTGAAAGCAGAGGCATCAGATTGAGCGAATTCGAGGTTGGCCGAGTTTTTTCGCATTGAATCTCCAGATTGAATTGTCACATTCAAACATGGGGCAACTTGAACATCTTTCGAACAGGACCAGACCTTTCTGGGTGACCGAGATTTCATGTCCGAATGTCTGGATCAGCCTGTTGTTCTCCAAGAAGCCGAGATACAGTCTTGATTGAGCAGATGATAAGCCAACCAGAGTCATGAGTCTGGTTTTTCGAGTAGATTTGGTGGATCTTAGGATAGAAAGAATCTGTATCATTATGTCGTGTCTGTCACGTCTGCCTTCATCTAACTCGTTTGCTTTCTCGACTGGCATGTTGAACACGTTGAATTGAAGATGGAGGGCTTGACTGTTCTCAACGTTCGAGTCTCTCCTTCCCCCCAAAAAGACACCTAACTTCAAGAAGCTTAAGTGGCTTATGAAACAATCTTCCACAACCCGGTACGTGCATCTTCTCAGCGATGACGTTCTTTCAAGCTTGACGATACCGCCGCAACCGCGGCGAGCTAGCCTCCTAGAACCTCCCTTTTCTTTTCGATTCATCCAAAACGACTTATCAAGAAACCAATTGCACGCGTACGGTAGAAAACAGACTTCATAGCGCGGTGTTTCCATAAATCATTAATAGGCTTGAACAAACAGATCACTCTCAGGCGAGAGGGGGAAAAGAACGCGGAGGGCATTATTATTATCTATCGCCATTTTCTTGGGGCTTACAGTGGGAATACTCTTTCTCACGATTGGAATTGTGGGCTGCACGTCCGGATGGTCAATAACAGTGCAGACAGACGGACCCTGTTATGCTATCGGAGACACAGTGTGCATCGGGGGCAGATTAACATACAATGATTGGCCGCAGCAGAGCGTTTCAGTTAGCATCGGCGTGAAATCGTCGAGCAGTGACACTCCTTACTATTTCGGTACGGCTACGACTGATTCCGATGGAAACTATAACTCAAGTTTCACGCTCGGCGTCAACGCAGAACTCGGAACCTATGTAGTTTCCGTGAATGCAGAAGGCTGCACGAATCAGACTACTTTTCGGGTAGCCGATCCAATATACATCAAAGAGAACGGGGATGTGGAACCCGCAGATGCGCCAATCAGCAGGAACGGCAACATATACACCCTGACGGACAACATCGTCGCCAATTCTACCAATGGAATCATCATCGAAAGAAATGACACAATCTTAGATGGGCTGGGCTTCGCTCTGAACGGAACGAGACTCGCTAATTCCAACGGAATCTACCTAGCCCACGTCAGCAACGTCACGATAGAGAACATGTCAATAGAATCGTTTCATAATGGACTGAACCAATATCTTTGCTCCAACTGCCACATCGTAGACACGGACCTGTTTTCCAACGGCAACGGAATCTACTATCAACAAGCATCCTCCAGCACGATAGAAGGAAACAACATAACAAAAAACAGCTATGCAGGAATCTTGCTGGACGGTTCATACGACAACAGCCTAAGCGGGAATAGCCTGGCCAACACAATATCATCCAATTTCGGCGCCATCAGTCTTCGAGGCTCATCATACAACAACAACATAACTGACAACAACTTCGCAAACAACACGCTGTACGGCGTGTACATAGAAGCTTCATATTCCAACAGCATTTTCCACAACAACTTCTTCAACAATACCCGCCAAGGATTCGTAACCTCCGACTCCTCCGGCAACTTATGGGACAACGGCTACCCTTCAGGCGGAAACTGCTGGGGTGACTACGATGGGGCCGATTTGTTCAATGGACCCTATCAGAATGTGACGGGTAGCGATGCCATGGGAGACACCCCTTATCTCATACACAATAGCAACATTGACCATTATCCGCTCATGCAACCTTGGACTGGCATGCTGGCACAGTCTTCAATATCCATCATCTTTTCGGTGAACCCCAGCAAGGTCGATTCGCCCGTCACCTGCACCGCCATCGTGTCTGGGTCTAGCCCATCGGGTATTGTCACTTGGATCACTGGCAGCAATACGGGCCACTTCAGCAATTCCAATAGCATGCTTTCCTCTGGAAACTGTTCAACCACGTACATCGACACCAGCCTAGGCACTGTAACCATCACGGCAAACTACAGTGGGGACTTGAACAACGCCCAGAACAGCAGCAGCACCACTTTGACAATATGTCCTGTTACAACGTTTGATCAGGTTGGCGTTGGCTCAGACTTCACCGGCACGGTAGTAACCATAGATGGGACCAACTACACGGCGAGTGAGCTTCCATTATCCTTCTTATGGGTAGAAGGCTCGAGTCACAGTTTCTCGTACGCTTCGCCGCTCAGTGCGGGCATCGGCCAACGGTATGTCTGGAACTCCACGTATGGGCTTTCAGGCGTTCAGAACGAATCATTGAATGTTACGGGTTCGGGCATCTTGACCGGAAATTACGATACTCAGTATTATCTGACTTTGGCCACGAGTCCTTCTGGCGTTGACTCTCTGTCTGGACAGGGCTGGCACGATGTTGGTTCCTTCGCTTCGATATCGGCGGCTCAGTACGTTGATATAGTGTCTGATCCTTCTCGTTACAGCTTCAGCAGGTGGACAACGGATAACATGACCAAGATAGCCGACTCAAGCTTGCCGGCAACGACGGTTCTGATGGATGAAGCCAAGACGGTTACGGCGAACTACGTGACTCAGTACTGTGTGACCTTCGCCGAGTCAGGTGTTGGCTCAGACTTTCCTGGCAGTGTCATGAATGTCAGCGGAACAGACTATGACAGCAGCGGTTACTCTGACTGGTTTGACAGTGGAGCGAGGGTTGTTTTCAGCTTCTATTCTCCGCTTGTTGTCACTCCAAACGGTGAGCAGTACGTTCTCGTGAGCCCCAACGTGACTTCGCCTTTGACTGTTTCAGCGGCTACCACGGTCACTGGCACCTACAAGACTCAGTACAGCATCACTTTTGATCAGTCAGGTGTCGGCCCAGACTGCATCGATACAGTAGTCGTCATAGACGGCTCAAACTACGACTTTGGCGCCCTTCCAGCTTCATTCTGGTGGGACGAAGGCTCAACTCACACCTTTGCTTTCCAGTCGCCACTTGCTGGCATTTCAGGCACGAAACAGTACAATTGGACATCCACGACAGGTCTGTCTTCGCTGCGGTCGGGTTCAATTACCGTTACAAGCCTTGGGACCGTGGTTGGCAACTACGTAGTGCTCGTGCACGACGTTGCAGTGACGAGTGTTGCTGTAGGCCCAAGTGTGGTATGTCAAGGTTATGGTTGTGCAATAGAAGCTTCCCTCGCCAATATTGGTGACTTTCCTGAAACATTCAACGTTACAATCTATGCGAACATGACAGACAATGGCAACGTTACAGCTATTCACACGTTTGTAAATGTCCCTCTGAACAGTCATGATTCAACAATTCTAATCTTCATGTGGGACACAACAGGTTTTGTCACGGGCAATTATACGATAAGCACCTATGCAGAGCCTGTTCCAGGCGAAACGAGCACGACGGACAACAACTTCACTGGCGGATGGGTCGTGGTATCGATGGTTGGCGACCTGACAGGAGGCTCTGCTAATGTTTGGGATTTTGTTCCAGACGGCAAATGCGACGGCAAAGACGTTTCCGTAGCCGCAAAATGCTTCGGCAGCTATCCCGGATGCTCACCACCGCTGATATGGAACGCGAACTGCGACGTGAACAATGATGGCAAAGTCGACGGCAAAGACATAGCCACAGTAGCCAAACACTTCGGAGAATACAACCCATAGCATACGACAATTTCTTACGTGGACTCGAATCCGAGGAGGACTTTCCAAAGTTGTCTTTTTCATCGAAAGAGAGATTTCTTTTTCAACGCAAAACTGATTGAAACATAATCCATCAATGGCTTGCCTTCTTTGATAGCAGGAACGATAAGGCTATCCAATCCAACATTCAAAGAGTAGTCTCTTTTTTCTTCTACGCCTTCTCCGATTATCCTGATAGACGCGTTGAATATGGGTTCGCTAGGGGAACGCGCAAATACAACGGGTGTCGTGAAATTCTTTGGAATGGGGTGTCCCTCAATATGCACGGTTTTTTGTGTTGTCATTTCTTTGACTGTAATCAAAACTCCACCACTGAGTCTCGATTCTTCTTCATGTGTCCATCCTGAATTTTCAGAGATGTGACTCACGTATTCGACATTCACTCGATAAGGAAAGAATGAGCATGGAGCATCGCCAACATACAAATCCTTTCTTTCGAGCCTTGTTCTATCTTCCCAAAAATAGTTTATGTTATTACATCGAACTCTCGCATCCCTAATCATATTTCTTTCAACACTCACGCTAAAACCCAAGTTATCTCCTTTGACCAAAGTTTGGATGAAGAGTCTTGGCTTTCCTCTTACTCTCAGAAGATAATAAACTGCCGATCCACCAATCACCACTCCGATAATAGTTAAAATAAGCGAGTATATTGGAGATAGAGAAGATTCCCAAAATACTCTTGCGTGTCCAATAGGAGACATGGCTCATGATTCAGTCGTTTCCATATTTAGATGTTAGGATTCTCGTCGCGTCCACTAACGCACCAGTACCCCTCAATGTAGCAAGACTCTCTTCAATCACGTTTCCAGAAAAGGTAGACTTTCGTCTGCAGCAGAAAGCCGCAGATCTTGATTAAGCCGGCGAGCTTGTCTAGGCTTGCGTTTTCTATTTTCTGAGCGTACACACCTTTAATGCCGAATGGTAGGTGATAAGAAAACGATTTCAAGAATCGCATGTTAGGGTTTCTAATGAAAGCTTGTCTTATCTGGACCAAGTCAATTTTCTTCAGAGTCCGGAGCTTCGTGAGGACATAACCTGTGCTTCCTAGCAACTGAATGTCAAACCCAATTCGCTCAAGCATCTCTGCAATCCTCAAAGCTTCCTTTGACGGCGGTTGTTCAGCAATCTTCTTCATTCCTGCCTTCTCCGCAAACGGGTTATACTTTGCCATCACAGCTGACATTTCAACATATTCCGTGCCTGCTAAAGTGAGAGTGTCCCTGACAAGCCTAACGCCTAAGCCCACCGCCCTGTACTTTGGGTGCACGACAACCCGGCTGATAACACTCAGCTTCTCATTCAATTCCTTCATGCTCATCTTGGGAAGAACCAGCCTACGGCCGAAACATGCAGGCCCCGGATAACAGTACACTATCACGCCGCACAGCTCTTCACCGCGCTTCAAACAGAAAACCTTTCGTGGCGCAGCAATCTGGTGACTGCGGTAATGGAAACTTGCCAGTCTTCTCCAATCCATGGTTGTGCCGGCTTCAATGTGCATTTCCCTGACCAAGCTACATTTAGGCGAGGGCTCGTTTGGAAAGTATTTTAGGGTGATCTCTTTTCCGAACCTTTTGTTAACGTGAACGCTGGGATTCAAGTCTTCAAAGAGGTCCGTATGCGTTGTCGCAGCTAGCACTGCTCTCCCGTGCTGCCTAGCCAGTCGCTGAAGGTTAAAAGCCACGACCTTGGCCGTGTCACGATCAAGCATGGCTGCAAATTCGTCCAAGACCCAAAACTGGGCTTTGCTTTCCATCATCTTCGCAATCTTATACCGGTACTTCTGGCCGTCACTAAGTTGATCGAATGTTCTCAGGACTAGAAACGCGTCTCCAAGACCGACGCTTGCAAGAAGCCCAAGTGCCTCAGATACTTCCTTTCCAACTGTTTCAATAAGCGGCCTGTTAAGCTCAGGCTTTACGTCGGAAACGTTGATCACGGTGAAGCCGCTGTCAAGAAGATCCTTTTGCAATGCCTTCAGCAGCACGCTTTTCCCACTGCCTGAATCTCCAGTAATATACACAATGTCATGATCGCCTATTTTCAACTGCACATCAGCATAAACCACGAATTTCTCCCACTTGTCTAGACCAAGGCCAAAGCCTTGGGCCACAGACACAACGCGACTACTGTGTGATGGTGCCGACGTTTCATAGGCAATATTGATGACGAACTTGCCTGAACACCTGTCAAAAGTGCTGCGGAGGTGCCTGATGTGGAAAACCTCATGTCTTCGCACGTTATCCACCGACCCAAAAATCATATGATGGAAGTTAGAACTTTTGCCCGATGAATATACCTGTGACTGTTCCGATGAGCTCCATTATAGCTGCGAAGATCTCGCTGTTCCAGCGGCCGAGAAAGGCGATATATGCAACCTCAACTGCAGACAGACATGCAGTCATGCCAAGCGCAAATTTGACAATGTAGACAAGCTTCTCGTTGGGCTCCTCAATAACGATGACGCGTGCCCTGGGGCCTTTTTCGAGGCCCTTACGAGTAAGAGCTCTCCTAATCCAGTCGGTCATGATGATTCCGCACTCTCTGCTGCCGTTTGCTCTTGGCCAAGATTCGACGTCCACCCAAGAGGAAACTGTTAAGCATCTGCTTCGCTTCACCTGCGTGGACATGATCCTTGAGGAGCACTATTATGCCAACGCTCCACTGAAGAGGTATGGCCGTATAGTCAAGGTCGAAAAATCCATCAGAGTACCGAAAGTTATTTTGTGCAAGAATTATGTGTTTCGCTTTCTCGCCCAAGACCCCCAGGTACACGCCCCAGCTTTCTACGGGCACGTCAATATTCATGCCAGTGCTTAGGCTTTTCCCTATGCTGGCGTCGCACCACTGGACACGAACAAGATCCCCAATCTGAAGACCTTGAACCAAGTTTTCAAGTAATTTCTTCAAAGATTCATCACTTCCAGTACAAGTCAATTCATTCTAAACCATACCAAATTCGGACCAACTCAGAGCTTCTATAAGCTTTCTCTGAAGTCAACTGTGAAGCGGCGAATGTTCTGTGTGCCTTCAAGCGCGAGCTTCAGCATGACTTGAGCAACTTTAACGCTGACGGGTGGACTAATAGGCCTGCGAGGGTCGTCACTGCCCAAGGCTATGGTTGTTCCAGCGCTCTGAAGCCCATAAAAATAGCTTACAGCACTGTTAGCCCATGACACGTCTTTCTCGAAGCACGTGAGAACCCACTTGTGCACTTTGCCGTACACACGGACTTTATGCTTGTACTGCTGCTGCTCCCAAGTGTCCGCTTCATGGAAGGCACTGTCAGCAGTTTCTTCCCAGTCTGCCACGTTTAAGATCGCTGTACCGGCGCTTACAGTGGTCATCTGACATCCACCGCGATGTTATCTATGCAGCAGCCAAGCCCATCCGCACTTAATGTGACAACTGTAGCGTTGACGCTGTCAAAAGTATAGCTAAACGAGATTATTGCGCCCGTCCCGGCTGAAGAATAACCGTAATAATCCTCAGACCCGAAGCTCACGCCTTTGGGCTTGCCGACAAAGCATTCTTTCACGACATCGTTGAACAGGATGCCGATAATTGAATAAAGAGTACTCATCTGTGGAAAACTCAGCGTCACGGGCTGATGAAGACGTGCTGCTGTCGTTAGAATCCATGGACAAGCAATAACGCTTAGGTATAACGTTGCTGAAGCATTATCAGAAGTTATGCTTATCGAGTGGCTTGTGCCCACGGAAAGAGGCAAGTAACACTTAGCAGTTGCTACTCGGCTGCCGAAATCGCTCTCATCGTTTATTTGTAAGTGTCCATCAACAGTTATGTAGAGAGTTGTAACAAGCTGATTCACAGGTGCAAGCGCCGTCGCGTTTATGGCAAAAACTGCTTCGTTAAGAGGGCCGACGGGAGTCGTGCGAGCTGGAACTGTGAGGCTGCAGCTTGAAGAATTCTGTAAAGCGTATGATGTACAGTCGTTAAACTGTGTGAATCCAACTTGCAAGTTTGAAATTGATGGTCCAGACATTGATCCAGTTTGCCGTCCATACGCAATAACATCGTACGTTCCTGCTGGCAGCCAGATGGCGCCTCCGACCATTGTTACTGTTTGGGGCGAAGGTGAGCAACATTCAACAGGCATACCGCCAATGAATAATTCGATATCTCCTTGAGCACTTAGGCCCGCGTTTACGGTAAAGACGAAGAAAACGATACCGTCTTCTGGTGTTGTGACGTTGCCATAGTCAAATATCTGTCCCCACGTAGTGGACGGATTATACGTGTTTGGATTATTCAGCAGATTCTTTTCATTTGTGAGGATTCTTTCTTGTTCGCTTAACAGCATATTTAACCATTCCACCCTATTCTTACTCTTTTGTGACTTTCAAGTGCCCCGTGACTGCTTGCCTCTACGAGCACATTTTTCAGCTTATCCTGAACAAGCTGAGCAGCAAGCCGTGCAGTATCCATGTCTGCGCTGCCCTGAACTTGTACGAGAGGCGCGCTAATCGTAACAGTAATAGGTGCCCTCGTAGCTGCTGCAGCTATTCCGCCTATGGGAGAAGGTCCTGACACGCCGCCAGCAACGCCTGTAAGGCCGCTCGTCAGACCGCCAAGTTTCCCACTTAACGTATCCGTCAAGCCGATTGTATCAGTTATTGTCTTGTTGAACTCTTGCGCTGCCGGCGTCGCATGAACGAAGCATAAGCTGCCAAGGGCGCTGGTTAATCCACCAAAAAATCCTGAAACTGTCTTCACAACTGAGCCTACAGCGTCAAGAGCGCCTTTGAACGTATTTCCGACGAAGTCTGCTAGTGGCTTCAGAACATGATCCCAGAGCCAGATCAAACCGTTCTCAAGAAATTGAAAACAATCAGTCCAGAGCCACTGGATTATGCCGCCTACTGCGACAATGTTAGCGCTTAAATCCTTGGCTAGAAAGGTTCCAATTGGTGCTAAGACGTTCTGCCAGAGCCACGTCAGACCGGTACGAACTGCATTTACAGCAGTCATCACGGCGCCGCCGAGCACTATGCCAATCTCGTTTATGGCGTCTCGAAAAGGCTTGCAGTTTTCATAAGCATAAATGAGACCCATAACAAGAGCCGCGATTCCAGCGATAATAAGCACGACCGGATTAGCTGCAAGAAAGTCCATTGCTCCGCCGATTGCCTCAACAGCGCTGCTTACTGCTGGACCGATTGTTGTTATACTTGTGAAAGCAGTAATAAGGCTTGGGACAACAGTCATCGCGCTGAAGATTAAAGTGTTGTTATAGTTTCTCTGAGCCATATCAGAACGCTCTTGAGCGACTTGTAGACCTTCTTGTGCTGTCTGAAGCTTAGCGAGCGCATCCTGTGCTTCTTTGCTGTTAGGACCGTACTTTGCACAAGCATCATTATAGTGAGTCTGAGCAGCAGTAACAGCGTTCGTTGCCTTCTCCACGCCTAAGTGTGCCCTGTCAAGCGCGACTTGCGAGTTTTCTACTCTGTCAATGGCCATGTAGAGGCTCATACCGGAAGTTGCTAAGTTATTGAACCCTAACGCTGTCTGTTGAGTGCTCTGACCTGCTTGTTGAGTCGCGTTAGACGCGGCATTTGTGCTCTCGGTAATTTGTGAGTCTGCATTTTGAATATTCTCGGCTACTTGATTGACAACTGCAGATGCTTGGTCAATTGCTGTAAGCTGTATCTCAACTTCGCTGCTCATTCCACCAATTCCACCATTGAATCAGAAACTCCACTTGAAAGGGAGAAAGTTGCCCGATTTCATCAAGCGTGTAGCCGAATGCGTATGCTATGAACCCGATCCTTTGAACGTCGCCGGAGTTTTCAATCCATTCTCTGACGGCTTCTGATTCGGGAAAAAAACCTGGCTCCCAAAGATTAGCTTCATGAGCTTCGTGAAGTCTTCTAGGCTGAATGCTTTGACGTCTTCAAGTGTAATGTCAGGGTATGCTTTATGTAGGGCCTTATAGAGCATAAGAATTCCTTTCTCTTCAGGCGTTGCGAGTTTGTTAATTTCTAAAAGTTCTTCAGTGACGACAGTTCCGAAAGAGATAACGCCCAACTCGGAGTCCGTCATAGTCTTGATCTGAGCAGCCTTTGTAACAAGCTGCTTCGGGTCAAAGAGCTTCGCCTTCTTCGCTTTAGCTTTCTGAGCTTCTCCGACAGCTTCTTCCATTTCTGTTACTTTCTTCCAGTCTATTTCTTCATTTTTGCTCATATCTTAACCTCCAAAACTGTGAATTAGCGCAAAACACGCCGAAAAGAAGAAAAAAGGGATGCTTAGAACGTGCTTACTATACGGTCGTTTCCTTCGCCACTTACTTTCTCGGCGACAATGCCCTTCTGGTCGTATTTCACATTTCGTGCTGTGAGAACGACGTTCTTTATAGTTATCTTCTGATTTCCACCACTTGTTCCTGCTGGGCCGAAGACAAAGTCAACAACTTGGTTTCCATAGAGGACTGCTCCGAAGGCGTTGTCTATGTACATCCTGTCAACTGCTAATTTGAAATGCTTGTTACCTGCTGCGAGAACGGCTGCTTTGTCGCTGCCCATCTGAAACTCTTTGATTAAGTCAGCAGTCATATCTTCTGTAGCGCCTTGAGCGAAGCCTATGGTTATCGATGTTCCGCCAGAAACGTATTGGACAACGGCGTTACGACCTATTAATGGTGTGCTCATGCTATTTTCACCTCTGTTCAAGTTTTATGCGAGATTCATAAGGAAGTTTGCGAGAACTATATCCAAGAAATCTTCCTTATGAGCGTTAAAGTATTCCTCAGGAACGGCTCCTCCCATATTAAACTCCCATTGAGCCTTAACGAGACCGAAGAAATCCTGATAAGTTAAGGCTTCTTTCTGCCGCTTAAGCTCATCTTCAGTAAGAAGGAAGACGAAGCCGAGCCATTGACGATAATACCGGTCCATCTCACCCAAGTAAAGCAGAAGCTTCTCAGTTAACTGCAAAACTCTGAAGAAATTCTTGTCTTTCAGCTTTGCAAGATTCTGATAGGGAACGTCATCGAATCTGCCGCAGAAAGCCTCTATCTTATGTGTATTGTACAGCTTCACGAATACGTTGCTAACGATCTTACTCTGAGGCCACGTTGCCTCTACTTTCGGTGTAGCAAGATTCATGACTCTAACGCTCGCGTTAAAGAAAGTCTTGAAGATGTGAAGCTTAAGCCAGCGGTCCATCTTCTCACAACGCATAAAGTTCTTCGATAGCGCTAGCGATTGCGTTGTCAACTTCTTGAGCCATCTCGTCTCGATGCTGCTCAACGGCATGCGTCATAAAGAGTCTCGCTGCTGCTCTGTGTGTGCCCCACTCTACATAAGGCGCGTATAGAGCACGCGCGAAGAGGCGAAAAGCCCAACTTGCTATCTGCTCAAAACCTATCGTGCTTTGCAGGTAGCCTGTGCGAACCGGAACAAGTTGTAAAGCTGTATCGCGCATCCGGTAGCCGACTGTTGAGATCGCATCGCTCACTTTTTGAGTTATCGTCTCAACGAAAAAACCTTGCAAGTCATCGGCGAGTTCCTGAGCGTGTAAGACCTCAACATGAATGACTGCGCTCATAAAAGCCCTCTAACGAGCATCACATAATGCTATTGTTTCTTTCTCTTGTCCAGATAGTTGGCGATGTCTACGATGCTATTTTTATGGCCTCTCATGAGTTAAGCCCTCTAAGTTGTGATCTTGAAGCTTCTGCACCTAAACATGATCGTAAGACGCATTAGCTCTGGGCTTTCTACTTTCTCTTTCTCGCGCAACGGCCAAATATCACTGCACGTTGGTACGTTAAACTGGTTCGCTTGAATGATGCTGTAAACCTGCTGCCGAATGCTTTCTCGCGTGCTTATTGCAAGAGCCGTACCGGCAGAGACTCTTACGAGGATATCAACGACAACGTCTTCAAGAATCTGCCAAGCTTCTCGACTTAGTGGTTCTGCTGTAACAGGACCAGCAGGATTATAGCACGAGATAACAAAGTTAGCGGGTACATCCTGCGCCGCATCAAACCTCGTCGTTGCCCATGTTATGTCTTTCACGCCGGGTGAAGCAAGAGCCCAGTCTGTTTGCAAGAGGCTGCTTATGATCTGAGCGATACTAGGATCAGGAGCGTTAGGATTATTCATTAGTAACATCAGCGGGTCAAAAGGATTCTGTACAGGTATGCCCATGATCTTTTCACGTTCCAGGCGTTCTTACTTCGACATCAACGCCCTGATTGAGCAAGTTCTGGAATTCTTGAGACGTTAGCATAAGTTTCTGGCCGTTTACCCGTGCGAAGATGTAGTTTCCGCTCCAGACAGTTCTTGTTCCAGTAGACCTTTGTGGTAAGCTGAAGTCGTAGGGTCCGTAGACTTGCGGGTTTCCAGGAATAGGTTGACTCATGGACTAGTTAGCCCTCCTCTGTAAGTTGGGACATTACCGGCAACTGAAGCATCAGCCGTCTTCACTGCTGTCGACAAGTTCACGATCTGCTTTACCAAGTCTGCTTTGAGGTTATCTGTCGTTCTCTGAAGAGCGCTCGCATACGGCGCAGCACGCGTCACTCGCAAGTCACCGAGGAAGTAGTCATACGCACCTGTGAGAGAGCCACCGCTACTCACGACAAGAGCACGCAAGCATGCGAGGTCGAGACAGGCTATCACCGCTATCGGATACTTAGGATCAGAACTTAGCAAGTTTGCGCCCAAGATGGCATTAATGTAGTTGTTCGCGTAGTCTATGTGAGCTTGAATCGCCGCTTGTGCGATCGTTAAGCCGTAGACAGTATAGTTATTATTTGCATCAGGCCCGGAAGCGTTAAGCTGTGCAGCGACATCTGCTGCCGTTATCGGAAATACTCCTGCTGCTGGAGGCGCTGTGATTACTAAGCTCTGAATGACTACATTCGAGAAAGTAGCGCCGTCTGTGACGAGTATGCCTTCACATGCGAAGCCTGCCATACCAGCGGTGAAGATTGCTGCGAGGTCTTCTATATAGAGCTGCACGACATTATTAACGAGAAATCGCACGTAGCCCGTGCCATCTGAGTACGTGCTTGCTTCTACCTTCACGATGTACGCAGTTCCGAGTGTGAGAGAGAAACTTATCTCTGCAACTATCGCTCTCTGTGCAGCGTCTACGAGATCGATATGAAGCCTGCCGGCGCCGAAGTCGAGTACGCATTCCACGTATATAGGGTTAAAGTTCTCATCCTCAGTGTAGAATACGACAACTGACGCTTTAGTTCCTGATGCTTGATTGACTAATGCCTGTACGCTGTAAGCCGTGTCAGTTTCGCTTCCAGCCACGCAGAGCGCGCGCTTATTAATCCCTACGATTCCTTGGAGAATATTATTTGCGAGACTCCAAGTACCTTGTTTCGACTCGTATTCTGTCAAGTCGTTCCACTCCGAGATTTGTGAGTTCGCCGATAGAACCAATAGACAAAGCCTGACCCTACAGTAACAAGAGCAACAGTAATCGCGAAGAAGGGCGCAGAAAGCGGCGTTGGTGGGAAATAGTCGATTTCAACGCTTGAAAACGAGACGTCTGTAAAGTTAATGTATGTAACCGTCCCGTTAATTTGAGTCCAAGCATTCGTGCTACTGCCATCTAAGACTACGCTACTTACGTTGCTGCTAACGTCCACGATGAAGAGCACGTGTGCAGCATTAGCAGTAAAGATAGTCGAGCCGGGAGTAACATTCGGGTTTTCAGTGACTACGATTCCCGTGAATGTTGTGTTCGCTGCGATGTAGCCGCTTGCGTCCGGATACATGTTCAAGCTGATGTTGACGACTGTGTTCCCGTAAGTCGTTGTTGGGAGGCTTGAAATGTTGAGTAGAAAACCATGATAGTACGTGTCCAGCGTGTACGTTCCAGCATAGAGACTTGTCTGACCCTGCTGGTAACTTAGAAGCTGTGTGCCGTTATAGAGTTGCCAAGTCTCTGAAGTAACCAAACCCTGCAGCATATCTCTGAACGTAAAGTTCATCCAGTAAACGTTCCAATCGAGCGTTATTGTGCTCATTCCTGTCGCGTTTACAGTGATGATTCCTGTTGAGGCATTGTACGAGTAGCTAGTGGCGCCAGTTATTACTTGAACGTTGCCGTTTGGGCTATACACGAAAGAAGTGCTGTTCTGGCCTACTAGAGCGTTTAAAGTGTATTTGAGAACTTTGCTTCCATAGGTTACGTTCGCAAAAGTTGTGTTCCCGTTCAGATACGTTGGCTCTTCCTCGCACATTTCAACGTATGAGCCGTCAGATGTGAAGTTGTAGAACTGCCAGACATGCGCTGGAACGCTCATGTCCGTGCCAGGATTCTCGTCAAACTGCTCAAAGACTTGTGTATCATTGATCGGTCCGAAGGTTGCGTTTGTTATCCAGAGGTAGCCGCTCGCAAAGTTGCTTACGAAGCCGTGGTAGCTCAGGGTTGAGTCGTTCACGATGAACGTGGGTCGGATGAGATTCATAGTGTTGTTTGATTGCAGACTAACATCAGAGTTTATCCACGTGGAATCATAAACTGTAAGATTGCCGCCACCATCCACTGATGCTTCAAAACCGTCTGAGTCATTCAGGATTAATACGCTATTGATTGTGAGATTGCCGCCTACTTTCGTGTTCGTGAGCGCGTTTCCGGCTCCTATGAATGTGCAGTTGTTAAAGACTGACGTTCCATTGCCAGGGTCGAATGCAAAATGCGGCGTTATGTCATTCATGCCGCCATCCAAGTTTAGCGTTGGGAATAATCCTTGAACAGTCACGTTATTGATTGTGATGTTTGTTGTTCCTGTGGACAAGCCAAACCCGTAGACCGTTGGCGTATTCATCGCGTGCGTTCCGATCGTCTGCGTGAAGTTGATCGTCAGATTACTTATGACGATATTCTGGCATTGATATATCGATAATAGGCTTACGTAGCCTGATGCACCAAGACCGAGCCCAAAGAACTGTTGAATTTCGTCGATAGTTACGTTGCTTATTAGCCCTGCGGTGCAGTATCTGAGCTGTAATGTCGCGTTAATCTGATGAATGTGCACGTTTTGCATTGTGAAGTTTCCACTATAAGCAGCGCCTGGATCGATGAGGATTCCGTAGGTATTAGTGAGGACGTTATCTCCGAAGCCGCGGAATTCATCGTTCACTAAAGTCTGGTTAAGCTCTAAGTCCATGTAATTTCGGTTATTCGTCGCGTTCAGAAATCTACTATTCGTGATGTTGACCGAATAGCCATTGCTTCCCTTCAGCATGAAGTACGAGCCGTAATTATTCGTTCGTGTCATGTTGGAGTAAATGGTCGAGTTTGAGATTATGATAGCTGCGTCGCCAACATTCGTAAAGTTTCCGTTGATCGTAATGTTACTATCGTAGACTTTGAAATAACGATAGTCGTTGACTTTGATGCTGCCGTTGATAATCAAGTTTGGCTCGCTAGTCACCGTGGTGCCTGGACCCGTCGAAATTATCCAATCGCCAGAAGCTGGGGGCTGATCGCCCGTAATAGTACCATAGACGACGCTTATTTTAAGCTGGAAATAAGAGATAGACGTTAAGAGCAGCGTCACGATTAAGATCAACACTGCTTTTGACAGTTTTTCTCGTCTACTTGTTCTATGCAACTTTTTCACCTTTTGCGAAGTCTGGATTAAATCCAGAACTTTATCGCAGGATAACGTAAGATAGAAAAAAGAGAGAGAGAATGAAAGAGTTTTACTTTCCTCCGGGGTGCGCAGTAATCCATGCTTGTGCCGCTGCCATCGATAATCCGTACGGAACTTGAATTGTCCCTGCGGGCTGCGTTGACTGTCCTGGGTACCAGAAAACAAGCGAGCCGTTATCAACACCTTCAGCTATTCCGTTTGGTCCTGTCGTTAGTGCCAAGTTCGATACTGACATTTGCGTCGTAATGTTTTGCCATGTCTTCAAGAGTGCTGTCGCGATAAAGACAATAAGCGAGCCGATGGCTTTCAACTCTGGCGTTGGCGCAAGCATGAATATTGGACCGATTGTGCTTATGAACAGAGTAAGGGTTTGAACGAATTTCTGAGTATCAAACGGCAAAGGAGTTGATTTTACCATTTGATTCTGCATTAAATACCCGAAGATGTTATAGAGCCAAGTTACTGCAATGATGTACGGCGCGCCTGCAAAGAAAGCCTTGACAAGGACTGCATACGGTCCAAGCCACGATAAGTCAAGAGTCTGGATGTACGTACTCACTTCATTAAGAACACCGCCAAGGACACCTAAAATGAGCGTCACAAGAACGATGCCTTGTGCTGCTGTTAATTTCATAGACTTCTCACCTCCATCAAAGTTTACATTTAAAGGACACGTTCGGCCTATCCAGTATGTGGACGGGCTTTAGACGAAAACGGGAGAGGCTTCGCAGTTGCCTACCGCCAGATGGTTTCGCACGCAAACTGCTTCTTTGGCGCTTTAACGTTCCTTCTGCCCATTTACTTAAAAAAAAGATAGGAAACTGAGTCACTGAGTTTAGCTTGTGTTGAGTCCTGTTATTTGGACAATAGCATCTCCGTTAAGCACTAAGGGCGCGTACCTTGTCGTCAGCATAACGTCTACAGAGTCAAACTCTTTCCTGATATCAATGTCGCTCATCAACGGCCGTTTGATGATGAAGAAGCCCATAGGAGCGTAAGCGCCACTTGGGTTCTCTCCAGAGCTTATTACGTACGCTGTTCCTGCGCTCTGCGCTGCTGTGACTAAGACTTCCATATCGTAGACTGTGCCGATGACGCCGCCTTTCGTGATTGTTTCACCGTAGTGAGCCCACAAGCTGAACATTGGCAGTTCGTAGAGGGCTCGCGCGTTAATCGGGTTCACGATGATGTGCGTGGGCTTGAAGCTCTTGCTTTCGATGTAGCTTTTGGCCCAGAGAATGTCTTCTTGGCCGAGTGTACCTGCGAGCTGAGTTCTCGTCAATGTTGCGCCCATGCTCCAGCCTGTTCCTGCACTTGCGATTCCTGCGCCTGCTCCGATCACGTTTAGGCAGTCAAGGTCTATCGTATAGGCCATTCTTCGCGCTAATCTGCGAAGCTGCTGCTCGATCACGGGGATGTAGAGGTCTTCGATGTTTTCGCGTGTTACTCTTTCTCTAAGACCCTTTTTGTAGGGCGTTACGGTCACGTAGCTTAGCGGCGTGAAGTCCATGGGGATTTCTACGCCTTCGCTGATCTCGCTGATTGCAGCTGATCTACTACCTGCTTCCTTCACGAAAGCTGCAGTCCTACCGGCGACGAGCGGAAACTCTGGGAATAGCTGCTTCACGAGCAATGCAGGCATCGTTAGTTCGATAATGTGCTGATGTAATGCGGGATACGCTACTGCTCCTGTGTCTACCCATGTAAAAGCGTCTCGTACCATTGCCATAATCAATCACCCTTTTGCTACCAGAGGTTGCAGACGGCGGTTCCGCCGCTTATTGCACCCTGCACTATGTTCCCGAGAATGCTGCTGTTTTTGGTTGTGTTATCTTGGATTGCTGTGCCTGCTGAGCCTGTTCCTGCTGTGTCGCCGCCGCCGCCGCTTCCGAATTGGTCTCCGGCCACGACGGTTGTTCCCCAGATAGTGACTCTGCACTGGCCTCTTCCCACTACTGACACCTGACGGCCTGCAACTGCGTTCGTCAGAGTTATTCCGACGACTTTTATGCTGTTCTGTGTTCTGACTTTTTTCACGGTCCAGTCAGCAGTTAATTCGACGAGGGAACCGGGACTGAGGTTTTCGCCTGCGATGTAAGGGTTGATGAAACGATCATTTATGAGCGGGCTTGTACTCTCGAAAATTGGTGTACTCATTTAGCATCACCATTTCAGCCTGAGAAAGTTGCGCTCCCGAGCTTTTTCTGCATCGCGTTAGCTTTGAGGAGGTCTTTAAACCATGGCGCAGATGGACCATTCTGCTCCATGGCAACTTCTTCGTTTGAGATTATGCCTTTGCCAGTTGCTATGCGGCCTGCTGATTCTGCAGACTCTGCTTGCGGCACAGGTTTCTTTCCGTCGCCGTCTCCGTTGCCTTCACTAGCACCGTCTTCGCCTTTTTTGCCCTTCTTAGCTGACTCTGCGTCTGCCGCGTCAGCTGCGCTTTCGCTCATCTTCCTTGAGAGTTCATTCAGTTTTTGTGTAAGGCCTTTCTTAGTTGCTCGTTTCGCAACTTCAACCTCGACCTCAGCGACTTTCTTGCTTAAAGCGTCGATTTCTGCGTCTGTGCCTGCAGTCTTAAGCTGGTCCCACAGCTTCGTCACTTGATTCGACAAGTCGTCGTAAGTCACTTGCTTTGGTGCCCCCTCTCCGGGAGCGACATTCGTTACGCCTTGTGCTTGATGCGGAGAAGCCGCTTGCTGCCCATTATTTTGTGCAGACAATGGCTTCACCTCCTTTTTACTTTCAGGTTTATTTTCAGGTTCTTGCAGGTTTCCCTTAGAACCCACATCTTTGTCATTTTCAGATGACTGTAAACTCGCCCATACTAATCTCACAGCGAGCAATTTCTTAAGAAATTCTTTTCGTTGAAACTGTACACGCGCTTTCTCCTGACCCTCATTCATCGCCGAAGCGAAGCCTAGAGGCTTAAACTCAGTGTTCTTGTAGGCTGGGCTCGCTACGATGCTAAGTTCTCGGACTCTCGGTTTATGAACGATTTCCCACGCGCCGGGACAAAGGTGGACTAAGAGACCTTCCTTCCGTGTCTGCTCTTTGCATCTCGAGCATTCGACATCATCAGAATCAACTTGGACGCTTACGTGCGTCAAATAGCCCCGTAGGACCTTCTCGATAATCGGGAGATCACCGATTTCAGCCCTAAATTTGACAGCATCACCCACTTTCTTCCCTTCAGGAACTTTGCCGATTACAGCCATAGCGCTCTCTGCGTGATCTATGCGAAGCTGCGTACCCTGAAGAGTAGTTACGAAAAAGTCAAGGTCTTCTGGCGGGACCTGCCACTTATTTGCGTTCACGCTCGTATCGATTGCTGTACCCTCGATCGGTAGAAGCCTCTCTTTGATTGCCATCTGCGCGTCTACGTTATCGGCGGCTTTGAAAGGAACGAAATATGTCAACTGCAAACTCTTTCACCTTTAACCGAAGACTACATTCATTCCGCGAGTTCTCGCATAGTTCTCGTTTAAAGCAGCCCAAGCTGCACGATCTTCAAGGAAACTCTTTTTGCTCGGAGAATAACCATTGCAACCTGGAAAACTGCACTTCTTATGCTCTTTTCCAAGCTTCTTACAAGCGTTGACTAGCGTCGTATGTATTTGCTTCTTCGCAGCTATTGGAAGCTTCGCTTTCTGAAGATATGAGAAGCCGGCGTTCACGTGCGGCTCATCGATATTTCCGTTCTTATCTTTGTACGGAAAGTGTCTTAGGTCTCTTGGTATCGTCTTGCCTTCGCTGTCCTTCTGGCCTCCGGACTCGATGTTAGCGAAGGAACTATCTGGGAGATCGTTTACTTCTTTCGTACTCCAAACACTTGCTTGAAAACTCACTTTTGTTACACCTCAAAACTAGGATTTAGCCGCTTCCAGTCATGTCTATATTGAAAGTGAAAGACGTAATACCTGTAACAGAGGAACTTACTGTCAAAGTAAGAGTCACAGGTAACGAAGTACCAGGCTGAATCTGCGTCCCAGCAGTATAGTTCCATGCGAGAGTAATGTAAGTTGAAGCGCTTGACGGATTCCAAGAATCTGTGCTTAAACCCAGTGTTATAGTTACAGTACTTGTGCTCTTAATATAGACCTGATAGTTCGTCGCTGTCCCAGGCGCGAGAGTACCCCAGTCTATGCTCGTCACGTTCTGCGTGCAAGCAGCGTCGCTGTAGACGCCCAAGCCTACAACAGTAATTGAAGCTGTACTCGGTATCTTGACAGTAAAAGACTGCAAGGCCGCTGATATAGCGATACAAGCCAAAAGAAAAACTAAGAAACTCGCTAAAGTTGCGAATCTTTTATTCATGACTTAACCACCCCTTTTTCAATTTGATTGTCACTGCCTGAAACTAGACTTGGAGGAGAAAGGAAGAATGAAGACTCTAGATCATGCTCCAGGCAGTAACTATGATATCGACCTTAACCCTCAACTTTACTAATCCGCATGTAAGCGTTCACGTTTCTGCGGATATATTCGTTCCAAGCTTTGAAGTCCGTGAGCATCTGAATCTGAGACTTCAAGTGCTCGTCAAGCCACTTCTTGACTTGCTCACGAGTCTTAAACCGCTGCTTCTCAAACATATAGTTCTGGACTTCCCACCTGTTCGTGCCCTTTATGCGGCCTACTGTAATCTTGACGCCGCCACTTCCGATCTCTTTGACGCGCTTCTTATCAAACTTGTCTGGGTCCTGTACGCGGTATCGCCAGACTGTTTCGCCTTCTTCTAATCCAGGCATATTAGTTCGCCAACCCTTCACAAATCGTCAACAAATGCTTCAACAAAAAATCTTTGATTATCTTGAACTTCCGACCTGGGCTCGTGTCGATGCACAAGACATAATTGAAGTACTTCGGTGGAAAGACCATGCCTCTAATGTACCTGTTCTTGTGATACTTCTTCACGTCGAGCTTCCCATAGAAGAACCTACGCACACGACACCAGAGGCAACTTAGGTGAGGTCTTCGCATCTCGTTAGTATAACCACAGAGGCTACTACAAGCCATCCGAGGCCACCATTTTGAAAGCTTACGTCTTAACAGCTTTCATTCCTGCCTTTCGACTATACAACGACAATTTGGATGAATATTGCAAGAGAATGTTTCTTTGTCGAGTTGCTCTCCATAAGGAAAGGCTTCTTCAAGTTCGCTCTGGTCTTCAATTTGATATGCTTCTCCGCGAAACTCATCACACTGCTCGCAAAGTTTCCCATCATCAACGAGGATAAAAATCCAACTTTGCTTCGCCGAGTTTTGAAGAGGAGGAAGCTGAGCATAATGGCTGTAGAATGCGGCAGCCTCTGCGAAGCTTGCCAAAAAACTCACTTCGTTTGAAGAGGCAGCGTTACAATTTTCTTTTGTCCAGGCTTCTCCATCAGCGCAGTTCCGGCGCTCGTTGCTTCTTCGCCTTTTTCAGGCTCCTCACTCAAGCCTAAGGCTAATCTTGCCTCAGGTATCCCAGCAATATTGTTCTGCACAAGCGCGACGTAGTATGCGGCCTTCTCCTGTATCGTCGGCTCCCAGATCGGACGCCACTTAACCTTTGGAATCTCAACGCCTTCACCCCACTGACTCTCAATTAGCTGCTTGAATAAGACTGTCTCAAGCATGTCGCCGATTAGCTCTTCGATCATCCGTAGCCTAGTTACGTATTCCTGCATCACGATGTCTGCTGTGGCCTTGTTCGTGCCTTCACTTTCGCCCAAGAAGATTTTAGGAACTCCCAAGACTGCCATCCGTTGACGATGAAGATAGTTAAGCCACCACTCGACATTAATCTCCTTCGTCATACTTGGGAGAACTTTGGCTGTTACGTCGCCTCTTACGAAAACGTCTGTTGCAGCTTGCCGACTTTCAAAAGCTTGAACAAGACTCGTTAACTGTGGATCAGCCCAAGGATTCTCAGGAGTCCCTGCTGTAACGACCAGCATCGGCTTAGTGTAGACTTTCATAATCGTTGCCATATCAGTCTGAAAGTCATCAATCAAAGCTTGAATTAAGAGCAGAGACCGCAACTGGCTCGTACCGTAACTGAACTCGTACCACCAACTCTTTGCGCCCCACCTGAAGTGAATAATATCTTGCGCAGCGAACACCACAGGCGGAAAAGTCAAAAGCTGAACATAACCGAAAACGTCACCATAAGCATCACGTCTTACGCGCATGTGAACAGGGTCAAGAGGCTTAAGCCACTCGACAACTCCGTTTTCGTTACGACACAATTCGAGATAACCGTTACCTGAGATAAGCATGTCTGCACCAATAATCCGCAAAGTTTCTAAAATGTTCTGTTCGTCAAGCCAGTCAGTAAGCCACTCACGAATTTCATCTTTGCCGCCTTCAAGCTCGAAACCGTTGCTTAAGGCAAGATTAATCGTGACGTCGATGCTTGCTTTAATGTACGGTGTAAACGTGTACATGTCTTTGTATTTCGGTAAGTCTTCGATTGGTGTAGCTCCCCAGAGACGCTCCCAGTACGCCATATAAGGCGGTACGACGAAGCCGACTCCTGTGGCTCCGATCATATACTTCTTGACGTAGCCCATCAGAGACTGATCTGTTCTCCAAGAAACAGGAACCTCCTCTTCCATCTGCTGTCTGCTAATATCAGGAGAGACTAGACGCTGGGCCAAAAACGCAGACTCAGCTTTCTCACTTGTCCATGGCAAATGACTCACTTCCTTACGTCGTCACGACTGAAGGTTTCTGTTCCTTTCTGTTCGTCGTTATGCGAACTTCTTCAAGGACAACAGATTTCACGATGTCGACGCCGTTGACGTAAACATGCAGGTCTTCAAGATTGCACGCAACGCGGATTCCGAGAGCTTTAACGATTCTGTCTTTTGACGAAGCGACGAATATTTCTTCTTCCATTTTAATCACCTAATCTTTTGATATTTAGTGAGGAAGCATGAACGCACCCTTTCCTGGAGGAGGCGCCTGTAAGCTCGCGTAAAGAGCCATACAAATCGCCCAGAAGCGATCATCGTGTGCCCCTTCTGGATGACTAAAAGCGTAGACTTCGCTGCCCTTCGACTGCTCCCACTGCTCAACATTTAGCTCAGCTTGCACGTCTTTGTCAAACGGTAACTCAAATTTTCTGCGAGCATCCTCCGGCAAGAGCTTTCTGTCGCTTTCTCTCGGAGTCATCATATGCTGCTTCAGAAGAGTCGCCATCCCGTGCTTCTTCGGTTTCGTGTAGTCTATGCCAAAGATGCCTGGGAAACCTGCGCGATCGATCTCTTCATCCATTCCTTTTGTTCCGGTGTGGTCATAATAGACGCTGTGAACTGTTTGCCACCGGTCACAGAGGCTCTTGATGTACCCCATGACGCTGATGTACGGCGTGCCTAAAGGAAACTGCTTACAATGAACAAGCGCTGAATAGTCAGCGAACTTCTGAATGACTGCGACAGCATTATGATCTCGCTCTCTGCCTAAGTCCCAGCCAATATAGAAGTTGCCTGAGACATTTTCTTCAAATGGCAAAAAGTTTAATGCTTCATTCTGACACTTGATTATGAGGCTTGAAGGTAGAAACGCGCTCTCGTCATCGATAAATGCACACTCCATCTCCCGACGCCAGCGCCAAGGGTCGCCTGCATACTGTTCTCTCATGACGTCAACTTGGGAAGGATCTAGGGGGCCGTTCGGCTTCTGAACCTCCTTCCACGTGAGAAAATAGCGCGGTGGATCTCTCTCGTGAATGTTGCCGCTGAAGACTCTGAAGCTCTTATCATAACACATCTTGAAAAAGATGCTATCCTTGTTCCAAGGCGTGCTTGCAACGTTAATATCCACACTCTGCGTCAAAGTCATCGGAAGCAGAGCACTGAGCCAGAGATCCTCGTCCTTGCGGATAAAGTTCATTTCGTCAATGCTTATCTTTCTGGGTCCATGGCCTCGAATGGTAAAGGGCTCTGGCGTCTCAGCTAAAATGATAGATCCGTTCGTCACGTGTATTATTGTCTGCAGCTCGGACTCAATGTAAGCATCGTAGATCTCACGGTCCATCCGGGCCAAATGCTCATGGAGGGTTTGGAAATATATTTCTTTGATCTGCTGATACTTGGGCATAGTAATGATAATCTTCGAATTTGGGCAGTGCATAGCACAATAAAGATCGTCTCCAGACATTATCGTGGTCTTGCCTGCCCGCCTAGGCCACCTCAAAACCTTAAGCGAAGAAGGATCTCTCAAGAACTCCGCCTGATAAGGGTAAGGCCTAATCTTAAGAACCCTCTCGAAGAACTCGACCTTATCCCTCGGTAGACTTGGGAGGTTCCTCTCGCTGTCGAGCTCTCTCTTCAATCTTTGCAGCCTTACCCTTTGCTCTCGCTTCATTAACAATTCTCTCCAACTCTGTAAGGTCGCGATCTATCTGACGCTCATCAAGCCCGTCTGTGACGCTGGCCAAGATCTGTGCCGTGTATGCTGCAACACGAACCCATTTCTGTCTCTCACTGAGAGACACCGGCTCCAGCTTACCATTTTCACGCTGAAACTTGTAATCGCCCCTCGCAAAGCTCGACGCCATGTCAAAAAGCGCTGTGAGATCCTCAATCATCTTCGACCTCAACCGTTGAGTGTCGACTCTAAACGTCCTGCGGAGTTGAAAAAGACGATGAACGATCTTCGTTCGATGAGACTCGTTAACCATTGAAGAGATATCACCATTCGCATCTAGTGCTGGAGACTCCCAGTTCCACGAGCGTCAATCAAAACTTCGCCCTTAACGATGTCAGGAACAAGACTCACTTGAACCGGTTCAGCTAACATCCGAATAACATCCAACCGCGAAATCTCAGATACTACTTCACTACGTTCCCGATCGTAGTACGCGGCGACGAGTATTATTCTGCGAATACGTCTTTCCTGAAGCCTTAACCTAGCCTCTCTTCTGTGAACCAAAACAAACAACTCCAAAAAGCAACGCTAGACGCCACTCAAAGGCGGCGAGAGCAAGTTTCCAAGGCTACAATGCCCCTAGCAATTGAAAAGCTACACGGTGCCCTACTAGGGATAATGAAAAGCCATTTGCAGTAGGATGAAAGAACATATGAGGCGCCCGCTTGTGAGTAGCTCGCCGCTGTTAAATGAAAACAATTTGCGCGCGCTAATCATGCAGAGAAAGGCATATCTTCTAGAAAGCATCGTGTTCTAAGAGCGCGATTCCACGCGTTTGTCGTTTGTTTGCTCTTCACTGTCGTAATCAACATAACCCTGTAACGTTTGTTTGTCCAAAACTGTGTCCTTGTCGCAGTTGAGCGTAGATAGCAACAATTCGTGGGCTTTGCTGGCTCCTTTCATTCCACCTAAGGCAGAAAGCGGTGATGTCTTTACGCCCCAATCGAAAGACTTGATGGGTGTAAGCTTCTCCTTCAATATCTCGACTCGTTTGAAGTCAAAACCTTGTTTAACAGTTGACTGAAATATGTCTCTTGCAAGCCAATGAATCGAGTAAACGCCAAGCGCCTTCAAGAGCATGTATCCTTTTTCAGTCCTGACGTCGAATGCCCCAGGAAGCAGATCTCTTAGGGACGACCAATAGGCTTCCAGAAAGCACAGTTTGTCGTCTTTGCGCAAGTTTGAAAAGTCTTTGTTCTTAAATAGCATCTCAAGTGATGATACAAAAGAGTTCAGTTGGATAGGCTTCCCAGTATCTCTCTTACCACTTATGTTTATTTTGTTTTTCAGAGGTGAATTGTCCTGGGCGTTTAGGGTTATTCCGATTTCCGCCGCTTTGATTCTCCAGCCTGATTTCTCAATGATCGGTAACCCTTGAATCCCGCTAGTCTTGATCCTGTAAAGTAGAGCATCCTTCAAGGAAGAACTTATTCCACTTTGGGTTTTATTGACCACGAAAAAGATTGTTCTTTCAATGTCCTCCGAAGAGAAACCCGCTTCCGTTTCTCTGAGTTTGGCGCCAACCTTCTCTACCGCGGCCTGTGAATCTACGAACACTACTGGAAACTCGTAATCCATTAGACCCGAAAACAAAGATGGTGCTATAGTCTTCGAAAAAAGAAATCGGTCTCGAATCTTGCCAAATCCACCGATTCTATGTTGGCCATCTATGATCCAGATTGATCCTTTCTTTCTAGGTATCTTAAGAACCCCAAAATCGTCGTCTGCCGTTTCAAACTCGGTTTTTCTCAGGCTTACGAGCAGAGCCGGCATGACAGCAAGCGGACATTTTGCTAAGTATTCGACGAGTTCGGAAGTTCTTTCTTCATACATTTCGCGCTGATAGCCTTCAAGTTCCTCTTCCTTGAACTTGTCTAGCTCGTAAAGCTCCAAAATGTCGTTTACCTTCATTTTTCCAACGTACATTTCGATTTCTTTTTGTGCAAGCTTGAATACTTTTACTGAAATTGTGCCCTCATTGTTTCTTGCTTCATCTGCCATCTTGGAAAGCAAACTTAGACGTTCGTCTTCCTGGATCCTTTCTGGGAAGAATAATTCTGGATTGTTCCAGCATTTCTCACAAACATGTTTTGTTCCATTCTCAACCGCGTGCCTCTTACCAGTTATCTCGAAACCGCAACACGCACAGATCATTGGGCTACCACCACTGGCACCATGAATTCCTTGAAAGCTTCGTCAAAAGTTGAGCACCCCCGAACCTTGACTTTCAGCATTCCTTCATACGGAGGGAATGCTCCTCCTGAACCTATGATCCTTCTTGCTCTCTGTACCGCATCTAGTCTAACTGAGTCCCAGTTTGAAGAGACATGAGTATTCTTTGAAAGAGCGTTGGTTGGCTGATAGCGCATCGGATAAGAAACGGCACCCCAGCTCAACGTGTTCTTGATTCGAATGAAGAGGTCTTGCGGAGTGTCAGTGAAATTGTAGAGAGCATAAACCAAAATGTTTCTTGCATCGATTCCTTCTGACTTAAGAAGATTAATAGCCTTTTCAACATAAGACCCCATTTTAAGAGAGTCGTATGAAAGCCTGACGAACCGGTCTGTTTTCAGTCCTGAAATTTTCTTGGCTGCGCGCCTAGAAATCAGTCTTGCGTCCAATCCTTGATTGAAGTCAACACCGAGACCAAGCTCGTCGATCTCATCCAAGATATGTTCCCACCCTGGACTTGCTAGAAAATTATTGTCAAACAGAATGACCCTCTTATGACCTTTCCATATGAGATGCTTTATGCTGTGCTTCTCTGCGTTCAATTTACCTTCTATACGAGGGACTGCGCAGAAAGTGCATGCCCTAATGCAACCTCGAGAGGAGAATATTATACTCCCACTGACTTTCTCATTCCAATCAGGAACTAAACTATAATCGGGGCAAACGTCCTCTGCCTCGTCGAATATTCCTCTTACGATGTGCTTTGAGTTCATGCCGCACAATGCTGCATGTTCAGGCATCAGAGAAGCATACAATCCTCCTAGCCAAAGCTCAGCCCTAGGAAACAATCTTGAATAGAATCGAACTGCTTCCCAAACAGGTTTCCAAGCCCAAGTGAAAAGGCTAGTCACATAGATGGTGTCGGGCTCTTGAGAAACGCTGTTCGTGGTTCCCCTAACAAGCTCTGTCGTGTCACCTAGGGCTTTGTGGTATGCGGATAGCTTCAGCAATCCCAATGGGGGGTATTTGGTATAGTACTTTGGTTCAACGAGTAAGACGTGTTTCATTCTGACGATCCTGGCTCTTTCCTTTACCAGCTTGCCCGATCGTCAAGTATTGCGGACCTCGGATTTTAAATTTTGCCTAACGGAATCTACCGAAATCAATCGAGGAAGCGTGCGCTTTCATGGCAAATCAGGCCAATGATCTTTGATATAGTCAGGTACCACACTCATGTCCAATGGCTGGCTCGAGTTGCCTGATCTTATGAAGAATTCTGATTTTCTCTCACACTTCATGTAAACCGGACGAGGCGACTTTTTTACAATCAATGCTGCAATTTGCTTGTTCTCAATCCTGGATTTTTACGCTGACTAGGGTTCTTTTTGTCTTGCCTAAATGGCTGTTTATTACATTGATGAGATAGAGCTCCAAGCTCAGCTAAGTCCTTCTCTATCCCCAGTTTCTTTTTGTCGTTGCTTACTCCAATCACGAGCACGCCGCCGTTGCAGTTCATGAATGACGAAATTGCTAGCGCGTGCTATATGACGACAACAGCACACGCCAGAAGACGCTATGGCACAAAGTTGTTCGGTTAGTCGTGAGAAAAATCCATGTATGTGAACTTTGTGTTAGGGGTAAGCTGGCAACCTGGGAAGGGACGTTGACAAAAAACTCACGGTCTCTTGACTTGTTGATTTAGGTTACCCAACTTGGATAGCCTCACGAAATCTATATCACCAGTTTTGTGATACTCATCGTAGAGCTCTCGAACGCCAACTTCTGAGAACTGAATCATAAGATCAACAATTTCGTGATCTGTACATGCATTGAACTTCGACTTAATCAGCTGCTTGAAATAGTTGAAGTTTTTGTCTTTCCTCAGATATTCACCTCGAATTAATTGCGCCGTATCCTCTGTATGTCTTTGCTTCTTATTCTTGAGAAGACCGACGGCCACTGCAACGAGAAACGCTTGGGTAGCATTTGAGAAGACTTTTTCGGGAGCGGTTTTTCCTCGCTTTTTCTTGGAGCCCGATGCAGCTTCGCTTTCTTCTGCCCCTTTGTACATAGACTTGAACATTCTGTAAGCACTTTTAGAAACGCTTATAGTAGTGGGAAGTTCGGTCAATTACCAGCCTCCTCACAAAGCACGATATTCGATCTGAACTCAGTTTTGTTCCTTACCGTCTGGAGAGTCTGGGCGACATTTTCAAAGAAACTCTTTGGTGCCATTTCTTTGAGATTCTTGTACTCCAGATTTGTCAGAATCAATATGACCTGATCTGCAAACCTAGGAAGAGCTTTGACTATATTTCCAAAGTGCTCCTCGTCGAGATGTGCAAAAAATGTGTCAAGAACTAGCGGTGCCACCTTCTCAGATGCCTGCTTTAGACCCAGAATGAATGACAAAGCCACAACCAGTCTTTCCCCGGTAGACAAGTCTTCTCTATGGACTATGCTATTGTGCTTATCCATCACTGAAACATTAAACTGCTCATCAATCTCGATTCTGTCATACTCCTCAGGCTTGTTTGTTAGTGCCCTGAAGACTTCGGTCGCGCTATTAGCAATGGCTCGTCTCCTAACATCTGACAAACGGTTCAAAACAGTTTCGAATGATCTCACGCACCTCTCGATCAAGTCATATTGTCTTTCCAGACTTTCTTTGATATTATCGTGTTTTTCTCTCCCTTCGATCATCCTCAGTGCGTCTTCAAGTGCTATTTTCTGCGTTTCAAGCTCGTCGGAATAGTTCTCCAGTTTTTCCTCAGATCCTCCTATCTGCTTCAATAAGGAATCCTTTTCTTCCACGAGTTTCCTAACCTCTTCAATCTTGGATTCAGACAATTTCCTCTCACTATCCCTGATGCCGCTCTCAATTTCATCGTGAGCAAGCGCATTTTCACCAAGATCTTTCTTGAATTGTTCAAAATCCATTTTGGAACTTTCTATTGCAGCAATTGTTTCTCTGATCTCATAATATGTTGGGTCCTCTTCCTCAAGATTTGCTTCGAGTCCTGTGATCTGCCTTTCATAGCTTTTGCGTTCTTCTTCAATATGCTTCCTTTCCTCACCTGTTATTGGTCTCCCACAGAGGCTACATTTCTCAAGCCTGACTACATCTTCAGTCAGCTGCAATCTGCCCTTGAGTTCCAAGATTCCTCTTCTCTGCTCTTCGCGTTTTTTATGGCGTTCTTCCTTTTCTCTCTGGATCTTAAGAAGCTCAGGGAGAATCATCTTTGCGGGCAATTCATTGATTAGATCTCCCCGTCGTTCGAGTATTCTACGTCGCTCATCTTCGTTTGCTCTCATTCTCTCAGTCAATTGATCATACTTTTCTTTCAACACTTTAGAATCTTCATTCCTAGATAGCTCTGATTGCACAGACTCCAGACGCTTCTTCTTTTCAGCAATTTCATTCTTGCACCGCATACATTCGATCTCTAATGATTGGATTCTCTCCTGGATTCTCTTTTTGAGGTTCAGCACGTCGTTCATGCCACCTGTTTTGCGACGCTCCTCATCAAGGTCACTGTCAATGTCCCGGGCTACAGAGGTAAGATCCTCCTTGCCCTGTCTGAACGTTTCGGCTTCCAGGATTAATTCGATGGCTTTGTGAGTTTCTTCTGCATGTTTCTGAGACATTGATCTGATTTCTTCGCCATGAAACATGAAGAATTGGCTCGCTGCTAATGGTAACACCGCCTCAACTTCTTCACTTGGGCTATCGCTGCGTCTCCCATTTTTGATGACTTCAAAATCACACCTTATCTGGGTCGGATTCCTCGGATTCGGAGTTCTGGGAGCAACTGATCTCTTGATCATGTACTGACTTGGATTCTTTGAGTCTTTCGAATCCACTTCAAAGAATAGATTGACATGCATGTAAGCATCAGGGAGAGGTTGATCTTCCAGATATGCGCCATAAATATACTCCCATGCGTCTCTCTCTGTACCGAACTGTTTTCTTCTGGAGATAGATGGATCACAACCGTAGAGACACCAGAGAAGTGCTTTCAAAATATGCGTCTTCCCTGATCCATTAGTTCCCCATATTATTGACAGATTCCGACCTTTTTTCCGTCTAAACTCCAGTTTGACCTCGCCTTTGTAAGGTCCGAAGTTCTTCATTTCCAACTTAAGCAGTCGCACTTCTTGCTACCTCTTGCACAATTTCGCGCAATCTTTTCCGGATGCTTTGCCTAGAAGATTGGGCAAGGTATAGATGGATACGTTCTTCCTGAAGTATTTCATAAAGCAATTTAATTGGAACGTTGAATGTACCTGCAGCTTCCTCGAGGAGGTCTGCCAGCGTCTCGCTCCTATGTTTATCTGACATTTTCATGCCCCTTTAACAGAGTATCTTCTGAATAGCGCCTCAAGTTCATCAACCCTTATGTCTTCCTTGTTTAAGGCATTTTTGCAGAATTCTCCAGCCCGGCGCAACTCAGCTTCGACGAAATCAAGTTCAGAAGGGCTCAGAACATAGGCCTCTTCGGCATGTGTAAAGGGTAGAACAAGGATGTCATGGATCGTTGAGACGTTCTTGCTCGGATGTTTTCTTAGAACCCTTCCTCTTCTTTGGACGAATTCCCGGGTTGACCGTGAACATGATACAAGGACGGCTGAGTCACATACTGGAAGATCAACACCCTCATCCAGACATTTCACAGCTACGAGAAACTTGTTGTCGGTCGTTTCTTGCGCGAAAGTTTCCTTGACAGTAGTTCGTTCTTTTGCATCGACCCGTGAAGAGAATTCTATGGCTTCGTAACCTTCATCGAAAATTACTCTGAGGCACTCCTCCAGATGATCTAGATCATTGCAGTATACCAAACACCTTTTCAGATCGTGATTTCTGACTATTTCTCTCAACGCATCTTTCTTAGCCTTCGCCTTCTTCACTAACCCTACCCTTGACAAATACAAGTTTCTCAGACGATTAGCCAAGTCCTTGTCGACTCGATCCAGATGCTCGAGGACCTCCGGAATGGACTTCAGTCTAAGAACAGGATAGTTGGTTCGAGCAGCGCCTAATGTCACGACTATTTGATGACTTATCTCTGAGAACCGTTGTCGTTCCTCGGAGGTTAGAGCAACAGGATGCAGCAAGTATCGGTACTGCGTCAACACTCCATCTTTTATTGCGTCAGAAATATCATATTGGAAGACTTCAGGACCAAAGTAGTCAAAGATCGCTTGATTACCTACATCATCCCATGCTCTTTCTGGTGTAGCGCTCAAACCAAGTCTATACTTTGCCTGGATTTCGAAAATCTTGCTGAACTCGGGCGCACCCGAATGATGCACTTCGTCAACCACAATTGCAACCTTGTCAGAAGGAACTTTAGCAATCAAAGAACGGAATCTCTCCCTTGATGCAGTTTGGATGGTGGTTATGACAAAATTCCTTCTCGAGTCCTCTGGAAATTGCTGAAACGCAGTTACTAGGTTGTTAACGTGACTTGGCCAGTTGGGTTCCTCACTAAATGCTTCTCTAACATTGCAGTTACTTGGGTGTTCTATTCTGATTTCGCTTAGCCACTGTTTTGCCAAGTCCATTGAAGGCACAATGATTACTGAGAGTAATGGTTGCGGACACGCTTCGAGACATTTTAATGCAAGTAAGGTCTTTCCAGCGCCAGTGGCCATTGACACTACACCCCGTCGATCTGCCTCGACCCATTTTTCAAGAGCCTGTTCTTGATATGATCTGAGCTTCCGCTTGGCACATGGTTCTCGCTCTGAAAGGCTAGGCGAATATTTCTGCAAAAGTTGCCTTCTGACTGCTTCAGGAAACTCGAGAGTTTCCAAGCCTACCTCCTTCCCATTCCACATGTTCTCGAAATGCTTCACATGGCCATCTACTCGTTGTCTTTCTCTATCAGCCTCATCCCAGCTTATGGATACATCGATAGACTCGTAATTGGTGATTAGTCCATTTTGAGTCTCGTTCATTGAACCGCAGAATGCAACTTTGTTGCTCGCCTCTTGGTCGACAGAGTCGTAAAAGATGCCGATCTTTTCGTGATAGATGCCGATTCCAGTCAAGTCCCATGATCGCGCAATCCTAATATCAAGTCGCCCGTTTGCTATCATCCATGTCAAATTCCGCACTCTTGCTAGATCCACTTCCGATATCGGAATATCAATATCCCGCAGAAGAGCGGATTCAACGGTCTGCCGGATGTCGTACCCTTTCTTGATCTTTTCAATATCCTCGTCGGTCAGTCTAGGGCTAGCAACTAATAGCATTCTACCATGGTTCTTCACTAGTCCGACTAGGCCGCGTGCTGCTTCTGCTAAGCTAGCAGATGTGAAATATCCCACTGCTCTCTTGTAGAGAACAGAATTCTCTAGACACGGAATAAGAAAATCATTGAGGATATCAGAGTCGACCGATCGATAGGTGACTCTCAGCGTCATGGATCTGAGATTCAACAAATCCCCCTGGGTACTAATAATATCTGAGAACACATTAACTCTTTCATGGAGACAAGTCAGATCTTCCTAGACAATGCCTCTTACTGAGAAAATCACTTTGACCAAAAAGCTCCAAGAAAGATGCCAGCTAGACATCTGCATAATTCCCCTCTCTCTCAAGGTAAACTTTTTTGCTCATGTATCTCACCTTAACTCCCTTGATCGCTTTTAGTTTGATATGCCTTCTAAGCGCTGCATTTATCGAAGCCTGAGCTTTTGTGGTCAGTGTAACTTCCGCATATTTCAGTTTTGAGTCAAGAAATTCCTTGACTATTTCGTCGTAGACTGACCCGCTGCCCCTTTTTGTTCCAGGTATTTTCTCGATTGGTATGATGTACCGCAAGCTCTTAGTTCTGTCATCAGACATAGGCGGGGCCCCGGTGTTCAACTCCTTCTACTCGCCTTTCACCATAAAGCCTTTTGCATGTAGGTTGGAGTCTACCTTTCGCCGTTAAGTTCCTTCTCGAGCTTTTCGAAGGACTTCAATGATTCCATGTATTCTTCTTCAGTTGAATAAAAGTCCTCACCACAATCTTTACACTTACGTGCGTCCTTGGCATTCAAACCTTTACATCGAGGGCATTTGGCTTTAATAATCGCAGTGTTCAACAAAGTCACCACATCAGCAGATGGCCTAGGACGATCAGTTGCTGCACTGCTGACCCTTTGGTCGCTGCCAGAAACCTGCCCTGACACGTATCCATTCAGTAGGTTGCGAGATGATTCAGAAGGTTCAAGTCTTTCCAGATAGATCTTTTTATTCCTCATATAGACCTGGATGCTCTCCTTTCTTCGCTTCACTCTGTTTTTCAACATTATGAGAACTGTGATCGGTTTACGTCCCAAATCCTTAATTTCCGCATATTTCAAGCCAGAGAATACGAATTCTCTAACCACTTCGTCGTAGAAACTATTCATCGCTCTCCTTCGATGAGGTAGATAGTCAATGGGTCTCAGAAACTTTGATATTTCCTCGGGCTCCTGCGCGCCTTTGAGTACCTCTGCCGGGTCCTTCCTCGCGGAAGCTTCGAACTGGCTTTTGGGGACATACTGATTACATGAGTTATAGGCTGATGGCCCTTCGCAAAAGCGTTCACGAAGTCTGCAGTATGGCGTCCTTATGCCTTTGTATGCACATCGCTCTTTGGATTCAGTCAATTTTCATCCCCATATTTCGCGCGCGCGATTCTCGCAGGCTTCTTTTATAGCTTTTATATCTTCCCTCTGAAACACGGCACCAGTGACTAGATTTACGCTTCCCCCGTTTCGAATTAATCCGGCGATTCCCTTGGCTGCTACAGCCAAGCTCGTCGAAGAGAAAAAGCCCGTCAACCTAGAATAACTGGTTGAAACAGCCAGAGCTGGGCAATAGAAATCTCTGAGGATGTTGTCTGAGTCTGAGTCATAGGATTTCTTAAATCCACTGTCCCTTAGACTCATCTTCCGATTTCACACCTTGATTGACTTTGTGGCCCAACCTGGCTGCCACAGATGTTCAAACCAGCACTCCTGAGGAATTTGCCTGGATGTATCCCATTATTCGTGTCAGAATATTAATTCTTTGTGCAACCTGGAGTTAATGACTGCTAACCGAATACTAATTATGAGCGCGCGCTTTGTTCAGAGATTGCCTACGTGGCAACCTACGGATCAACACGCGATTGATACTCAGATTCCCTTCCAGAAGACACACAGGAATTCAGGTAGAACACGGAAAACCGACCTAGGAGGGGGGTATCAACAGTTCGCGTGATTTCAACCCATCCGTTGGGTAGGTCCTCATTGATGAAGTAAGGACCCGAGAACGCCTTCAGAGGCACTAGACAGTAACCTTCAAGCGCAATCTCTTTTGTTCCGAGTGTGTGTTGCAGTTCCCCGGTCTTCTGATCCGAATTCTGTTCAGGCAGAATTGAGAAAGAGTGGGCTCAAATTTTATATTTGCAGCGTGTCATATACTTGATGCGTTCGGGGAAATCTGGAGATGAAGCTTGTCACAGTCTTGTTACCTGAAGCTTATTTGGAAGGTTTAGACGAGCTCGTAAGAGCTAACATGTATCCGAGTCGAAGCTCAGCAATCAGATCCTCAGTCAGGGACATGCTGAAGAAAGAGCTTTGGGAAAGACGGGGAAGATGAAAGCGTGCGGTGAAAGGAAGCCGTACACTATTCCTTTGCCCGCGAAGCTCATCAAGTTCATCCAAGGCAAACCTACAAAGACTGTCCTTGAAATCGGCTGCGGTTATGGAAGAGCCTGCTTCTTCTTGCATAAACACGGCTTTGAGATCGTTGGTGTCGACTTGGACCGGGTACAAGTCAGATTAGCTTCGGAAGACGCGAAGAAGCGGAAAATCCGTCAAGGAATACGCTTTGTTGTCAATGACGCCCGAGATTTGTGCTTTCCAGACTGCTCTTTTGACGCAGTCACGATGTTGGGCGTTCTTACTCTGGTTTCTAGGAGTGGGAGGCCGAGGATAATGAACGAGGTTGACAGAGTCCTTAGACCGTCGGGTTATGTCTTCGTCGAGGAATTCGGGCGAACTTGGAAAAACCCTGTCTACAGGAAAAGATACAGAGATGACACTAAAGTCACGGGTGAAATGGGCACGGTCACAGTGAAAGATGAAAGTGGCAAGATTCTTCATTTCGGCCATCACTTTACTCGTCAAGAGATTCGTAGTCTTTTGAAGGGTTTCAGCATTATCAGTTTCGAAGAAGACGTTTTCACAAGCTACTACCACAAGAATTGGGTCAAAGGTTACACTATGCTCGCTCAAAAGCAGGCAGCTAGAGGCACACCCCTCTGCGGCACTGTGCAGCAGGTCTAGCAAGATCCCTAACCTTTTTCGCTGCGTCCACTGGGCTCTGCGACAATATTATTTCTCGCCCCACAATTAGGTAGCGGCTCCCAGCGTCCAAAGCCTTCTGAACTGCTCCCCCCTGAACGCCTATTCCAGGCGAGTATATTGGGATCTTCTCGCGTAGCACGTCGTGAACTTCCCTTATTTTTTCGGGGTATGTTGCACCAACGACCACGCCGTCAGCGTCCATTTTCAAAGCTTTTTGTGCGAATGAAATGTACTGAAGCATCGGCCTGCCTGTTTCAGCGTTGACTACTGTCTGCCCATAGCCTTCGTAAGCAGTCTTGTGACTCATGTAGACAAGCAGAATTACACCGCGCTGCTGCCTGCGAGCAACATCGAATATAGGCTTCAACCCTTCTTCCCAACCTATGAACGGGTTGGCGATCAACGCGTCAAAGCCCGCAGCATAGTAATATTCAGCGATAACCTGGTTCGTGGAACCGATATCGTTCGCCTTGCAGTCCATGATAGCCATCAACCCGTCTTTATGAGCTTTCTCAACGAGTCGCTCGACGCCGTCAAACACGCCCAACGGGAGAACCAGATGGTGATTAAACTTCACAGCGCAAACATACGGATGAACCGCATCCAAGACCTGACTGGCCTTGGCGAAAAGACCTGAACGGTTTTCAGGTTTTTCAAAAGGAAAATCCAAGGCTAAAACGATGTTAGATTCCTTTTTCTCAGATGCTTGCTCCATCTTAAGACGATATGCCATGCTTAGGCACCGGTCTCTACTATCCCATTAGGCTAAAAACCTTTTCTCATCCTTTCCAGCCTCTGATTTAGGCACATGCGAATCCTTTTCGCGATTGAGACCTTTTGTGCTTTATGGGTTCATTTTGGATGCTGGTTCTCCACACGTACCCCAGTTGCATTTTGGCACGTCATGAATTATGATATGCAACCGATCAGCTGGAACGCCGATATCCTCAAACGCTCTCGTGATGCCTTTGATCAGCTTTGACTTCTGATCCTCTGTTCTTCCCTGCCACATCTCCACGATTACTACTGGCACGACGTCACCTCTGCGTCTTTCCTAGATCACTGAGGGTTAATATTCTTTCAGCCAAAAAACAAGTGCGCGCTGTAATTCCGGGAATTTCCTCGCAACCTCGGGACCCCAGTGCAGGTTGATCTGCATGTTTTTCTCACACCGTTTTTATATTGTTCAGCGTTAGATATTTAACAGCTTTTAACAAGACTGCTCGGGTAATTCTGCGTGGAAAGATGATTGGGGAACTAGCAGCCCTAGGCTCCGCCGTAAGCTGGACAGTCTCAGCCATGCTCTACGGAAAAGCCTTGCAGCGGGAAAAACCAGTTTCTGCAAACATTGTTCGGCTAGCATGTACAAGCCCATTTTTGCTAATCCTTCTAGGTATTGCTGCGTGGTCCGGAGGCTTAGGCAACCTCAGCCAAAACGTCGCTATCCTCGCAGGCATCAGCGGAATAATCGGACTAGGCTTGGGCGACACGCTTTACATGCTGAGTCTGAAGCTGATGGGCGTCTCCCGCGCAGTCCCCATAACCTGCACGTATCCATTATTCAATATACTGTGGGCGGTACTTCTGATAGGTGAGAAACTCACGCTTTTTCGGGTCCTTGGAGCATTGATCATCTTTTCAGGTATTTGGCTCTTGAGCTATGGAAAAGGAAACAGCGATGGCGAAGGACAGAGCAGGTTCCTACTTAGAGGTCTCTTGGCCGCTTTGGTAACCGCCATCTTGTGGTCCATAAGCATAGCGCTGATGGGAATAGCTATAAATGAAACGCCCAGGCTGAACGACGCGCTGGTCATCAACACCATAAGAACCGTCACAGTCGGAGCTCTTCTGCTGGGCATGTCACCTATAATCGACAGACAGCGTGACTTCCTCAAGATGAAGAAAGAAACCGTTGCCACCCTCACAGTCGGAGGACTCGTGGCACTCGGATTAGGATGGTTCTTCCTAGCCTACAGCTTCACTGGAATTCCAGAAACCCAAGCAGTGCCAATTTCTTCTACAACCCCGCTTTTCTCAACTTTGGCAGCCGTCATTTTGCTACATGAGAAAATCACCCTAAAAAATGCCTTAGGCTCCGTAATCGTAGTCGCAGGGATTTTCATGATTTTCATCGTCTGACAAGCTCCACTTGTCCTTATCATCACGATTTTTCCATCAATGTAGAATGAGCCCTTCAAGGGTTCTCACAAAAAACCTGCTGCATGACCAATTTAAGGATGAAAGTAAAAGGGATTTTTGGAAAGTGCAGAGTATAGTGAAAGTTAAACCTGACTTTTAGCGCGCGCGGTGCAAATATCGTTCGCCGTATATGTTTTTATATTGCATCATCGCTTTAGGGGCGAATTGTCGGGTGGATAGGAAGAATAGCGGTGTCCGTGTCTCCAAGTGTTCGTGAAGTTCTTGGCAGAAGAATTGCTGGCGAGATAATCCTTTCAAACAAGCCTGGGGCAACAATGCGCAAGTGGCGAGAACTTTTCGCAGTCTCACAGATGACACTGTCCGAGAGAATGCTCATATCTCCGTCAGTGATCAGCGATTACGAAAGTGAAAGACGCAAGAGCCCTGGCACAAAGTTTGTCAGGCGATTTGTCTGGGCACTTCTGAAGATCGACGAGGAACATGGTAGCCGGTTCATAAAAGAGTTCGCAAAGCTCACAAGCTCGCCGAGCATGGCGATCATAGACCTTCGGGAGTTTCCCATCCCCGTCCGTGTAGAATATTTATGCAGGGCCATCAAAGGCGAAGTAATATCCACTTCCGGAAGTTTCGTCAAGGAAGTTCTAGGCTACACGGTAATAGACAGCAGAAAAGCTGTTGAAACACTTTCGGGTCTAGAGTATTCTCAGCTTTTCGGGGCAACAACTGATCGAGCGCTCATTTTCACAAATGTGGAGGATGGCAACCTGCCGATGATGCTCGTACGCGTGAGCAACCTGAAACCCCGTGTTGTCGTTTTCCACGGTGCAAAACCGGATCAACACTCGATAAAACTGGCAGAATACGATCAGGTGCCTCTAATCTATTCAAGTATCCCAAGCATCGAACAGCTTGTAAAATCCCTGAGAAAGCTGTATCGCATCGCACTTCGCATAAAGCTTGGAAGACGAGTACGCCCGCCTCCAAAGATAAGCGCTTAAAGGCTGAAAAAAGTGCCGAATAGAGCGCGCGCGAGCCCATTTCGGTTGATTAGACTGTTCCTCTCGTTTCCAACTCTTTCTTCAAAAGTTGGAAATCAGCTATTATTTGCTCCTTATATTTTGCGCTATAGAGGGCTGCCGCTGGATGGAAAGTTGGAAAAATTGTCATCTGCACATCATGTAAGACTACTCGGCTGATTTTTCCCCGAACTGCTGTTATGCCAGTAAAAAGAAGATGGGCTCTTGAGAAAATGTAGGCTGTTGAACAGCTCCCGAGTGCCACCAGAAGCTTTGGTTTTATGATTTCCATCTGCCTCTCCAAATAGCGTGTGCAAGTTTGAACTTCCAAAGGTCTAGGAGGCTGATTCCTAGGCGGCCTGCATTTCACAATATTACAGATGAAAACTTCCTCTCTCGAGAGCCCGATTCCACATAGCAAGGTCTCAAGAAACTTGCCAGCAGCGCCAACGAAGGGCCTTCCCTGAAGATCCTCGGAAGAACCAGGGGCTTCGCCGATGAGCATGACTCTGGCCTTGGGATCACCTTCTCCCGGAACAGCCTTCTTGCGACTCTTCGAAAGCGGACATAGCGTGCAAATCACAACTTCAACAGCAACATCAGCAAGAAGCTTCTCTCTAGACAATCAATTGGCACCCCAGTGCAGTTTCTGTATCGATATTTATCACTTTTCCACGTTTAAAACCTAATGTAAACGAGTGTTGGAATGTGAAAGGCACATGAATGCATCTGCAGTCTATCCTGTTCTTGTTCTGCCACGACAAAAGCTATCTGAAATAGGACGGTTTCTCAAAACATGTGTTTCAACGAGTCTGCTCCTTTCATTCCTTCTTCAACGCCGAGACTTTTGGCTTTTGTCGTCATGGCCTTCACGGGGGCGTTCAGCACATCCTCAAATGTTTTTACGCCGCTGACCACGGCGGCAGAAGCTCCAGTTCTCTCAGCGGCGTCAACGTCTAGAAATCCGCACATGACAAAGCCTTTTTCGGCGGTTATCAGAAGCAGAGGTGCCGCGCATTGGGGCAGGTCAACGCGAAGGCCTAAGCAGTTTCTCCCATCAACTTTCAAGCTTGTGATGCTGATCATCCTAAACACCTTTAAACTGTCAACTTCATCCTAAACATATTCTTTGGCTTAATTAAGAATTGCTGGAGAAACAGCTGCATGCTTACCAAGCTTAAGGAAAGGGTTCAGCAAATGCTCGCCGCAGAAGCGAGGGCAGCACACAGAATAGGCTTGACGCCGAACATGATAAGCGGCCTTGGAACAATCTTCGCTCTGCTCGCAGCGTTGGCCTATGTGAGATGGCAAGACAGCTCATTCTACCTTCCTTTGGCGATCATCATGCTCTTGTTGTCGGGTTTTTATGATGCCCTAGATGGAATCGTAGCCCGGCTCTACCAGCAAACCACAGCATTCGGCGGCTTCTTGGATTCTCTGCTTGATCGATACGCAGACGCGGCAATCTATATCGCAATAATCATCAGCGGACTATGTTGGCCCCTCTGGGGACTAATAGCCCTAGCTGGATCGTTGCTCGTGAGCTACAGTCGCGCAAGAGCTGAAGCGGTCAACGTAAAGATGGAATCTGTCGGCATAGCTGAGAGGGCAGAACGCATGATCGTACTCGTCGTGGCAACCCTGATAGCCAGCACGCGTTATTGGTCGCCTGCGACGGTGATCAATTATGCCATAATCTTCCTTGCGATACTTAGTAACTTGACCGTGTTGCAAAGAGGCCTCTATGCCTATGGAAAACTAAACAAAAAAGGAGCTGGCTGAGAATTAGAACCTTCTAGGGCGTGATATGCGCATGCGCCGTTCTTTCTCGGCTCTAACATTTACGATCCCACGATGCACGGCACAGGAAACGCAGTAAAAACTGGTGTCCGCAGAGGAAGCTATGTAGGTGCCTTTCTGACGAAGCTCCTTCGCTAAAGCAGAGTCAACAAGAGATATTCTGCGAGTAGATCGCTTAGCCTTGTCACGGGGAACGATCTGTCCACAACCAGCACACTGAACAACAGCGCCGCTGCCCTTTCCGCCTTTGGCCCTTCCCCGACTCTTGCGTTTAAACGGCAATCTTCCAATCCTCCCACGTTTCAAATAACAGGTAATTGCATCTTCTTTATATACCTGCTCCCATGCAAGAACGCAAAGATACACCTGTCGAAAACCGCTTCATCATACTTATTCCTGAAAAGCGGTTATAACCAGCTTCATATTCCGCTTGCACACCTTTCGGATACCTGCCGTTTCCGTGCGCGCTGATGTTTGGTGGCAGGTGAAGGCCTGTCCGAAAAGAAGCCTTTCTGTGAGCAAGTTTTAAATTCGGGATGCCTAATTTGAGAGAGTGAAGTTTAACATGGAACGCATTATCAACGCTGGCTGAGACTATGGCTGAAATCGGGCTAAGATCCAAGATGCTGGTTAGAGACGTTATGAGCAGCCCAGTGGTAACTATTGAGGAAACTGCATCTGCAAACATCGTTGCGAACCTGATGGATAAAGAAGGGTTGGGCTGCATAATCGTGACGAACAAAGAAGGAAAACCACTCGGGATAATAACGGAAAGAGACCTCGTCGTAAGGGTTCTGGCGAAGAACGCCCAGCCTGATTCTCTAAAAGCCAGCGACGTCATGACCTCACCTCTGAACACGATAGAACCAGACGCGACTATCAGCGACGCGGCTAGAAGAATGAGCCACTTGAACATCAGAAGGTTGGGAGTGATCTACAAGGGGCAGATCACCGGGTTGCTATCGAGCAAAGACATACTGGGAGTCATGCCTGAACTGATCGAAATAATTCAAGAGCGTGCAAAGATCGAAAAAGAAAGCGGAGCTCTCGAGGAGGAAGAGCCTGCGCCACTCGCTGGGTACTGCGATCGCTGTGGAGTCTGGTCAGACGACCTGAAGCAGAATAATGGCGAATTCCACTGCGAAGACTGCAGAGTCGAGCTTGAAGAAGAAAGCGAGGAGTAAAAGACGTTTGCTCATCAAGGAGATCATGAATGCAAGGAGCCCGTTCATCTATGAAGATGAGCTTGCCACAAAAGCCCGTGCAGTAATCCGCGACTGGTCCCTTAGGATTCTTCCAGTTTTAGACTCTCACAAGAACCTTCTAGGCAAGGTCTCTCGCCGCGATGTGATGACCATCTCGTCATCCGTCTCTCCTATGAGGGTTAAGGGTATAATGACGCCTGCAAGGCACGTGGCAACTGTGGATGATGATGCCGCTGGAACAATAAAGGCGATGCTCCGAGCGGATGTCTGGTACGCATCAGTCGTGGCCTCATCTCAAGACAAGACCTACAAAGGCGTGGTAGGCCTTGAAAACTTCATCGAACCCATCATAAGGACGAACCCTGAAAGACTCATAAAAGACGTTTCGGAATCGATGACCAAGAACATCGTAGCTTGCTCCTGTGAAGATGAAGTTGGGAATATTTGGCGTCTGATGCAACAGAAACGCTTTGCAGGCCTGCCTGTCGTGAAAGATGGCAAACTCGTAGGAATGGTCACCCAGAAGGATCTTCTTGAAAGCGGCTCAGTCTTGCCGACTTTTGAAGCTCAAAAGGGACGTTTTCAAGCCTCGTCCAAGATTTCCTCAATCATGAAAACAGGAGTAACGGTTGTGAAGCCTTCGACAAAGATGATTCAAGTCGCCAATTTCATGGTTTCAAAGGATATTGGAAGAATTCCTGTTGAAGATGAGCAGGGCAAACTCGTTGGCATAGTCGATCGAGAAGACGTTGCAAGATTGCTCGTTAAATGAGGGAATACGTTGGCCAAAGAAAGTTTCAGAAGGACCTTAAGGGGAAAAGGCAACCTAAACTTGAGAGTTCACCCTTCGAAGAAGCATGACGGCGAAATCATAAACATCGCAAAAACCGCGGTTGTAACGATGGCGCCGACAACGCCAATCTACGATGCGATTCAGACAATGGCAAAGCAGGGTTTCCGCCGAATACCCTTAACCAACGCTGGAACGAAGGCTCTGGAAGGCATCGTGACGGCGACAGACATAATAGATTATCTAGGCGGCGGAGAAAAATTCAGGATAATACGCCAGAGATTTGACGGGAACATCTTCAAAGCAATAAATGAGCCCATACGGCTAATCATGACCAAGAAAGTCGTGTCAATAAACAGTACGGCAAAGATAAGCGACGCGATAGGACTAATGACGAGCACAAACCTAGGTGGGCTACCGGTAATCGACGAGCATAACCACTTGAGGGCAATCATCACCGAACGAGACATCGCAGTATTATTCGCCGACATGTTGAGTGGCGTAACCGTCGCTCAACTGATGTCAGAAAATGTGACCACTGCATTGACCAACACCACTATTTTCGAGGCTGAACAGTCGATGGCAACGCGAGGATTTCGAAGATTACCCATAATCTCCGACGGCAAAGTAGTAGGCATAATCACAACCATGGACGTGATAAGATTCTTCGGCTCAGGAGAAGTCTTCAAACACCTGCAGTCTGGAACAATCATACAAGTCTTGAACACGCCCGCACTCGAGATAGCCTCAAAAGAAGTATTCACAATTGAGCCTAACGCTGACATCGGCGAAGCTGCAAAGATAATGCGAGACAAAGATTTAGGCGCCGTGCCCGTTGTCAAAGACGAAAAACTCGTCGGAATAATAACTGAAAGAGACTTCTTCAAAGTAATCCAATAGCAAGCCCGCGCAAACTTTTAACATCTCACCTCAGTTATTGAAATGCCAAGAGAGCGAAGCATTTGACTGTTGACCTTGTCCTATCAAGCGCGAAAGCATACTTGAAAAATGAGATAGTTGACTGCAGCCTCGCCTTGGACGAAGGCAAGATTGTCAAGATAGGAAAGGAGGTCAACATGCCTACGACCTTGGCTAAAATAGACTTGAGGAACCTCCTCGTCCTCCCCGGCCTGATAGATGCTCACGTACATCTTAGAGACGAAGGAAAAGCCCGCAAGGAGGATTTCTATAGTGGCACGGCCGCTGCTGCTGCAGGAGGTTTCACAACTGTTCTTGATATGCCGAACAACGATCCGGTGACAATGAGCCCTGAAACTCTGAGGCATCGAATGACGATTGCCGAAGGCAGGATCCTGGTCAATGTTGGTTTCTACTCAGAGTTTCCCAATGACTTGAGCGAGACGGAGAAGATCGTGAAGGAAGGCGCAATTGGGTTCAAGCTTTACATGACTGAACAAGTAGGCGGTCTGAACATCGACGACGATGCAGCCCTGATAAGAGCGTTTGAAGCCATCAAGAAACTTGGGACGATAGTAGCCGTCCACGCTGAGAATAAAGAGACCCTCGATATCGCGATAAATAGGCTTAAAATAGCCAAGCGTAACGGCATCGACGCCTATCTGGAGGCCCACTCAGAAAGCGTTGAAGTACAGGCGATCAAACGCGTATTAGGTGTTGCCAAACGAACTAGTGCACAAGTCCACTTTTGCCACGTGAGCACCGAGAAAGGTCTGAAAACGATATGCAAAGAGAAAGGCCCTGAGGCATCGATAACTTGTGAAACGACACCCCATAACCTGTGCTTATCCGCTGATGACCTCAGAAGGATAGGAACCTCTGCCGTCACCATGCCTCCGGTCAGAGAGAAAAACCACATGATTGCGCTGTGGAACGGCATAAAGAATGGTTGCATCGATATTCTGGCTTCAGATCACGCGCCGCATGTTCCGGAGGAGAAGAGGGCAGAGAGTATTTGGAACGTTAAGGTGGGTATACCCGGCTTAGAGACGACGCTTCCACTGTTGCTGACCGAAGTCAAACGTGGACGACTGTCGTTAGCAGATGTTGTCAGACTGATGTCTGAAAAGCCGGCTGAAATCTTCAAGCTCAAAGGCAGAGGTCGATTGAAAGAAGGGAACGCCGCGGACCTGACGGTTGTCGATCTGAAAAGAAAACACAAGATTGATTCTTCAAAATTTCAGTCGAAAGCGAAATACTCGCCTTTTGACGGATGGCAAGTTGAGGGGAAACCAGTCAAAACGTTCGTGAACGGTCAACTGGTAATGGAGGAAGGGGAAATCGTCAGCCCGCCAGGAAGCGGCAGAATAGTTCGGAGCGAATGACTCTTGAGGTTCATCGCTGACGGCATGCTGGGAAAACTAACTCGGTGGCTTCGCATATTGGGACAAGACGTGAAGTACTCCAATAAGCTGGATGATGCTGCACTTGTCGTGGCAGCTAAGAAAGAAAGAAGAATACTGCTAACCAGAGATTTCGAACTGTACAGACAGGGTGTCGCGAAGGGGATTGATGCCTTCTACGTAGAGGGAGAGACAGGGGAGGAAAAGCTAGCAGATATTGCAAGAAGGTTCAATATCGATCTGAACGTGGACATGGCTACGTCTAGATGCCCAAAATGCAACTCTAAAGTGACACAAATTTCCAAAGACAAGGTGGCAGCCAAGGTTGGAAAAAGCACCTTTGACCACTACGAGGAGTTCTGGGCATGCCGAAAATGTGCGCAGATCTACTGGCAAGGCGCTCATTGGAAAGGAATCAGAAGAAAGCTTGAAAGAACAAAGGCCTTGAAGACGATTGAAGAAGGAACCAACTGAGATTATAGATTCTTAGCGTTTCATAAAGATATGGAATGGAAAAAGGATGGGGAGTTCCGCCCGCGTTAGGCAGGTTTCAAGAGCCATTTTAGGGGAATGTCTTGGTAGGTGCCGTCGGGCAACGTTCTTCTGATCGTTATTGGCAGTATGTTCATTGCCAGTTCTTTCATGGCTATGTCGATTGGACTTGTGATTCCCTCGGATATGTCGACAAGTATGGGGGCGCCCATAGAGATTTGCAGGGCTCTAGCTCCCACTATTCTTGCCTTCTCGAATCGAGTCATCTTTGGCGGACCGATTGTGACCTTGCCTGTTCCAGACGTGTTCTAGTACTCCCCCATGCCAGGGTATCCACCGCCTGGAGGCATGCCTCCCCCTCCGGGTGGTCCTGGAGGAGTTCTCATCTTTCCCGCTGCAATCACGTCGTCGATCTTCAGTATCATGCACGAGGCTTCGGTTGCCGATTTGATTATCTGTTTCTTGACTGATAGTGGTTCGAAGACTCCTGCTTTGGACATGTCCTGAACTTTTCCGCTGTGAACTTCGATCCCAGCCCAGATTTCGCCTTTCTCATGTCTGGATCTGAGGTCGGACAGTATGTCAATCGGGTCGAGACCAGCGTTTTCGGTAAGAGTCATCGGGATAATTTCAAGGGCCTCTGCGTAGTTTCTGACTGCTAGTTGTTCTCTTCCTGGCAGTGTCTCAGCATATTTTCTGAGCGCTCTTGACACTTCTAGTTCTGGGGCCCCGCCTCCTGCAACGACTTTTGGTTCTTCGACCAAGTCCCTGACCACGCATAGGGCGTCGTGTATCGATCTTTCAGATTCGTCTACTATTCGCTGTGTTCCGCCTCTGATTAGAATGGTGACTGCACGTGGATGCTTGCATCCTTCTATGAAGGTCATCTTGTCTTCGCCAACTTTGCGCTCTTCGACTAGGTTTGCATAGCCTAAGTCGTCAGGCTTTATGGTATCCAACTTTGTCACAATTTTTCCGCCAGTGGCCTTTGCTAGTTTTTCCATGTCTGACTTTTTGATTCTTCGAACGGTGAGTATTCCTTTCCTTGCTAGGAAATGCTGCGCCATGTCGTCAACGCCTTTCTCGCAGAGCACAACGTTTGCGCCTGCCTTGCCGACTTTTTCAACCATGTCCCTCAGCATGTCTTCCTCTTGCTTGAGGAATGCTTCCATCTGATCTGGACTTTCGATGTTTATTTTGGCATCGAATTCCGTTTTCTCGATTTCCAAGGGGCAATCAAGAAGGGCGATTTTGGCTTTTTCTATGCGTTTGGGCATTCCTGAGTGTGATACATCCTTGTCCAAGACGATGCCCTGAATGAGTTTCGTATCCTCTGTTGATTCGCCGGGTTTCTTCTCCACTTTGACGTCATCGACGTCCGCTTTCCACTTGCCATCTTTGTTTTCAGCTACTGCAAGAATTGCTTTCACCGCCATGTCAGCCAAGTACTCTCTGTGCTCAGCTACAAGCTTGCTTGCCATTGAGGTCATTGCCACTTTCTTTGGGTAGTCTTGTTTCATTATGTCTACGGATATTGCCATTTTCTCCAAAGTTTCAAGTGCTTTTTCAGACGCTTTCTTGTAGCCGTCGATTATTATTGTCGGGTGAACGTTTTTATCAACGAGATCTTCAGCCTTGCTGAGCAGCTCGCCTGAAACTATGACGGCTGTTGTTGTTCCATCGCCAGCCTCGTTGTCCTGAGTCTTCGCAACTTCAACCATCATCTTGGCTGCAGGATGCTGAATGTCCATTTCGTCGAGAATCGTGCGACCATCACTCGTTATCGTAACGTCGCCGAAGCTGTCGACGAGCATCTTGTCCATGCCTTTGGGTCCTAGAGCACTCTTCACGGTCTCAGCAACGATCTTGGCAGCCATTATGTTTGTGTGCTGCGCCTCTTTTCCCCTAGAACGGTTTGAACCTTCTTTCAACACTAGAACTGGCACGCCGCCAGCCGATCCTTGTGATGACAAACCTTATCTATCCTCCTCTAATGCGTCAACAACAAAAACAGCATCCCAATATAAGTTTTTCTGAAAACCCAGATGAAACTTCAGTTTCACTGACACAACTTTGACTTTCTTTCAATCAGCCCGCCTGGCCGTCTTTAAACCTGTCCCAGTGAGGACTATCATTGTCTCGTCGCCTGCCAGTGCCGTCCTATTGTCTAGTTGTTTCTTGTAAGCCGCGTAGGCGACGGCTGAGCTTGGTTCCACGAAGAATCCATTCCGCGCAAGCTCTCTGAAAGCATCGAGTATCTCGTCTTCCTCGACTATCACTGAATCACCGTTCGCGGTCTTCAATCGCTCAACCATGATGCTTAGCAACGGCGGATTTACATTTACCAAGGCGTCTGCGACCGAAGTTATCCTTTCAGGCGGGTGGTAGCTGATGCCCCTGAGCGAATGGTAAAGAGGCGAGACCTGCCGCGTCTGACAGGCGATGATCTTTGGCATCGAATGAATTATGCCTGACTCAGCCAGATGATTGAAGCCTTCTATGACGCCAAGCAGCAAGGTCCCGGCTGAAACAGGCAGATAAACGCTGTCTGGAGAATGCCAGCCTAGTTGCTCGGCAATCTCGTAGGCGAGGCTTCTTATCCCGTCTCTGAAAAGGGGATGAAGTATGTGTCCAACGTAGAATCCGGTTTTCGCAGTTTTCTGAGCTTCTTCCGCAACTCTTGCGCGGGTTCCTGAGACCTTGATGACTTCTGCACCGTAGAATTGGATCTGGTTAAACTTTGGTCCAGAAACACTTTCGGGAACATAGATTTTGGCCTTCAGCCCGGCGCGTGCAGCGTAAGCTGCCATTGATGCTCCGGCGTTGCCTGAAGAGTCCTCAGAGATGTAGCCTCCGGCTGTTTTTACTAGCCTATGCAAAGCTGAGACAAGCACGGTTGACCCGCGATCTTTGAAGGAACCTGTTGGATTCAGACCGTCAAGCTTGAGACAAACGCTGTTTGAGAGTCGAACCAGCGGCGTCCAGCCTTCGCCCAAAGTTACGATTTCAGCCTCTTTTACGAATGGAAAGAAGCTAGCATAGCGCCAGACACTATAGTTGTCCTTTTGAACTTGGCCGATCTCGAACCTTCTACGTTGTTTAATTTGTAACGGCTGACCACACGCTGGGCATTTGAAATCAAGCAGATTAGGCGAGGATTGATCGCAAGCGGAACATCTGATTTCAAAATCCCTTGAAGCATCCATAATGCTACCAACCATACTCTACATTAAGCATTACATGCTTTGTAGTGAAACTTTTTTATATTTTAGCATAGACCTTCATCTTCTCTGAGCTAAATCATCTGGGGGTAAATGTCTTGAAAAGGATAATTGTCTGTCTGAAACAGGCGGTGGATGTTTCACAACTTAAGGTTGACTCGGCGAGTAGGCAGCTTTTGACTGCCAGTGCGCCTCGAAAAATGAGTGATTTCGACAAGAACGGTTTGGATGAGGCCATAAAGATCAAAGAAAAGCTCGGTGATGCTGAAGTATGCACGGTAACAGTGAGTTCTGAAGATGCAAAAGCTGTCCTGCGAGAAGGCCTTGCGATGGGCGCAGACAGGGCCTATCTTGTCAGTGACCCGGGACTCAAGGATATGGACACTTCTGGCACGGCGTATGTTCTGTCAGAGGCCGTAAGAAAGATCGGAGAATACAGCTTAATTCTATGCGGGGAAACATCTTTGGACAGCTTTTCTGGACTTGTCGGCCCCAGACTAGCAGAATTGCTGAACCTGCCGCAGATGACCTCCGTTAGGAAAATCACGGTGGAAGGTGACACGGTAATCGCCGAGAGAACGTTGGAAGAGGCCGTTGAAACGATGAAGGCAAAGATGCCCGCGCTGGTTTCAGTCACGCGAGAGATAAATCAGCCGAGAATTCCGTCCCTGATGATGATAATGAGGGCTTCGAAAAAAGAAATAGTCACGTGGACAGCCTCAGACCTTAACCTTCAGAAAAACAAGATTGACTCGAAAATTGAGCTTATCGAGGTCTTGGCGCCGAAGACCGAGCGGAAAAAGATCAAAATAACGGGTGAAAACCCTCAGGAAATCGCGGACAAGCTGGCCAAAGCATTGATTCAAGATGGTATTATCGGAAGGTGAAAAAAGGATGAGTGAACACAGAGGAGTCTTTGTTTTCTCAGACAAACATGACTTGACCTTGGAGATCCTAGGAAAAGCAAGGGAAATCGCGGACAGATTGCAAACAGAATTGTCAGCTGTCCTGATTGGGCACAACCTTCAGGAAAGGGCTGATGAGATGATAAGATGCGGCGCAGACAAGGTATACCTGGCGGACAATCAGGCATTAGAACGGTTTCAGGCAGAAGCATACCTTGGTGTTCTATACGGTTTGGCTTTAGGCTATAAACCAGAAATCATCCTGATCGGCTCGACGAAGAACGGAAAACCATTAGCAGCCAGACTGGCCACGCGTCTAGAAACTGGATGCGTGCCCGACTGCGCTAGGCTGAGTGTTGACGAACAGAAGAGACTCGTAGGCGACAGGATAACCTATGGAGGAAACGCCGTTGCTAGGGTTACGTTTAAGAAGAAACCGCAAATAGCCACTGTACCCGCAAGAGCCTTTGAAAAACCTGAACCTAAAGACCGTAAGGGACAGTTGGTGCAGCTAGACGTGAAGATCGAGCAGCCGAAGACTGAAACAATCGAGACGAAACCGCTTGAAACTTCGAACGTTAGGATCGAAGAAGCCGAAGTCATAGTCAGCTGCGGCAGAGGTTTAGAAAAGAAAGAAGACAAGGTCCTGCTTGATGAGTTGGCAACGGCCCTATGCGGCCAAGTAGGATGCTCAAGACCGTTGGCCGAAGATAGAAAATGGTTTTCAGAATGGGTTGGGCTTTCAGGCCACAAAGTCAAGCCCAAACTGTACATCGCCTGCGGAATTTCAGGTGTGATTCAACACGTAGCGGGCATACGAGACGCAAAAGTCATAGTGGCAATCAACAAGGACCCAGAAGCGCCCATATTCGAAATCGCAGACTACGGCGTCGTGGGCAACTTGTACGAGATCCTGCCAGCATTGAAAGAAGCCGTCAAGAAACAACTCCAATAGTATTGGTCCTTCATCGAGCAGCTAACAGAGAATATTCGACCAACAAAGTCATTGGACTACACCGTGACCGTTTTTAACCTAATAAGAGATGCTGATTTGAAAATTGGAAAGAGAGAATGAATTCTCTCGATTCAAAAAGCGCGTTGATTTTTATTTGTATGGTATGTATTCTTTGCCCAGCAATTCCCGTGCTATGACGGTTCTTTGTATGTTGCTGGCTCCTTCTGCTCCGACGCAGTAGCTCATTATTCCCCTTAGTCCCATTTCGAGTGGGCATTCTTTGGTATAGCCGTAAGCGCCCATCCAGATCATCGCACGCTTGTATACGTCAAATGCGAAGTGGGGCGCGATGAGCTTGCAGGCAGCAATCATCCTCGTTACTTCCAACGGGGTAAATTTGCCTTCTTTGTAGCGTTTGTCGTTCATCCATGCGGTTCGATAGGTCAAGGATCGCAGGGCTTCAAGCTGTGCCCAATCATCGGCCAACTCGAACTGGACGCCCTCAAATTTGCCGATGGGTCTGCCGAAAGCCTTTCTCGCCTTGATATATTCCATGCCGATGTCTAGGGCACGCCTTGCCGCCCCTACACAAACAGCAGCTATCAGGATCCGTGCGTTGTCAAAGCCTTCCATGGTCAAGTAGAACCCCTTGTCTACCTCGCCGATACGGTAGTCATCAGGGACTTTGACGTCATCCATCTTGAAGCCGCCTGTGGAGATTGCCATACGCCCCATATCCTCGAATCTCTTGTTAATTTCAACTCCGGGAGAGTTCATGGGTAAGTAGAAGCCCGTCATCCCCTTGTGCGAAGCTCCCTCAGGTGCAGGCGAAGTTCTAGCAATAACGAAGTAGCCTCCGCCAAGCTTTTTCGCTTCTTCGGTCCCGCTGATGTACATTTTCTCACCGTTCAAGACCCAATCGTTGCCTTTCTTGCGAGCGGTAGACTTGAAAGCGGCAACGTCTGAGCCGCCAGCGCTCTCCGTCGAAGCTATGCCGATGAAGGCGTCTCCTTTGAAGGCTTTCCTGATTACGGCGTCGCGCACCTGTTCACTGCAGTGTCTGTCGACTACGAAACCCCAAGACGATTCGACAAGCCAAAGCACGGGTACAGCGATACTAACGTCTGCGTAGCCAAGCTCTTCGGCAGCTATGCAAGCGGTGACCCAATCAGCAGCCGTTCCACCGTGCTCCTGCGGGGCGGTCATGACAAGCAGACCCATGTCACCCATACTTTTCAGAAGTTCACGCGGAATCTCACCTTTGCTGTCCATCTCCCTAATCTTCTCCAGCGGCAAATTCTTTTCACACCATTCGCGCAGAGCATTGCGGAAGAGCTCTTGTTCCTCTGTGAAGCTGAAATCTACCAAATTTTCCACCTTGAATCGTTACTTCTTTCGAGACCGAATATAAAAGTTGTTCAGAGGCTATGAGGGAATCTTTGCTAGAAGTTGATCAGCCGGGCTCTGGTTAAGATGGAGCCCAAGCTTGTCCTGTTCAATGTTTAAGGCTAAACCAAGCAGCTGGGTGTAGTACAGTACCGGAAGATTAAGTTTTGCACCTACAGTCGCTGCAGCATCCTTCTGTTTGGAGTCAAACATCATCCCACAGTCTGGACAGGAGACGACGAGCCCATCCACCGCTAAGCCTTGTAGAGCCTTGAGTTTTGATCCGGCCAATGAAAGTGCAGAATCAACGTGACTGTAAGTCAGGGCTGCACCACAACAATCGAGCTTCTCGGCGTAGTCCACGCTTTCGGCTCCGAGCACGTTTATCAGCCGGTCGAGCTTGACAGGGTTTTCGGCATCATCGACTCTTCCAAGATCGCTGTAACGGAGAATTTGGCAGCCTACGTGGCTGGCTAACCTCAATCCTTTGAGTGGTACTACTATAGCCTTCTTGATGCGGTCGAGACCGACGTGATCGTGTAGAAAATCGATCACATGCCATATTCTCATGTTCGAGTCGTATTTCAGGTCTTCTTCACGCAGTAATGCAGCGATCTTGCCGCAGGTTTTTTCGTCGTTCTCAATGAGGCGTTTAGCCTCAGAAATCACAAAGTGGCAACGGTTGCAGGGAATGAGCAGATCTTTTACTCCGGTCAAGCTTGCCAAAGCCAGAATTCTAGCGGCTAAATAGTCGGCGGCGAAATCATTAATGCTCTTAACGGGATCTCCGCAGCAGAGCATCTCCCGCAAATCGACGAGTTCGACGTCAAACTTCGGCAGAACTTCTCGAACAGACATTTCATACTCGTATTGGCTTGTTAGTATTCGACAGCCCCAGAAGACAGCAAGTTTCAAGACGGTTTTTCCTCCAGAGCCTTCAGGAAAACGGTTTGAAAACTTTCTTTCGGTGGCCTGATCTTGGGGAGCTTCAGGCCTTCCCGGTCGCATGTTTCCATCTTCTTGTTCGCGACCTTCTGAGGTTGTTCAGCTAATCCGCCTTCAAGTATCTGGGAAACCGCCTTCATGTATGCTTCAGGCACTTTTGCTTCTCTCTCGACGGCCAAGTTTCTCAGCGCGATAATCACGTGGTAGGGCGAAGCCTTTTGAGGGCATCTTTGGAAACACTTCAGACACGTCGCGCACGTCCAAATGATGTCTGAGGAAGCCAGTTCATCGACAAAACCCAAGTTCACCAATTTCTCAATTTCATGAGGCTTCAACTCCAGAAGCTTCAACGCAGTGCATCCGCTCGTGCATTTTATGCATAGGTAACAGTTCAAGAAATTTCTTCCGCAAAGCCTTGCAAAGATTTTCTCTCTGGACTCGAGGTTTGGCTTAGCCATCGACATCAGGTCAGTCAAACTCAACGATGGCTTCCTCCCTTGTGCGCTGCTGCCGGAAAGGCTTCGGCAACCTGGGCCAACACTTGCTTGTTGCTATACTGCTCGATCTTGATGGCGCCTGTTGGACAGGCTGCACTGCATAGGCCGCAGCCTTGACACACGACTTCAATGACTTCAGCCTTAAGCTCTTCCTTTCCATCCTTTTCTTCCTTCTTCATCTCAACAGCTACGAAAGGACAGAGCGACTCGCAAATTCGGCAACCACTGCAGAGATCCTTGTCCACGACGGCCTTCAAGGGTTCAAGCTCGATCTCACCGCTGGATAGCAAATCTATGACTTTGGCCGCTGCGCCACTCGCTTGTGCCACTGTGTCAGGAATGTCCTTCGGGCTTTGGCATGCGCCTGCAAGGAAGATTCCTGCCGTTGAGCATTCAAGCGGCCTTAACTTTGGATGTGCCTCCAACAGGAATCCGTCTCTGCTCCTCAAGACATGAAAGAGTTCCTTCATTTTGCTGATGCCGTCGCTTGGAACGAGTCCGTTTGCGAGCACGACCAAGTCAGCGTGCAATTCGAGAAGCTTGTTTGTTCCGCTCTCAAAAACGTCGAAGTAGAGCGAACCATCCGCTGTGCTTCGAATGTCAGAAGGAATTCCAGCCACAAAGTTGATGTCCATATCTCTGGCCCTTCGATAGAATTCTTCGTAACCCTTGCCGAAGGCCCTCAGATCATTGTAGCAAACGTAAATGTCCACTTTCTTGCCGAGCTTCTCACGGGCAAGAATCGTTTGTTTCAAGCTGACCATGCAGCCGACGCGGCAGCAGTACTCGTGAAACCGCTTGTCCCTAGAACCAACACATTGAACGAAGGCTATGCTCCGTGGCGGTTTCCGACTTTTCGGGTTTAGAATCTTTCCCCCAGTCGGGCCTGAAGCGTCTGAGATCCTTTCAAACTCGATGTTCGAAATGACGTTTGGAAATCGGCCATAGCCGAACTCGAGGACACGTGATGCGTCAAAAACCTCTGACCCTACGGCTAGGATGACACCGCCTACTTTAAGTTGGATAGCCTCGGGTTCCTGATCAAAGTTTATGGCTTTGGCTTCGCAAGCTTGGACGCATTTGCCGCACACCGTCTTGTTTTTCGTCTTCAATTTGAGGCAATAGGCTGGGTTTATCGTTGCAATTTTTGGCACGGCATGGGGCGAATAGATCGATATCGCGCATGTCTGGCTCAGGTTCTCGTTGAACCGGTCAGGAATTTTAACAGGGCAAGCTTGTGTGCATAGCTCGCATCCCACACATTTGGCCTCGTCAACAAACCTGGGGTTCCTCAAGATTGTGACCTCGTAATTTCCAACGAATCCCTTCACCTTCGTTACTTCAGAATTCGTCAACAACGTAATGTTCGGATGCTTGGCAACGTCAACCATCTTGGGCGTCAGAATGCAGGCGCTGCAGTCAAGAGTCGGAAAAGTCTTGTCCAACTGTGCCATGCGTCCGCCGATGCTTGGAGCTTTTTCTACAAGATATACTTTGAGCCCAGCATTAGCTAGGTCCAGCGAGGCTTGTATGCCCGCAATTCCGCCTCCGATGACTAGAACGTTCTTTTCAACACTCACACTCTGTCTTTCCAACGGTTCCAGAAGCTTCACGCGAGCAACGCCCATCCTCACTAGGGCCTTTGCTTTTTCCGTGGCCCTTTGAGGCTCTTCGTTATGAGGCCAAGAAACCTGTTCTCGCAAGTTGACGATTTCAACCAGATATGGGTTCAGTCCTACTTCGCTCACGGCTTTGCGAAAAGTTTCTTCATGCATCCTAGGGGAACACGTGGCAATGACTATTCTGTCAAGCTTGTGAGCCCTTATGTCATTCTGAATCATGCGTTGTCCCGGCTCAGAACACATGTAAGTGTAATGTCTTGCCACGGCAACGCTAGGCAAGGTCAGGGCGTAATTAGCAATATCCTCTACGTCAACTACGCCTGCGATGTTCAGACCGCAATGACAGACGTAGACGCCTACCTTAGTCATGTTTATGCAACCGGAAACGCGATTGAAATAGTTTGAGGGTTGTACCCTTCTATTATCCTTTATGTCATGAAAAGCGGTCGTTTTAAGGCTCAAAAAGTTGAAACCGTGACCGACGTGGAAGCCACGTTGAAGCCACCTATATGCTTGGATGCTTGTCTAGTACACGGCCACTTTGGCTACTCCATTCACACTAAGGAATTTTGGAATCAGTTCACCGGGAATTTTCTTCTCAACGATGAAGACAAGCTTAGGCTCTGGCGAGAGTTCAGGATCATCAACGATCGCCTGCCTGATGCTCAGGCCGTTCTCTGCCAAAAGCGTGGCGCAATTCGCCAGTATCCCAGGGATTTTTGCGTCGATCGGAGTTATCTCGAGCACGCCTAGGCTTAGATGTTTTGCAACCTCTTTCAGCGAATGCCCTGCTGACCTCAGGCTTTCGAATATAAGTCGGAGTTCACGATTGGCGTTGATTGCGGCCAACGTCTCGTTCACTGTTCGCCTATCTACTCCCGCAACGCGTGCGATTCGAATGGGCGGAACTTCAATGTCGTTGAGGTAGATTCCACCGTTTCTCACGCTGAGTCCGTTCTCCACTAGAACGCGAGCCACTTTGAGCCTTTCAGGGTATCCCTCCAAGAACTTCCCGATGTCGCTCCACATATTACAGATTCCTGAATGTACATTTCTGTGCAATAAAGTATAAATATGTTCCTGCACTTCTAATGTAGCCTAACTCACATAAATGTACTGAAATGTACAAAGGAGAACCTAAAACGACAAACAAAGAAGCTTTTATAACGTTGGACCCTGACCAGATGCCCACGTCATGGTACAACATACAGGCAGATCTGCCAGAACCTCTGCCGCCTCCGTTGGACCCAACAACCATGAAACCCGTAAACCCTCAACTGCTCCAAAGAATATTCGCCGAAGAACTCGTGAGACAGGAAGTCTCGACAGAACGTCAAGTAAGAATTCCAGACGAAGTGCTCGATGCCTACATGAGACTGCCCCGCCCAACACCAATGTACCGTGCCAAAAGACTAGAAAGGCAATTGAAGACGCCCGCTGAGATATACTTCAAATGCGAAAACTTCAGCCCAGCCGGCAGCCACAAGACCAACACTGCCATCGCGCAGGCATACTATAACAAAAAACAGGGAATAAGCAGACTGGCAACAGAAACCGGAGCAGGACAATGGGGCACCGCCCTAGCCTTAGCATGCAGCCTGTTCGACTTGAAGTGCCGAATATACATGGTACGAACGAGCTACGAACAAAAGCCAGGCAGAAAAATCATGGCGCAGATCTACGGAGCAGAGATGTTCCCATCACCGAGCGACCAAACAAACTTCGGCAGAAAACTGCTGAAAGAAAACCCCAAGAACCCCGGAGCACTCGGAATAGCAATCACTGAAGCGATAGAAGATACGCTTGCAAACGAGGACACGCGATATTCTTTAGGCTCCGTGCTGAACCACGTCCTGATGCATCAGACCGTGATCGGTTTGGAAGCGAAAAAACAGTTCGAACTTGTCGACAAATACCCCGATATAGTCTGCGGATGCATAGGCGGAGGCTCAAACTACGGCGGCTTCTGTTTCCCATTCATGATGGACAGCCTGAAAGGCAAAAAAGAAACAGAATTCATCGGCTGCGAATCGAAAGCTGTCCCCCACACGACCAAAGGCGTCTACACTTATGATTATGCAGACACTGGCAAGATGACTCCCCTGCTGAAAATGCTAACGATCGGACACGATTACTCGTGCCCACCCGTCCACGCTGGAGGCCTAAGATACCACGGAATGGCACCCTTGATATCGTATTTGATCCACAAGGGCTACATGAGCTCAATCGCCTACGACCAGACCGAAGTGTTCGAAGCCGCAAGGCTACTGGCTCAGACAGAAGGCATGATAACCGCTCCTGAAACTGCCCACAGCCTAAAATTCGTCATAGACCAAGCCCTAGAATGCAAGAAGACTGGCAAGAAAAAGATCATCGCCATGAACTACAGCGGGCACGGACTGCTTGACCTTTCAGCATACGAACAGTTCCTCGCCGGCAAGCTTGTGAACTATGAACCGGAAAAGGTTCAAGCACCCGTCTTTAACTATTGAAGGAGAGAAGCATACGACTCACACCATTCTGACCCAAAAGTCCGACCTCAAGATAGCAATAGTGTCCATAGATAAGCTGAAGCCTCATGAAAAAGGATCTCCGCTATATCTAAAACTAATCAGAAAAGAGATCCTCAAAGACGGCATTCTTAGATATCCAATCATAGCAGATGAGAAGACCCTCGTCATCCTAGACGGGATGCATCGGTGGCTGGCCCTCAAAAGCCTCGGCTACGCACACATACCAACCGTCCTTGTCGATGCTAATCAAGACTCAAGAATCCGCGTTGGAAGAAGAAGGATCCATCGCTACGTGGATGATTCATCGAATACGATCACCATTGAAAAGGTAATCTCAGCAGGCCTCAGCGGCCAACTGATGCAGCCTAGATCAACGAGGCACTTCTTTCCATTCTCAAAATTCCAGCAAATCAACTATCCACTGCAACTGCTCGGACGGGAAAGCCCACAAGATGTTTCTGAGTATCTGGCCAAGATCAACGATGAAGAGTGCAGCATCGCCTTCGAAGATTGGCTTAAAGAGATCTCTGAGGAATTGGAGTTTCTGACCAGAAGAAAGGAAGAAGTGGAGAAAGAGATGAGTGAACTCCTGAATCGGGTCAAAAATGTAGACGACTACTTTCACTTTTTTTAGCCATCGAGCTCACCCTCGCTTCACTGATCCGACGAAGCTATTAATACGAAGTTAACATAGTAGCTGTGGGGCGATCCGATGATTCAGATAAACGCTCCCCAGATCGGCAAAGAAGAGATCGAAGCCGTTATCAAGGTAATGAAAAGCGGGTGCCTCACGCACGGTCTCGGCGCAGGCCCAAAAGTCACCGAGTTCGAGAACCTATTTGCAAGGTTCGCGAAGGCAAAGTATGCCGTAGCCATGAACTCAGGAACGGCTGCCCTGCACACGGCGCTGGCAGCAGTCGGCGTGAAGGCGGGCGACGAGGTCATTCTCCCAAGCTTCACGTTCGTCGCAACCGCAGAAGTCGTTGTCTGGCAAAAAGCCAAACCTGTCTTCGTCGACATAGACGCGGACACTTACACCATTTCTCCGAGGGCAGTTGAAAGGGCTATGACGAAGAAAACTAAGGCCATAATACCAGTCGACCTGTACGGTTTGCCAGCTGACATTCAGCAAATAAGAGAAATTGCAGACAAACATGGCCTGAAAGTCATCGAAGACGCAGCTCAAGCCCACGGTGCCACGTACAAGGGAAAACCTCCAGGTGCTTTCGCTGACGCGGCATGCTGGAGCTTCTACGGAAGCAAGAACATGACGACTGGCGAGGGCGGAATGCTCACCACAAACAACCCGGAGATCGAAGAAACACCGCGGTACATAAGAAGCCACGGAGAAAAACAAAAATACCAATCTCTCATGCTTGGGCACAACTATCACATGCCGGAGATAGAAGCAGCAATAGGCTGCGAACAGCTAAAGAAACTGCCGAAATTTGTCGCAAAGAGGCGCAAAAACGCCGAAAGGCTATCGCAGAAGCTTGAAAAAACAAAAAGACTGCAGTTGCCGACCGAGCCTGAAGGGTTCAAATGCAGCTTTTACCTGTACACTGTTAGGCTGAGGAATGCGAGCAGAGAGAAAAGAGACAGCATCGTTGAGCAGTTGAGGCAGAAGGAAATAGGAGCCTTCGTCTGTTACGTGAACCCGATACATCTCATGCCTTACTACCGAAAATTCGGGAAATATAGGCTTCCAGCAACGGAAAAAGCGTCAGAACAGGTATTTTCACTGCCGGTTCACCCAGGCGTCTCGCCGAAGCAAATAGACTTCATAGCAGAAACTGTCAACAATCTGCTGAAATAATGCGTGCACGCTAGCCTTAAATAGAATGATCGAGTAGTATGAAAACCCCCTCATTTGGGGTTTTGTCGAGGTTTAAACCATGCAGAAAACCAAAGTCATTATAATGGGCGCCGCTGGCAGGGACTTCCACAACTTCAACGTCTACTTCAGAAACAACGACGCCTATGAAGTTGTGGCGTTCACGGCCACTCAGATTCCAGGAATCGAATGCCGAAGCTACCCGACGGAACTTGCAGGCCCAAGCTACCCGAAAGGCATTCCAATATATCCTGAAGATGATTTGGCTAAACTGATAAAGCAGAATGACGTTTTCCAAGTGGTCTTTGCCTACAGCGACGTCTCATACGAGTATGTAATGCATAAGGCTTCGGAAGTGTTGGCAAACGGGGCTGACTTCCGCCTGATGGGCCCCAAAACAACGATGCTGAAGTCGAAGGTACCAGTCATCTCAGTGTGCGCCGTCAGAACAGGCTCAGGCAAGAGCCAAACCTCAAGGCAGGTTGCTAAGATACTGAAGAACAGGGGTCTAAGGGTCGCGGCCATCAGACATCCAATGCCGTACGGTGACCTTAGAAAGCAGATCTGGCAACGTTTTGCCTCGTACGAGGATTTAAGCAAGTATGAATGCACGATTGAAGAGAGAGAAGAATATGAACCCCACATAGACAACGGCATAGTCGTCTTCGCAGGGGTAGACTACGAGAAAATACTCAGAGAAGCCGAAAAAGAGGCAGATATGATCGTTTGGGACGGTGGAAATAATGACTTGCCCTTCTACAAGCCAGACTTGCACATCGTCGTAGCAGACCCGCACAGGCCGGGACATGAACTGACTTATTATCCGGGCGAAACCAACCTGCGAATGGCAGATGTTATCATAATAAACAAGGTTGACACGGCCGACCCGCAGAAAGTGAATCAGGTCAAAGAAAACATAAAGCTGGTCAACCCGAAGGCAACGGTTCTCGACGCAGCTTCACCTGTGACTGCTGACAGGCCGGAGCTGATCAAGGGAAAACGCGTTTTGGTAATAGAGGACGGACCGACACTTACGCATGGTAACATGCCGTATGGAGCAGGAACTATTATGGCCAAGAACTCTGGCGCAAGCGAAATCGTCGATCCTAAACCCTACGCCGTCGGTTCAATAAAGGAAGCTTACAAGAAATATCCACATTTGGGTGCGCTGCTTCCAGCCCTGGGTTACAGTGGAAAACAAGTGACAGAACTCAAAGAAACGATAGACCGTGTGCCATGCGACGTTGTGGTCATAGGAACTCCCATCGATCTTAGAAGAGTCATGACGATCAGCAAGCCGACCGTCAGAGTCAAGTATGAGCTCAAAGTGGTTGGACCAGTTTCGCTTGAACAAATTCTGGATCAATTCCTCAAAAGATGTGGAAAACAATGACGAGTGAAGATGAAGACGTATCCGGAACTAAAACGAGCGAAGACACAGACGTATCCCGAACTAAGAGCGAAGAGACGGACATATCGCGAACTAAGATAAAATTCTTGATTGAAGGCGTAGGCGAAGCAGAGGGAGAGCTCGTACGCTTCCTGGCTCCGAGAACGATAGACATGATCCTTAGAAAGCTTCCAATTGAGGGCAGGGCAGCTCTCTGGAAAGAAGAGGTCTACTTTGAAACTCCGATCAAGATGGGAGAAGAAAAAGCCAAGGGAAACGTTGAAAACGGAACCATCGCCTTCTGGCCCATGGGAAGCGCCGTGTGCATATTCTACGGTGTATCGCAGCCCTACAGCCCAGTGAACACATTGGGCAAAGTGACCAAGAACTTGGACGTGTTTAAACAGGTGAAGAGCGGGACAAAGATCAGAATCGAGGCTTTAGTAAACCAGGGAACTCTCCCGCCACAGGTCTAGCAGGCGGTCGCATTCGGCCACGACGTCTTTTTCATGACTCCTGTTTTTCAACGCCTTTAGGAACTCGATCCGTTTTCCAACCGAACGCTTCTCGGCCTCGCCCCCATAATAATTTTTCAGCTCGAGGTATTCGCTCATGTGGCAGGCTTTTTGCACGAAAATGCTGGCGGCATCAACCGGATTCTCCACGGCATAGGAATTGGTCCAGATCGAAGCGTCAGCGTTCCGAAGCTGGGTCAACCCGTCAATCTCCTCTATCCCTCGAATGTAGGTCCTCAGAAAGTCGTAGTAGCCGGCTGTCTTGACGAGTTTGAGGGCTCTTCTCACTTTTTGTTGAAAAGCGGCGGTACCCTTGACTTTTATGCGGTGTTTGTAGCCACGGTCGATTAGCTCCCGCGCTTTCTTAACTTCTTCTTCTGTATAAATTCTTTTAGGAAACTCCAACTGTGGCAGGAACCTCAAACATATTCAGCATCGCTGACCGAGAAAGAGGGAAGTGCCAGGAAGCTTAGCATGCCCTGTAGATTTTGATGCTGTGGTTCCCAGAAACCATCTGAATCGTGCCGTTCTCTTCTAGTTTGTCCAGAAAGTCCTTGGCTGCACTTATTCGTATGCCTAAACGTGTGGCCACGGCGTACGGCGTTAGGACGCCCATCTTCTTCAATTCGCCGACCATCTTCTCGTTCTTCACGTCTGGCGCAACTATTCCCAAGAGTTTCTTCTCTCTGGGCGCGCCGGGTCCTTTCTCTTTCTTCTTCTTTTCCGCGTCTTCCTCGTCCTTCTTTACCTGAGCGCGTTCCATCTGCTTTAAGCTAAGCTTCTTTTTTCCACCCATGAATGTCAACTTCCACTAACTGCTGGCTGCCTCGAGGTTCTTTAGGCTTTCTGCGACCACAAGTCCTAATTATTCAGCCTAGCATGCGTTTCAGACAAAAAGAGGGAAAAAGGAGGGCTTATTTATCTGCCCATTACCTTCTTGGCAGCAATCTCGATATCTTCGGATTTTATGGTCTTCCTTCCAGTATGCTTTGCGAAATCTAGAGCTTCTTTCGCGATTTTAATCCCGATTTCTTCTAACGCCTTTGCTAGTTCCTTCGCCGCTGCTTCACTAACGCGGTCTGCGCCAGCTTTCTTGCAAAGCCTATGCATTGGAGCTACAGCCAAATCCAAATCAACCATAGAGACTACCTCGTAGCCTCTTTTTCTCTTTAAAGCCCTATTTAGGATTATCGGTTCCGACAGTTGCTTAGATTGCGTAAGAGGATTCTTCGCTTCAAACCGTAAACCGCTGGAATTTACGAAAAACTAAAGACAGAAACTCAGAAAGCGCGGGCGTTATAGTTCCGGCTCCTGCGCATACTCTTAGTTCAGCTCCTATTGTCTTTGAGCAGGTAGGGCAGTATCTTCCGGAAATCTTTGTTTTTGACAGTCACATCTGCATTTTCTTCAACTTCTTTGCTCGTCGGATTAAAGGCGATTGCCAAGGCGACCTTCTTGAATAGCGGTATAAGTGTAGGATCATCGCCCACTGCTGCGCATTCGTTCCGGGTTACATTGAATCTTTGGAGAATATAAGGCAGATTTCTGTCCTTGCTGTGGAAAGAGACATTCACTTCCACTTCGCCTGTTAGAAAGCTGTCTTTCACTAAGAGTGTATTGGCTGTGTATCCGTCTATACATGTTTCCTTTTGAATTCGTTCTGCGACTTGGGACAGACCTGCACTAAGGAGATATGTTCCAATACGCCTTCTTTTGAGAATAGCTAAAGTCTCCCTTGCGCCTGTTGTATAGGGCATTGTTTCAATGATCTCTCTGATCTTTGCAATAGTCTGACCCTTCCACAGTGCTGTGTCCAGCCGAGCCCATTCTTCATAAGTGATTTGGTTGTTGAAAAACTGGTCAGAGTACTCTTTCGCAGCATCCCACGTACCCAGATTCTGATGTATATACTGCCAACCAAAACTTTGCAGAATTGTACCATCAACGTCGAATATTACGAGTTTGATTGGCATTGCTATTTCTTTTCTTGCATTGAGATTGAAAAGAGTTGTTCTTCGCGCGACAGGAATCAACCCAAACGAGATATATGGCTAGTTCATTAAGCCCGCGCGATATGCCTACCCAAACGAAAAAGAATTAAACTTTGGACAAAGCTGCATGATAGGTAGTGGGAGAAACAGTGAGATTGGCGGCGAAAAAGCAGCCATCTGTCGACACCTTCTTAGTTCAAACAATCAAAGGGATCGTTGAGAAAGTCCCAGTAATCAGATGGAAAGAACTTGTTCCTTACTGGGAAAACATATGTAGAGCAATCTTTGAGGTCTTGATTGAGAATAATTTTAAACCTTATACTGCGACCTTTAAAAGACCTAAGGGATTTGTAGCTTCCAGCAGCTATTGGAGAAAATCCTTGGAGAATCCCAAAAGATTCCCATTGTCAGAAGCTCGATTCTTCATTTATAAGCTTCTGGAGAAACCGTACTTCACGAATTCAATAAAAGAATTTAACCAAAAGATCCATAAGAATTGGCTGGAAGAGAAAAATATCGCCACGTTAGGGGGATACATTTACAGTTTTTATTATACTTTGAGACCAGTTTTGGAAGTTGTCGGAGGGGGCACCAAGGCGAGGATTAAGCTCATAATAGACTAAGCAAATCGATGTTTTATCGTGTTACATTATTATAATAATGTGCGAATAAAGGCATTTCATATCATTGAATTATTTTGTATCTATTTTGATTTTATGAAGTTTGTACGAAGAGAAGCTATTATTATAATAATTGCTTCTGTTCGCTTCTATTTCATAAAATTAAAATACTTATATGTTATTTCAATTATATGAAATACCGTGAAAACAAAAAAAGAGAAGTATGCTTTCAGTAAACGAGAGATAGAAATACTAAAAGTAATCGCCAATGACAACCACATTCTATCTCAAATAAGAGAAAGGTGTTCAATCAAACCTAGCCTTCTCTCGCACTACCTAAAGAAACTTCAAGAAAAAGATATAATAAGAGTACAACAAGTAGCCCTTTCTACCGAAATGAATTTTGCGAATTCCAGAAAAAGTATCTTTTTCCGGGATACAAAACATGCATTACTCCTAAAAGAACTCTTAACAAAATACTCGCACATCAAATGGGAAGACGTTCTGCCTGGACTTGGCATCGAGGTTCTCTTTCAAATATTAGCAGGCGCATATAGTATTGATCAAAGCGTTTCGTCTATCACATTTTGGAGATATTCCAGAATCTTCATGGCCCTCGGGATAGTGACGTGCAGTGGCGAAGACCTCCAAATCAATGATCGTTTTTCTTTATTGAGTAACTTCTTGGAAGAATATCAGAGTTTCATAATTAAAGCAATTGTCAGTTCCGTCTCCGAGAGTGCAATTGTGTTGTGGCAAAAGGATTTTGAGTGCCTGATCAGATTGCCAAAGACAACAGAGATTTCTCGAAGCGATTTTGTAAAAACAGCCACTTCTTGTTTGCCGGATTACGGTATTCAACTGATGTCAGATTTTGAGACGTATTTTTTTTCCAAGAGGAAAACAAGGATTTGCCTAGAGGACATAATACTTCACACTCTGCTAATTGAAAGGGGAAATGTGCGTTACGTAACTTACAGCCTCATACTGCTAAAGAAGGAACTAGCGCAAGTCGACAAGGATTACCTGTTGAAAAGAGCCACATGGTATGACCTAGGTCTACAGATTAATGCAATGTTGGAATTCTTGAGAACAAGAGGTGCCCGCACTGGTTCAGGGTTACCAACATGGAATGAATTAATGGCTAAAATGAGGGAATATGAGGATGAGGCGTTGACTTGACAAATAGACCATCTTTTGACAGAAAATACATACTCAACGAGCTAGATAAATTATCTTCAAAAATCGCGGTTCACACTCAAATTTTCCTCATAGGCGGCCTAGCTTTGATTAATTACGGATTGAAAGAAGCAACAAGGGACATTGACGTTGTAGTTCTGAGTGACCAAGATATGGGCACTTTGGTTGAGTCGTTGGAAAATATTGATTACCATCTGTTAGAGAATTTCTTAATCTCAAGACAATACAGGAAAATGGAAATATCCAGAATCATGGAAAACGAAGACGGTTTCAGATGGGACATATTCAATCGATCTATTTGCAATGCACTTGTTTTCTCGGTTGATATGGCATCTAGAGCAACTGAGTTTTATTCAAGAGGGCAATTGATTTTGAGCCTTGCCTCAAAAGAAGACATATTCCTTTTCAAAGGGATTACAGAACGCGAAGCTGATCTTGATGACATGCGCCTTCTAGCGGAATCCAGTCTTGACTGGGAAGTGATAAAAACGGAGTGCACAAACCAGTCTCTGGCTTCAGGAAGACTCTGGGAAAACGCACTTCTGCAGAACCTAATCGACCTCAGAACAAAGTACCATATTAGATCGCCAATAGAAAAAGAGCTGCAAAGAATCGTGGAAGAAAAACTAAGTGAGGATCTCGTAACTAAATTAATTGCCAAGGGTCACACCACGATTAGAAATATCTCAAAAGCTGCAAATCTGCCAGACTATCTTGTAAGAGAATATGCTGAAAAGATGGCGCAAAAAGGTATTCTCAAAATTGACAAAACAAATCGCCCGCATAAGTTCTCACTGGTTTGATGAGAAATTAGCGCGCGCAACATGTCCCATAAGTGAGTTAAGGCGTGCTTAAGCGCGCGCAGTGAATCCTTTGTGAGCAGGTTGAGCCAGTGTTTGAATCAGATGTTCTTCCATAAGCAATAAGAACGGAGAGCATGATATGTCCTATTGACAGGTTGAAGTGGAGAGGTCTTCTTGGCGTCTCTTGAGCGTGATCGTGTTCCGAGTGCTCGTCCTATCGCTGCGAAAGAGGTTCCGCTTGTCGACAGAACCGAAGAAATGAACGTGTTGAAAGAGGCTGTTTACCGGGCGGTTCACGGTGAAGGTGGTCTTGTTTTCATTCATGGCGAGGCTGGAATTGGAAAAACAAGGTTAGTCAGAGAGCTTGGGGCCTATGCACGATCACGCGGAGTGCAAGTTCTTTACGGCAGATGCCCAGCACTGTTCAGAATGAACGGTGTTCCTCCTTACATTCTCTGGAAGGAAGTCATCAAAGACTATCTGGAAACATGCAATCCAGAGCAGTTGTACAGGGTTATCGGCTTTTATCCGGCTGAAGTTGCCAAGCTCGTCCCTGAAATTAGGCAAAGGCTGGCGACAATCCCCCAGTCTTTTGCGATAAGTCCAGAGCATGAGCAGAATAGACTCTTTGAAGCGGTCTCGCAGTTCATAACCAATATTTCCCGAGAGGCTCCATTGCTAGTAGTTCTTGACGATCTGCAGTGGACCGATCCATCCTCGCTTCTGCTATTGCATTATCTGGCTCGTGGCGTGCAGAAAATACCACTACTTCTTTTGGGGGCTTACCGCAGCACCGACATTGATGCTAAACATCCGCTGTCGCCGGTTCTGACGGAATTAAATAGAGAACGCTTGCCGCAGTCTGTCTCTTTGAAGCGGATGTCTGTGAACGACATTTCAGAGATGATTAGGCAGATATTGGAGCAAGACGATGTTCCCACGGAATTTTGTAAGATGGTCTATGAGAAAACGAGAGGGAACCCGTTCTTCGCTGAGGAAGTGATAAAATCCCTGAAAGAAGAAGAGGTGGTCTATCGAGAGGAGAACAAGTGGAAGATTAGGGAAATCTCAAGGATCGAGTTTCCTGAGACCGTCAAAAGCGTTCTGAAAACTAGATTCGCTCGTCTAGATGAGGAATGCCAGAGTGTTTTGACTTTTGCTTCCTTTGTTGGAAATGATTTCACTCTGGAGGCGATGTGCGCCCTCACTGGCATCGAAGAGAATAAACTGCTTGAATTGATGGACAGGATGCTCAAGACTGGTTTGATCAAGGAGAGAGAGGTTCGTCGAGAAGGGGTCTGTTCTTTTGCCGACATTTTGGTCAGAGATGTCGTGTATGATGAAGTTAGTCTTCTGAAGCGAAAGAAGCTTCACGGGGTTGTGGGATGTGCCTTGGAAAAGGTCTATGCAAATAAGATTGAGGAGCACTTTGGTGAACTGGCTTCACACTTTCTTGAAAGCGGGGACAATGGCAAGGCACTTGACTATTTCCTGAAGGCTGGAGATAGGGCCGCGAAGGTTTTTGCAAATAGGGAAGCCGTTTCATACTTTCAGTCTGCGCTTGGGCTTCTTGAAGAGAAAGAGGGCGAGCTTCAGGAGAAGAAGAACATTCTTGAGAGGCTTGGAGACACGAAAAGGTTTGTCGGGGAATATGATGCGAGCATAAAGTATTGGGGTGATGCTTTGCCTCTGGCGAAACAGCTCAAGGAAGAAGAAACGTCTGCAAGACTGCATAGAAAAATGGCGACCGTTCTTTGGAGTAACTTGGGTGACCGAGAAAAAGCCAAAGAGCATCATCAAAGAGCTTTGAAAATCTTGGAACCCGGGCCTGAAAACGTTGAACTGGCGAGTCTATACGAGGATATGGCGGGCATGGTTGCCATGGGCGCCACTGGAAACATGGGTGACGCTCTTTCTTTGGGCGAGAAAGCGGTTGATCTTGCCAAGAAATTGAATGCTCACGAAGCTATGGCACACTCGTACATGTGGTTGGGAGAGATCTCGGGTTGGCTTGGAAAGAGAAAGAAAGCCCTTGAATGTTTTGAGAGAGCTTTGGAAATCTCACTTGATAATGGTTATATGGAAACTGCGACGTGGGCGTATGACGACCTTGGCGCGTTTCGTCCAACAGAAGAGGGTGAAAAACGCTTGGAATACTATCAGAAAGCATTCGAACTGGCAAAAAAAGTGGGGACTGTTGAATGGATAGCTTTGATCAGTCAGCATCTGGCAGCCATGTATTTGGGCACAGGAGATATGAACAAGGCAGCTACCTTGGCAGAAGAATCAGTTGCATTGAATCGCAAATCTGGCAACATGAGTCTACTTAGTTGGTCACTTACTCAGCTCGGATATATTCAACAGATACTAGGAGAATGGGACAAAAGCGAGCAATACTACAAGGAAGCGCTCAACATTTCTCAAAAACTAGACGATTTTCAATCAATCGCCAGCGTTTGCGTGGCATACGGATTGTTATATTTTGATAGGGGAGAATATGCTAAAGCAAAGGAATTATTTGAAAAAATGTATGAAGCCTGTGAAAAACATGGGGCAAAATCCTATCAAATGGGCTTCTCTCCCTTTGTTGTTAATGAGTACATAGTGCTCGGAGAATTCGGAAAAGCCCATAACCTGATTGAAGAACTGCGCAAGTATGCTCTCGAAAGAGAAGATAGAGACCTCATCGCATATGCTGATGTGCTGACAGCAACGCTGTTTCGTGCTCAGAAGAAATGGGACGAATCTATCAAGCATTTTGAAAAGGGTCTCCAAGAGTGGGAGGCGTTAGGTCAAAGACAGTGGAACATGTATCCTTTCGCCTATATGGTTCTCAACGAATACGCTCGAGTGTACATAGAAAGAGACCAAGAAGGCGACAGAGAAAAGGCCCGCGACCTGCTCAATCAAGCCTTGGAAATATACACAAAAATGGGTGCCAAAAAGGAGATTGAGAGAATAGAAGCACAGTTGCTCTGCATAGAAACAGGTAAGGTAGCCTCAGTGCCTAAGCCTACAGAACTTGTTGCCACTGGGTATGCGGATCTTGACAAGCTGTTGTGCGGAGGGATACCTCAAACCTATGCCGTTGTGCTAACATCACCTTCCTGCGATGAGAGGAACATGCTGGTCAAGAGTTTTCTTGCGACTGGAGCAGAGAAGGGTGAAGTCACGTTCTATGTCACAACAGACCCTGGCATGGCTAAACCTCTCGCAGAGTTTCGGTCCAACTTCTGCCTTTTCGTGTGCAATCCTCAGGCGGACGCAATCATCGAGGATTCACCTAACGTGATCAAATTGAAGGGAGTCGAAAACCTCACCGACATCAGCATCGCTTTGACCTCGGCTATACGCAGACTTGACCCATCCGGGAAAGGCCCAAGAAGAGCCTGTATAGACATAGTCTCAGACGCCCTGCTTCAGCATCATGCAGTTCAAACCAGAAAGTGGCTAACCGCGCTGCTTCCAGAATTGCGGTCGGCAGGGTTCACCACTCTGGCTGTAGTAGACCCGCGGATGCACCCTTCAGAGGAGCTTTACTCAATTCTAGGACTGTTTGAAGGAGAAATCGACATTTACGAAAAGGAAACAGAGAAAGGTGCAGGAAAGTTCCTAAGGATCAAGAAGATGAGCAATCACAAATATCTGGAAAAGGATCTATTCCTTAAGAAAGAGGAGCTTTAGAAGCGCGCGCTTCCTTCTCAGAGAAGTGCATTTTCAAGTTTAACAATTTCGTCTTTGTCCATGTGCCAATCAGTTGCACCAACATTTTCTGTGACTCTGCTTGGCTTGGAAGCTCGAGGTATTGGAAAAACCAGCTCGTATTTGGATAGGAACCAGTTTAGGGCGATCTGGGCCGGTGTCTTTCCGCCGTGTTTCTGTGAGATTTCGTCTAGTGCTTCTTTCGTTCTGGGTGATGGATTGGTTAGTTTTCCATGTGCGAGTGGATGATAGGGAAGCACGGCAATGTTGTTTTCGAGGCAGTATGGCAGCAAGTCTGCTTCGATCTTTCTGTTCGCCAGGTTGTATTCGTTTTGCACGGACACGAGTTCGTTCTTGGATAATGCTTCTTGAGCTTCCTTGACCTGTGCAACCGTGAAGTTGGACACGCCTATGTATTTGATTTTTCCTTCACTTACAAGATGTTCCATGGCGCTCATTGTTTCTTTGATGGGCACGCGTGGATTTGGAACGTGTATCTGGTAAAGGTCTATGTAAGAAGTCTGCAGTCTGCTCAGACTTTGCTTGGCGGCCTTTATCAATGCGTCATATTTCAAGTGCCATCGAAAGACTTTGGTGGCAATAAAAAGACTGTCCCTCTTGTAACCTTTGATGGCCTGTGAAATGTATGATTCTGATTGGTATATCTCGGCAGTGTCGATGAGGTTTATGCCGAGTTCTATTCCTTTCTTGATGGCACTAATCTTGTCCTCCTCGTTCTTGTGATGCCCAAAGACTCTGGCTCTGATTATTCCACCGGCGTCAAAGAAAGTTCCCATGCCTATTCGTGACACTTTGAAGCTTGCCTTACCGAATTCTCTGTACTCCATGATGACTATACCTTCTGACTCCATTTATTAGAGCAGCGTTAATAGCGTTAGCGCGCGCTAGTCCTACTGTTTCGGTTCAATCTCTGTTAAGTTGAGTCTAATCGACAACGCACTCTCTCTGGGCATTCGGCAGCGCGCGCTTACACAGGTAGAGCTCCTATGAAGTGGCCGATCAAGAATCCGGCTAGACCTGCGGTCAGCCCGATTGCCGCCATCTGCAAGCCGCTCCTCCATAGAGAACCCACTGTGGTCTTTGCTTCGTAGGCCCCGATGAAGAAGAGGGCGACGCCGCTGAAAATCACTGATACTTCCGTTCCGGTGAGAATGTTTCTTCCAACGAAAAGGTATGGTATCAGAGGTATGAAAGAACCAAATATGGTGGAAGATCCGACAATTAAGGCACTGCGCCTCGCTTCAGATTTGTCAACCGGTGCAAGATCGAGTTCGTACGACATCATAAATTCGAGCATCGCCTTTGGGTTCTTAGCTATACTTTCGGTTAGATCTTCAAGTTCTTTCCCTTCATAACCCCATCTTCTGAAGATCTGCCTCACCTCTTCCCGTTCGATTTCGGGGACGTCTTTCATCTCTTGACGTTCTCTGTTCACTTCTTTTAGATAGACTCGTCGCCTCGCCGCGGTGGAGGTGTAGGCGACCGCTCCCATCGAAATGGACTCGGCCCCAAGAGCGGCGAGAGCAGCAACGAAGAAAATTCGAATGTCGGTTGATGCCGCAGTCAACCCCAAGAGAATTCCCAGTACGTTTACCAGACCATCCTGAGTCCCAAGAATGAAGTTAGAGAGGAGAGTGGGACGCGAGTGTCTTTCACCCTTGACTTGGGCACGTACAGTCTTTGTTGGATTTGCGTTTTCTGCATTCCTTCTAACGTTTTGCAGATATTCGCCAGCTGAATTCAATTGTGTTTCCTCCAATTAGCGCGCTCGTTGCAAGGGAACCCTCTGTTTCAGCCACTCCGAATTGGGGACGCACTCGTGATCGCTGCAGGATGTATTTGGATAGCTTGGGGCATATTGAAGCACAACGCGCGCGCTATTAAATGTAATATTGGGTAGTGGACTGGTTTTAGATTGTGTCAAACACCCTAGCGGATCATACTTCAAGTACTACATTCTCACCATCGATGGTGACCTTGTAGCTCCTCAGGTCCGAAGCTTTGGCGAATGGGATTCGCGGTTTCTTGAGGTTCTTGCCAGTTGTAACATCATATTGGGCACCATGTTTCGGGCAGGTTACTACTTTTCCAACCAGATGGCCGTTGCTCAGGATGCCTCCCGCATGTGCACACCTACCGTCAATGGCGAATAACATTCCGTCGATATTAGAGATAGCATAAGGCTTTCCCTGAATGCTAACTTCCTTTATAGATTTTTGTGGGAAGTCTCCTAACTTACCTATGTTCGAGCCCATTTTTTGTTCACGATTTATGATGGCACCTTCATTTATAAAAAGATTAGAGGAGTATGCACAATTCGAGCGCGCGTCAACCGACGGAACGTGGAAAGCCTTTTCCTAAGTGACAGGCTCAGCAAAAGACTATTCTTTAACTCTTGCACAGTCTTGTTTTACGGGTTGGATGGCTTTGAGTAGGGCGGACATGGTTCTGAAGGAAATTGAAGCAATAACTGAGAAAGAATTCCTGCCAATAATCGGGCCAGACAGGGGACAAGTTCTCATCAAAGTCATACGCAGAACAAGACCCAAAAGGATTCTTGAAATTGGAACTTTCGTAGGTTACTCAACGATCATGATGGCAAAAGAACTTGACGCCAATTCGTGCCTGACAACGATTGAAATCCATGCTGATAGAGCCAAACTGGCACGCGAAAACATAAGAAAAGCAAACGTTCGCCCAAAAGTCGACGTGATCGTTGGCGATGCTGTCAAAGTTATTCCGAAGTTGACTGAAAAATTCGACATGGTCTTCATCGACGCTGCCAAAGAAGAATATTTCGACTATCTGAAGCTGGTCGAAAAGAAGCTCCACAAGGGAAGCGTGATCGTCGCCGACAACGTTGGCTTCTTTGCGGATCAAACGAAAGAATATCTAGACTATGTGAGGTCTTCAGGCAAGTACAAGAGCGAATACACACCCTTCGGAAAAGACGGAGTCGAAGTGAGCGTAAAGCAATAGCGCGCGGTTTTAGTAGAGACCAACCTCACAAAAAGAGCACGCGCGACAGCTTTCTCGAATCAATCATTCATAAGCAACTTGATCGCGTTTTCTTCGTATCTTGATGTATTTCCGTGGCACGGATCCGCTTAAGAATACTTTATCTGTAGCCCTGTAGATTTTCATGCCATCTTCTCTGGCTGCCTTAGCATCAATCTCTAACACAATGGGATGGGTTGTTCTCCTGTTTCCTACCTCAATCGCAGTTTCTACTGTTGGAGACAAGTGCACCCACTTTCTCTTCATAGGCTTCAATCCTTCTTTCAGGATTTTGGAAGCAGCCTCGGCGGTTGTTCCGTGATATAGCAGTTTAACATGGGTATCTTCTTCAAATTCAATATTCACGGGTATCGTGTGCCCGTACAGGGCTCGGATTTTGTTTCCATTGACCTCAAATCGTTTTTTGTCGCTCTTATTCGCTATTTCGAGAATCATGCTCTTGTCGATTGGATACCGAGTTCTGATTTTCTCCAGCAGCTCGTCTATACTGACGAAACCTTGTGTGTCCATCTTAAGGTTTTGAGGGGAGTGTCTGAGAAGAGAACTCATGTACCTGCTGACTGTGGCCTTCAGATTCAAGTTCACTCTGCTCACTTCACGCTATGATACACTTTCTTAGCGCGCGCTAACGTATTTGTTTCTCAAACAGGACTAAATGGGTAGCCCAATGCTCGGCTGATCCCCAGTCCAATTCGTTCAAAGTCTTTTCAAACCTGGTTTCAAGCACGCAGCCAATTGAGTTGAAACCGTGTTTCAAGGCCATTGCCACGTTGTGAGATAGTTGAGACAAAAAACCATCCTGGCCAAAAGAGTAGACTGTGAAACTCCACTGCACATGGTCTGGTTCCTGTCTAGGATAGCCAAATGATAAAGAATCGATTTTGGCTCTTCTTAAGGCTGCGTAGAAATCGTGGGTCTTGCCGATTTCTCTAAGGTTTTGGAGTGTATTGTCTAAGGCTTTCCAGTCGTACGTCAGAATTCCGCAAGGAATTATGCTTGAATTAGCTTGAAGCAACCTGTGTGCTTTTGCTGGGGTTACCTTTTCTATTGCAGGATAGTTTCCGATCGGAGGAATCTGTTTGGGATTCTCCGTCCAGAAGACAGCCATCTTCGAAACCGCCAAGAACCCGGCCATCTTAGCAAGTTTCAGAGAAGCTTCGTTTCTGTCAGATGTCGTGTAACGAATGCGCTCAACGCCCAAGCGTTCAGCTTCTTTAGTCAAGTATCGGGTGATTTCATTTGCGAAACCTTTGCCCCTGTGTTCGGGGTGCACCCTTAATCCTTCCATCCAACCAGTTCGACCGTCTTCCAAAAGTCGCAAGTTGCCCACAGCCACAATGCGATTGCTCTCTTCGACGCCGTAGAAATGGCAATCCCGATCCTTCAACCAATCGTCAACGACTGATAGCAGGTAGTCATTCCCTTCCCAAATGTGCCTAGATATTTCAGCTATGTCGTCCCGATCCGAACCAAGAAGCCTTCTGATCTTCGCAGGCATATACCTCAACCAATGTTCTCCTTCCCTATTCATTTATTCGTTACGCAAACCACGAAAACCTCTCCGACTAGACAACGATGATGTTCACAGAAACAAGAGCGCGCGCTCAACGCAACGTCATACTCACCTTTGCAGGAAGACTCTTCTCAAGGAGTTTGTACAGCTCTGCAGTCTTTCCCTTTTTCTTTCTCTGCTTCTTCTGCTGGACCTCTGCTGCAACTTCTGCCGTTTCATTTTCCAAACATATCCCCCTGCTTTCTTGAAGCACGGGTCGCCCAGGCAAACGGCTATTTAAACATCAGTCGTCGGTGCTGCTGCAAGAATCGTGGGCCACTAGTGCGCGCAAATCCGCAATTTTGAAGGTAGAGAACACATTACTTGGCATATTTGCGAGCCCATTTAAATAGGTGAAATCAATATTCAGAAATCGCATCACATATAGCGTTTTCGAAAAATGCCTTTGGGGGTAGTTAGTTGGGTAAGCGGCGCACTCATCCATCGTATCTTTCGAATGATGAAGCGGCGCGAGAGAGAGAAAGAACGAAGGAAATGGTGAGGAGTATTGTCGGTATTAGCCATTCAGGAAGTAGTGTTGAAAGGAAACAAACGGTGGGTCCTGTTAAATCGAAAGGGATCACAAGAGTAGGTGAAACAGACAACTTCATTGTCGATTTTGACGGTGAAAAAAAGCTGGTGATTGTCTACGGAAGAGAAGTTCAAGCCGAATGTCGGTTTAAGCTGGCATTCGACAAAGACGAGTTAATACAAATGGTCGATTTGTTGAAGAAGACATATGATTTCTTCCAGTAATTCTGATTCCAGAAGCTACGGCTTGATTGTCTCCGCAGCTGTTTTTCAAGTATCGCTTTTCAAGTATCGCCCCTTGGGGACTGTACTTTTAGGATTAGGCATCACTCTAATCATGGTTGGCGCAGTAATGAATGCAATTTGAAAACGGAGACCCTAAAACTTTACCGCAAACCAAACCAATGCTGAGTCAAAACTGAAGTGAGTGAACCATCTTCACTACTCCTGAATGTCTCACTTCTTCAATTTCTAATATTCTTTTGACCAGAAAATTCTTCCACTTCTTCTCTTCTTTGTAGAGATGAACAAAAACGACATAGACATCATTCTTTTTGTAGATCTGTTCCCTGTATTCGTAGGACTTGGCATTCTCTGCACCACAGACCTCAATATACATCCCCAACTTTGGAAGGTAGAAGTCAGGAGTCCATACTCTTGGTCTTTCTTTTTCATCATACACAAAGACAGGTGACTCATAGATCCACCAAAGGTTCAGCTCCCTCAAGTAATGAGCAACTAGCTTCTCTGACTCTTCCATGTCAGCATAACTTGAGTCCTTCATCTAGAATACCTTCATAGTTTAGTTTCAAGAGTCGTCTGATGTTCAATTTAATAGTTATGAATTGAAGCTCTAGGTAGCCAGAACATTAAACGTGAAAGGTGAAACATGCTTACACAAGGATATCAGCCCAGATGTGGATGTCAAGACAGTGCTTGTTTCTCTTGCCACCCATTCCTTGGCAAGCGGCACTAGCACGCGTTTGGGTCAAGGGGTAAAGTTTTATTGTACGCATGTAGCAGTTGGTTGGGGTAGAGTTTTATGAACACACAATTTTTAAAAACAACTATTCGTTATATTTTCTAGCATGGATGTTTTGGCTCTCTTTCTCCTTGCAGCTGCGCTTTTTGTACTAGTGCCGATATTAGTGCTGATTTTTCTTAGTAGGTTGAAACCAAGACAGGAATATGGAGTGGCATCGGTCACTTTGAGAGGAGAGAGGGTGAAAAGTATTGGGGAACGGAGAATTGCAGATTATTTTGAAGAAAACAATATTCGTTACGTCTATGAGCAAGAAGCAAGAGGGAAAGCCCTGTTCTTCTATTACAAAATTAGTACTCCTGATTTCTACTTGCCTGATTACGATGTGTATGTTGAATATTGGGGACTAGTAAATGCGGATGACTATTGGACAAGGACAACATATGTCAGAAGCATGAAAAGAAAGATGGCTATCTACTACAGAAACAACATCAAGTTTATATCAATATATCCAGACAATTTGGAAAACTTGGATTGGATTTTTAGAAGGAAATTCAGAAAAGTCACAGGTTTTGAACTTTCTAACTAACAAGGGATGCATAGAACAACGTACGTTTTTGTTGTTTGGGGTAAAGTTTTATCTTTTTCTTCTTCTTCGCTCTCGTATTCGTGTATGTGTGTTCGTGTGTGTCCGTGCGTGTGTGTCTCTATCTATCCCTCTGTCCAGTCAGTCACAGTCACAGTCACACTCAGTCAGTCACACACACAGACAGAAAAGGAGAAACAGCCACAGACAAACAGACAGACTGACTAAACTCTGTAAAGATGCATAATTTTGAAACTCAGAAAAAGAGGATTACTGAAGTAAGGAGGGGTTCTTTTTTAGTTTTTCTTGCACTTTAAGGAATTCTTTCTTGATCTTCCCAACTTCCTTTTCTAACCATAAGAGGTCATCGAGATCCAGTTCCACGCAAATGCGATTTTGGTGCTTTTCACTATCGCCGAGGCGGAGAAGTGCAACAACCTCACTTTCTTCTAAATAGTCGCTACTAGCAGCCCTTGCATCAATTCTCCAATGTATAGAAACTAATTCTGGAACAGCCTCGCCACGTTGTCTCTTTATGAAATCTTTGAAGGTTAACCAAGAAGTTTTCAGAGAAGTTATAATCAGTTTGCTTCTATCTTTATCGAAGCCTAGTTTCTCGAAATCAGACTCTAAGTCTGATTCACTTATTTCTACACCATGTTTAAAGAGGTGGTTAACTAGTCTTATCGCGCTATTGAGATCCGCTACTGTTGAAAATCCAAAGTCTTCAGCAAATTTCTTCGCTTCTTCAACAAATAGGACTGTACCGTGAACCAAAACTTTTGTTACCCAATCGATAAAACTACCAACCTTTTCCAACGGAATTTTTTTGAGATTTTCTGCGTCTTCGATAAACGAGGAAAACGCAATTTCATCGTTCAAAAGAGCTAGGCGAATTCCTCCCAAATGAGTTCTCTCCTTTTATCTGCGTCGGGCTGCAATGTACTCAAGCTGCAGTTCTGCTGTCGGTTTTTCAGGTTCAATTATTCTGTGGAGCGAAGCGCTGGAAGCTAGAATATACTTTTCTTGAGTGGCTTCAGTTGAATATAAGGCAGGTGTGTATCCATATATGCGGCAAGCTCGATTAACAAATTCCTCGGGGAGCCCAAGTGCATTCACTATTTCAATGCAACTCATAGTAGATTTATTACGAAAGATATCCAGTAGGTCAACAAACTTTTCAGATAGCAGATTGGGCTGAATGAGGCTGACATCCTTGGCTATTTCTTCAACTCCCAATGCCTTGGCCTTTAGATTAACCGAGTTTAACATGTCAGCTAATGAAACGGTCTTCAAATCTTGAATTGCTCCCGTGTGAGATTTTATGAATTTCTCCAGAATTGTGTTCCATTTGCTAAGTTCAGCAGGATCTGTCTCATCATCTATTTGATCACATATCATAGAGATTTGTCTTTGCAGAAGTTCATTATAGTCCAATTCGTCTTTATTGATCAGGAAGTCAATTGTTCCAAACGGATCACTCGAGAGGCAAGCATCTAGGACCTTGCGCTTAGTAGCTGGTTTTACATCTTCGCCATTATCTTCCCAATCGTAGTAGGTCTTTCTTTTGATATTAGCTGCTTTGGTCGCTGCTGCTACGCTTCCTTTGATCTTTATCAGTCGGCGGAATAGATTCTTGATATCGTATTTCGTCAAGCTTTGGGAGTATCTATCTACAAGATACTGATATTTCGTCATACCAATACGCCTCTTCAAATTCCTCATGTGTTTTCGTGTATAGTGCACTATACACATATATGGTTTACGACGTGAGAATTAAGCCTTCTGATATACACAAGACTAAAATCGTTTCTTCTCGGACGAATATAAATGTAGTCGGGAAGACGAAATAGATGGCATATCAATGCATTAGTCGCTCTACGACTTCAAGATTGTTCTCTAATACTTTTAATTGCCAGTCAGATCATGACGTGGCCGTAAGGTTAATTGATCAAGCAATTGGGATCGCAACTGTTCCAGCTAGAACCCTCATTGAATATGAAGTTGAAGACAAACTAACAAAGGAACCAATTATGAAAATAGGTGCTTCACAGAAAATCCTCGAGGTCTCACTTGATGATTTCAGACGTATCGGCAATTTGAAGAGAATTGATACGGGTTACGCGGGTGCATATCATCCAAAATCGGGAAGGATATTTCTAGTCAAAGAAAGGTGGTGCTATTCAAATCTAATCCATGAAACTCTACACAGCAGATCTGCGTTTTCGAAAGATGATGTTCTAAAGGATAATTTGAAATTTATTTTTGAAGGTTTGACGGAATTCCTTGTGGGTTTGGTATTAAAGAAGAAAATTCCAAGATGTTATGAACAATGGAAAGTAGTCAATTCGTGTTTCTTGTCTTCGTACTCGGAGTTAGTAAAACCTTGGTATTATATATCAAAAAATACGGATTTTGAACCGATTATTTCTCTTTATTTCAAAGTAACAGAAAAATACCCGCTGAAAAAACTAGGGAAAACCTTACAAAAGTCAATTGGCGGAGAATTCGAAAACGTATTTTCCGATGAATGTATACAAAAGAGGGCTGTTTTTGACAAATTCAAAGATGCTTTAGGTGAAGTCTACGGTAAGAACTTCGCGGAGTTCCAGCGTTCAGTTTTGGAAGAAATAAGCCTAGATCACATGTAAAGACCTACGTGGCTTTTCGCTTGATTGTTATTTCTATAAGATTGTTTCCACTGAACTTTTCTGCAACATCAGCGTTAATTTGACCCTTGAATATACTTAGGAAATTTGTGGATATCCCTGCACGTACTGAACCTGATTCACCAGTTATAACCCCTATGGTTAGTTTCGCTTCATCCACATAATACTTGGAAGTAGTTTTCTCCAATTCTCCAAACATTGATATAATCTGTTTTAGATCCTTTTGTACTTGTGCAAAATCGAGTTCTTTCCCCTCCATGGAAGTCTGCGCAAACATCATTTCAGCTTGTTTCTCTTTAATTTTTGGATAAATCACGAATACTTTTTTGCTCAAATTTCTCCCTTCAATTTCAGCATTGACTAAGTAGCATATCGTAGTTTTTAAGAGTTGTCTTTACAGGATCTGTCCGAGTTGTTCTTGTTGCGCTCGGCGGGGCAGGAGGCAATTCTCGGGATCCATGTTTCTCTCTCATGCCTCAGAAACTTTGCAAACAAGTAAGCCTCTTCATTAATCAACGTGTCAAGAGTCTGCCTACTGCCATGTCTGATTCTAGGAATCTCAACTATGTAGTCAAACATCAAATTCAAACTTTCAGCTAAATCATTAGTTTCAAATTCGCAAAGGTGAATCCTCTTACCCATTTAAGATGCATCATAAAATCTAACAAGCACAAAATCCTTCTTGCGTAGCTTCTGACACCGTTCTATCAGATAGTCATCTATCAAGTAGCGGTAGAGTTCTTGAAAATCACAAACCAGAGAGGGTTTACCAACTTGGACAGAATGAAGGATCCTAGGTATGGTTCAAGTTTAGCTTTCAACAATGCTTTATGAACCCTGCATTTCAAAACGTAATAAGCAAAATTGAAAACATTGTTCAAACCATCGTAGGCTTTGTATCCTGTTCTCGTTTCAGGGCTGATCTTTTCAGGAAACAACTTGAAAATCTGGCTGAAATACAGCTTCGCATTATGACTTTCAATCAGAACAAGTCTTTTCCTCGCTGATTCCAAATTCTCAAATTTCATATTTCCGATTTTATTTCTAGCATCAACATCGAGAGGTCTTAAGCCATATTTCTTCAGAACTGCATTTTGCCCTTCAATCTTGGAGATTAAGAGCTGTTTAGCGATAGCAATTCCCTTATCGTTACTCAGTGCCTCATACTGACAGAGCCTAGTCTTAACGTGAGAATCATCTTCAGGGTTCTTCAAAACTGCTACAACTCTGTTTTTCCTAGTCATTATGTAAGTGTCTATATTCCAGAGAGCAAGGTCAATCAAGGCGTCAACGGAAACGTAGCTTCCACTCTTCAAGACAGTTTCACCTATTTCCTTTTCAAAATGCGGATAACGTTCAGTTTTGCCGTTTTTGTCTCTAACTTCGAAGCACCCTTCAGCTCTGCCAAGGTAAGAACCGTAATCGGACAATTCAACCTTCAAGGCTTTGGCGTTTCGAAAAGGCATAAACTCATTCTCCTTTAGTTTTGAATTCTTTCATAACTTGGTTAAGGTCAATATCATCAATGATTTTTTTGCTCGCTTCGACAAGTTTTGATACAAGAATTTCGTAAGGACTAAAAACAAAAGTTTCAAAGAAAAGTTGCACAACTTCAGGGTTTCCAATATCAAAATTCTTGCTCTTGATATTAGTAAGAGCCATTATTATATTCAGATTGGTTGCTGTGTTAAGTTGTTCCAGAGCAAACGATAGGTCTTTCGATTTTAGAAATTGTTCTTCTATGTCTTCCCATTCAGCGTTTGTTAAGTCCATTTGAAAAAAAGCTGACATCAATGCTGAATTTGCTTTATAGTAAGTCTCTCGATTATCCTCCTCTCCCTCTTTCTTCTCAATGAACCGTCTAAGTTCTTTGAGGTGTTTGGCCAATATAGGCGGGCTTAAATCGGTTTCTTTTTTAATATCTTTATATTGATGCCATTCTCCATCTCTGATGACGTGCAGAATTTTCCATCTATTATGAATTTTATCTTTTGTTTGAAGTTCACCCATTCCTCTACTGTCTTTCTTGCCCATGTCTTTTCCTCATTATTAACAAGTTATTAGTCACTAACTAAATTAGCTCACCATTTAATAAGTATTTCTGTATTTACTGAATGTCAATGTAAGAACTATGAAACAAGAAAAAGGCATACGAAGAACCATCTGGCTTCCGAAAGACTTTGACGAAGAAGCAGAACAGACAAGAAAACATCTTGGCATGGGAATATCAGCGTTCTATCGATTCTGTGCTGGTATCGTAGTCAAAGACTTCATAAAAGAAAAAGAGGCTTTCGAATGACTGAAAAAACAAAAGAAGAAAGATTTAGGAAGGCTTGTCCAGAATCAGCCAAAATTCTTGAAGAACAGAAAGATGCGGTAGCTCAGGCATTGTTCAACATGAAAGACACCTTTTTTCAAGGTGGTCTAACATGGAGAAAAAAGCAAGTAGAATCTGTAAGAGTCCTCATCCAAAACGGATGGAAAGAGTCAGACATCCTTCGAGAATTTAGGCACAGCGGAATGACAGAGCCAACAGCTAGAAAAATAATCGAAGACGCAAACTGTTGACTGGTGATTTCTATGAGAATTAATTTCAGAATAATTCTCCGTCCGTGGACGTTCTTTGCAATGCTGTCAAAAACTCAGACTCTTGCAGGTATAACTTCTAAAGTCGTAACTGAACCAGAAGAGAAACATCTCCACTACGTATTTTTTGACCTAGAAGGACGCACACTAACGCTAGCTGAAGTTGTACAGAAACTCAGAAAAATCCAACGCGACTTCAAACTCGGAGATATCAGTATTTTCAACGATGCTAAAGGCTCATATCGTGCATTCTGCTGGAGCAAAAGACCTTGGATTACATATTTGCACATTCTGATTCACAGTTTTCCGCAGTTGGATTATGGCTTTTGGGTTTGGACCGTGCGCAGAGGGTCAGCTACATTGAGGGTGAGCAATAAAGTTGGTCGTTCACCTCAAAAACTCGTGAAGGTTTTGAGAGGCTATGAACACGCCGTGGTTCCCCAGAAGCTCTGTTATGTATGCTATGACACGGGAATCGAGAAGAAAGGAAGGCTGATTGAACTTGGATAAGTTCCCTGAGGCTTTCAGGCGGTTTGAAGAAGTAAGAGACGTTGATAAGATACCGAATTTCAGACAGTTGGAGATGGAGTATGGTTTATGGGCAGGTGAAAAATGGAGGGCTACTCAGAGACAGCGTTCTGCTTTGGCTGTTGAGGCTCAGAAGAGAGGTATTCCTCTCACTATCGAGAAAACAAGATCATGGAAGCATGAAATGGTGATTATTAGAAGCAGAAGTTTTGACAGGTTCAGGGATTTGAGGACAGGTCGTTTCATCAGGAAGCCTTAGACTGAAAAAATACGACTACCTCAGAATTCTTTCTTCGAATTCGTCTTTCCCTAATTACGACAGGTCAAGCTGGCTCAAGAAGATTACAGAAGTAAATTCTGCTTCGCTCTGATTAGCTTCTTCAATTCCGTCAATGAAGGCAATCGTTCACCTTTCTCAACTTGAGCAAGTTTTTTGTCAACAAAGGCTAGATATTCGTTGTAACGTTTGTTCATGAAGTACGAACCATATATTCCAAGCACAGCATATGCGGTTCCAGCGGTTATGATGGTGAAAACCAAGTTTACCGTTGCATCAGGACTGAATTGCTTGTTATAGTATAGCGTCAGAATCAGAATCAAAAAGCCAATTAAACTACCGACCCAGATAGACGCTCCCATGTTAAACCATGCTTGCCAGTAGCTGTCTAGGGATTGGATTTTCTGAAGGTCAATATCTCTATTGTTCTTGTCCACTGTTGATTTGCCCCAAAACGAGACGGTTTCACGGGGCTCCCTTTTAAGGTTTCTTTGTTTGTTTGTCTGTCTGTGTTTGTCTGTCTGTTTGTGAGTGACTGACAGTCAGAGAGTGACTGACTGAGTGTGACTGTGACTGACTGGACAGAGGGATAGATAGAGACACACACGCACGGACACACACGAACACACATACACGAATACGAGAGCGAAGAAGAAGAAAAAGGGTAAAGTTTTATCCTAGAAAGGAACGTGATGATGATTTGACAAGACGAAAACAGCTCAGAACACATAGGAGAACTAAAAGGATAGCTCCAGACCTGAAGCCTATTCCAAAGAAAGCAAAGAGACGCATGAAGAACCTTGGTCTTTAGACCTCTCATGAATAGAATGAGGGGCATAAAACTTTACCCCAATCAACCCGAACTTAACGACACTGCGGAAAAGTCACAGCATACGGACCGAGACGGATTGAAGAATAACTGTATTAGACAGAACATCCATATTGCACTATGTCTCTCCAAAGTGGGGGTTTGCTAACATCACAGATATTGGAAATCTCTTGAAAATGGGCAAAAAATATCTGGATTACTAGAGAAAATTCAAAGAAAAGAAAGTTAGAGTTTGGTTCTATTTCAAGGACCGCGAAGTATTGAGCCGTTTCTGCACCCGTGGAACGGCTTTGTCAAAACAGAGCAAAATCTACGAGAGAATAGCGAGAAAATATTCAGCCGCAACCTTGAGGACAATGGGTTTTTCTCCAAGCGTGGAGGGCACTATTGAGGAAGTCGTTGACGAGCCATTTGGCTTTTTGCTTAAAGACATAATCATGTGGCAGCAGGTGGAAGAAAACCCTCACGGTAAGACACTAGCTAAAGTAAAGTTAGACATAAAGAGAATGTTCATTCGATCTAGCGAAATTTCTCGTATTGACTTTCTTGAATAGCGAAACGACAATCAAGATAACTAGAACACATCAGTCTTGCGAACTGGACTAGCACAAGAAATCGGAGCGTTTCAACAAAAAGGTTCGAGTCTGAATGAATGAAGTCACTGTTTACCGTGATAGTTTTCCAAGCTTTCTCTGTTGATGCGCAAATTATAAAAGCAAGTTGTTCTGCAATTTCAATTTCGGGGCAAGCGGAGATGACCAGGCTCACATTCTACGGGGGAGTTAATGAAATTGGGGGAAACAAGATTTTGGTTCAAACGGAAGATGGTTCGGTCTTCTTGGATTTTGGTCGCAGACTGGGATACGCTCACAAATATTTTGCAGAATTCCTTCAAATACGATCAAAGAATGCTTTGAGGGACATGTTAAGGCTTCAGGTATTGCCAAGAATCGATGGTATTTACACGCCTTACTTATTGGATACAACTGTATTGTTCGAAAGACCGGAGGCAAGAGAAAAGGTTCCTGTGGATCAGGCTCCTGACTTTTGGAAAATGACCGGTATTTCTCCCTGTGACACTGAACGCCCAGCAGTGAACGCAGTTTTTGTATCGCACGCTCATTTTGACCATATTCAGGATGTCAGCTTCCTTGATCCAAGCATTCCAGTCTATTGTACAGAAAAAACCAAGATTTTAGCTAAAGCTATGACTGATGTTTCTATGTCTGGCGTTGACGACCAGTATTACAAATTAGCAAAAGACATCAGCATAAAAGAGAAAGAGTCTAACCATAAGACTCTTTGTCCGAGTGAATATGAATGCAAGGAAAATGCAGAAGAAGAAAAGCCAGTTATTGAAGACCCCAAAACAAAATTCATGTTCACCTATGAATATAGTCCGAAATATCGGACGTTCGTAACAGACTCTGAAGGGCAGATTAATGGCATCAGGTACAAGATGATTCCTGTTGGACACTCTGTACCAGGCGCATGCTCTATCCTGCTGACTCTTCCTGAAGGCAAGCGCGTTTTGTACACAGGAGATCTACGGTTCCACGGTGACAACGAGGTTTCTCTGGATGACTATGTCGGTGCCATAGGAGGCCCAGTTGAAGTTTTGATCACAGAAGGAACTCGAATAGATAGCGAAAAAGTTCTGACTGAAAAAGAAATCACTGAGAAAATAGGCTTAGATATTGAGCAAGCGAAGGGCTTGGTTCTTATCAACTTCGGCTGGAAGGACCTAACGCGCTTCAACAGCATCTACGAAGCAAGCAGAAGAAACGGCCGAACCTTAGTTATATGTCCAAAACTTGCCTATCTGCTATACGAGATGTACTGTAATTTTCCCGAAGAATACGCCGACCCCAGAACAATAGCTAACCTAAAGGTCTACCTAAAACGAGAAGGCGACATGTTGTATTCTAAAGTGGACTATGAAAACAAATACAAAATGGGTTACCTACACTTTCACGGAAGAAACTCGGCCAAATCAGACCGAAACATCGTCCGTATAGCTGAAAGATTAAACATCGGAGGCGACCCAGCCAACGATAGGAATCCATTACCAGCTTCGTGTGCCAACGAACCATATGATTACAGAGAGATTTACGACCTAGCCACGCACCATCTAGACAATGGTGTCAGAGCTTATCAGATACGAAGGAACCCACAGCAATACGTTCTCATGTTCACCTTTTGGGATGCCAACGAACTATTTGACCTTATCCCACTTGATACACAACTCGAAACAAAGTACATTTGCGCAACCACAGAACCTTTCTGCGAAGAAATGGAAATCGACGAATCCAAGATGATGAATTGGTTTGACTACTTCAAAGTCAGCTATGACTATGAATTTACAGACGAAGAAAAGAAGCAGAAAATGTTTGTCAGAAGTCACGTCTCTGGCCATGCCTCAGGAACCGAGCTTAAAGAGCTGATTGGAAAAATAAATCCAACAAAAATCATACCTATTCATACGACCAACCTAAAGCTATTCGAGAGTTTGTTTCCGGGCAGAGTCATTCTGCCTGAATATGCTCAACCAATCGAAATATAGTCTCCTTCTTAGCGCCTAGTACTATGGGCATTTATCTACAAATAACTGCCACGCCTCTTTGTTTTCTCGGGTGGCTCTTATTTCGTTCAAAAAATATCCAACCTTGTTTACGAAGTGATTTCTACCATCTTCACCGAGATGAAGAAAATAGGGTTGCGACTTGAGATGGCTTCTTATTCATTAACACTGCAGCCAAAGTGTTCGAAGGTTAACAAAGACGCGCTAACTGTTTCTTATCGTCGTATTTCCATAGCGCGCGTTAGGCTATCGTCTTTCCAACCAAACAAGAATCATTGCGCCAAGGACAACCGCCAAGATGATGGTTACGAAGGCAAAGGGGTCCTGATACCAGAATGGCCGGGTTGTGTCAGAGGCTTGAATGTTGGCCCTAGTGGTGTCTAACAAATAGAAAGGGTATGGTGTGAAGGATGTCGCGTCAAAGCATGGCTCTATCTGAGTTCTCTCCGTGTAATCATTCCATGTCCCGATTAGGACGATGTCGCATTGTCCCTTCTTTATCCATGCATTTGCTACGTTCCATCCATTCTGATATAGACCCTCTGAATAGTCGGGGTCATCCGTGGTATTTCTTCCCGCCCCTAATCTTGAATCATCATAGCGGGGCAAGATGCACGTTTCGCCCCCGTCCTCAGGGGATAAGAGAGGTTCTTTTTGGTCAGGTCTTTCGTTGTTTGGAAACCACCAATACCAATCTGCATAAGGCATAATCCCGATTATGCGGTTAGTGTACCGACTGTCCGAATGGATAGTATTTTGGTTTTCTTGGGGATTCGTCATGTTTTCCCCTTGCATCCATGTTAAGAGGGGTTTTCCGTCAAGCTTCATATAGATGGAAGGGTATGGGGCAACGAAATTTTGATAGATGTAGTCTTTAATAGCTGTGAAGTCATAGACCCCCGATTCGTTAATGGGTTCTACACTTATCGCTATCTGCATGTTGCAAGAGGGCAAAATGTCCTTCATAGTGTCGAAAACGATTTGGGCGTCGTTGTCGCTCTCATCCGACCACCCCCACCAGGAGACTAGAACGAAATCTATTCCCGCTTGATGCATCATGGCGAATTGAGCTTTGATGATTCTTGTGTCGTTTGAGAAATAGAACCCTAAGAGAGGCTGATCAATTACCCTCCACCATGTCGGGGGAAGTCCCGTATAGTTAGGTGGTGTCCCGTTAAAGTGTGAAGTGCCGCCGTATCCATCATACCATACATAATAGAAAGTCCCATATTTGACGTTTCGAGAATCGGCATGAGAGAGAGGGATTATTCCTAAAAACGGAATTGCCGTTAGCAGCAAAAAAAGCGACGAAGAAAGGAGAAATGAGAGAAACTTCATTCTATTCAATTCCCCAAAGATGTCAGCGCACGCATTCTTTGCTCAACTTCTACTGTATTTAAGAGTTGGGTGAGAATACGCTCCAACAAAAACGAGCGCGCGCGACGAGGACGTGTTCTTTTTCTTTCCAATCCTAACACGCGCGATAGCCTTGACTTATTGCCCCCAACACTGTGAGCAAGTACTTAAGTGCACGAACCTTATAATGCACACCCAGAGGCGAATACCGCGTGACATCTCATTACCTGAAGTGCACTGTGAACTGTTCCTTCGAGCAGGTCTTCCGAGAATTGGGAGCGGAATTTGGGGATATATACGCGAGAAAGTTTGGGAAGGCTGGAGAATCCCTTACAGGAGTCATCTTGGGAGAACACTATTTTTTCAGAGTTGAGAACGACGCAGCATTGTTGATCACCCTGGAAGAAGTCACGAGCACTGAGACGAGACTCGAGATTATCGCATGCGCTGCAGGGTCTGGGCTTCTGGGAATCTCCTACGGTGCCCACGACTCCTATGTTCACACGGTGGAAGATTTCCTTGCCAAATCAGGCTTCGCAGTACAGGTTGAACAGGAGACCAGTTATTTCAACCGAAACACCCCACTTGGTTAAGACACAGCAAAGTCTATCTGGGCAAAGGCTGCAATATTGTGGAGGAAGCTTCAATGCAATACGTTATGATCACACATTGGAAGGGTCACTGGGACAATCTGCCAGATCACGAAACACTCTACACCGACGCCATGCTAAGGGCCGGAATGAACAAGGGCAAGCTTGTGGAAAATGCCCAAACGATTTTCATCAAAGTAAATGAGAAAAACAAAAAGCCAGAGAGAGCTTGGGTTGGAAGTGTTTATGCACTCAAAGCTGAAACAGGGAAGATCCGCTTCAAGGTCAGAATCGAGAAGGAGATTCCCTGCCCGAAGAAGTATTGCGAATATACAGAGGGCTGGTATGCTGTCGAGGGTGAGATAGCTGAAGTTAATGTTGAAAAAGAGATATCAGGAGCAGTTCTCTATCCGCCTTTCTTCGACATCCTGAAAACAACCTCCGATTGGAAAGAGTTCGAGTTCTATACCTCTTGGCTGCTCAAGCTTTTGGGTATTCATGAATTCTTCAGGTTCGAGGAACAAAAGGGCAAGGCAGATGGGTTCTTTACATTCAGTAGCTTGGCGGTAATGTACGATTGCACTCTTCAAGATGACTTTGAAACAAGCAAAAGAGATCAAATAGCTAACTATTGCAGTCAATTGAAGAGCGGAAAGATCGAAATCGGAGTCAACACCGCTAATATCCATCAATACCAGAAGCAAGTGTGGATAATCACCCGAGGAAGAGCCAGACTGATGAAGAAGATTGATGAAGTGATCGTTAAGGAAATGCCTGTCGAAGAGATTATCAGTTTCTATAGGAAGCGAATTGAAGAAAACCTTAACGAAAATGATCTCCTAAACCTGTTCATGAAACCCCTGTTGGGTTGCATAGCTCACGATGCCGTCTAGACGCACGCATGAAGAGTTCGACAGAATTCTAGCTAAGAAACATGTTCTTCTTCCTAATGGACAATACGGGCGAGTTCACGAGTTCATGGACCGTGGCGTTGAAATATATGGTAAAAAGCACCGTGAATTTGACCCATACCACGGAAAAGGGACAAGGACAAAGGCAAAAGGGTTAGACAATGGCTTAATGGGATGTACAACGTTATTGACCAAGACCTAGCAACAGATTGGTTGCGTGCTGGTCTTGGGCATATTTGCCTTGATGAAGCTGAAAGTAAACTTCCAAAGAGATATTCTTGGGAAAAAGTATTTGATTCTGCCTATCGGTCTATGGCCCAAAGAAGATGGACCAAAGCACGCTTCATTCATAAGTGAACGAGTAACGCGCCGCGCCTTTATGTTATGTAGACGGCCCTTAACGCTTTAAATTACTGAGAAACACTAGAGAATTGAGGGATTTCGACGGATTCCATACCTTGGGAATTTTATTCTGAAGAAGAGATTCAAGAGATATTGATGGTACTGTTTGAACAAAGAGGATATGATCCATATAACATACACAAAATTGATAGAGCGGGGGAGGCGGGTGTTGACATTGAATGCACTAGAAAAGGTGAGACGGAGAAGCTGCTTATTGCCGTCAAGAAACGCCCCAGCAGCAAAGACATCGCACAACTGAATATGTTCGCCAATTATTCTCACGCAAAAATCTATGTCTACGCGCAACCGCCGACAACTCGCTTCAGAGCAGAAATGTCTAAGCTTCGCGACAAAGTGAGTTTCTGGGACTCCGACAAACTCTCCTCAGAAATCTTCAGCACAAATTCGAGACTGTACATATTTCTGGTTCTGGAGAACGGTTTCGTGCAGGGATTATTCCAAATAACACTAGATTTCTGCAGGATATACTTTGATTTGGAGAAACACAAGAGGCAAGCACGTGAGCCTGTCAAAGCAGATTTGGAAATGTTGAATTTGCTTTGGAATGCAAAGGATAGAAGCGCAAGTTTGAATAAGTCCTTCAGCAGCCTGCAGACTTTTTTTGAGCAGTCGGACCTTTCAGGAATTGACGAAAAAACCGAGAAGTCAATTACTCACGCCTACTTTGCATTGCTGAGCAAACTCTGTCAAAATTCACTTGTACCATTGAAGAAAGCCTTCTCTAAATTTATATTAAAATACCCAGGCAACTTCGAGAAGTTCTGCGTGCAGACGACGGATGGATCAAACTGGTTTTATTTTCTGCAAAACTTGCCTGACCTGACTCCTGGGTATGTCATTAAAACCATTGAGAAAGAACGTAAAGACTACGAGAAGACGAAAGACTTCCTTGAAAAAATAGGGACTAGACGCAAGAAGACAGAGGAAAAAGAGAATATTGGCGAGATACTGGCTGACGTTTCACGGAGACTTTCAGCAAATGCTTATTGGCTTGAAGACACGGTAGATGACCTCTTTAGCATCGGACTGCTGGGCGCTTGGGATTCAATGAGAAACAAATTCGCTAGGAACGAAGATCACATCGGCCTAGAAGACTAGCGAGTGGAGAAATCAAGATGAATGAGAAACAATTCAGAGACGAGCTTCATGAATTGCTCAAGAAGAGGATCCTTGGGTATAATGTAGTGAAAGGAGAAAACCTTCTTTACAAACTGATGATAGATTCTCACGGAAAACTCCAACCAGAGTCCAAAGCATTGACTGATCCGAAGAGAGGTCAGCTGGCCTTTCAAACAGACATACTAGTAAAAAATGACAAGGTCCCTTTAGTCGTTGTGGAGCTCAAAGTAGGCGGTTTTTCAACCCATGACGTGTTGACATATTCAACCAAAGCCATCAAACATAAGGAAGTGTATCCATACTTGAGATATGGCTTAGTTATCGGTGAAAAAAGGAAAATCGACAAACGCTTCTTCACTCACAACATGGGTTTTGACTTTGCTGTGGCAATAGGTAACACAAAAGATAACGGGGAAGAATTGGTTGAGATAATAAAAGAACAACTCAGAGCGTCAGAATGTATGCTAGAGATTTTGGGAGACAGAGAAATCAGGAAATTTGTGTCGAGTGTGGAAATAAGCTGAATGTGTCGTTGTTTCGCGGCGAGTGCTGCATACATCACTGCTCAAAGCCCGGGCCAAGCTCAGCAAAGACCACGTGTGGTCAATACCCATGCTCATGGCTCGCATCAACTACAATTCCGTTCTCGTATTGAACTTCTACCCCTAACGCTTTCTGAAAATCGGGCACATTATAAATACTCTTCAAACGAAGGCTCAGTCCTTAAGAAAAAAGGGGAGTTGCGGGGGATATCTCAATCGCTTAGCTATTAAAAGCACATCAGCATTACTCTAGTGAAGGCCGCGGAAACTTGATGAGGTTTGTCGACGCTCACGTTCATCTTTCAGACGAAGGATATGCCGGGTCAATTGATGAGGTCATTTCTGAGGCTGAACGATCAAACGTTGCGGCCTTAGTCTCAAATTCTGTGGATTTCAAAACCTGCTGCGACAACTTGAAACTAGCCGAAAAATACCCTGAAATCGTATATGTAGCCATGGGAATTCACCCGTGGAACGTGCAGGCCATAACGGAGGACGAGATCCAAAAAACGTTGAAGTTGATTGAAGAACAGAGACAGAATAGGGCACTGGTCGCAATCGGCGAAATCGGCCTGGACAACAAGTACAACAGCATAATGGAAACTCAAGTAAACGTTTTCAAAAGAATGCTGCAGACGGCTGAACGATTGGATTTGCCCGCGGTCATCCATTCGCGCGGCATGACAACAGAGATTCTCGATATGCTCCCGTCTTACAGCCTCAAGCGAGTCCTGCTACACTGGTTTAGCCACCCGATAGAGGCACTGTCCGAGGCTACACAGAGGGGATACTACATTACAGAGGGGCCGCCAACGGTCTATTCGAACGGCATTCGCGAAATCGTGAAAAACGTTCCGCTGACCAACCTCCTCACAGAAACGGATGGTCCCACAAGCTTCTTCAAGCCTCCGTTTAAAGGCAAGAAAACAACGCCTACATTCATACCATCGGTAGTCAAGGCCATCGCAGAAATCAAAGAACTCAACATAGAAGACGTCGCTGAACAGATAATACAGAATTTCGAAAGGTTCTTCAGAGTAAACTTAAATTAGGCTTGTCTCACTCATAGAGAGCACACTCTAACACGATTCGAACAGTTGAGAACTAGGATGGGTCCATTAGATGCTTGGAGGAACATAGTTGGGAAACGTGCGAACAGATCAGGTCAAGCGTACAGCTAGGGAGTTGGTGAGGCGCTTCCCTGACAAATTTTCAGATAATTTCGAGGAGAATAAACTGTTGGTCGGCAAGCTCGTGCAAGGTCCGTCGAGAAAGGTTAGGAATCAAATCGCAGGCTACATTGCGAGGTATCTTGCAGGACAGGAAGAAGAAGTCTTAGAGAAAGAAACGTCCGCAGAAGAGGGCGAAACCGAATGATGGACGGATACAGAAGGGGCTGGGCCCTCCGTTATCTGCGTGAGGCGAAAGCGGAACTTGAGGCTGCAAGAAAGATGCCCTACATGGCTCCAAGCCTGGTCTTAGAATCGATCAGAAAAGCGCGGAACGCGATCTACTACAGCTTAGGAGATCCAGCGTTTGTAGAGATCGTCGTGAGAGAAGCAGCCGAGAGAACACAGGCGATAGAAGACCCAGTTCTGAAATGCCTGGTTGAGGTTGAAGAAATTGTTCAACGTTTGGGGCAGATGCAAGAGGTAGACGGCGAAAAAGCCATGAAGCAGGCTGACAGCCTAGTGCAGCTTGCAACTGATATAGTTGAGACGTTGACGGAAGAAAAAATCGAGGGGTAGAAAGCCTAGCGTTTCTCTACGCCTTTGGCTATGCGTTCCAAGGCTTTCTTGATGTTCTCAACTGAGTTGGCAAACGACAAGCGCAAGTGGTCTTCACCATACTTTCCAAAACAGGTTCCCGCTAGAACGGCGACGCCCGCATTGTACAGCAGATGATCAGCAAGTTTCCGGCAGTCCATGCCTGTGCCTTTGATGTTTGGAAAAACGTAGAACGCACCATGAGGCTTCTTACATGTTATTCCCTTTATGCCGTTCAAGCCTGAGACTACCACTTCTCTCCGCTTCTTGAATTCAGCAACCATCTTCTCCGGTTCGATCTGCGGTCCCTTCAATGCCTCCATGCCGGCCATCTGCGTGAAACTGCACGTGCAGGAGTTCGAGTTAGTCATCAACTGTGCGACCTTCTGTGCTATGTCTTTGCGCATGACGCCGTAGCCGAGTCTCCAACCCGTCATGGCATAGGTCTTCGAGAAACCATCAAGCAAGATCGTCTTGTCCTTCATTCCCGGCAGCGAAGCGATACTTTCATGCTTTCCCTCATAGATTATTCTACTGTAGATCTCGTCTGCGAGCACGAAGACATCGTCTCGGTCAGCTATGCAGTCGGCGATTACTTTCAAGTCTTCTTTGGTCACGACTCCTCCCGTCGGGTTCTCCGGATAGTTCAAAATTATCAGCTTAGTCTTCTTCGTTACATGCTTCTTGACGAATTCTGGCTCAAGCCTGAAATCGTTCTCCTCGGGCAATGGGATGGGCACTGGTTTAGCATCGACAAAGTTTATCATCGACTCGTAGATTGGGAACCCCGGGTTTGGATAGAGAACCTCGTCTCCAGGGTTCACTAAAGCGAGTATGCTGAAGAACATGATGGGCTTGGCGCCAGGAGTCACGACGACTTCGTCCGCTTCGGCTTTTATGCCTCTCGTCTTAGAAACGTACTGGGCGATTGCTTCTCGGAAGTCAGGAAGGCCTGCTGATGGACCATAGTGCGTGTACCCAGCGTTGATGGCCTTTACGGCTGCGTCTTTTATGTTCCTGGGCGTGTCAAAGTCCGGTTCACCGATTTCCAAGTGGACGATTTCTTTCCCTTGCTTCTCCAGAGCCTTTGCCTTTGCAAGCACTTCAAAAGCAGTTTCTGTTCCCAACGTTTCCATTCTCTTCGCAAAGATGGAACTCACTTAAATCACCTTGACTGAAAGGAAAAATAAGGTAAAAGACAGGATGTATTTAACTATTACAGCCTTGCCTTTTCGGAATGGATGTTCAAACCAGTTTTGGCGAAGGCTTCACTTTAAGTTTTCTAAACTGGAGACTTCTCCCGTATTCCCGACTGACATAGATATCTCCAAGAATGACGTGGTCAAACTGACTTAAAAAGAACGATAGAAGAAAGCTCTACTGGCGTTGCTCTCTTTTCTTCATTTCAGACAGAAAGAAGTGACGTCATTTGGTCGTGTCTTTTAAGGTTTTCTTCATGCACAGCCAGTAGGGCCGTATCCGTGGTAGGATTTCCGTTTCGGGGTATTCTTCGCATTCAACAAACCCAAAAGAACGGTAGAGGTTGTGTGCGGCAGTCATGAATTTTGCAGTGTCGAGATAGACTGAATGGTATCCGAATTCCTTCGCTTTTTGCAGTAGCTGTTGCAGTAGGGCTTTACCAATGCCTTTTCCTCGGTATGCAGGTCGAATATACATTCGCTTTATGGCACCTGTCTTTTCCCTTATTTGGTCGAGTGCACCCATACCGATTATAGTTCCGTCGAATTCAACCAGATAAAAGAGACCTCGTGATGATACCTCGGAAATGAGTCTGTCAAAATCGTTTGCTACGTATTCACGGAAGGAAGAAAATCCTCTAACGGCGAGAAAGTCGATTTTGCCACGCTCCCTAATTTCCTTTGCCATCCATTCGTGATATTCCGCCATCAAATCGAATACTTGAGACCTATGAACCTGCAAGTCAACTGGCAGAAAGTGGAGCTTTTCAGCCATTCTCGGCACCATTCATTGAGATATTCCTACGTCAGTTCAGCTATAGCTTTTCCGCAAAACCGAAAACTGGCCTAAAAGAATATGTCGAAAGTGTAGAACAGAAAAACGCTTTAAGTAGAAAGGACAATTGGCTGTTATGCCAAGAATTGATGCTGTTGAGGAAGCCGTCATAGATAGCCCGCCTATGGTAGTCTACAAGGCTATTTTGAGCGAGTATGCAGGGGTCACACATTGGTGGATGCCTCATTTTGAATCGAAGCCAAGAGGGAAGCCAATCATCCGTGAAGGTGCAATTGTTGACATAACTGTTCATCAAAAAGGAGTAACCACCAAGTTTTCTGCCAAGATGACAAAGATTGTGGAAGGCGAGTCGATAGAAATGGAGTATGCAGGTGACTTTATAGGAACTGGGAAATGGACATTTCAGCCCACAGATGGAAAGACGAAAGTGCAAAAAAAAGTTAATGAGAAAGTCACGAAACTATCTATTGTTATTCTCTCTCCATTCGTGAACTTGCGAAAAGCAAATTCAGACCTTATGCAAAAAGGATTCAAAGCATTAAACAGTTACCTGAGCAAGAAGTAGCTTCGGTTCAACTATGACTTTTCCGCAAAACCACAAACTGGCTTTCTTCAAGCGACTTTTGTCAATATTTTGGGTTCTTTCCATTCTTCTCTGATGATACTGTACAGACAATCGTCACACCATTTTCCTCGATTGAAACCACTCTTTCGAATTATCCCTTCTTTCGTGAACCCAGCCTTTTCAAGAACCCTCTGAGAAACGATATTACTCACATCAGGCATAGCCTGAACACGCATCAGTTCTCTTGAAAGGAACAAATAGTCAACCATAATCATTATAGCCTCAGTACCGTAGCCTTTTCCTCTTTCACTTTGAACGAGATAATAGTATATTTCTAAGAGTTTTCCGAACATAAAGTGACCTATCTCCCCGATTTTCGTACCATCTTTTTTCTCTATGAAGAACCATTTGGTATCAGCGGTGAGGTTGTCGTATCTCTTCTCCCATTCTGTTTTGGACAACTGCCGAAGAGGACAGTATAATTCGCCATAATATTCAGAATTGCTATTCCAATCTATCAACAACGGCAAATCCTCTCTTTCCACGATTCTCAGATTCACGGTCTTGCCTTCAAGCAATCCGAACACCAAGCCAATAGTCAAGTCGGTTCAGCTATAACTTTTCCGCAAAACCAAAAACTTCCGTAAAAATTAGGAAAGTTTCGACTTGTATCTGAAGGGCGTAGTATTAATGATGGGACACTTGTCTAAACAAAACTTAAATTTGGTTTCCTGCATGCTATCTATGCTTACCGAGGGCGTTTGACTTTGAAGATAGTAGTTTCTGGAATACTCTTTGTATTGTTTTTGGTCAGCGTGTTCACAGGGGCTTTTAACGTTCAATCAGCCAAGGTGAATGCTAGTTCACGCGGAGAGTCCGTGCAAGTAGCGGGTACTGATTGGTGGCCCATGTTTCACCACGACCCAAGCCACACGGGGACTTCAACTTCAACAGGACCAACCACAAACAACACCCTATGGAATTATACAACGGGCGGCTGGGTGCTAGGTTGTGCTGTGTCTGATGGTTTTGTCTATGCGGGATCTCATGATTTTAAGATCTACTGCTTGAAAGCTGCCACGGGAGCGCTGGTTTGGAACTACACGACAGGTGACATTGTGTGGTCCTGTCCCGCTGTTGTTGGTGGTTTTGTCTATGTGGGATCTAATGATAGGAAGGTCTACTGCCTGAACGCTACAACAGGAGCGCTCGTCTGGAACTACACGACAGGTGACGCGGTGGAATCTGAAGTTGCTGTTGTTGATGGTCTAGTCTATGTGGGATCTCTTGATAAGGCGGTTTACTGTTTGAACGCTACTACAGGAACGCTGGTTTGGAGCTACACGACAGGTGGCGTTATAATTGATTGCCCTGCTGTTGTTGGTGGTCTGGTTTATGTGGGATCTGGTGATTGGAACATTTACTGCCTGAACGCTACTACTGGAACGCTCGTCTGGAGCTACACGACAGGTTCCGGGGTGGATTCTCGTCCTGCTGTTGTTGGTGGTCTGGTCTATGTGGGAGGATTGGATTGGAAGGTCTACTGTTTGAACGCCACTACAGGAGCGCTCGTTTGGAACTACACGACGGGTAACTATGTGGATTCTTCCCCTGCTGTTGTTGGTGGTCTGGTCTATGTGGGATCATGGGATTGGAACGTTTACTGTTTGAACGCCACTACAGGAGCGCTCGTTTGGAACTACACGACGGGTGGTGTTGTGTGGGGGTCTTCTCCTGCCGTGGCTGGTGGTTTTGTCTATGTGGGATCTAATGATACGAAGGTTTACTGTTTGAACGCTGTCACAGGAGCGCTCGTTTGGAACTACAAGACAGGTGGATTGCCGGGCAATCCCGCCGTAGTCGACGTAGTCTACGTGGGATCGGAGGATGGCGTTGTCTATGCTTTTGGCGAGCCCGTTGCTGTATCTCTCTCGCCCTCATCCGGCATTATGGATGTTGGCCAGTCCCAACAGTTCACGTCAACCGCGTCCGGCGGCACCTCCCCCTACACATACCAATGGTACTTGAACGGCACAGCCATAAGCGGCGCCACCTCGAGCACGTACACGTTCACCACAACATCACGCGGCCACTACAACGTCTACGTAAACGTTACAGACAACGTCGGAATAGCAGCAACGTCAAACACCGCAACCGTGACCGTCAACAACACGCCCTCCGTCACCATATCGCCTACTTCAGTCACTATGAATCTTGGCCAGTCCCAACTCTTCAATTCAAGCATCACGGGTGGTACATCACCTTATACGTACCAGTGGTATTTTAACGATGTTTCAGTCTCGAGTGCGACCTCTGACAGCTGGACCTTTACGCCGACTTCCACTGGCTCTTACACGGTTCATCTCAATGTAACCGACAACGTAGGCGTGATTGCCATTTCACCGGCCACCGATGTTACAGTTAGTCCTGCAATCCCAGAATTCCAGCTACTCTTCTTCTTGCCGCTCTTTATGATTGCCACACTGCTATCTGCAATACTTCTGAGGAGAAAGAAGCATCTAACCGCAAACAGAGACTTACGCAGAGATAAATAACAGCTTCCGACAATTTCCCGGGTTGTCTCCCGTATTCCCGATTGAAATAGATATCTCCAAGAATGACGTGCTCAAACAGGCTCATAAGGAATATGTCGAAACTGTAGAACATAAAAACAAGAAGAGACAGGAAAAGAAAGTGATTGATGATGTTTTTGCTACTCTTTGGTCTTTGCAGAAGGCTTCCTAAGCATTGAACCAACATACAGCCCTATGAAACTAACCACCAAACCAATGATAACAAGCACAGACCCCATAAGTGCCGAATAAGCGGACCAATCATAATCTGTCCACCCACTCGTATTGAACATGCTATTCATAGAATCCCTGAGCCAAGGGGTTGCAAGGGGATTGGCGAACCAAATCGAGAAGAATATCAACAATGTAAAAGCAGACAGAACAACAATAACTCCAGTTGCTCTAATTCTTGACTCGTCCTGAATCTTTAAGGCAAACACGTAGCCGACAACCAATGAAGCCACCAGAAACGCAATAATGTAAGCAAGGTTATCACTCATCGTGTTAGAATTCAGTGGAGCAAATGCAACCATCAAGAAAGCATCAAGGATTAAACCCGCCAGAACCAAAGAAACCGTAGCTATAATCACGTCACTAAATTTCAACCTATCACCTCCTCCGAATTAAATAATCACGTATGTTCATGGTTCAGTTATAACTTTTCCGCACAACCCGTCCCAACATGCTAAAGGCTTCCTATGTAGGTGTAGGTTCTTGGCACGCTCATTGCTTTGAGTGTTGTGTAGCGACAGTAACCATCAACGAGTTGATAGTCTTCCTTTCGTATAATCAAAGGTGAGAGAACTACTGCCCCCGCTTCCATGTTGTGTCGAAGTTCTGCACTTCTCTTCTCAAGGCTCTTTGAAAAAACATAGCCCCTCTCAGGGTCCACGTAGTTCATAATATCGGGGTCTAGCTTTATTCGGGTTATATCCATTATTTTCAGATGCCATTTGCGTCTTGCAAGAGTCGTCAGCCACGGGTCATCTTTTGGGTCTCTATGTTCACTTCTGGCATCTGCTTCCCACTCTTTTAGAATTTCAGAGTTGAAGAAATCGTATATTGCATCAAGGTCGTCAATCACCCAGTAGCTTATCCCTTCAAGTCTCCGAATAGGCGTGTTCAAGACATCTCGCCGTCTAGGTTCTTTGCGTTGTTCTTATTTGAAGTATCTGAAATTTGGCTATAACTTTTCCGCAAAACCTCAAAGACAGAAATCTTTAATCTGCACAGCAACAGAAGACAAACTAGGGATAACATTGAGAGTTGACGATTACCGATATTATGGGCAAACTTGCTTAGGCTTTGGGATAATCTTGTTAGTTGTCGGAGTTGTCTTGCCAATTTTTATAATATCATGGTTTACAGATTATGGAATAGTTATGGCTGTTGTCGGAGCCATTCTGATTGTAGTCAGTCAAATCCTCTACAGAGAATACCGATTCAGAAGCACACAGCAACAGAAGCCAAACTAGAGGAAGAGAATGAATGAAAGGAAACGTATTGTTACTTGCTTAATAGTCATTGTCACTTTCGGTGTCATTCTCGGCGGATTTGCGTATGCGCGCGCGCTATTTTTGTTGTTGTCTTTTCTTCATTTCATTGCAGAGGTATTCAAACCAACGATACGATTCTGGTATATTGTATTGCTTTCTCCACCCATCTACTAAGGGCTTGATAGTTTCCCAGTTTTTTATGACCCAATAGCCAAGAAGTTCGTCAACCAGCTTTATGTGCACAATTTTCTCCTTCACGATAAACCCCATTAAATTGAAGAACCATCCAATTCGGTCTATGTCAGTATTGACCTGCGAATGTTCAGTAACTGGTCCTTCCTTTTTGACCCAGCTATCGTAGTTTTCAACTTTAAGAACCATGAATCTTCTATGCGCATTGAGCATGTCCTCGCTACCCCAAATTGAATAGAGTCGCATGAACAAGTCCATATGCCTCATTTTGTCTTGATGCCTAATCTGAAGAGCATAATACACAACCCCAACCACGATGCTCGCAGAAGCAATTGCTATCGATATTGTCTGTGTGTCAACCATTTCTAACACCTACAAATTGCCAACCAAGTAGTCTGTTTTGATTCAGCTATAACTTTTCCGCAAAACCAAAAACTGGCTTAAAAAGAATATGTCGAAAGCGTAAAACAGGAAAACAAGAAATGAATGAAAAGAAGTGACGATATGATGTTTTTGCTGGTCTTAAGTCTTCTTTGGCTTTCTAAGCATTGAACCCACATACAACCCAATGAAATCAAGCACCGCCGCAAAGACAGCGACAGCGGCTGTGTTAACCACTACATACATTGTTTCATAACGAACCCAATCCGTTGTTGTCCATGAACCTGTTGAGAACATATTCTTCAAACTTTCATCAATAAAAGTGCCCGCACGCCCAATACTGTAGGACATCCAATAAATGAACATCACCAGAACAGTAACTAAGACAACTATTTTGCCAATTGATCTTATCCAAGACTCTTCTCTTATCTTCCCAGCGAAGAAATAACCAACCACAATAGCAGAAAGCAAAGGAGATACATAGGTGGCAACATAAAGTCCCCAATTCACTGAAATCAACACTAATGCCAAGACAGCGTAGAGGAACCAGTAAATCACAAATGCGGATGCCGTAGCCATAACGACATCACCAAATTTCAACCTATCACCCCCTTTGAAGTCTAAATTCAAGTGTGTGTCCTCAGTTTGCCTATAACTTTTCCGCAAAACCAAAAACTGGGTTAGTTGTTGATTCAGAAAAAAGAAAGGAAGTTGCTCCGAAAGAATGCAACTGACAAAAGATGAGGTGAGTCTATTTGGCTTTTTTCAGCATTTTCAGAATTTCTTCGTTCTTGTTCACAATCTTTCTTTCCATTGTATTCCATGAGAGCCATGCGGTGATGCATGGTTCCATTTGGAATTTTTGCATGGCATCAAGACTCCCTTCGAACACCATGTATATTATGTGTTCTGGGAAGTCAGTCCATGAGCCAAGTAGCTTTATTCCATGTTTCTTTGTCAGGCTGTCTATTGTAGATATTAATTCCACTGTAGCCTTCCGATGTTTCTCATGAAAAGCGGGGCAGTCATTAGGAGTATGCCTACTTATCCACATGAATGCTGGCATAGTCCAACCTAATTCTGAATAATTTATAAATCTTACGCATGGTTCGGGTTTGGGATAGAACTTAACCCCAACAAAAGGGTTACTGCCTGTTCAGCTATAACTTTTCCGCAGTCTGGTTTGTTGGTTTCTTTGGTGGAACAAATGCCATGATAAGCTGAGTAACTTCTTTGAATCCTGCCTTTTCGTAAAGTTCTATTGCCGCTTGGTTGCCCTGATGTGTTCACACAAAAGCCACTTTGACTTTTTCATCAATGAAAAATCGCTTCGCAACTGCAATTAGGTCTCTTCCAATGCCTCTGCTTCTGTCTGCGTGTGCGTGTGTGTTTCTTATTTGTTTGTTTTTTAGAGAGAGAGTGATGAGAGAGTTAGTGTGTGTGCGTGTGAGAGAGAGAAAGGGTAAAGTTTTATCCAAACCAAACAACTGACGGCGCATCGTGATTTGGCTGAAAAGGAGCGCTACTCACCGAGCGCGTGTGCGTGCGCAGTCTTGTATTCCTCGTCCTTTGTATAGTCGAATGATGCCATGCGCTTGGGTTTGATTGTTATTTTCACCCACCTCGAAAGGCTTAGCAGCTTTGGCGTACCTTTCGGCTTTTTCTTTTGGAAAATACTTCTCGCATAAGTGCGCAAGCTCTTCTTTCTTCAGGTCGGTCACATCCAATTTCGCCTTGCCGTAGACTATGACGCCCTTAGGCCAAACTCCCCCAATCCCAGAGTCGTCAATCAGAAGCGTGACGTTCTCGTTACGTCCAACATTTCTGGCTTTGCGGCTGGCAACTGGAGTTGCCACGATGATTTGCCCGCCCTCGTAAGCGTACCACAGGAACCGAATGTGTCGTTCCGTCTTCATTCATGCTGCAAAATCTCGCAATCTCAGCCTGCTTGAGGAAAGATTCAATCTCCATCTCTGTGAGGTGAGGTGATTGCGTATACGTCAAATACGTAACCTCCAATTCACATACACTAGGGTGAATTTCAATCTTTTCATGGGTTTTGGGTTTGGATAAAATCTACTCCACACACGCAATAATCCCTTTTCGGTTCGGCTATAACTTTTCTGCAAAACCAAAAACTAGCTCAAAAAGAATAGATGGAAGTTGTCTTCGGGTTTTGTTCTCTCATAGAGGTGAAATAGTCATCGGATTTAGTTGTCGTTCAGGAAAGACAAGAAAAGAAAGTGATGGTAAGACATGTTTTTGCTGTTCCTAACTCTTCTTTGGCTTTCTGAGCATCGAGCCTATGTAGAGTCCGATGAAACCTGCTACCACTCCAATGATAACATTTAAGGCTATTGTGCTAGTCAGTGCATATTCCTCATAGCTCCACCATTGAGATGTCGTCAGTGTCTTTCCTGGGTTGGCGTTTTGGTAGTTTTGTTTAACTAATGGAGTCCAGTCCCCTGCTGATGGAATTGCTGCTGCATAGAAAAGCATTAGTAGAGCGGCTCCCAAGACTATTATCTTGGCTATGGTTTTTATGCCAGCTTCTTCCCAGATTTTCCTGGAGAAGACTGCACCGACTATCAATCCACTAAGCAAGAAGTTGATTATCCCCATAACCGTGGGTCCCGAATCCCAACCAATAAAAGGAACCAGTGCTGCCTCTAGGAATCCATCGAGTAAGAGAAGGACAACAGCCAAGGATGCCACAGCAATCACAATGTCACTAAACTTCAACCTATCACCTCCTTTGAAGCCAAAAAACACATATGTGCTCTCGGTTCAGCTATAACTTTTCTGCAAAACCGAAAACTGATTCTTTTCAAGCCATTTTTGTCAATATTTTCGGCTCTTTCCATTCTTCTCTGAGAATGCTATAGATATAGAGGTCTACCCAATTGCCCCAAGCAAGCATCCCTTTTCGTATTCTTCCTTCTCTCTGGAAACCTGCCTTTTCCAGAACCCTCTGTGATGCCACATTCTCAGTGAAAGTTCCCGCCTGGATTCTAACTATGTCTTTAGACATAAACAAATAGTCTACTGCAAGTTGGACAGCCTCAGTGCAATAACCCTTACCTCTTTCGCTAGGAATCAGAACATAGCCTATCTGCCACCCGAAAACACCCATCCCCATTGTAAAAAAGCCAATCCTGCTTCCATCCTTTTTCAGTATCAGAAACCACGCTTTTTCCGAGCCAAGTTTATCATACTGTCTTTCAATATCTGCCTTAGACTGTTGTGCGTCTAATGGATTGTATATTCCCGAGAATTCAAGGCTGTTCCACCACTCTTGAAGTAGAGGCAAATCTTCTTTCTCTGCTATCCTCAAATTCACACTCTTGCCTTCAAGCAACCTAATTCACCAATCCACGTGGTCACTTTCGATTCTCTATCAAGCGATTCAGCTATAACTTTTCCGCAAAACCAAAAATGGCTCTATTCAAGTGGTTTTTGTTAGTATTTTTGGTTCTTTCCATTCTTCTCTGATGATGCTGTAGATGTAATCGTCTGTCCATTCCCCTCTCATGAAGAAGTTCTTGCGAAGTATTCCTTCCTTCTTGAACCCTGCTTTTTCTAAGACCTTCTGGGAAGCCCCATTTCTCTGGTCAGTCTGGGCTTGAATACGCATTATGTCTTTAGAAAGAAACAAGTAATCAACCATAATCTTCACAGCTTCAGAGCAGAAGCCTTTTCCTCTTTCACTAGGAATTAGAGAATAACCAATTTCTAGTTGTTTGGTGCCAGTTCCTAAATGCAGAACGTGAAAATGAACTATGAAACCGATTTTGCTTCCGTCTTTTTTCTCAATGATGAATGGCTTAATGTCAGATGGGTTATCAAGCATTTTCTCTGCTTCCGTTTTGGACATCTGATGTAGAGGATTGTATTCACCAAAGACCTCAGGCTTGTTAACCCATTCCACAAAAAGTGGCAAATCATCTTTTTCCATAACCCTCAGATTCACAGTCTTGCCTTCAAGCAATCCAAATCACCAATCCAAATAGTCAAGTCAGTTCAGCTATAACTTTTCCGCAAAACCGAAAACGGGCTCAAAAAGAATATGTCGAAACTGTTCAACTTGAGAACTCTTTCAGATATAAGTAGGTTATGACAAATCTAATATGCAACAGCTGGGAGTTACTGTCTTTGGAGAGGTGAGTTCTGGTTTGGCTCTCCCATCCCTTAATGTGGCATTAACCTCACTTGCCGTATTAGTGGTTGGGCTTATACTAATCTACGTCTTGTCAAAAGCGTTGAAGTTACGTCCAACACCCATAACGATTACAAAATCGAGGAAAGAAGCTGTCCTCGCCTCTATTGTGACTATAATCTTGTTTGTGATTGTGTTTGGGTGGCGGACACTAACACACATGTTCCAGCTTCTTGACGAAAGCCCACGGGCTGTTATTGGCACATTTGACATTTTGTGGGGGTCTTTCTTGTACGGCATGGGTTTCATTGTCATTTTCATAGCTATGAAGAGTTCTGGGCAGAAGCTTGGAAGCGTGGGTATTGCTAGAAAGGATTTGGGAAAAATGCTTGCTCTGGGGCTAGTGTTGAGTGCCATTTATCTTGCAATTTCGGGTTTGCTTGCTCCCTCTTTGGGTGGAGGATTTGCAGGTTTTTCTCCTGAACTGGCTTACGGCTTCGTTCTCTATGCAATAGTTGGTTTCAGTGAAGAGATATTTTGGAGGGGTTACATCCAAACAAGATTGGTTGCCTACGGTGGCAAGCTTAGAGGCTTGTTAATTACGTCGTTGCTCTTTGCGGTTCTATGGCATTTTCCAGTTGAGTTCTACATGCAATCTGGGGCTGTCCTGGATGCTCTAGTAAACACGTTGACGAGATTTGCTCCAGGCTTGCTTTTCGGATACCTCATGCTAAGAAGCGAAAGCGTCGTACCGTCGTCGATTTTCCATCTCTTCTGGAACTGGAACATACTTCTGTGGGGTCTCTATCTCTGATTCGAGCGACCGCAATAACTTTTCCGCAAAACCAAAAACTGGCAACGGGCCAAAATCGCAGCGTAACTTCAGAAACCCCAACTATTGAAAATTCACTTCCACACCTTCCGACATCTCAGAGGAACCTTGGACACTCACAATCATGTTCCATTGTTTGAAGTGAATGAACGACTAGGCCACAAATACATCTCGAAAACTGAGAAATACGTTCACTGGAACCGACAGCTACACAATGAAAAAGCGACAGATATTATTTCGCTGCAGTCTCAACGATTGAACAGGCACAGAAACTCGTAGAAACAGGATATGAATACGTCACGGACATGGAAAGAATGAACCTGTTTAGAAAGGCTAAATGATGCAGAAAGTTAGGGCTTCACTCAGAAAGCAAGGGCTTCACTTTCAGCACGTCGGTGTTCACCAAGTTCGGGGGTTTCTTCCCCTGGAAGAATGCAACTAGGTTGTCAGCGACCATCTCGGCCATTTTCGAGCGGGTTTCCAAGCTTGCGCTCGATATGTGCGGTGCCACGACTACGTTGTCAAGTTTGAGCAGAGGGTTGTCCAGCGATGCCGGTTCCTGCTCGAAAACGTCGAGGCCTGCGCCGGCGATCTGGCCCTTCTTCAAGGCTTCGTACAGGGCCTTTTCATCAACAACGGGTCCACGAGAATTGTTGATCAAATAAGCCGTCTTCTTCATCAGCTTCAGCTTCTCCGCGTTTATCAAGTGATGCGTTTCCTTCATGAGTGGAGGGTGAAGGGTCACAAAGTCAGACTCCCTCAGCAAAGTGTCCAAGTCCACTTTTTTGCCTCCGAGATTCTTCTCGATCTCCGTTCTTGCGGGATCTACATCGTAGAACAATATGTTCATGTCGAACCCTTTGGCCCTCTTCGCAACGGCGTAGCCGATTCTGCCGGCTCCCACGACGCCTATCGTTGCGCCGTGCACGTCTCTGCCGCTCAGCATGGCGGGGTGCCAAGCGACCTTCCATTGTCCGCCTCGGACGTACCTGTCGGCTTCTGCCACGCGTCTTGCAACAGCCATCAGCAAGGCCCACGCAAAATCAGCCGTCGTGTCAGTCAGCACCTCAGGAGTATTCGTCACATAGATGCCCCTCTTCGTAGCCTCAGCGACGTCTATGTTGTCAAAGCCCACGGCCAACTGCGAGACTATCTTCAGCTTCGGAGCCGCGTTGAACACTTCCGCATCTATCTTGTCCGACAGAAGCGGGACGAGAGCATCCACATTCTTTACCTTGTCAATTATTACCTTCTTAGGCGGAGGCGCGTATTCAGGCCACACTTCCGCGTCAAAGTACTTCTTGATCATGTTCAGGCCTCTCTCCGGAAGCTCACGAGTAACGTAAACCTTGGGTTTTGGCATGCAATTCACCGACGGTTAATTTGCGAAACTGTTTATTAACATTGACTTATTACACTTACGCATCCGCTCATGAAAAACAGAATAAAAAAAGGTCAGCCTAGAATGGTGACGATCAGGAACAAAGAACAACTTGCCCAAAACGGCCAGACAAGAATCGACAGAAGAGCCCGAATGCTGGCCCTGAACTGCCTTGAATCGGCAGTGAACTCGGTTGACCCCAAACGAATAATCGAGTCAAGAGTCCAATTGAGGAACTCGACCCTCAAAGTGGACCAGTACTCTTTTGATCTTAGAAAATTCAAACACGTCTACGTAGTAGGCGGAGGCAAAGCAAGCGGGTCGATGGCCACGGCTCTAGAACAGATTCTGGGAAAACACATAACATGCGGCCTCGTGAACGTGCCAAAGAAAGACGTGCACAAGACAAAAATCATACAGCTCCATGCGGCAAGCCACCCCATCCCAGACGAATCCGGCGTTGAAGGAACACGCCGCATGCTCGAAATAGCCGAAGGAGCAGAAGAAGACGACATGGTCATATGCCTGATCTCAGGCGGAGGATCAAGCCTCATGCCCCTGCCTCGGGGAAACATCTCGATCGCAGATAAGAGGACACTCACAGACGCCCTGCTCAAGAGCGGCGCAACGATCAATGAAATAAACACGGTCAGAAAACACATCTCAGACTTCAAAGGCGGCTGGCTTGCAAAGAAAGCATACCCAGCGACCATAGTGAACCTGATTCTTTCAGACGTCGTAGGTGACCCACTGGACTTCATCGCCTCAGGCCCCACCGTTCCAGACTCAACGACCTTCGGCGACGCCATCAGAGTACTGGAGAAATACCGATTCTGGAACGAGGCTCCACGGGCTATCAGGAAAGTTTTGACCGACGGCGAAAAAGGAATAATCCCTGAAACCCCCAAAGCGGGGGACGACGCATTCAAGAAGGCCCATAACATCATCATCGGAAATAATCGATCTGCAAGCTTGACGGCATGTGAGTCTCTCAAAACAGCCGGTTTGAACACGCTCTTGCTCACGGCGACGCTGGAAGGAGAAGCTAAACAGGTCGGAACCATCCTGGCCACGATAGCCCGCGAAGTCTGTGCATCAGAAAACCCTGTCCCCAAGCCTGCTGGCATAATAGCAGGCGGAGAAACAACCGTAATCGTCACAGGAAAAGGCCTAGGCGGAAGAAATCAAGAGATCCCCTTGGCGGCCTCGACTAGACTAAACGGTCTCGATGGCACCGTCATCGCATCACTGACCACGGACGGTGTGGACGGGCCAACAGACGCGGCAGGCGCAATCGCCGATGGAAAGACGCTTGCTCGAGCCGCTGAATTAGGAATGAGACCTGAACAGTTCCTCGCAGAAAATGACTCGTACCACTTCTTCGAGAAACTTGAAGACCTAATGTTCACTGGACCGACAGGCACCAACGTCAACGACATTTCAGTAATCATAGTCTTGTAAAATCCGAATGAAGGCGAAGAACATGGCTGTAACCGTGCGGTTCATCGGGTCACTACGGGCCTCCGCAAAAAAAAGCAAGATTTCGATCGAGTTTGGCAAGACTGTTTCCCTCAGAGAAATCATAAAGAGAATCGTCGAGGAACAGCCCAAGCTGAAACGAGCATTGATCGACCCTGAACTTGACGACCCAAGGATGAATTCCCTCATGCTCGTCAACGGAAAAGAAATAGGCGTTTTAGACGGTTTGGACACCAAACTCAAAGATGGAGACGAGTTAATCCTGATCCCAGTCGTGCACGGAGGATAACACTGCATGAAACTCTACGCCGTCAAGACAGAAGAGGTAAAGACCGGTGATAACGTCGTCCAAGTAGCCTTGAACGCGTTGAAGAAACAGAAGCTTAAGCTCGAAAACAATGACATACTAGCCTTCACCTCAAAAATCATAGCTTACGCTGAGGGGCGACTCATCAGACTTGACGAGGTGGAACCTTCTCAAAAAGCAAGAGAACTTGCAAAGAAGTTCTGCCTTCAGCCAGAGTTTGCAGAGCTGATTCTTCGCGAGGCTGACAAGATATACGGCGGAGTCGAGAAGGCACTTTTGACGCTCAAGAACAGCATCATGACCGCAAACGCCGGCATAGACAACAAGAACGCGCCGCAGGGCTTCGTCGTTTTGTGGCCTCTCAACCCCCGAGAATGGGCCAGAAAAACAAGAGAGGACATCAAACGCGAGACGGGCAAGCATGTCGGCGTCCTAGTCGTAGACAGCGGTTTAGCGCCGCTCAGAATCGGAACCTCAGGCATAGCCTTGGCCGTCGCAGGATTCAAACCGATAAGAGACACCAGAGGATGGAAGGACCTCTACGGCAAGCCTCTGATCATCACCCGGCACGCCGTAGCCGATGACCTGGCCTCGGCAGCACATCTACTCATGGGAGAAGCCGCGGAGAAAAAACCCATAGTACTGATCAAAGATGCCCCAGTAGATTTCGACGACGGCGCCTACGACGCTGAGGACATGACGATGCCCCAGGAAGAATGCATCTTCATGGGAACTCTTTCCCGCCCTCACGACTGACCACGCGTAACAGGTTTGAAGACCGAAGGATTCTGAAAAGAGGCACACCAATAAGAGCTGATCCAAATGCAATTACTATCCGCTCGATCGGATACTGGACCGTCAAGAGCTGGAAATTCAGCAGCCAAGCACTTGCCAAACTAGGGATGATCGCTAAGGCAGTCAAGGAGCCACAGATCTGACCGGCCAACGTCGACGTCAAGGAGACCACAAAAAAAGAGAGAAAACAACTCGAAACCTTCGCTGACTTAAGGTTCTTGATGGCCATCGATTCCAAAGGCGAGACAAGAACCAGAAGCCCAGCCACCTGAAACCACGAGTACAACGGGAACAGCCACGCAGGCCCAATCGACGGGTAGAAACTGAGCATCATCAAGGACAAAAGATAAACCACGAAGCACCACGCTCGCTTGCCATTGTACAAGAGCCCCGCGCACAAGCTTGCGACGATGCCGGAAACGAAGCTCATCGGAGAAAAAAACCCAAAAGAAAAGCTGATAGTTCCACCTAGAATAACCGATAGAGTGCCCATGTAAGGACCGAGAAGAACGCCTATTATAGGAGCAGTGATGGCCGCAGCCGTTATGCTTGCGTTGGGCATGCCGAGTATCTGAAAGATCGGGATCGCAGCGAAAACCGCGTACACGGCCGTGAAGCACACGATGAGGGCCAAGTCTTTCGTGGCCAGTTTTCTGTTAATTGGCACTTGACCCTCCTTCCTGATCGAGCTGGTGAAATCTAATATTTCCGATGCTTTATAAAGGGTAACATGCGCCCCACAGTTACGTTGACATCTGATTTCGGACTGAAGGATTCCTACGTGGCCAAAATGAAAGCAGTGATCTTGAGAATAAGCCCAAGCACGGAAATTATTGATATCTCACATGAGATATAGAGAAGTTCGACGTCAGGATGGCGCGCGCGCTGGAAATAGGCGTTTTGGACGGTTTGGACACCAAACTTAGATGGAGACGAGTTAATCCTGATCCCAGTCGTACATGGAGGATAACAACGCGCGCCTGGCTGCTTCGGCTGCCCTATGAAAAACAGGCAAAACCAAGTATTATAGTATGAAGATGGATTTCTCAATTTTCCATAGGACTGTTCAATGCCACTGCAACGTCCACGATGCATGGACTGGGTCAAACTCGCACGTTTGAAGAAAAAATAGTCTTAAGGAAAGCGGTTCATTTCCCGAAGTTTCTAGCGACCAACACGATGTCTTTGCCGTCGACTTTTCCGTCGCCGTTTATGTCGCAGTCTAGGTTCCACCTTGGATCGCCTGGGACTGTGCCGAATGCCTTCGCTGCTATCGCTATGTCCTTGCCGTCAACTTTGCCGTCGCCGTTAATGTCGCCCATGATTCTGACCGTTATGGGTCCGCCGGCTAGAGTGTTGTCTGCAGGATTATTGTCGATGGGTATGGTTGCGACTGCTGTCAGGGTATAGTTTTGGTTGTAGGGAACGCCCGTAGTGTCCCACACAAACGACAGCGTCTCATTCTCCCCCGCCAGTATGGTCACGTTCTGGGCGCCTATTACCCCGTTAGCTGTTATGTTGTAGTAGAGCGTGACGGTAGCGTTCTCGTCTCGTCCCTTGTCCAAGACGGTTACGTTGACGTGTGCAATGAATCCCTGGCAAACCCACGCACGTTCAGCGACAACGCTTGTCACTGCAACATCGTGCGGCATTAATGGATAATTATCCGAGTTGTTGGCGTCGATGATGTAAGGCATGTCTCCAATGCCATCGCTTCCAGGCTGATCCTGGTTTGGGCCGCTCTTCACATCAACACCCTTGTAGTTGCTCCAATAGTTTCCGCCAGAAGGATAACCATCATCCCAAACGTTCACAGTTCCTGGATAATTCGCTGCTTGCAAAGAATTGTTTATGAAATCGTTGTGGAAGACAGTGATGTGCATGCTAATATTGATGTCGTTAGTAAATATAATGCCAAAGTAGTTACCCCAAATGGTGTTGCTAACAACGAGGTGAGGACAATATTCCCAAACAGGATAATCCCAAGGTGACCCTAAGTAAGGCTCAACAATGATACTGATTCCAACAATACACCCTGCAATTGAGTTATTAGCAATAGTGTTTCCCCACGTCAGGAACGTGTATCCTGGTTCATTTGTTTCTCCTATGCTAAGCCCAACATACCAAGAATCGATCCTAGTGTTTTTCACCTTTACAAAGTTTGCCAATAGCACTAATCCGCAAATTTCTCTTTCCGAATAGCTTCCTTGAAGCGTATAACCATTCCCATCTATTGTTGCGTTGTCTCTCAGCACGTATATTGAATCAGTGATGTTATCCGTGAAGGTATAAGTGACATTGTCCGAGGTGGAAATCGGTGCTGTTGGCGGATTTATTGAGCCATCCGCATTGATGGAAATGGTTCCGCTTGCCTTGACTGGTTGAACGTTGTGCACCAATAATAAGCTGCTCACAAAGAGCAAAAATAGTAGTATTATAGAAGCGGGTTTCCCTTTCATTTCAACTCCCTTCTATATGCACTAATTCAACTTGTTTCGATAAAAGGTTTATGAAACAATCTTCTACGATCAGTCTCATCCTGCAGTTTCTATTCAATTCATCAACCAGACAGGGCAAAAGCTGTTCTTTCACTCATTCTGAACATATTCTATGGTTATGACTATTGGTTGCACAAAGACAGTCGTGCTCTCCTCGCCTATCTTGAAGCTCTAAGTCAGCTCGAACAACTTTTGTGATTCATCTTCTCCAGCGCCCGAGCAGTCTTCTGTCCTTAGGGCATGCCTTAGAAATAGCGCGTTACGACTTGACTGGCGCGGCCTTTTGTAAAGATTGCACGAAAAAAAGAGGTGGATAATTGTCAGCAGAATTGGCCGAAGTTTTTGGCTGCGAGAACGATGTCGCGTCCGTCGACGACGTTGTCAAGGTTTATGTCTGCGTCATGGTTCCAGTTTGATGATGGTGGAGAGCCTGGGTAGAACTTGTCTGGACCGTATGCTCCGAAGGCTTTGGCTATTATGGCGATGTCTTTTCCGTCGACCTTGCCGTCGCCGTTTACGTCTCCGACGAGTCTCATCGTCACCGTTCCGTCAACGTACACGTTGTTGGTCGCGTTGTACTCGTGCGGGATCGGGGAAGCCACGCCTGATATCGTATAGTTGTGGCATAGCTGAGCGGCGGTCGTGTTCCAAACGAAGGTTATGGTCATCTGAGCATTTGCTGGCAAGTTTGTAATTGAGAATGTTCCTATCGTGTCGTTGTCTGCGTAGGCCGTGACGTTGAAGGTTTCGCTCACGTTGCCGAGGTTTGCTGCTGTGACGTTGATTTTCAATGGGTTACCATGGTAGGCCCACGTGTTTGCGGGCGTGACGTTCGTTATGGCTACGTCATGTATTATGGTTACCACCTCCACGATGCCGTCGACGTATACGTTGTTTGTCGTGTTGTACTCGTAGGGCACAATGGACGCCACGCCTGTTATAGTGTAGTTTCCTTCAGGCACTCCCGTGGTATTCCATGGGATCGTCGTCGTCGTTTCAGCGTTGGGTGCCAAGCTCACGATTGAGGCTACGCCGATCAGTGAACTGTTGTAGTATACGCTGGCTGTGAAGGTTTCGCTCACGTTGCCCAAGTTCTTAACGGTCACGCTGATGTCGTCTGACCAGCCTTGGTATATCCATTTGGTTGCGGCCACAACATTCGTGACCGCAACATCGCGTATTATGTTGGAGAAAAGACCATCTAACTCAAAATGAGTTATCGGGTTGCTATTACCATCAAGAAGCTGCGTGTCGGTCAGGTTTAAGAGTGAAATTCCATAGGCTTCAACGTGGAATTGCATCGTTAGCATTGGAACTGGAGGATCTGTGGTGAAGGGCGTCGAATAGTTGAGGCTGACCCGCAGGAAGCCTGCATTACCATTCAGCGTTATCGTAGCGATCGGAAGTTGACCCTGAACTCTGAAGACGTCCATTCCGATCCAGTTAATGATGGATGGATCGTAGGTTAGGTTGAACGCGCACAATCCCAAGTTCGCGGCGTTGGCTAAAGTGATGTTGATGTAGAATGTTGAAGATGGACCCATAGTCAAGTCAAAGATCTCAGGGGGGCTCACGGATATTATTGCTCCGCCCGGCGTTTTCACCGTTACTGAGGCATCCGGGGTAGAGGTCACGGTCGTTCCATTGCTGTCTGTAACGCTCAGATGGACCAGGTCGTACTCTGGTGCCGCCGGTGTGTAATCCCAGTTGTTTGACGTTGCGCCCAGTACTGGAGTTCCGTTTAGGTACCATTGGAAGCTGTATGAGGGTATCCCTCCGCTCACCGTGGAAGTGAAGTGTACCGTCTGGCCCACGAATATCGCGGATGTCGTCGGCATTATGGACAATGTAAGGCCTGATGGGCCTATGAACGTGTAGTTTGCGTTGTAGAGTGTGATGTTAATGCTGCTCAAGCTTGGGTCCAAAACAAACGTGTCACCGCTTGCATATGTCGAAGTTATATCAAACGTGCTCGTCAGGTTACCCGACGCGGGCACAATAAGGATCTGAAACTCTACCCACATCAGGCTTGCAAAGCTAGGACCATTGATTTGGTCGCTGCCCAACAGTGATTCGAAACCTAAGACGCTTCCATTGCCAAGGAGGCCACCGTCGATCACTGGTGGAGGCGATTGGGTCGAATGGCCTGCAAAGAACTGGCTTCGCCCTGTCGCGGTTGCCGTGTAGCCTGCGCCTGTACATTCGAGTTGAGTGCGGTTGTAGCGAAGCCCGACCTGATAAGCGAAGACATTTTCAGTTATGTTCATCCATACCGTAATGTTGAACGTTTGACCCACGAACCCGTGTGCCGTGTTAAACACGAGAAACGGCTCAATCCACATAGCATTCGCGGTATGCGGATAATAAGGCGGCGGTATCGAGTCTGCCTTTGCAAAAACGATCATGAAGTTCAAAACAAGAACCGTAATAAGAATGGCTATTTCCAATGTTCTCTTGTTCATTTTCTTTTTTCCTTTTTGTCATCAAATCATGCGTCATCGTCTAAACAGGATTTGATTCGACAAATCAAATATTAGTGAACCTGCTTTTATCGCTTGTGAAACAATCTTCTACGATCAGTCTCCTATGCATTTTCTATTCACTTGATTCATTCTGCCTGCATCAGATTCGATGGATCTAGAACGCGCGTTCATAGAGACAGCGAATTGAAAGGGGCAATATTCCAGGCGGATGACGGAGTTCGTGCGAAACGACTCAGCAGAAGCACAAGTTCAAACAGCCCGAAGCCAAAGCAGTCAACCCGACACCCAACCAAAGCTTCAAAAACACACAACAAAACCGAAAAAACCGACCTAGGAGGGGGTATCAACAGTTCGGCTGAAAACAACCCAACCGTTGAGAAGATTCAACCCGCTCCGCAACCAACCCACAACAGGCTTCAGCCCTAAACATGAAAACCGACCGGGGAGGGGGGAGGTCAACTGTTCGCGCGATTTCAACCCAACAGTTGGGTAGGTCATGCCATCAGCACACACGAGACTTCATGCTGGAAACTCAAAAACCAGCCTAGGAGGGGGAGGTGCGTTTTTCGCGTGTTTTCAGCCCAAAACCGCAGGTGATCAAGCTGATGAAATCTAATATTTCCGATGCCTCATAAATGGTAACATGCGACCCACGATTACGTTAACATCAGATTTCGGACTGAGGGATTCCTACGTCGCCGAAATGAAAGCAGTGATCTTGGGCATAAGCCCAAACACGAACATTATTGATATCTCACATGACATAGAGAAGTTCGACGTCAGAATGGCAGCCTACACATTGGCTTGTGCCGCTCCATACTTTCCCAAGGACACTGTTCACGTCGCAGTAGTCGATCCCGATGTGGGAACAAAAAGACGACCACTACTGGTGCAGACGCAAAGCGCATTCTATATTGGACCAGACAATGGTGTATTAGCTCTAGCTACGGACAATCAAGGAATAGAGCACATTTTCGAAATAACGAACCCCAAATTCATGCTTACAAGAATATCAAATACGTTCCACGGTCGAGACATATTCGCCCCTGTTGCCGCGCATCTTGCCAACGGGACACAGCCGAAAGAGTTCGGCCCGGAGATCAACAGGATTTCAACTCCCAGGTTCGCAAGAATCGTCAGAAAAAGGAACATGCTGACCGGAGAGGTGCTCCATATAGACGGGTTCGGAAACCTGATAACCAACTTTCGGGAACAAGAACTTGACTTGATGGGCATAAAAGAAACTGCCAACATCAAAATAACGAACCATAAGTTGAGGCTCAAGCTCGGCAAAGCTTACGAGGACGTGAAGAAAAAAGAAGCCGTTGCCCTGTTTGGAAGCCATGGTTTTCTAGAAGTGTCCGTAAATCAAGGCAACGCCGGGACAGCTTTCAAAGCGAAAACGGGAGACAAGATCACACTTTTCAAAGCCTGAGTCATGAAAACTTGCATCACGACAGAACAGAGAACCGTGAACATTATGCTTCGTCACTCTTGCTCAGGTCTTGAATCCTGTTGACTCCATCTATTTCTCTTATGAATGCAGCCACACTTTTCGGTACGAGTTCTTCCCAACCTTGGCCTTTCAGCATCTTACCCCTGATAAGAGTTGACGAAAACGTCTTTCTCTCGAAGAACGGTATGGCCTTGACCATGTAACCTGCTTCAAGGAAGAGCCGACGCGTTAACGGTTCATTAGAATAGACGATGTCAAATTTAGGCGTGTAGCCAACGACTGAAGAGACCCACATCATGTGCAGGTGCACGTTAGGAACTGGCACGATCCAAAAGCGAGACTCAGCTATTCGGGCTTCTTGCAAGGCTCTACGAATCATGATTAACCTCTCGCCCGCCGTGAACGGGTTCGTAATGTTATGACTGTATTGCGCGCTTCCGATTACTATGATGACCTCGTCGACTTCCCTTAGAATATCACTTATCGCGTGCAGATGCCCCAAATGAAAAGGTTGAAATCTCCCAACGTAGATCCCACGCTTAACCATTCGAGCCATCCCGCATTTTCCATTGCCGTTTGAAAAGAACTGACATTTATCCTTTGCCCGCTTTCCTCAACACGAACTCAACAGGAAAAACCCTCAAACGTTCATGGTCAACCGCGATTTCCCGCTCAGAAGTATAACCCCTTCTTTCACGCTTCAGAAGCTCAAGCTTCATATGGAGACCCCCACCGTAGCCAACTAAACTGAAATCCGACCCGACGACCCTGTGACATGGAACGACAGGTGCAAACGGGTTCAGCGCCATAACGCGTCCCACGCCCCTAGGACTTCCTCCCGCAACATCAGCGACTGAACCATAAGAGGCAACGTAACCCAAAGGAATCAAAGAAGCGACCTTGAGCACCTTCTGAGTGTATTCTGAAAGATGCCGCATTGCAAAAGGAAGACTGCCGGAAACACCTTTTCCATCGTAGACATCCTTCAATGTGACGATTGCACGTTCTGCAAACGGCGTGGGTGTCTCAAGCTTCTGAAACGATACCTCAAAAGGGATAGCTCTAAGCAAACCATCTACAACGCTCTTTTCATCTGGAGCAAAATTCGTAGCAAAAATCTCTTCGCCCTGACAAGCCACTCCAAACCAGACACCTTCAATATTTCTCGCAGAGATGTCCATCATTTCACTCTCTCCCCTAGCAAAACGTACAGATCAGCCCCTAGTATTTAGCTTTGCAAAACTGCAAGAACGTACGGCCTTCGATGACCTTAGCATACGCTGTTCACCAACGGTTTCGAAAAAAGAGACAGCAGGGTGCCCGCCCCGCTAAGAGTGCGCAGAAAGGCTCGCTAAAACGTTCAGTCCAACGGAGATTGTGAGATTTCTCTGTACAGACTGTGTTTGTAGATGCTGCTATGCAAAGAGGGAGGAGGATATGTCAAATTCAAGACGACACTAGCGTGGTTTAAACGGCATGAGATAAGCTTTAAAACGAGCTTCGTATGAAATATAAACAATGCAGAACTGCAAATCGAGGTCATTGTGGTGAAAATAAAGGAGAACGACTTGAAGATTCTGTTCGAGCTGATAAGGGGTGCGAGAAGAAGCGACAGAGACATTGCCAAAGTCATAGGGGTCTCACAGCCTACAGTTACTCGGGGCAGAACAAATCTGGAGAAAGAGGGCCTCGTAAAAGAGTACACGACTATCCCAGACTTGACGAAAATGGGATACGAGTTGTTAGTATTTACTTTCCTATCTTTTGCCGAAGACAGACCAGACCTGTTCGCCAAGGCTAGAGAATGGACCAAGAAGCAAGCATGTGTTGTTTTTGCGAACAACGGGGAGGGATGCGGAATGAACAGCATAATGGTTTCGCTGCACAAGAACTACACAGGCTATACGAACCTCATCACTCAACTTAAACGAGACTGGCAACCAAATCTCACCGGCGAACAAAGTTTCGTGATAAGCCTGAACAGACCAGACCTGACCGTAAAGCACTTTTCCTTCCGACCTCTGCTAGAAAACGAATGATCTTGCACACTATTCTTGTTGTGAGCGTGAGCCCCTAGGAAAGGCAGTGCGCGCCTGAGAACGCGAACTACCATCAAATCGCGCGCGCTAATATTCATGGTACGTTGACCTAGAAGGGGTCAGCCCACCATCATAGAAATTTCCGTCAGCTGCAGAGAAGAATCGCCGTTGATAAGGGCACGATATTGGACCCAAGAAGAGCAAACATTCGAGGGAAGCTTCCTTCCTTTGAAGATTAAGTTTAATAGGATGCCAGTGAATAGAAACGGGAAAGGCGAACCAGCATGGAAAAACAAGCACAGCAGGGCGGCTACCTGTGGATGTTGGGTGCGACAACCATCGGAGTTGTATGTGCCGATGGCGTTGTTCTGGCATCAGAAAAAAGAGTCTCGTATGGATACTTTATCGCCAGCAAGGGCGGTAAGAAAGTTTTCAAGATCACAGACAACATTGGCGCCGCATGCGCGGGACTCGTGTCGGACATGCAGATACTCATAAGAGAGATGGAAGCCTATGCAAAGTTGTTCAGTTTGGATGTGGGCAGATCAATATCTGTTCGATCTGCGGCCAAACTTATGTCAAACCTTCTTTTCAATCGTCGGTTGGCGCCGTTGATCACGCAGACAATCGTCGGCGGAGTAGACGAAGAAGGACCAACACTGTATGTCATGGATATGCTGGGCTCCGTGATTCCTGACAAATACGCGGTCGTAGGCTCAGGTACAGAGATCGCTATCGGAGTACTTGAAGAGGGTTACAAGGAAAACATGACTGTGGGGGAAGCGAAAGAATTGGTCGTTAGAGCCATGAAATCCGCGATAAGCAGAGACATCTTAAGCGGGGACGGAATAGACTTTCTGTTCATCACCGAAAAGGGTATGCAAGAGGAATCAATAAAGTTTTAGAATTTCCGTTTGTTTTGGCAAAAGTTAAATCAGATTCAGAGAGTAGTCTCTAATCGTCATAGAACATGTCAAACACCGAAGCGGAGAGAATCCATGAATGCCATTTGATCTGAGCCAGAAAGACGGCGAATTCTTGGTTAAGCTTGCCCGCAGTGCGGTTGAGCAATATCTGAAGACTAGGAAGAGTGTAGCCGTGCCAGAGGGTATCTCTGAAAGACTGAAACAACCTTGCGGGGTATTCGTGACAATTAACAGTGTGAAAAAAGGAGAAAAAGAACTGAGGGGATGCATCGGCCTCCCATACCCGACCGACCCATTGGCTCAGGCTGTGATTCAATCTGCCATCAGCTCAGCAACCGAAGACCCGCGATTCTATCCGCTCTCTGCGAGCGAACTTGACAACGTAGTCTTTGAAGTAAGCGTGCTCACACCGCCGCAGAAGGTAGAGGCAAAGAAAGCAAGGGATTACCCGTCTAGAATAAAAGTTGGTGAAGACGGACTGATCGTTGAAAGAGGTATCTATAAAGGACTGCTTCTTCCCCAAGTGCCGGTTGAATGGAATTGGGATGAAGAAGAATTCTTATGCCAGTGCTGCGTTAAGGCTGGTCTGCCTCCAGACAACTGGCTGCTTGATGGCACGAGGCTCTACAGGTTTCAAGCCATAATCTTCGAGGAGGAAATACCGAAAGGAGAAGTGAAGCGTAAGGCCCTCGGCGGGAAATGATGCAATGCGCGTTTACTTTGCTCCATGCGGAATTGGCTTAGGTCACGTTGGAAGAATCATACCAATCGCAAAAGAGCTTCGGAAAGAACGCGTTGAGGTGGCATTTTCGACCTATCGGGATGGCATACGCTATGTGGAGCATGAGAAGCTTCCGCTCATGAAGGCCCCGCCGATAGGCTTCCAAGTGAAGCCTGACGGATCGATAGATTTCAGACAAACGGCAGTTAATCCTGGCCCATTCTTCGCCTCTTTCACGCTTCTGGAACAGGTAAACGCTGAAGTCAAGTTCATCGAAAGTTTTGAGCCGGACATAGTGGTTTCAGATTCGCGCATTTCAAGTTTGCTGGCCGCAAGGCTTCTCGGCATACCGAGGATTTGCATATTGAATCAGTTTCAGCTGATAGTTCCCAGAAGAAAACATCTCCTGCATTTGGCAAGGTTTGCCGACTCAATTGCTCTAACGCTTGTCGGAAAGATGTGGACCAGTGGAAACACAGTTCTCATACCGGATTTTCCGCCTCCCTATACGATATCGACAGGAAACCTAAACATCCCAAAATCTTACAGAAAAAACGTAAGGCTGATAGGACCGATTCTGGGAGTCCGCCCCCCTGAATTGGATTCCAAAGACAAACTGCGGAAAAAGCTGGAACTGCCTCTTGACAAACCCGTAATATTCGTGCCTATAAGCGGCCCAATCAAAGAAAAAGCGTTCCTAACAGGCCTGATCAGGAAGACACTGCTCGAATTCCCCAAAGACTATGAGATAATCATGTCACTCGGTTATCCAGACGACAACAGCAGACCAGTACGCTATGGTAACGTAACGATCTACAAGTGGATTCCAAACCGTTTTGAATACTTGAAAGCCTGCGACGTTGTAGTTGCGCGCGCGGGTCATGGTACAATAACGCAGGCCATGTGCTACGGCAAGCCGATAATACTTGTGCCAACACCCAGCCACACGGAGCAGATCAACAACGCAAAACAAGCCAGCGACCTTGGCGTCGCAGGCATCCTCCTACAAGAAAACCTGAACAAACAGGAGCTTCTAAAAAGCGTCAAACAAGCCTTGGACGGTAAAACAAAAGAAAAGCTTGAGACGATTCAACAGGAGCTCCTACGATACGACGGAGTTAAAGAAGTCGTCCGAACGATAACGCAAATGGCACAAGAATGAAAGGTTTTAAGCCCAAACGAACATGAAATTAGAGCATGTTCTTACCCGACAAGATCTTGGAAGATAAGCTTCTCATGATGCTCGCAGAGGACTTGGGACAGGGGGACATAACAACCGGCTTGATCAACCCGCCTGGAACCATGGCTGAAGCTGAGATCGTGGCCAAAGATTCAGGAATCGCCGCCGGAATCAAAGAAGCCGAAATCCTCATGAAAAGCCTAGGACTCAAAGTTGAGACACTAGTCCAGGATGGGGAGAGAATCAGACCAGGCCGGAGACTGATTAAGCTGTCGGGAGATGCGGGAACAATACTCTCCGTTGAGCGCACAGTTCTTAACATTCTGTCACGCATGAGCGGCATAGCTACGTCAACAAGAAACGTGATAGAAAAACTGCAAAAGGCGAAACTGAAGGTAACGGTGGCATCCACACGAAAGACGGCCCCTGGACTCATGTACTTCGACAAGAAGGCGGTACTGATCGGAGGCGGCGACACTCACAGACTTCATCTTGACGATATGATCTTGATAAAAGACAATCACATTGCATTGGCAGGCAGCATCGGCAAGGCCATCGGCAAAGCTAGGCAGAAAGCCTCATTCAGTAAAAAAATCGAAATAGAAGTGGCAAACGCCGAAGATGCGCTGAAAGCAGCGAAGGGTGGCGCAGACATAATCATGCTAGACAACTTTTCCCCAGACCAAGCAAGGAAAGCCTGTGCCTTGCTGAGAAAGGCAGAAGGGCAAAAGAGAATCTTGATTGAGGCAAGCGGAGGAATAACCGCTGAAAGCGTCATGAGATACGCATCGACAGGAGTAGACGTGGTGAGCTTGGGCGAGATAACAGAGAGCGCCAAAGCATTGAACATAAGCCTGGAAATCACGAAGATCAGCAAGCAATAGATACACTGTGAAGGTCATCCCAAAGTCAAGATCAAGTATTCCTCAATGAAAGCAGCAAGCAATAGCAGCCCAGCGCAGATCAGGATGAACATTCCTGTCCTTTTGATTTCCCGCTTTCCTCCGCCTCTTATTATGCTCCAAAGGAGCCAGATACTTGCAGCAAACGCTGTGGCATATGCGATATATTCTAGCAATTGGTGAGGGGCGATGAAATTGGTCAAAAAGATAGATGTCGCAGGCCAATGCATCGTGTTGACGGTTGTGTCGGTACTTTCTGCATTGAACGCTAAACCCGTGTTGTACAGCGCATAGGAGCCGACTATCTGTCCATAGATGGGAATGAACATTCTCAGACATATCAGGAAATTGTTCTCAAAAATAATGGACAATGCGCCTTCCCAGAGGGTCGTATTCTCGGCTGAAGCCCGCAACTGGTCAATATCTTGATTATAGCTCTTAGCCTGTTGAGCGCTAAGGGGGGTAATGGTGCCAGCTATCGTTACGACTATACAAAAAACGAAGCACAACAGTATTGTTATGAATCGTTTGAACCTAGAGGATGAGCCTGCCCAAAAACCCCGAGACAATGGACTCACTTCGTTAACATTTTATGGTTTCAGACCTATTTTTAGGGTTCTGAACCCTCGTGCTACAGGGTTTAACATTTCGGCGATATTAATCTTTTTCAGCGACTCCTGCTTATCCTCCGCGAAACCTCTGATGTCGTGTTCTCCAGCCATGAGGGAGTAGAGGTACACCATCTTTCCAGCTAGTCTAAATTGGCACTTGGAGGGCAATCCTAGCAGGATTGGCTTGTCATCTTTTATGGCTTTCTCACAGGCATATAAGATGGCGTGTGCGCCAGAGGTCAGCTCAGCGATTCTCACCGGGATACTTTCTTTCCCTATGGCCAAGACGTCTATCCCGTATTTTTGAGTGATTTCATTGGCCGTCCTGCGTATTCTGGGCAGGATCTTCAGGAGATGCCGTTTCGCCTTGTTCGAAATCCTCATGTTTGAGAACTCAATCGGCGACAACTGCTCAAGCCGAATAGCCCCTAGAGACATGTCTAGATGAACAACGTCAGCCTTGACTTTCACGAGCAGGTCGCGGCAGAGCTCTGCTTCATGAATTACGACTTCGTGTCCATTGCTAGCATCCGCAAAAACAGGTTCAGCCAAACAAGCGCTTGGTTCCCGATAAGGTGGATTCACTAGAACAGACGCTGTTGCCACGATAGTCAACGGTTCAAATTTCTCGTCAAGCACGGCTGCAGAAGAGTCCGCTGCAATGATTCTCAACTGTTTTCCCCTGCGACTATAAGGCGCCGATCAGGATTTAGCTTTGCCGTTAATCATGCTGCTTTTTTCAGGTTTAGCCCCAAAATGAACAACTCAGAGCTTTTGCCCCTGCTGGCTTCAGGTTTTACCACTCTAACTTGCTGAAAATGGTTCTTCACCTTCTTCGTGAAATCGTCCAGCATGTCCCCTTGAAAGACCTTGACAAAGAAGCCCCCAGAGGGTCTAAGCGTCTCCAACGCGATTTCTAGTGCCCTAAGCGATAGGCCCATCTGACGAGCATGGTCTACTTCCCAGACTCCTGAAATGTTCGGAGAAGCATCCGAAACCACCGCATCAGCTTCCCTCGGAAGAAACCCAAGGATCTCATGCAGTGTTTCTTCGTCGTTAATGTCACCGACGATTGTCCGAACGTTCTCTTCCTCAAAGGGTTCAACAGACTTCAAGTCAACCCCAAGAACGTAACCTTCGCTTCCAACACTATTCCTCGCAGCCTGAACCCAGCCGCCTGGCGCAGCACCCAGATCGAGAACAACGTCACCTTCCTTGATAAAACGATACTTCTTCACAGCTTGCAGCAGCTTGTAGGCTGCTCTGGAACGGTATTTCTCCTCTTTCGCCTTCTTGTAGTAATAGTCTCTTTTCCTATCCTGAAGCCATGCCTTAGGCAAGGCTAACTGTCACCAACCACCGCAGATCCATTCTGGCACATTGAAAGGAGCCATCCTGTGAGCCTCTCGCAGGTCTGCGGTGAAATCGCGCTTGATGGATCACACCTCGGGTTGTCTGGACACATTAGGCATGGACAATCTGCTATTGAATCTATCGACGCGGGAAACCTCTTAGGAAAAAGCCTATAGGTCCATCTTCCGCCACGAAGCTCCTTATCCCGCCTAATCAGGCCCTTGTTCTCCAGCTTTATGGATATCCTTGAACCCTCTCGACTACTCGCCCCAAGTTCGTGCCAAAGATCCGACTGAAGAACCCCGTCATGGCCCGTGTTCATGACATATTGAAGAGCCCTCTGTTCCAGATCGTTGCGTTTAGGCATTGCTACCCATTCCAAGTATTATTATGTGCAGTGTTTAAATAAAAAGTTGTATGTTTAAAGTTGAAAGAAGTAATGTTGAAAAATGAGAAAATCAAGAATTGACACGAATCAAGGCCACTGTTTAGGTATCGAATCGACAGCTGACGATTTCAGCGTGGGAATATCAACGTTTCAAGGCGGAATATTAGCCAACGTGAGAGACACTTATGTGCCCCAGGAAGGAGGTATTCATCCTAGAGAGGCTGCAAGACACCATGCAGACGCAGCTGGCCGAGTCCTCGAAGAGTCATTCGCCGAATCAAAAGTGAAGCCCAAGGATCTTACGACCATCGCATTCTCCCAAGGTCCAGGTCTGGGGCCATGCCTCCGCACTGGAGCAACCGTCGCACGGGTCTTGGCCTCGTACCTAAACGTTCCTTTGGTCGGCGTGAACCACTGTGTGGCGCATATCGAAATCGGTAAGCTCACGACTGGAGCCGAGGATCCAATAACGCTTTATGTTTCAGGTGGGAACACCATCGTCGCCGCTTTGGACGCTGGACGTTATAGGGTTTTCGGCGAAACCCTGGACGTTGCCCTAGGAAACTGTCTAGACGTCTTTGCCAGAGAAGCTGGACTACGCCAGAAGCCAGACTTACCTTTGGGCGCTGCCATAGAGAAGCTTGCCGCAAAAGGGGATAGACTCATTCCCTTGCCGTACTGTGTCAAGGGCATGGACATCTCTCTGAGCGGGCTGCTGACCGCTACCGTCAACCTGCTGAAGCAGAGTAAGTACAGGCTTGAAGACCTGTGCTTCAGCCTTCAGGAGATCACGTTTTCCATGGTCACTGAGGTGACAGAGAGAGCCCTGGCGCACACGGAAAAAAAGGAGGTTCTGTTGACAGGCGGAGTTGCCGCCAACAAGAGACTGCAGTCGATGATCAGAACGATAGCTGAAGAGCACGATGCAAGGTTCTGTGTTGTCCCAGGCGAGTTCGCTGTTGACAATGGTGCTATGATTGCTTGGACAGGAGTCCTAGCCTACAAGTGCAACGTAACCACGCCTGTAGAGAAAAGTTTCGTGAAACTAAGATGGCGACTTGAAAAGGTCGAAGTCCCGTGGGCAAGATGAAATCCTCATCGCTGATCAAAAAGGGAGCCGAGGCCAGCCTGTACCTGACGCAATGGCAGGAAAGAAAAGTGGTCATCAAAAAACGCCTGCCGAAAAAATACCGGCCGCGGAGATTGGACGAGCAGATTCGGACCTACAGAACCATCCATGAACCACAACTCATCCATGCAGCAAAACAGGCTGGAGTGCCTACGCCGCTGATTTACCTCGTCAACGTTAAAGAAGCCACGATAATAATGGAGTTCATAGAGGGAAAACAAGTCAAAGAATTGCTGAACACACAGTCGGAAGAGGATAGAAGACGCACATGTACAAGAATAGGCGAATCGATCGGCAGACTTCACAAGTCAGGATTGGTCCACGGCGATCTGACGACGTCTAATATGATTCTAGATCCTGAAGAAAGAATCGTTTTCGTTGATTTTGGACTCGGCGAGAAAACGAACGAGCTTGAAGCGAAAGCCGTTGATCTGCATTTGATGAAAAGAGCCCTGCAGAGCACACATTATCGAGTTGCCCAAGAGTGTTTCGACGCGGTTAAAGATGGCTATTCCAGTGTTTTGGGGTCAGAAGAGGCAAAAGAGGTTTTAGGAAAGATCGAAGAGATAGAGAGAAGAGGACGCTACGTCGCTGAAAGACAGACGTGATTTCACATGGATTTTCAACCGAGGGGCAGGTTCATATTCTTCGCCACCGCCAACGTAAACAAGTTCAACGAAGCACGAAGAGTCCTGGCAGAATACAAGATCGCTGTAGGTATGCTGAGAGTCAAAAGCTTAGAAATCCAAAGTGAAAACGTGGAAGAGATCGCAAGCGCAAGCGCAGAAGATGCCTTCAGAAGATGCAACCTGCCTATCATCGTCGAAGATGCCGGACTGTTCATCTACGCCCTGAAAGGCTTCCCAGGCCCGTATTCTGCCTACGCGTACAAGACCATCGGGAATGCAGGCCTCCTGCAGATCATGAAGAGCATGAAAGAGAGGAAGGCAGAGTTCAGGTCGGTCATAGCATACCGTTCTGCTGATTTGGACTCGCCCATCTGTTTCAAAGGAGAAATCACCGGGGAGATAACTCTCAAAGAACGCAGAAGCAAGGCTGATAGTGGTTTCGGCTTCGATCCGATCTTCAGACCCGCGAACAGTGACATAACCTTTGCAGAGATGTCGATTCTAGAGAAGAACAAGAACTCGCATCGAGCAATTGCCCTCCGCAGATTTGCAGAATGGTACAAAAAACTATCCAAGTCGAAGCAACTCGATACCAATCGGAGCGTTGCCTCCAGATCTGAAATGAACGAGCAAATTAAGCACAGAGATAGTGTGTTTAATTCGAGCAGATAATGATCTGAGAACGTGAACGTAGCACGCGGCTGTTCAGGAAAAGGAAATGAACGAGGTAGAAACATAATTTTGGAGGCGATCAATAATCTTAAATATTCGTCTAGACTTGCTCATGCAGAGTCTAAGGGACACGTTCATGCCTAAACAGGAAAGCGGAAGATCACATGAAACAAGGCCTGTTAGCAAACGCCCTCCGAGCTGGTGTAAGTATCAGCCTGAGGAAGTTGAAGCCATGGTTATCAAGCTGGCAAAGGAAGGTAACTCAACGAGTCGCATCGGAACGATTCTTCGAGATCGGCATTCGATTCCGCTGGTTAAGCCGATAACGGGCAAGACTATCACAAAAATCCTCAAAGAGGCACAGCTTGCACCTACGATGCCTGAAGACTTGACCAGTTTATTGAAGAAAGCTGAGAATCTGGGTGCACACTACGAGAAAAACAGGGCTGATGTGCACAACAAGAGGGCACTGCAGATTATCGAAGCGAAAATCCACAAGCTTTCAAGATACTACAAACGGATAGGATTACTTCCGAAAAACTGGAAGTATGAGGCAAAAATAGCCTCCGTCGTCTAGTTTCCGCGTGGACCAATGATTTTTCGTCATCAATAATGGGCTTAAATGTTTAAATAATCTGCTTACTAGCCTAGTTTGATCGCGATGGATGCCGGCGAGAGTCAGATTGCAGGCTTTCTGGATTCGGCCAAGCAGGCAGCGAAGGCGATAGTTGAGACAGCTGAGGCTGAGGGCTCAATCCACGTGTTCTCGCACTTGGACGCTGATGGGATCGCTGCGGCTGGCATAATCGGCAAAGCCCTGCTAAGGCTTGACGCCAAGTTCCGAATTCGAATAACTCAGTGGATCGAGGAGAAGATCTTCGAGGTTCTTTCAGACAAGCCGCAGCTGATTGTCTTCAGCGATCTGGGAAGCGGTTACGCTGATCTGCTCGGAGAGAAGCTCAAAGATTTCAAGATGGTCATTCTGGATCATCATCAAGTCGTCGGCGAATGTTCGGACAATGTTGTGCACGTTAACCCACATTTGCATGGAATAGACGGGGCCAGAGACATAAGCGGTGCAGGAGTGGCGTACTTCGTCGCGAAGGCAATCGACGAGGCAAACGTTGATTCCGCGCCTGTGGCCATCGTGGGGGCTCTCGGCGACATGCAGGACAAGTATGACCAAAGAATGCTGGGAGGAATGAACGAGAGGATAGTTCAGGATGCAGTCAACGACGGCTCTCTCACGGTCGAGAAGGACCTCATCTTCTTCGGAAGAGAGACGCGACCGATTCACAGGATGCTGGCAAACACAACGACGCCTTTTGTCCCGGGCATCAGCGGAGAGGAGGGCAACAGCCTAGCTTTCCTCAAGGACCTGAACATCGAGCCCAAGAACGGCGAAAAGTGGCGAGCCCTCAGGGACTTGTCGGACGAAGAGAAAAAACGATTATGCACGGCCCTCGCGGACTACATGTTGTCGAGGGGTCTACGATTTGATGTCGGTGACCTCATCGGGCACGTCTACGTTCTGAACCGTGAAGAACCTTGGACTCCGCTCAGAGATGCAAGGGAATTTGCAGTGTTGCTCAACGCGACTGGGCGCATGGATCGATCAAGCCTAGGCGTCTCGGTTTGTATGAGTGACAGAGGCTCCGCGTTCGAAGAAGCAACGAAAGTGCTTGAAGAATACAGGCGAAACATAAACAAGTACCTTAGCTGGGTGATGGATAAGCCTGAGCGCATGCGAGAAATGGAGAGCATCTACGTGGTCTACGGAGAGAACTTCATCAACGACAAGATCGTGGGAGCAATAAGCTCAATTCTTTCAGGCGGCCTTTCGAATCCTGACAAGCCTTTGATCGCGTACGCTAACGTCCAAGACCAAGGGCTGGCCAAGATCAGCGCACGAACGGTAGACGCCATCGTGGCGAGAGGCCTCAACCTCGGAGACGTCATGCAGGAGGCTGCTGAAAAATGTGAAGGAAAAGGGGGAGGACACAACATTGCCGCAGGAGCGCAGGTACCGCTTGACAAGATTGACACGTTCATCAGAATCGTAAATGACCTCGTGGGCCAACGATTGAAAGGAGACCAAGCATCGAAGCCGAAATAGTCCTAGACTATGAAGATTCTCCCGTGGCAAAGGCCGTTGCAGAAGCTGTTTCGCCTGACAACTTTAAAACGCCACGCGGCCTTACGGTCGTAACAACCCACAGACAACGAAAGGTCACGACCAAAATCGAATGCAAAGAGAAACTATCCACCTTTATCGCCACAATCGACGACCTGCTTTTCTCTGTTTCGATCGCTGAAAAAACACTACGGGCAATCGAGCGAGCTTCAAGAAATGCTTCCAAATCTATCTAACGATGAGACTTTTCCGTATTGGACGATGTTGCAGGCAGGCTTATTTCCATCTGAACTTCAGCTTACCAAGTATATTCACCTAAGAGTTCAGGGCTGTTGCTCCATTCTGCTAACAACGGCAAGTCTTGTTTTTCAACAACTCTCAGGTTAACACTCTTACCTTCAAGCAGGACTCATCACCAATCCGAATACAGGTTTGGGTTTGACTATGACTTTTCCGTAAGAACGAAGGCCCTGCTGGTATGCGTCCTGTTGCTGCTGGTTTAGAGCCCTTTCCATCCCATCTCTGGCGGGTCAATACCCATTTGCCAGAAGAGTGCTATCAATTCGCCTCTGTGATGGACCTCCTCTTCGAATACATGTATAAGGACGTCTTCAGCCGTGATTTTAGTGGTCCTGTGATCCTCGCCCGTAACCGTGTATGTTTTCTGAAGCCCTTCGGAGGACAATGAGTGAAGGTAATCATTCATTCGTTTCTCGACACGTTCCATATAAGCTCTGACATCGTCAAACGCTCTATATTCATCGAATTTCCTCTCAGATCGAAGGTTTTCTTTCCTCAGGAAATCCAACCAGTAATCGATCGCGCCTAGAGTGTGGACAAAAATGTTTCTAAATGAGTTGAAGCTCGCTTCCCTATTCTTGAGGAACTCGTCCCAAGACAGTTTGACAAGGCTTTCGAAATATCTATGTCTCACAACATGATTGTATTCCAAGAGCGCTCTAACCTCAACCATTCACGACACCTGGCCTCTTGTCATACGGTATTCGTCTGGTTCGGCTATAACTTTTCCTCCATGCCTCAGTATGCTCGATTCCGATACCCCCTATTTACTCCCTTATTATTGCTCTTGCTTCCCACGTTTCCCTGAACCCGGTGCGCTTCCCTTCAGTGGCCCTTTTGCAGAGCTCACCACAGCACGTGAGAGTTTGGTTTGAGAAGTTTTACAAAATGAGACTTTTGCGCTGTCCAAAGTACGTACAAGAAGGGCCAAGAGTGGCAGAACAAGCATGCTTTAGTGGAGAAAGACAAAACCAGAAAGCACAGTTGAAACCTGTTTAAGAGCGCCCTGCACATTGGCCGGTGCGGACAATAATTCTGGCTGCATTAGTTGTTCTTGTCTTTGTTGGTGGATTCTTCTGGCATCTTGGTGTTTCGGAAGTAGTACCAGAACAGTGCAATTGAAACTATGTAGAACATGCCGGCTAGGAAGAAGGGTTCTGCCAATAGTCCTGCACCGATTAGCCAAGCGCCTATGAAAGTGCTCAGTGCGTTAGGTAATCTCCATAGGGCAGCGCTGATTCCGGAGGCTACCCCGCGTTCGTCTTCTGCAACTAGTCCCATTATCATTGATTGTTGTAGCGGGCTTGACATGTTCATCAGAAATGCCCTTGAAGTATAGACAACGCTGGCTGAGACGTAATCGGGCGATAGTGGCGTCGCGAACATGAACACTGTTGAGATTGCCTGTGTTAGGACGATTGCTCTGACCATGCCTAGTCTTCTGGAGAGTGGAGGTGCTGTGAGTGTTGCTACTCCGATTACTATGTGTGCTATGCCTAGTATTGGGCCGCTTATCGCGTCGGAAATGCCGTATTGTGCCTTCATCCAAGCGGTCATGAGGGGTACGATTATGCCTGCTCCGAAGGCGATTATGGCGCTGGCGAAGACGTATTTTATCAAGATGCCTTTCGATTTCTTTGGAAGCAGTTCTTTTAGGCTCGCTCCTGTTTTCTTGAGTCCTTTCGATTCGCTGATTTTGAGCATGATGAGTGTGGAAGCCAAGCTGAGGGTGGCTAGTATAACGTATAGCAGAACGTGGCTTTGCCTACTGCCAAACCCGAAGACCTCGAAGATCACGACGACTGGTATGATCACACTTCCCAGGCCAAAGGCCGTGCTCTGAGCGAAGCCGAACAGGGAAAAGATGCTGGTTCTCCTCTGGTCCCCGGCTTTCTCTGCGATCAACGCGCTGGCTGAAGCGGAGAAGGCTGCTTCGGAGACTCCCTCGAGAATTGCGGCGGCGAGCAGTACTGCTGGATTTGTGGTCAGAGCGAAAATTGCGACTGTGGCGCTTGCTATCACGTTGCCTGTTATCAGCAGCTTTCTTCGACCGTATTTGTCGGCTGCAATGCCCAGGGGGATACTTGCGACAAACGTGGACACGCCCATGAGAGTTATGGCGATTCCCATTAGTGCGTATGATACTCCCTAAACCGTCGTTAGGAAGTATGATATGTCTGTGTAGAACATTCCTATTGCAAGGGACGGTAGTAGCATTGAATAGATGAGGTATTTTGCTTCTTTGGGTAAGCCTCTGTACTCGTCGAACAACGGTGATGGGCTCCAACTATCGATGTGAAGTAACGTAAGTGATGAATATCCCGTATTTGACTCTTCAGCTCCTCTCTTGACTTAGCCCAAGCTGTTTCGCCTAGTAGATGGAATATAATTCAAAAGGCAGAAGTGTCCGCTACAAGTCCGCGCGACCTGCGGTTTAGGGCTGAAAACACGCAAAAAACGCACCTCCCCCCTCCTAGGCTAGTTTCTCTGGTTTCCAGCATGAAGTCTCGTGTGTGCTGATGGCATGACCTACCCAACTGTTGGGTTGAAATCGCGCGAACAGTTGATACCCCCCTCCTAGGTCGGTCTTTCCGTGTTCTACCTGAATTCTTGCGTATATTCTGATAGGGAATCTGATTACCAATTGCATGTCGATCCGTAGGTTGCCACGTAGACAATCTCTGAACAAAGGGGCAAGTTGCCGTCAAGGCTGAACGCTCTGGTGACTCGATGATTGAAGATGCTGAGAATGAAGCTGACGAAGCTGAGTATCCTTAGAGCAACTCACTAGAGTGCGTTTTCACGCTTCGCCTCTTGATGACGACTTCACCAAACTTCGTCGCTGGTAACGCAACGGGCAATCTCGATGAACTAGGTATTCAAGAATACTTCGGCCTTTGGCAATTGACATCTTGAAGGTAGCTAAACATAGGTCGTCAACACGGAAGTCTACGAGAAAAAGAGCAAGGGTCCACACGGCTTGACTGCAAATCTCTTGTTCAGCACATGCTCAAGAGCAGGAGGATCGTCTCCGTCTTATTCTCTCGGCTACTACGATGAGCATGAAGGTTCCGGCGCCTGAGACCACGGCCAGGCCGACTGCATAAATCAGCATGTTCCCCGTGAGAAGCATGTTGACTACGTTTTGGATCACTGGAGTAGAAACCGGAGTCACGGTGAACTGGGTGAAAGCCATTCTTCCTGAGGACTCATCTGTCACAGTGATAGAGTAGGTCCCCAAACTCACTTGCGGTACTTGGAAAGAGACAGACCAATAGTCGTAGAAGAAAACGTCACTGTACACTACTTGATTGCCACCGAAGGAGACTCTGATGCGACCTGACGCGCCACGACCATAGATAGTAACCCTTGTTCCAGGCGGCCCGCTGATCGCAGAAACACCGCCTAATAAGAAAGGTGTGCTCATGTTGACGTAAGTGATGTTCAAATAACCTATTCTGTTGCTACCTGGAAAGATCCACACGGGGTAATTAAGGCCGGGGGAACCCAAAAGTTGCAAGCCTATAGTGTCGCTCGTCAGAGTCACGTTATCAAGAACTGTAACAGTGTAGTTGCCTGAGAAGAACTGCGGAGCGATGAAGTCTATTCTCCAGCTTCCGTCTTCCCCAGCATATGCTTGCCCAAGCGTAGTGCCTACTTCACCCACGAATATTATGCCCAAGGTCGAGTTGCCAAAATTCGCGTATCCTATAGTATTGTTGTCAGGATACTGTTCCCAGACTACACTGAAGTTGCCCGGCGTCAAGAGGGTAAAATTGCTGTTCCCCGGACTTACGTAGCCTGGGCTATTGTTGAGATATTCTTCGCTCACGATGTTGGGGTAAGGCCCTGTGAGGTTTGCCATAACCAATCCGCCAGGCGTTGCTCCTCCACCGTAGACTGTCACGTGGTCGCCGCCTGAAGCTGACTGCGGATCGATGCCTGCTATGTATATTCCCTCTTTCGCTGAAGCCGGGAAAACTACGGCAGCGAACATCAACACGATCAAAACCGAATAAAAAACAGCCTGTTCCCTCGCATTCAACCCGCGCATTGGAAGCCTTCCTCCCACAAAATACTCCTTGGTTGAACAACTATTTTAACCTAATCCTATTATGCGGCTACTCAGAAAAAGTGAGGTCAGCCCAGGAACGGCTGCATAATGATTGTTGGACAAATCGACACAAAGTACTAATAGGTTCGGCGCGGTAGTCGTAATCATATTCTTACATCGTGAACTGCCATGTTTCGAGTCAGAGTGAACAAGATCGAGTCAATTCAGGACCCCGACGGTAACCTTGGAAAACGCATTGAACTACTCGAAGATAGAGAGATTCCACGCTTTGCAATGAGACCGCAATCAGAGGAAGGCCAAGTCGTCCAAGACGTCCTTCAGGCGTTGCAACAGCAGATGCCCATGTTCTCGCCGAGGACACAGCTCGCCATTCCGAAGATCATCCTATTCTTGACGGAGCAGGAGTACGAAAGCCTATGCATAGAATTCGACGTGAACCAAGTCTACGACATAACGCTTGAAAGCCAGGGAATACGATTCAGGAAAACCGCATAATCTCCTTTCTCACGTGCCTCAACATCGAATGCTTCGGATGAAAAGACAGGACAAACATCATATTCCTCAAAGCCGCGTAAACATCTTCAGCGCTTGATTCTTTACCGTTGTTGCAATACAACGGAATGGGCTCCTCGTCGCCCTGCTTGTAATAAACGTAAATGGGCGTGAAATTCTTCCTGAACGTCTTGATCTCAACATCCACTTTCAGCAGGCCAGCCATCTTCTCAGCTGCCAAGCTCACTGGCTTCAGTCGGTTTTCTCTCGAAATGAAGCTCGAAGCATAAACCAGCAGCTTTCCACCCTGAAGATCGAACATGCTTCATCCTCAAAACCCGCATTGTGGAGAAGACTTTTAAGAACAGCGGCGGACCAACATTCTCGCTACGTGGAGAGAGACAGGTTAAAGTGATCACCTCTGAATAGCAGCTTCTAAAAGTGCCCTTCAATATCGGTGGTGAAAATGAACGTTAGAGCACACGTGCTCGTAAGCGGCAGAGTGCAAGGAGTTTTCTTCAGGTCCGAAACCGAGCTTCAGGCCAAAAAGCTCGACGTGAAAGGTTGGGTCCGAAACTTGGCTGACGAGCGTGTTGAAGCTGTTTTCGAGGGAGAAGAAGCAGCTGTGAAGCGACTCGTCGACTTCTGTAGAAAAGGGCCGCCGGGCGCAAGGGTTACAAACGTAAACGTGCTCTGGGAAGCCTACAGGGGCGAGTTTCGCAGTTTTGAGGTAAGAGGCGGACTAGACTGAACTCCTAAACTGAGCCAGTCGGCCTCTTCGGAACTCTGAAATGCGATGCTTTTCCAGCGCTGACGTACTCTCCGCCCATCCCACGGACGGCTGAGGCTATCTTGGAGAAATTCTCCGAGCCCAGAAACTGCCGCGGCTTTATGATAATATAATCCTCCTTCTCCTCGAAGTTTAACAAGTCTTCTAGATCGTCCGGGAACATCATCTTAACGTCTTCCAATGCCTTCGACTTCTCTGGAGCCTGAGGCAGGGCATGCGAGATCGGTGGCGCCGTAATAGGCTTACTGATCTGCGAGACCGCGATCGACTTGAGCGACGCTGAGACCTGGCGCAAATCCTCCATGATTCCGTTCAGGATCACGACGAGCTCGTCAACACGCCTCGTAAGGTTCTCAATCTTGTCCCTATCCAGACTCATAGCAGATCTCCTTTCAGACCCTTAATACTTGGCGCATTTATTAATTGTTTCTGACCCTTTTAAACCACGTAGAAAAGGGAGCCCTCCACGTAAATGATCGAGGTTGACGGAAGCGAGAAAAGCGGAAGCGGAACGATCCTCAGGATGTCTGTGGCATTGTCCGCCGTTATAGGCCAGCCACTGCACATCATCAACATCAGACAGAAACGTCCAGAGCCGGGACTGAAACCTCAACATCTGGAGGCTGTCCTGGCAGCTGCAAGGCTCTGCCAAGCGGAACTGGAGGGGGCCGAACTCAAATCACGCGAGCTCTGGTTCAGACCTAACAAGGTGAAGAGCGGCAGAATCGACGCCGAGATCGGCACGGCGGGAAGCATTCCCATGGTGCTCATGACGGTGCTTCCCATGTGCGTCCATGCCGAACATGTAGTGGAGTTGCATGTGTCCAAGGGCGGAACAGATGTTTCGCATTCGCCTACGATCAATTACATGCGCTTTGTCTTCTTACCCGTTCTTCGGCGCATGGGCTTGAACGCGTTCGTGACCGTTCACAAGTACGGATACTATCCTAAGGGCATGGGAGAAGTAACCTTGACAGTCGAGCCCTGCAAGTCCCTCAGCCCTCTGCTCTTAGAAAGCTTTGGCAACCTGAAAACAATAAGAGGCGTCTCTGTGTGCACTTTCTTGGCTGACAGGAGAGTCGCGGAGCGTCAGGCTGAGGCGGCAAGAGCGTATCTAGGCGGCAAGAACCTAACTATAGCGAACATCCAAATAGTGAATGACAAGTCCAATCCTCTTCAAAAGGGCAGTTCGCTAGTTTTGTGGGCTGAAACAGACTCTGGCGTAATCTTGGGTGCCGATGCCATTGGCGAACTGAGAAAACCGAGTGAATCAGTCGGCGAAGAGGCCGCAATTAAACTTGTCAACGAGGTTTCAGCCAAGCCCACTGTTGATCTGCACCTGGCAGACTTGTTGATTCCCTATGTGGCTTTGGCAGAGGGAAAATCTGTTTACCTAACGCGAGCGATTTCGGAACACGTGGAAACCAACACTTGGCTAGCTGAAAAGCTGCTAGGCGTGCGATTCCTTATTCGGAAGATGGGCCACATATACATGGTTGAGAAGGCTTCATGAAGACCATGCCACAAGCAGGACACGGCAAGTCGAAGAAGATGAAAGAGAAAACGGCTGATTCAACTGGCAGAAAGAGGCTCATACAGCAATACTATTCAAGAAGAGCCAGGGCATACGATAGTCAGAAGGCCCGAACTTGGAAGTCGAACCGGGGCTTCGGAGACGAAGTTTTCGAAGGATTATTCGATTCGCTAGAAGGATTAGAGGATAGACCGATCTTGGAAGCTTGCATTGGCACCGCTAGAACAAGTCTTCCCTTGCTGGAGCAGGTCAAACCGTGGCTCGTGGGACTTGATCTTTCAAGAGAAATGCTTGAGGTTGCTCAAGCGAAATTGTCGCGATACAAAGAGAGATGCAACCCAATAATGAGCGACGCTGAACACTTGCCATTCAGAAACGGGGCCTTTGAGGCGCTGATCTGCACGAGCGCGATGCATTATTTTGTCTCTCCTGAAGAAATTCTTGACGAGTTCTCACGGATTCTCCGTGCAAAGGGAGTCTTCATCATTGGCGACTTGACTTTGCACGAACGCGACAACCGGGGCTTTCTGAACAAGCTGGAAAGAACCGTTTCGCATGCTCACGGAGGTTATTTGAGGTCTTCAGAGATCGAGACCATGCTGAATGACCATGGATTCCAGGTTTTATCTATCAAGACAATCGCATACACAAAGCCTTTCGTTTCTCTAATCGAAGACAAAGCGAAATATTTCGGATTGAAACCTGAAACCCTAAATAGATGCGTACGCGAAGCTTCGGCCGACGAGAGGAAAATGTATGCACTAGGCAGTGATGAGTTCACGTTGTATTACACGCTGATCAAGTCGGAGAAGGAAGATTAGATCCAGTGATGCCATGTCAAGACAGTCGCTAGGCGTCCGAATTCAAAAGATGCACGGCGAAAAAACATTAATCTTGGCGAACAAGCTGGAACTTTCGGACAAACGATTGGAAATCAAAAGAGTAGGAGATTTCGTGTACATCCCACTTGTTCGACAACCGTCAGAGCCCGAGCTCAAACAACTCGATCGAGCGACGGAAGCCAGAGTCTCGACATACGTTTTCCAAGAAAAGACACGTCGGTCAACGACGCTTGCTGAATTGCTTGACGGTAAGCTGGCTCCTCACCTCATTGCATCTTTGCCACGTTCAGCCGACATAATCGGTACCATAGCCGTAGTCGAAATCTCTCCTGAGCTGGAAGCCTACAAGACGATCGTGGGCGAGGCAATGTTAAGTTTGAACAAGAACGTTAGAACAGTGCTTGCCAAAACAGGACCAGTATCCGGAACTTATCGGTTGAGGAAGCTCAGCGTTATTGCTGGAGAAAATAACACCGTTACCGTCCACAAAGAGTATGGCTGCCGATATTACGTGGATCTTTCGAAAGCCTACTTTTCGCCGCGGCTCTCGCATGAGCATCACAGGGTGGCTTCCCTCGTTCATGAAGGCGAGACGGTCATAGACATGTTTGCAGGCGTCGGCCCTTTTGCAATACTGATTGCGAGGATGGTGAAAAACGTGAAGGTCTACGCTGTAGATGCCAATCCACACGCCATCGAGTTTCTAAGGAAGAACATCAGGCTCAACAGAGTGGAGAACAAGGTGATCCCGATCATGGGTGACGCAAAGGAAGTCGTCAACGAGAGGCTTTATGGCAAGGCTGACCGGGTTATAATGAACTTGCCAGAAAGCGCGAGAGATTTCATATGTGCCTCATGTGATGGGTTGACGCAGGCTGGCGGTACGGTTCATTTCTACGGGTTCATGAAAGCTTCTGAATCTTTAGAGGGCATGCAGGCTGGCTTTGATGATGCGGTTAAGCAGTGTGGAAGAAAAGTGGCAAAAATCTTGTCTTCAAGGTTTGTCAGGGCTACGGCGCCTTACGAGTGGCAGTTCGTTTTAGACGTTCAAGTAGCTTAGACCTTCGCTGTCAGAGTGATCTTCACGTTTTGTTCACGGCTCTTCAGTGCGGCAACGATGGTCTTTGACAGATCAACGGCGGCCTTGTCCGCATTGATTGCCAGGGTCCTGCTGCAAATGTAATCGCTCTTTCTGATCACGATATCCATCGGGTGCGTCAGAACCAAACGTGGGCTTCCCGAAGCATTCAAAACCTCAGCGATTCTCCCTGCTTCGATTAGAACAGTCAGCTTCGAGTTCTTTCTACGCATGATTTTCTTGAACCTTAAGCTCAGATCTGCCAACGCTTTGTCCGCTGAGACGGCCATTATGCATGTGCCCTCTTCGGACAGGTGTGGCGCCTTCGTAATTTCAAGCGTAGTCCTGTGTGCTGCTTGAACGTTTTCGTGCCCATGAGCAAGAATGACTTCGGTTGCTTCCATGAATGGCACTTCGCCAAGCTTGAGCTATTCGAGGACCTCGATTGAGTCGACTTTTCCGTCGCTGTCGAGGTCGAATCCTTGAACTACAGTGGCAAACGTTTCCTCGCCATGATAATTCTTCAGGGTTTTCTTCCAGAAGTTTGTCAAAGCTAGGACGCATGCTTTTGTGCCGACTGCTTTGTTTCCTGCCAGGACTATGATCTTTTTGGTGTTATCCCAAGGGTTCGTGATCTTCGCGATCAGCCCAGCCGTGTCTGCGGTGTAGACAACCGACGTTTTCTTGGAAATCAGTCCGCCTAGCAGAAAGCCCTGATCTGAAGGTTGCATGTTGAACTTCGTGGGTAGGTTGTCGTTGACTTCCTGAGTGAGGACGTTTGTTCCTGGTCCTCCGACGAGAATGAGGTTGTTTTTCTCTTCCTTTTCAGCTTTCATGTCTACGTCGAGCTTTATGGCAAATTCATCCGGCATCATGACGAATTGTCCCAAGAAGAAAGTCAAGTATGAAGCGTAGTGTCCGTCTCTCGCGCTTGTCCTGAAGGGTCCGTGAGGCGTCGGGCTTCCGACGACTATTTTTCCATCGAGAGTTCCGTCTTGTTTTATGAATTCTTTAAAGAACTCTCGGATCTGCTTGTCCATACTCAACAGCGAGATCCTACTTATTGCCCTGTATTCCTGAGGAAGCTCAATGCCGTATGCCGACGAAACTGGCCGATAATACTTTGCAGTTGCTCCTTTTTTTTCCTCTTCTTTGACAACCGTTATCGCGCCTGCTTCTACGAGTTTTCTTATGTGATAGTATACTTTCTGTTCGTGTATGCCTAGCTTCCTTGCGAGCTCTAGGGGGTACATTTCCTTTTCAGAGAGGGCGACCAGTATTTTCCAGCTTAGGCTTCCCAAGATCATTCTTAGTTTCTGGGGGTCCTTCAATATTGCGATTTCTTTGACTTTTTGTACTTTGTGTTCTTCTTGCAGCAGGAGTTTCTTGTCCATGTCTGTTCATGAGCATAGAGCCGTATCCGTTATTAAAATTTTTATGGTGGTGGCTTCTGATTCAAGGCTAAAACAACCATTACAAAATTGTTTTTAATGGTTTCACGTGGTGTGACATGGGCCTTGCTTCAAAACTACGTCGCTGCGAGTTAATGGTTTCAGAATATTTAGTAGAAGTAAAAATCTTATGCTAAAAATGCTTATTATGGCCGAAACAGCTTGGTTTGGCTGATAGAAATCAAGACTCAAAACAGAGAGGGTAGATTATGTGTGGCATATTCGGATGCATTTCGAAGGAAGGGAACGTTGCGCCCACAATCCACGCGGCCTTGAAGAGGCTTGAGTATCGTGGTTACGACTCGGTGGGCGAGGCGACGATATTTAACGGTAAGCTTTACTTGAAGAAGGATCAGGGCAAGATAGATGAGGTTCATAAGCTCCGCAACTTGGATGACCTGCCTGGCAACATCGGTCTAGGACACACGCGATGGGCAACTCATGGCGCACCGTTGGAAGTCAATGCGCACCCACATGTTGACTGCAGTGGGCAGATCGCCATTGCACATAACGGCATCATCGAGAACTTTTCGGAGCTGAAGGATGAGCTTGAGAACCACGGTCACTCTTTCAAGTCTAAGACTGACACCGAAGTGATAGTGCATCTCATCGAAGAGACTTTGAAGGCTAACCCCTCGCTGAGTTTGGCTGACGCCGTTCTTGAGAGTGTCAAGAGGCTTGAAGGTTCATACGCCTTGGCCGTGATTTCGGTGAAAGAACCGGACAAGATTATATGCGCTAGGAATGAGAGCCCACTGGTCTTGGGGATAAATGAAAACGCGGTTTATTGCGCCTCAGACATTCCTGCCTTCTTACCAGTGACGAACAAAGCGATCATAGTGGAAGACGGAGAGCTCGTCACGCTCTCGTTGAAGGGCGTTGAAATTAAGAAAATCGCTGACTCAAAACCTGTCATTCGAGAGCCCAAGCTTATTGATTGGGCGCCTGAAATGGCCGTCAAGCAAGGTTATCCACATTTCATGATCAAGGAGATCCATGAACAGCCAGACTGCCTGCGGAACACGCTCAGGCTGCAGGAACACTACCTTGATTTGATGGCTACTTTCCTCGACCGGGCACGCGAAGTTTACCTCGTGGCCTGCGGGACATCTTATCACGCGTGTCTAGCCGCTTCTTACATGTTCTCCAAGCTTGCCTTCCTAGGAACATATCCCGTGGTGGCTTCCGAGTTCATTGAGCAGCATGGTAAATCCGTCAACATTGATAGCACGATTCTTGCCGTGAGCCAGTCAGGCGAGACGGCTGATACTCTGGCTTCTGTGAATGTTGCGCGTCAACGGGCCGCAACAGTCCTCGGATTGACCAATGCTATCGGTTCAACTCTCACCAGAGTGGCAAGAGTTTACATAGGCCAGCAGTCGGGTCCGGAGATCGGGGTGGCTGCCACTAAGACGTTCACTTCTCAACTTTCAGTGTTGGCCCAGCTGGCGCTGCGGCTTGCGAAGATGAGGGGTAAAATCTCACAGGATGAGATGGACTACTTGGCCGAAAGGCTGTGCAAGTTGCCGGAAACTGTTGAAACCATAATTGAGACCCAGGAAGAGAAAGTCAAGCAGATCGCCGAGAAATATAAGGACAAGAGTACTTTCTTCTTCCTCGGCCGCGGCATCAGTACGGCTACTGCCTACGAAAGCCGACTTAAACTCATGGAAATAGCGTACGCGCCTGCGATCGCGTTTCCAGCCGGCGAGAGTAAGCATGGACCCATAAGCCTTGTGGAGCCAGGTTTTCCGGTGGTCTTTATCTGCCCGAAGGATGACACTCACAAAACGCTGATTGGCAACATAATGGAGATGAAGGCCAGGGGAGCATCAATAATCGCGGTCATAGAGCAAGATGATGAGGAGATAAAGCGACTGGTTGACGATTATGTTGAGGTTCCGAAGGGAATTCCAGAAGCTTTGTCCCCAATGTGTTTTGTTGTTCCGATGCAGCTGTTAGCCTACTACATGTCCGTTGATAGGGGTTATAACCCGGATATGCCGAGGAATCTTGCAAAGTCGGTCACGGTGAAATAGGACAATCATAATCGGGGTTTCATTACAACTGCTCTAGTCTGATCCTTCATATTCTGGTTGCAAATACGTTAAGAGTCAGCGCGCCAGTAAGTATGTCGGTGCCTCAAGTTTGCAGAACACAGACTGGGAAAAGCTTATTGACGGTCTGATCAAAGAGGGCATTCTGAAGTCGCCTAACGTGATCAAGGCCATGCGGTCTGTGCCGCGAACGCAGTTCCTGCCGGATAACATGCGGTCCTACGATGCCGAGGACACTCCGCTTCCGATTGGTTTTGGGCAGACGATTTCTGCGCCACATAGCCGGAGCCGAGAGGCTTGGCTAGGCGAAACATGGTTTCAATCATGAATGAAGCCCTACAGTTGGAAGTAGGCCACAGAGTGTTAGAGGTCGGTGCGGGCTCAGGCTGGCATGCTGCAACCATAGCGGAGATCATAGCCCCCGAAGGCTCGCCCAGAAGCAATTGGGGACGCGTTTACACTGTGGAAATAGTGCGGGAACTCGCCGACCTTGCGAGAAAGACGATTATGAAGGCAGGCTACGGCGATCGTGTGACGATAATGCATGGAGACGGCTCGTTGGGTTTCGCTGAAGCGGCTCCCTACGACAGAATCATCGTAACAGCCGCGGCGCCCGATGTTCCCAAGGCGCTGATGGAGCAGCTGAAACCAGAAGGAATATTGCTCATCCCGGTCGGAGACTTATCCCTGTTCCAGAATCTGATGAAGATCACGAAGAACGCGGGTGGAAAAACAAGAGAAGAAAACTTGGGCGGCGTGGCCTTCGTGCCACTAACGGGACGCCATGGCCAAACGAGTTAGACTCACTGTATCTGAAGCTTCTCCTTGTAGGCTTGCAAGTCCAAGAATCCATGCCCGCTTATGTTCATGCATATGACTTTTTCTTCTTTGGCCTTTTCCGCTTTCAACGCTTCATCTATGCCGGCCCTGACAGCATAGCTTGATTCAGGCGCGATCAGCCAGCCCTCTGTCTGCAGAAACGTTTTCGCAGCCTCGAATACGGCCTTCTCATTCGCCGGGTACGCAACCGCTTTCAGCAGGTTCTGATTTCGAAGTAGGCTCATCAACGGCGCCGCAGCATGGTAGCGCAGTCCGTCTGCCTTTATCGGGGCCAACTCAGTTTTATGCCCCAGCGTGTACATTTTCAGCAAAGGCGTATGCTCTGCCACGTCGCCAAAGTCGTAGCGGTACTCACCCTTCACAAGATTTGGCGCGGCCTCTGATTGAGCGGCCAGAAACTCGCATTTACGCTTCTTCTGCAGGACTTCGCCGGCGAAGGGCAACGCGATTCCGCCGAAGTTTGAGCCTCCGCCGAGGCAGCCTATGATCAGGTCAGGAGAATCATCGGCAAGCTTAAATTGTTTGATAGTTTCAAGGCCGATGATTGACTGGTGTATGAGCACGTGGTTGAGGACGGAACCCAAACAGTAGACGCATGCCTCATGGGCTTCAGCGTACTCTAGGCCTTCGGAGACCGCTATGCCCAGTGATCCTTGATGCACCGGGTTCTGGCTTAGGAGTTGTCGTCCGACTGTCGTTTCTCTGCTCGGTGAGGCATAGACTTCTGCGCCAAAGAGGTTCATCAACGTGCGTCGGTCTGTCTTCCAGTTGTATACGGCCCGGACCCAGAAGACTACGCATTTCTGACCCATCAGCGTCGCCGCATATGAGAGGGCGCTACCCCACTGCCCTGCTCCCGTTTCGGTAACCAACGTGGTTTTGCCCTCCTTTGCAGCATAATACGCCTGCGCCAATGCAGTGTTCACCTTATGGGATCCTGTCGGCGACAGGTCCTCACGTTTGTAGTAGAGTCGTACCTTCTGCAGCTTTAGATACTTCTCTAATCTCCTCGCGCGGTACAGCGGCCGAGGTCGCCCGGCTTGAATGTACAATTCTCGTATTTCCTCCGGGATCGGAATCCATGGTTCAGTTGACATTTCCTGGTTCAGGCACTCGTGAGTCATAGTTCTGCCTAGGAACTCCATTCGCGAGGGGCCAGTTTCAGGCTCCTTCGGCGGCGGCAGTGGTACGGGCAAGTGTGGAACGATGTTGTACCATTTTGTCGGTAATTCATCGACAGGGAGGGAGATCTGGCTTTGATCCAAATGCTATCACCGTTTTGAAGAATCGTAATATGCGGAATAGGAGTTAAAGATTTCCATGATAAGTCCAAGTGGACGCAACGGGTTCTCAATCACCGAAAGAGACGAAAAAGACATACTCGCGCAGACTATGAAGTTTACTCCCTACGTAAAGTTCACGGTTGAGCCTATGCTTTCTGCAAACGACGCATTGGCAGTTCTGCAGCAGGTCCAAGAATAGATCCGTGCTTTCATTTCAGTGAACCTTCAAATTTTTTTGTTCTTTGATCTCCGTGTCAAAGGATTTAGCAGTCTCCCATGAGCCGGTTCCTAGCCGAACCATTGTTCCAAGGTCGTTTTGCCCTTGAGCTTCTTCGTTCCCGCCTGCATTCTCTCGAGGGTCTTTCTGACGCGGTCTTCCGAGAAGTCTCTTTCCTTCACTATGAAGCTGACTAAACCTTCGACGTCTGGTTCTTTCCACTCAACCTTGTAATCGTCCGTAATTGCCGGTTTCAGAAATATCTCCCTGATTCTTTGAGGTTCAGCCGGAAACTGTGCGTTCTTCACGAATGGCAGCGTTTCCTCCAGTGTTCCATGCTCCTTTATCAATTTTAAGGCAGTTTTCGGTCCTAAACCTTCTATGCCGTCGGGGTTGAAGTCTGTTCCTATCAGTATGCCCACGTCAACCAGCTGTTCGTATGTGATTCCGCATTCTTTGAGAACCTGGTCGAGCTGCACTATTTCAGGTGTGACCTCGACGAAAACGTTCTTGCTGGGAAGTCTTCTTCTCCCCGAGATAGTCACGTTTCTTATGAGCATAGGAGCGCCGAACAGCAGGCTATCATAGTCTTGGCTTGCGCAGTAGTCCGCGTGACCGCGTTTTACCATGTGTGCAGCTTGCGCTTCTCCTTCACTTGGCGCCTGAACCCACGGGATCCCCATCAAGTCCAAAAGCTTCTTGCTGTCATCAGCCATGTAATCCTTCAAGCGCGACGTAGCCTGCGCGTACACGCGGGCCTCTTCCATCTTCCCCTCTTTCAGGGCTCTCTCATACCTTACAGCCGCTTCCTCCTTTACCTTCGCGCGTCTCTTGATTTCCACTTCCTTAAGTGCAGGCGGCGTCCCGTCAAAAACGTAGATCGGTTTGATGCCCATCTCCACAAGATTGCTCGTCCTATACAGCAGCCCGCTCAAGTGGCTCGTCACTCTTCCGGCATTGTCCTTCAACGGTGTTCCGTCTGGCTGCCGAATGATGGCCAAGAACTGGTACAGCGCGTTGTAGGCGTCTATGGCTATTGATTTTCCACCCAAATCCTCAAGTTTGACAGCCGTTTTCGGAACGAGATCACGAAGGTTCACGCCCAAGGATGATCCCGTCAATTACTGGCATGAAACTACAATAATAAACTTCCGAGGTTAAACGGGGACCCCGATCACCGCTTACCAATTAGGATTGACCTCTTGATCTTCATCTGCTGAAGTAAGTCGAACGCGATGAACGGCCTGAAGGGAGGTTTCTTCGATCCTTCATGGCCATTTCGCTCCGTAGATCGTAAACATATAAGATATAAGTGAGTCTTACAATTACAGAATGCACCACCAGGATGGACACGATGACTGAAAAAACGGCTGCAACGTTAACCCTCATTTCATGCACGAGCTGCGGAAAACCAATTCCGCCTGCAGCGCAAGCCACGAAGTTTATGTGTCCGAACTGTGGCGAAATCCAGATAAAGCGTGACCAAAAATGCAGGAAATTCGGGCGTCCGTACAAGTGTCCAAAATGTGGGTTCATAGGACCCTAAGGCAAGGATAGAGGATCACGAATGGGCAGCGTCATAATCACGTACAAAGTATTTCCGACCGATGTCATCGTCGAATTTGATGATTTGAAAAAGAAGATCGAGGCAAACTTGCCACAATATGCTTCTGTTGAGGGGTACGGTGAGGAGCCGATAGCCTACGGCTTGAAGGCCCTGCTCATGCAGGTGAAATTTCCAGAGGACAAGACCGGCGTACTTGAAGAGTTTGAGAAGAAGGTAGAAGGGATAAGCGAGATAAGCCAAATTCAGACTCTGATGGTGCGCAGGACGAGCAGATAACTCCGAAGTTGGCTTAAACGTTTATATGAGACTAGAAGTTTATGTCGAAATGCATTAACGTTAATGCCTTTGAGAAGGGTCTTGTTTGAGTGAATTGCAACTACGCGTTGGAGATGCAAGGCAAAGAGACGTGGGCAGGGGCATAGCCCGCATCGACCAGAGAACTATGCAGAAGCTGGGCATATCCGCGGGAGACGTGATAGAGATATGCGGCAAAAGAACCACGTCGGCCATAGCTTGGCCAGCCTACAGTGAAGATCAGAACAGGGACATTCTCCGCATAGACGGTTTCTCGCGCAAGAATGCCGGCGTGGCCATAAACGAATACGTCCTCGTGAAGCCGGCGAAGGTCAAAACTGCCCTCAGCATAACGTTGGCGCCCGTGGACATGAGACTCAATGTTGATGAGGATTTCACGAATTTTGTTAAGAATCGCCTGATGGAAAGGACACTTGTTGAAGGCGACACAACCCTCGTCATGATGCTCGGCCATTCTATCCCGTTTACAGTGACGAAGACTCGTCCGCATGGCATAATAAAAGTGACGGCGGAAACGAGACTCACTATTCTTAATGAGCCCGCGCCGGAAGGAAAGGGCCTGCCGCGCACGACTTACGAGGACGTTGGAGGCCTGCACGAAGAGATTCAAAGAGTAAGAGAAATGGTCGAGCTTCCGCTTAGGCATCCTGAACTGTTCCAGAGGCTAGGAATAGACCCGCCGAAGGGAGTGCTCCTGCACGGACCTCCAGGCTGCGGCAAGACTTTGTTGGCCAGAGCCGTTGCAAACGAGTCTGAGGCGAACTTCTTCTCGATAAACGGGCCCGAGATCATGAGCAAGTTCTACGGAGAGTCTGAGGCGAGACTCAGAGAAATCTTTCAGCAGGCCCAGCAGAACGCGCCGAGCATAATATTCATTGATGAACTGGACGCGATAGCGCCTAAACGGGAGGAGGTCACGGGCGAAGTTGAAAGACGTGTCGTCGCTCAGCTGCTTGCACTGATGGACGGCTTGTCCGGCAGAGGAAACGTCATAGTAATCGGAGCCACTAATCGTCCGGGAGCCTTAGACCCTGCGCTGCGCAGACCAGGCAGGTTCGACAGGGAAATCGAAATAGGCGTTCCAGACAAGCAGGGAAGGTACGAGATTGTTCAGATTCACACGCGTGGAATGCCGCTGGCACCGGATGTTGACCTGAAGAAGGTCACAGACATGACTCACGGCTACACTGGCGCTGACCTGTCGGCCCTGGGTCGAGAAACGGCCATGAAATCCCTCCGAAGGTATCTCCCACAGATAAACTTGGAAGAAGAGCGCATACCTCCGAGTGTGCTGGAGAAGATGGAGGTCACTATGGATGATTTCACCAACGCTTACAAAGAGGTGACTCCGACGGCCATGCGCGAAGTGTACATCGAGGTTCCCACGGTCCACTGGGACGACATAGGAGGCCTAGATGAAGCCAAACAGGAACTCAAAGAGGCGGTAGAATGGCCGCTGAAGACTCCTGAAATATTCAAGAGACTCGGAATAAAACCGCCTAAGGGAATCCTGATTTACGGGCCCCCGGGCTGCGGCAAAACCCTCTTAGCCAGGGGCGTTGCGACAGAAAGCGAAGCAAATTTCATAACGATCAAGGGTCCAGAAGTTTTCTCGAAATGGGTTGGTGAGTCAGAGAAAGCCATAAGGGAAGTCTTCAGGAAAGCCCGGATGGCCGCGCCCGCCGTGATATTCTTCGATGAAATAGACTCGCTTTCGCCGCGGAGGGGTGCAGGCTTCGCAGACAGCGGAGTAACCGAGCGCGTCATCAGCCAGCTACTGACCGAGATGGATGGTCTCATAACGTTGGAAGACATCGTTGTGATAGCCGCGACAAACAGGCCCGACATTGTAGACCCGGCAGTGCTCCGTCCAGGCAGGTTCGACAGGCTGATATACTGTTCCGAGCCTGATGAAAAGGGCAGACTGCAAATATTCAAGATCTACACCAAGGAAATGCCGATGGCGAAGGACGTGAACCTCGCGCAATTAGCCACTCTAACGAAGAATTATTCGGGCGCCGATATCGAAGCCCTCTGCAGAGAAACAGCCATGCATGCTTTGAGAAAGGACATAAACGCTAAGGAAGTTATGATGAAGGATTTTGAAGAGGCCTTGAAGAAGATGGGGCCGTCGGTCACGCCTGACATGGAAAAGTGGTACAAAGGTTTCATGCAGCAGGTCCGCCAAGTGCAGAAGCCAACGACGCCGGTTGCCTAGGAGGTGCAACAGTGCCCACGAGAACTTGGAAGACACATCCGGCCTACCTTGTCCTGCTGGAAATTCTGGCTAAAAAGGGCGCCATGACTGACACGGACCTGTTTGAGGCGCTGAGCAAGGATCATTTTGAAGACATGGGCACAAGGGACTTTAACGAACTGCTTATGCGGTTGGAGATAGGCGGCAAGATCCGGACGAGCTCTGTGGCCCGGGGAAAAAGGCGTATCGAAATAGTAGCCTGAAACGGGCGAATTCCTCAAACTGCAAAAGTGTAATGGATGACAAGTACTCTAGACGTGATAGTCGTCGGAGCCGGTCCATGCGGCTCAGCCGCGGCAGCTACCCTCGCAAGACATGGGGCAAACACGACAGTTTTCGAAGAACATACTCGGGTCGGCATTCCCTCCCACTGCGCTGGGCACATGAGTATCAATGGTTTGAGACGATTGAAGCTGTTTCCTCTTCCTGAGGGAATCATCGAGAACACTTTCTGCGGGGCAACGTTCTATTCGCCGGGATGCAACGCTTTTTCAATTCGGTTTCCATCGCCGGTAACATGTGCCGTCGATCGGGCCTTGTTTGATCAGTACATTGCAGAAATGGCCAGGGAGAACGGGGCGACGTATCAGCATGAATCACGGGTTGAGCAGTTGCTGGTCGAAGACGGCTACGTGAAAGGAGTGGTCGTCAGCAGGAAGAATCAGACCGAGAGAGTTTCGGCCGGAATCGTGGTTGACGCTGAGGGAATATCCTCAAGGCTTGTAAGGCTCGCTGGTCTAGAGACACTTGACAGACGCAGGCTCGTCAACGCCGTCGAGGCCGAGGTTGAAGGAACGGAGAATCTTGAAATGAACATGGTGGAAGTGTTTCTCGGACACGAGTATTGCCCAGGCTTTTACGCATGGTTGATTCCCAAGCGTGATGAGAGAGCCAAGATCGGGTTAGCCGCGAAATCTGGGAATCCGAAAGAGCTCTTGGAGAAGTTCATGCTTAAGCATCCTGTGGCTTCTGCCAAGCTGCGGAAGGCAAGAATCCTTCAGATCGCGTTCCATCCGATAACGTTAGGTGGTCCTATTCCCATGGCATATTCAAACGGGTTTTTGGCCGTAGGCGATGCGGCCTCACAAGTGAAGCCTACCACCGGAGGCGGCGTGATTCTCGGGATGACGTGCGCAGAGATTGCAGCCCAGGTTGCCTCACGATCCCTGCAAAACGGCGACTTTTCAGCCGAGTTCCTAGGCCAGTACCAGAGGCGATGTGATCATGTTCTGGGGTTTGACATGAGCGTCATGCTGAGAGCTAGAAGGATGCTTGACGCCATGTCTGACCGCAGAATTGACGAATTCATCAGTTTATGCGCAAGTCTAGGCTTGGACAAGGCTTTGCTGAGCGTGAAGGACTTGGATTTTCAGGGCAAATCTCTTCTACGTACCTTGAGGAACCCGAAGATGCTGGCAGTACTAGGCTACCTGCTCTTCTTCTATCTAGCTGCTAATCCTTAAGAACTCCGAGACAACAAAAATACAGGAACGGCTGGAAACGGCATGAGTGAATTCCTCTACAAGCAAGTGATAGTTTTCCATTCTGACCTGAAGCTGAGCAAGGGCAAGACGGCTGTGCAGGCTGCACATGCAGCGGTCTCCGCGGCAGAAGAGGCCCGCAAACACCACAGGGTATGGTGGGAGAACTGGATAGATGAGGGCCAGCGGAAAATAGCCGTTAAGGTCAAGACTGAGGAGGAACTGCTGAACCTTGAAAGGCACGCAAAGGAGCTAGGGTTGCCCTGCGCCCTGATCGTTGACAGAGGCCTCACAGAAGTGCCTCCGAACACTATAACTTGCCTCGGCATAGGCCCCGCACCCGCGGGAAAAGTGGACAAGATAACCGGTCGGCTTCCCCTCCTTTAGGCGGACCGAGGCCCTTGATTGTTCCTCGATTAGAGAAGCAAATGGGCATAGAAGTATACGGCACGAGGTCTCCAGGCATCGGCGGAGAGATCAGACGCAGCTTCGAAGATTTTGTCGTTGAAGAACTTCTGGTCGACGGATCCAAGGCAAGCGTGGCCAAGCCCACCGCGCAGAGCGTTCTCGGCTCCTCTTCTGCGAAGAATCGCTTCCTACTCTGCATTCTAGTCAAGCGTAATTGGGATACGATCTCAGCCGTCAAAGCTGTTGCTGATCAGCTTGTAATCGGAACCAGTCAAGTTCAGTTTGCAGGTTTGAAGGACACGAGGGCCATCACAGCCCAGCACATCACGATTGAAGGCGCAACGGCCGACGAGGTCAGCAGGGTCCAAGTTAAGGACATAGAGCTCCGTCCCGTTGGCTACGTGCGTAACGGGCTTTCGCAGTTTTATCTTCTGGGCAATAGTTTCCGCTTGAGAATCAGCGGGATCAGCCATTCTGAATCAACGGTCAAAAAGCGAAAAAACCAAGTGATTGAAGAAGCAAGTCAACTGGGCGGGTTTCCGAACTTCTTTGGGCATCAACGTTTCGGGACGACTAGGCCGATCACACACTTGGTCGGACAAGCACTTGTCAAGGGAGACTTCAAGAAGGCCGCCATGCTCTTCTTAGCCCGGCCGAGTCTCACAGAGCATCCTGATTCTCGAAGGGCAAGGCAGGCTCTTCAGGCAACACGTGACTTCAACAAGGCTCTGAAGGACTATCCGAAACAACTGCGGTTCGAACGTTTGATGCTGAGGCACCTCGCAGTAAAACCAGACGACTCTATTGGAGCTTTCAGAAGACTTCCGCCAAGATTACTGGAGCTGTTTCCGCAGGCTTACCAGTCCCACCTTTTCAACAGGGTTCTCAGCAGAAGACTCATGCAGGGATTTAGGCTGAACACGGCCGAAGTGGGAGACATTGCCTTGAACGTGGAACGCTCTGGCCTGCCCATGCCTACGATGCACAAAGTAGTTGACGATGAAAACATTTCAGAGGTCAACAGAGGAATAGAAGCTGGAAAGATGAGGCTAGCAATCGCGCTGATAGGGTACAAGCACAAACACACAATCGGCACTCAAGGCAAGATTGAAAATGAGATTCTTGAAGAAGAAAACGTTACACCTAGGGATTTCAAGGTGAAAGCCATACCCGAAATAAGCCTTAGAGGAAACCTCAGGACAGCCACGATCGCACTGAACAACTTCGATTCGAAGGAGATCACTGCTGACGTGGCCAATCAAGCAGAACTCGCAGCGAACCTGACTTTCACCCTTCACAAGGGCTCATACGCCACGATAGTCCTGAGAGAATTGATGAAACCACGAAACGTGCTGAAAGCAGGATTCTAGCTCCTTTATGGCTAGGATTTTCGTGGCGATATCTCCCGTATTCCCGATTGACATAGATATCTCCAATAAATAATGAGAGAACCGAGACTCTTAAGGAATATGTCGAAAGTGTAGAACAGAAAGACGTTAGCTAATCCGTGCTTCAAGCGGTTTTTGTTAGTATTTTTGATTCTTTCCATAGCTCGAAAAACACTTATTTTGTGGAAGATAGAAAGAAGACCAGATTCGAAAGAGTTTAGCGGCTCTGCGGAAGTGCTGTGAAGTATTGACTTTGAAAGGAATTCTCATTGATTTC
>JBEKMQ010000006.1:0-77861 GCA_050008435.1 Bathyarchaeia archaeon
TCTAAAGGATAGCTCCCCTTCCTTTTTTTGATTTACTTCGTTGTTTTTCTGCTCGCATTTCGAATAAGGGTTAACCACTTGTTCTTTCCTTCTACTTTGATTCCGCAAGCTTCAGCAGGAGTCTTACCGTTGAGTCCTTCGCGTTCTCTTACGAAATTATGAAAGATTTGATAGCCAGTGAGAACTGATGTGTCGGTCTTCTTTAGCCCTCTAATCACTTTCTCTCTGTCTCTCACTTCACCGTTGAACCTTTCCATTCTATTGTTGTTCATGTTTCCACTTAGCTTTATTGCGTTAACATGCTCCGTGCTTGTATCCTTTCTCAGAGTCCAGAACTCTTTCTTGTAAGCGTCATGGTAAGCTGGGAGACCGTCAGTTATGAGAGTCATTGGTTTCTTACCTGTTGCCTTTTGACCAAGCTGAAATAGCCTTCTAGCGTCATGCTTGTATTCTGTTTCAGCGACTTCTTGAGCTATCCAGAACCGCGTTTCATCATCCATCAATGCGAAGAGGTATTTCATGTCTCCCTTGATCTTGACGTAAAGTTCGTCTGCTCTCCATGTGTCGCTTACGTTCGGTGTTATCTTGTCAACGTAAGCCTTCATCAGAGCTACGTACTTGTTTATCCATTTGTAAACTGCCACATGGCTGACCTTGACTCCTTGCAATCTTAGAAACTTCTGAACGTTCCGCAAAGATTCCCCAGTGAAATACAATTGCATTGCCGAAGCGACGATTTGTGGAGAAACTCTCATTCCTTCGAATCCCAAGTTTATCGAAAAGCGTTTTCCACAAGCCTTGCACAAATACGCGCGCGCTAGTCTATACCACCCACAACAAAACCGCTGCGAGTATAATGAGAGGAATAATGAAAAAGGAAGGGGACTTTGCGCCTTATCACAACGTAGCCACAGGCAAAGCTCAAGAACTTGACGATATTTATCCGCTTGAGCATTTCATTTTTGAACATGATTGATTTCCATTATTCACCGATTTTTTACTTGGGCTCGTTTTCACCGAAGCGAAGAAGTATCGCCCACCAAGTTAACAGAACCTGAAAGCGCAAGAAAGAAATAACTGACAAACGTTATTAGAAGGCAGGACACTAGGTTCTTTCGGGAAGTATACTTGAACATCAAGGATTTATTTGGTTATAACTGGTATTCGCGCCGCAGATTCCTGAAAAGCATGGCAGAAATCCCATGGCAAACTGTCGTAGAAAGCAGCGGAGCCAGCTTCGATTCCATACGGGACATTTTCGTCCACAGCCTACAGGCTGAGCACCTTTGGATCAGACGCCTGAGCGGAAAAAGCATAGAAGGAATCTATAACGCTCCATTCACCCAATATATGAACTGTAAATCCATACAAGAATACGCTGATAAAGTTGAGGCCGAAACGAATGATTACCTTAGCACGCTCACAGACGAGAAGCTTCAAAGCACCTTCGAATTCAAAGGAAGAGACGGAAACACCTACAAGAACAAAATCGAAGACACCCTAATGCACGTCGTCGAAGAAGAGATCCACCACCGCGGAGAAATACTGTGCATCTACTGGCAACACGACATACAACCACCATACACCAGCTACACCACATACAAGAACCAAACCTTACCCTAACCTAATGAACGAAACGAGCGCGCATGTGTGTTCCTGAATTCCCTTTTTCAAGCATTGCACAAAAGAGAGGCGTCTTATGATCATGATTCTCATGTTGCAGGAGCATCGTCGTTCATTGACTAGCGCGCTTTGTATGTTATTTTCAAATTCATAAATCTTAACTTGACACCTACGCCTAAAATTAGTGCGCGCTGTGATGAAAAATGACAAGATATGAAAGACAATTAAGTGAACAAAGAGCGAATTTTCAGAAAGCATTGAAAAATGCTAGATGTCCTAAAGATGGAGAACGTGTTCTTGAGATAGCTATGCCTGACGTTATATGTAGTAACTGTTCAACGCGATATACTCTTGCGATACAAGCAGGCTTCTTACTACATTGGAAATTGATTGAGCAGAACAATGAAGAAAAGACAATAACAAAAGAGAAAGAAATCATAGTAAAAATTAGATGTCCTTATTGTGATGGGTTATACGATGAAACTCTTAACAGTTGTCCTCATTGTGGGGGTCATTAAGAAAATTTCACAGCTTTTTTTGGGTTTGGGTTTGGGGGTAAAGTTTTATCCAACCAACCAACACCCGATTTCTATTCATCTTGCTCACCATTACGTCGCGCTCGCATCACGCTCACGCTTTCAGATAAGCGTTGTTCTGATGCCCAACTCTGCATAGATGAGTTATTCTTTCAATAGATCATAGATCATTCTCAATGAAACAATGTTTCAGAAGTTTTAAATATTAAAATCATGTACTCAGGATAGAGAAGGGGAGCAAGGACATACCTTCTACAGCCGAGGTGGGGCTGTATAAAAGTACCAATAATTATAGGAGAGTGATGGAACGAAAATGAAGCAGATAATATCGACAGTGCTTATCCTGCTTTTAGTAGGCATTCTGGCTATCACGTTTAATATACTACCAAGTAGTGTTGCTGGAGAAGACCATCCGGGCATTGGAGTTCTAGATGATATTGGAACACATTTCGAACTGCCAGACTTCAACGTTTCCATTACAACTAACACTACAGTGCATATATTTCTGCGTGCTTACTCATCTGAAATGATATGTTATTTCATCGAAAACGCGAGCGAAGCTATGTCTACACAACTAACATTGGGCTACCTCAAACCTTTCACAACCTATTACATGATTGAAGACAGCTTAGTCAATGAGAACGGTTTCACGACCGATGACATCGGAAGCTATACGTATACTCAAGACCTATCTGAACCTCATCATGTCTTCATCCAACCAATATCGAGCACTATATATATCAGTCAAAGCACGACCCTTCATTCTGACGTCCATGAGACAGTAGCAATAACCTCCGATAACGTTGTTTTGGATCTAAACGGATACAATATATTTGGGACACAGTACGAATGGTTTGGCGTCGACTTGGGAGATTATAGAAACAACGTGACTGTAAAGAATGGTGGTATTAGAAATTGCCAGTGGGGCGTCTATCTAGGCTCTTGTACAAATGTCACGGTTAGCAATATTACGATGTCCTCGAATTATGTAGCCATGGAGATGTCTGGCGTCTGGAGCAGCTCGATCATAGGGAACACTTTTACTTCAACCCTCGAATGCGGTTGGTATTCCTCAGGCAACAAGATTTATCACAATAACTTCATTGGCGCGTACGTGAGCTTCTTGGGGAACACACGACCTAATAGCTGGGATGATGGTTATCCTTCTGGCGGTAACTATTGGAGCTATTATACAGGATTAGACTTGTATCATGGGCCAAGTCAAGACATTCTTGGTAGCGATGGAATTGGTGACTCACCATATGCAATGGTTTCCAATAACAATGATCATTATCCGCTAATGAATTCTTGGACGCCGATGGAAACAGTTGTTAAAATAGGTGGCATGGACGAACCAGTCACCATGCTCAGCAATACCACGATAGGTAAAATAGTCGTAAATAAAAACAACTTGAAGTTTACGGCTTCAGGCTTAACAGGTCAGATCGGCTATGTTAATTTGATTTTTCCAATGGTAAACACGAGCGCCATTAGTGTCTCAATTGACCATAAGAACCCTGCATCACCTTTTCCTATTATTAGTACAGATGGAACATACTACTTCATTTACTTCGAATTCGCATTAAGCACTCATATTGTGACAATCCAGTTTGCCCCCTCAATCACCGCAATAGTAAACATTGACCCGGACACACTCAATTTGAAGAGCAGTGGACAGTGGATTACTGGATACATCGAGCTTACTGACGGATATGATGTCAATAACATCGATGTTTCGACGGTTATGTTGAACGGCACTGTTCCAGCTGAATTGCAGCCTACTGAAGTTGGAGACTATGACGGCGACGGAGTTCCTGACCTAATGGTCAAGCTCAACAGAACCGAAGCAAGCAAGTACATCTGTGACGTTCAAAACATCAAATATGGCAATGTAACCTTGACGATAAAAGGCGAACTGTATGATGGAACCACGTTTGAAGGAAGTGACACTATAAGAGTCAGGATGCCAGGAGACGTAAATTGCGATGGTAAGGTGGATGGACGAGACGTCAGTCCACTTGCAAAAAGACTCGGAAACTCATCATACGACTTGTACTACGACATGAACGAAGACGGAAAAGTTGACGGGAGAGATCTTGCACTAGTATGCAGGAGCTTTGGAAACACGTACCAATAACGGTTGTTGTTCTAATATAGAAAGCTTCGTTCGCACGAGATGCCCAATCAACTCCTTTTTTCTTTTTAACTATTCATCTCATTGCTTCAGGCAAATGTTGCGCGCGCTCTTCCTTTTCTAGACGTACCATCCGTGAGTGTGACCTTAGATGTGGGAGGATGGGTAAAGTTTTATCCAAACCAACCAAACCAACAAGGGGAAGGATACTGAACAACACGTCTGTGGAAAACGAGTATCAGGAAATTCACTATAAGGGGGTAGATCTAGGAACGAATACTACCCCTCGCGTAAGATAGGGCGCGTTAATGGACCTCAACCAACCCAAACTACGTGTTAAGGTGAGTTCAGAAGAGGCTATTGAAACGGCAGTGTACACATGGTTCAGGACAGCTATATGGGCAGTAATAGAATAAGTCAATACAGGGTAAGTATATAGGTAGTATCGGAATCGAGTATGCGGTCGCGTCAATTCCTTTTCAAAAATCTATCATAGGATGGCTGTATCTTTTTTGAGACGTCTTTATTTTTTCTTATTTGCTTTTTTAGCGCATTGGGCACTGCAATATTTGTTTTTGTTATCTAATGTCGTAAAGACTTTTCCGCAAATTGAACATTTCTTTTGAATGATTCCCATTCAGTAGACCTCATCAGTACAGTTACGATTCAACAAATATAAGATTACGTTGGGTAGTAGGGGGTAAAGTTTTATCCAACCAACCAACCCAAAGAAATTCGACGAACAAGCCAAATCACATTTTGCGTGTCGAGTCAAGCTTTCTGAGCGTATGCTAGTATATTGTAATATGTCATTTTGAAGCCCTTGTCTGTCGAGGCTCTCATCATCTCTTCCTTAGTTTCCTTGATTATCATCTCTACCAATTCTGGCGAGAGGTCTGATGGCAGGTTGAGCCTAAAGAAAGATTGAGGTGACTCAACCATAGGGACATACTTGGACGGATCAACATAGTCAATTTCATGAATGCCGAAGATTCTGGTTTTCTTGAATCCCGCTTTGTCAAAGAGCTCATGAGTTTCTTCGAGACCTATCAGTTTCAGAGATTCAGGCATGACGTACTCGGTGTGACGATTCCTGACCATTTTGTATATCTCTTTAACCTCTCTGTTGGTTGGTTCACCAAAGAAGAGTAGAGCCGTTTGCCCCACGGGTTTGAGGACCCTGAACACTTCATTCAAGGCTTTTTGCTTGTCTGGAAAAAAGAAAAATGCCTCATTGCTGATTACCAAGTCAAAACTGGATTCTGGAAAATCCAGTTGCTCAGCATCTCCCTTGCTGAACTCAACATTACCATAGCCGAGATCTGCAGCTCTTGTTCTTGCCAAGTCAAGCATCTTCTGCGAAATATCAACTCCATAAAACTTGCCTCTTCCCTGGACTCTTTGCATCAGTTGGAAGGTTGAGATTCCTGTACCGCATCCCACATCAAGAACTGTTGGGTCTTCAGGAATCTGAAGATCACGAATAAGCAAGTTAATGAAGAAGGTCATTGATTTTCCTATTACATCGTCATACACTTTAGCAAAACTGTCGAATGCTCCTTCTACTCTACTTTTAGGGCCAAGCATCTCGTTCGCCAGATGTTATATACGACGTCTAGGATAAAACCCTACGATTGTGATAAGATTGTCATATACTGGTCAAGCACCACCGCTCACTAGCGAAGAGATTGAATCAATGCTTAAAGAGAACCATTATCTGAGGATTTGCACCCACAACAAAGACGGAACCATACACGCCATGCCCGTTGCCTATGGATACATAAACGGTCAAATACTGATAATGTCCCTCATCAAAAGCCGAAAAACCAGAAACATTGAACGAAACAATGACGTCACCGTTCTAGTTGATACCCTAGACCCATTGAGAGGCATTCTCATCTACGGCAAGGCAGAAATAGACTACGACAACGTTTACGAACAGGTTCTTAGAATAAATGAAACCAGCCCCGCTTTCATTGGCATGCCAAAAGAACAGTTGGAGCGTATCACCAAATTCTATGTAGATACTTGGAAGAGCGTAATAGTAAAAGTCACTCCGAAACACATCATAACATTCGATTACAACAAAGATGAAGTGTGGAACAATTTCCTGAAAAACTCAGGAATAAGGGAAGACTGGTATAACAACCCAAAATACTGACGAAATTCTCATGCCAAAAAGAACATGCTTCATTCAGTCCTTTTAAGCCAGTTTTTGATTTTGCGGAAAAGTTATAGCCGAACCAAGTTGACTAGCTGTATAGCACTTGAGGGCGGAAACCTTGCTAGGTGAAGTTGCTAAGGATTTTGTCCGACTAGAACTGGCAAAAACCGATGGTGTGTTGGGTGTTTTGCTTGTGGGATCTTCATCTGTTGGCTATGCCGACAGTTCATCTGATATAGACCTTGAGGTTTTCGTAACCGAAAAATTATACAACAAAATGAGAAGAACCTGTGAAGCATATGAATCGTACCGAGGAACGGATGTGTCTTGGGAGTGGATGACGCTTCAGGAACTAGAAGACGCATTGAGAGATTGGACAAATGATGTCGACCTTTGGGTCTATTCAAAATCCACAATACTCCTCGACTCAGGGGGTAAGCTCAAGAATGTGCTTGCCAGATACAAGCAATATCCAAAGAAGATTTGGCTGGAGAAACTTTTCCTCTATTGGTATTATGCAACTGGGCAAGCTCCTTACGACTCTGGAAAAGCTATGCAGAGAAAGGATCTGATGATTGCTCAACAGTACCTGACTCAAGCCATGGAATATTATACAGCTTTGATTTTCATACTGAACAGGAATTTTGTTCCATACAGAAAATGGCGTCTACGAGAACTGGAGAAGCTGAAGTATAGGCCAACGGATTACGAGCATATGCTCCGCAAAATCCTAACAACTGCAAAATGGACAAAACAAGAGTTTGAAGCCAAGCAAGAAATCATCAACAATCTTGCGTCTGAACTGAAGAAGAAGCTATTGGACTCTGGTGTCGCGAAAGACAAACTTGAGAATCCGTGGAAGTTCAAAGTAGCTAGCAATCCCAGAATATGACTCACATTCTCTTGGTTTGGGCGCGCGCGTTGTTTGGTGAGCTATGCGGTCACTTTTGGTTTGGTTGGTTTGGAGTAAACTTTACCCCTAATGCGCACGCACGCACGCCCACTCTACTACTACCACAGACTCTTTCTAATACGCACTCGATCTTACATTATTACACAGTACCTTTGTTTCTTTCTTTCCTTCTTACCTATACCCTATCGCACACACATATATCGCACACATAGATATCGCACACACACAAACACACACAAATTTGCGGAAAAGTTATAGCCCTACCAACTTAGACAATTGGGTTGGTGTTCAGATTGCTTGAAGGCAAGAATGTGAACCTGAGGGCTATGGAGAAGGAAGACGTGTCGTTCTGGCATAAATGGGCTAACAATGTGGATTCGGAATATTTCTTGCCGAGTCAAAGGTCTAAAGCAGAAATGGAAAAAGCATTGTCAGAACCTAGTCCCTACGAGTTCAAGGACTTCATAATAGAGAAGAAAGACGGAACGAAGATTGGGTTGATTACTCACTTCCACGTATTGCACCCGATGGGCAAAACGTTGGAAATAGGCTCTGCCCTAATTCCAAACGAGAGGAGAAAAGGCAAGGGCACCGAAGCCGCACAAATAATGGTTGACTACCTGTTTCTCAGCAAAGAGGCTCCCTGTATTCAAGCAACAACTCATATCGAGAACACAGCGTCACAGAGAGTCCTAGAAAAAGTAGGCTTCAGAAGAGAGGGCATAATGCGGAAACGTAGCTTTATTCGAGGAGAATGGACAGACATAATTTTATACAGCATCCTAAGAGAAGAATGGAAAGAGCCAAAGATACTGACAAAGATTGCCTGAACAGAGACAGTTTTTGGCTTTGCGGAAAAGTTATAGCCGAACCGAAGATAATGGGAATAGCCCAAGTTAACGAAGATAGAGTTGAGGGATAGGAAATGAAAATCGGCTCGATAGTTATGGATTGTAACGAGTTTGACAAGATGTTGGCGTTCTGGCAGGAAGCACTTCACTACGTCCCCAGAAAGCCTGCGAAGGGCGGTTGGGTGGTTCTTCGTGACCCCGAAGAAAGAAGCCCTAACATATCTTTGAACCAAGTCCCTGAGAAGCGTTCAGGTAGGAATAGATTGCACCTCGACCTCTACACCGACAACAGAGAGGATGAGGTGGAGAGATTGCTCAAAATTGGAGCGAAGCGTCATCCACAGACGTATGACCCTGATGATGATTTCCGTGTGTTGGAAGACCCTGACGGCAACCTCTTCTGCGTGGTCCAGACATAACAAATGAACTCTCTCCAGAAAAATAACCTTCGTCAGAAAATGAAGAAAAGAGAACAACGCTAATAGTGCATTCTAGTATCGATTCTCTTGAGCCAGTTTTTGGTTTTGCGGAAGAGTTATAGCTGAACTGCTCTTATCGTTTTGAGTGGTGACGTTGATTGCTTGAAGGCAAGAATGTGAACCTGAGGGTTGCAGAGAAAGAGGACGTGCCATTTCTTGTGGACTGGTGGAGTAACCCAGACTTTGCTGAATATTTCTCTCCAACACAGGGGACTAGGGCAGGGATGGAAAGGTTCCTAGAGAGTACTGCTCTCGAAACGAAGCATTTTATCATTGAGAAGAAAGACGGAAGCAAAATTGGCTGGATTATGCATTTCAACTTTCTTAATACTTATATGAATATGCTAGAACTAGCCTATGGTCTCGTTCCAAGCGAAAGAGGAAAAGGATATTCCACTGAAGCTGCACAGCTAATGGTGGACTATCTCTTCCTTTCAAAGGACATTGTTCGAATAGTAGCAACGACTCACACCAAGAATGTGATTTCTCAGAAGATTCTGGAAAAGGTTGGGTTTAAGAGAGAAGGAACAATGCGAAAGTGCTACTTCTGCAGAGGAGAATGGACAGACATGTTCCTCTTTAGCATTCTCAGGGAAGAATGGAAAGAACCAAAAATACTGACAAAAACCGCTTGAGAGTAGCCAGTTTTTGGTTTTGCGGAAAAGTTATAGCTGAATCAGATGTCAACACAGGCAAGGGTAGAGTTTTATCCCAAACCTAGAGAAGAAGCAACTGTGAATGAATCAATTTTGCGTTTTGTTTGGAGGAGGTGTAAAACTGAATGATGCCGGATGAAAGAAGCACATAAGATGTTAACGTTTAGGGGATCGTGGGAAACATTTTTAAATTTAACTTCTCTTTCAAGTTACGGAGGGATGAAGCATGGTTCTCTATCAGTTAAAGTACACAGTCGATAAGGATAAGATAGATGCCTACACGAAATTCGCAAAGGAGATCGCCATTCCCCATTGGCTCTCGACCCCCGGCCTAAAGGAGTTCAGGGGCTACCGAGAGACTGGGTCGCTCAACGCACTTGTCGAGATGGAGTTCGACTCATATATGTCGTGGGGAAAGGCTGTGGACGACCCGAAAACCAAAGATGTGATGACGAAGACAATGATGCACGCCCATGACTTATGTTGGAGTCTCTGGGACAAGTCACCTATTGTCCCCGAGCCCCTGAAACCCAAAAAATGATGAACGCATTTTGAGTTTCATATCCCTATTTTTTCTCCATGACCTTACCTCCTTCCTTCCAACACTTGGTTTGTATTTTCTCTGGTTTTGGTTTGTCTGCTACTGTGTGTCTAATGTCTTATGTCTACGCTTTCGACATATTGCTTATATGGGTCTTTTTACTCGATGGTATATCGGAGACGTCAAAAATGTCGAGTCAAAAGCGACATTTCGGGAGAAATTCCCGCCAAATAGCGGTTTTTGCAGCATTGATGATATACCGAGTTGTATCAAATTAATCAGGCGATTAAAACTAAGGCGGCGGTGGAGTTTGAGGTATTTTCTTTTCTAGCCTAATTATGTAACCGATTGCTCCCAGCACTCCGAAACTAAAACCCAAATAGAAGAACCCCATAGTGAAAAAAGCTTGCGAGCTAAGAAATGGGTTATGTGCAGAAGGAATATTGATGCTTCTTGACAAGCCAATCAAGACGATACCAATCAGGATAAGAACACCCGCTACGACAAGAACCTGATGTGAATCCTTCATAGATTCAACCCATAGTTACTAGGGTTCAACCATCTTATATTATTTCACGTGCTACCCCCAAAACCAAACCCACTCAGCGCGCCAAGGGGATATTGGGCTGATGTTAGAGTATGATCTATCGTTCTTTGTCCCGAGCTGAAACAAACCCACCTGCAGCTATTAGCAGGAATGCCGCAATAAGAAGCGTCTCCCCAATCCAAGATCCAGGCTGCACAATCTTCGCAATATAGAAGATATACATCAAAAATCCTAATAATGCTATTGCAGCTATCAATAGTGCCCTAGCTACTATCAGTCGTCTTGCCATTTATGTGACCTCACCTAACCAATTGCACGCTGGCTTACATTTAAAATGGTCGAAAGTGGTATTATTCATTTTTAGGCACGCCAGCCTGTTGCTAAATCGATTTCTCCGCGTGCGCTAAATGGCTGATGGCGAATTTTCAGGTCGCCTTTGTCTATGTTCTTTCGTTAAATAGAATAGCGAAGCCAGTAGCCACATAAGCGCGGCGACTAGAAGCCCCGCTGCTACTGGGGCATTTCTAAGCACTAGACTAAGAATCCCAACGACTAGGAATCCGATTGCGAGGATGACAAATGCCGTAGCACGTTCATACGCTGAGGGACTAGACAATAGGGTCACGCTCAGAGAAGAACAAGATTAACCCTTAATGACAATACTGGTCAGCACCTATAGCTTTTCCGCAAAACCAAAAAACTGGCTTTCTTCAGGTGGTTTTTGTTAGTATCTTTGGTTCTTTCCATTCATTTCTCAAAATACTGTAGAGGATCATGTCTCTCCATTCTCCATGTATGAACATTGACATGCGAACAACTCCTTCTCTTTTGAAGCCGACTTTCTCAAGCAGAGATTGAGAAGCCGTGTTCCTAAGGTCTGTCGTGGCTTGAATTCGAACTAGGTCTTTTGACAGAAATAGATAGTCAACCATCATGGTAACTGCTTCAGTGCCATATCCTTTTCTTCTTTCACCTGAAATCAGTGAGAAACCTATTTCCCAAAGGTCTCCAATTGGATAGACACCGACGGAACCGATCTTGGTTCCATCCTTCTTCTCCACAAAGAACCTTTTCCTATCAGGATGAGCAGCATCATAGTCCTTCTCCATTTCCAGCTTTGTTGTTTGTTCAAGAGGATTGTATTCTCCAAAGAAAGCGGGATCATTAATCCACTTCACATACAATGGCAGATCTTCTTTCTCAATTATCCTCAAATTCACATTCTTACCTTTAAGCAACTCAACTCACCAAACCAAATAGTCAAATCGGTTCAGCTATAACTTTTCCCCAAAACCAAAAACTGGCTTGAAAACCAATATTACAGAAATCTTTATTCTGCACAGCAACAAAACGTTTGTTATGGAACCTTCTGGCAAGGTCCGATGTCCGTTCTGTGGCAGTTCCAAAGTTGAGTTTGTTGGGATATTTCGGTATCAGTGCTCAGAATGTGGAAAAGAGTTCAAGACTGTAGCTGCCAAAGAGAGTCTTCTGTATTTAGGGGTCTAATTAGAGGATCAGCTCACTAGCGTTACTAACAGTCACAGTCTACAAAAAGAAAGGCGTGAAAACAAGCCAAAGTTAGACAGAACCGTAGGGAAAACGCAATAACCAACCATCCTTCCAGAACACAGAAATCTTCAATCTGCACAGCAACAAAAGACAAACAAAGGATTCTTCCCGTCTAAGATGAGATTCTACTCGTCATCATCTTCGTCTTCATCGTCCTCGTCATCATCGTAGTCATCATCATTATCATTAACTGGTGTGACAGTCTGATCTAAGGTGTCTTCGTAACCACAGTTTGCACATTTGACTTTTGTTTTCGTAATATTGCCTCGCTTTTGCTCATACTTAACATCACACCTTCGCATTTAGGGTCACACTCGCGTATTGTGCTAAGCGCCCAAAGTCCATCGAATCTGACGCAGACAGAATTGATGAAGTGAATAGAAATTGCCGATGAGGCTGATCGTAGAAGATTGTTTCGGAAGCTTTTTATCGGAAAAAGTTGAATTAGAGCATAGAGAAGGGAGTTGAAATGCAAGGGAAACCCGCTTCTATAATACTGCTATTTTTACTCTTGTTGAGCGCCTTAGGATTGGCGTTCAGAATTCAACCCGCAATGTCAGACTTCCTTGGAACCATCACTATTAATGCTGATGGAAGCATAACCCCGCCAACAGCACCTATTTCCACAGCTGATAACGTTACTTACATTCTAACTGGTAACATCGCTAGCGATGCTGACGGGATCGTGATTCAAAGAAGCAACATTGTCATCGATGGAGAAGGATACACTGTGCAAGGGAACCACACTGGAACTGGTGTATACTTGGAGAACATAAAGAATGCGACAATCAAGGACGCCAACGTGCAGAGCTTTTGGCGAGGCATCGAGGTTAACGCTTCTTCAAACAACTGCATATTCGGGAATAACTTAACAGCCAACGACCAATTTGGCATAATTCTCTATTCTACTAATCTTTATTCCTGGTCTTCAAACAACATGATCAGCGGGAACAACGTAACGGCAAACGGCGATGGCATCTTACTTGCCGGTGGTTCATGGGGCAATACGATCAACGGAAATAACATAGTAGCAAGCGACGATAGGGGCATTGAGCTCTTGGGTTCTCCAAACAACATAATCAGCGGCAACAACCTTGCAGCGAAGTATTATGATATTATTGTTTCTGGTAGTAACAACACGGTTAACGAGAATAACGCAACAGCAAGCAACTTTGGCATCTGGCTTTCCGGTAATAGTTACAACAGCACAGTCAGCGGAAACAACTTTGCAGCAAATGCTTATGGCATCTTACTCAACTCTGCAAATTGCACGATTTGTGGGAACAACGTGACAACCAATGGTTATGGCATGGAGATCACTGGTTCTTCATCAAACACAATCAGCGGAAACAACGTAACAGCAAATAGGTATGGTGGTATCAGGCTCGTATCTGGTGGAAGCAACAACATCGTTAGCGGCAACATGGTGTTAGCAAACGGCCAATATGGCATGGAGCTCGAGTACTCTTCAAACAACACTATCTTCCAAAACAATTTCATCAACAACACCTCCCAAGTTGTTGAGAGATACGCGATTGACACTTGGGACAGTGGGTATCCTTCTGGCGGCAACTATTGGAGCGATTACACTGGCAACGACACGGAGAAAGGCCCCTATCAGAATATAACTGGCCAGGACGGAATAGGCGACACCCCTTACGTTATCGACGCAAACAACACAGACAACTATCCTCTTATGAATCCTTATCCTATTTATGACATTGCCTTAGACAATTGTACATCTGCGCAAACAGTTGTTTACCAAGGCTGCGAATGCTCAGTAACTGTGAAAGTCACCAACAAAGGCGACTTCGTTGAATCTAACGTCACAGTTTATGCCAACCTAACAGACACTGGCAACGTCACTGCCATCTGCAAGTTTGAAAACGTCACTTTAAACGTTCGTAACTCAACGATGCTAACATTCATGTGGAACACAACTGGGTTTGACTTAGGAAATTACACGCTAACCGCCTATGCAGAACCTGTTCCAGGTGAAACAGAAATCTCAGATAACAACTTCACTGGCGGCTGCGTTTTCATCTCGATGGTTGGAGACTTGACTGGCGGCTCTGCTAATCTTTGGGATTTTGTTCCAGACGGCAAATGCGACGGCAAAGACGTATCAGTAGCCGCCAAGTGCTTCGGCAGCTATCCAGGATGCTCACCACCGCTAATATGGAACGCAAACTGCGACATAAACAACGATGGCCAAGTAGACGGCAGAGACATAGCAACAGTAGCCAGACACTTCGGAGAATACATCGCATAGACGAGGGCGCCATGGTTTGTTTTCTCTTTCCACGGCATTGCCGAACAGGATTAAGCCCAAACCTGACAATTCACGTGCGCACTTAACAAATTGAAATAACTACGCGGAGGTAACGATATTATGATTTTGATAGACATAATCCACTAGTTTTTTCTTGAAAATAAAACCTTTCTCGTTGATGTAATCATGACAGAACTTTGTACCACAACCGTGTGCGCTACTCTATCAACAGAATATTGTTAGGTACTATGTTATTGCTCGTGGAATAACACCTGATTCAACAATCAGCTTCAATTGCACAAAATGAACGGCCGCGCTATTTTCTTTTTCTGAAGATTAATGTCCATTTGCCTGTTTTTCAACCTGTCCCCATGTTTTTTAACCTAATTTTTCGGCTGTACCGACGTCGTACACCATACAGTAAACTATTGTCGTTGGAGGTTTCCAAAGAGAAGAGTTTACGGTGCCTCTATGAATCAGTGAGCAGAGGCACACAATCCAACTTCTCTCAAAGATTGCGCACCACGCGTGTGGTATAGTTTGTGGTTGGTTGGGGTAAAGTTTTATCCCAAACCCAAACCCAACAGCTCGATGTCTTCAGTCAAATCCTCAACAGCGAAGGAAACGTGGTAGAAATGATGAAAATTCCACGTTAAAACGGTAACTCAGAATTTCGAACTTATGAGAAACTCAATTAGTGCAACTATTCCTGCTCCCAGACCAAAAGTAAGAGTCAAGTATATGGCTAATCTTCTGTAGCTAATGCGTAGCTGGTTTTCCCTTCCTTCTTTTCTAGAGCTTTCCACTTCTTGCTTCTCTTTGCTCTTTTCGGTCTTGTCTTCTTTTTTCAGGTTTTCCCTAAGTCCGTATAAGATGTAGGTTGAGACTATTGCAAAGACTACAATCACAACTAAGTAAAGAATTGCTGTGATTATAGTCTGTGCAGCTACGCTTGACGAGAAAAATAATATTCCACTTATTAAAGCACCCATAGCCCATTCGACATAAACGTGCATTTTCACTCTTCCGTTTCTCTCGTTATCTATTGCATCTTCGATGTCTCCATAAATGTTACGGATAAACATTGTTAAGAAAGCGAAGTTTATCGTATTGATTAGGAATGAACCTGTAATATATTCAGGGATTACAGCTAAATGTCTGAATTCTGCTTTTGTGAGATTTTCCAAATTGAAATTGCTAGGAAAGCTAGTTGCGTTTGGCACCGCCACATACGAGGGTCCCGTACTGTTAGTGTTTCTCTGTAGTTCCCCTGTCGCAATTCCCCATTCAGTTGGAGTTGGCACAAAAAGGGTATAGAGGACAAAAACCACTGTGACAATAAGGAAAAGGATAAAAAGTCCATTAATCAGACGCAGCAACCACTTGTCTTTGCATGTGTGATTTTTTTGTCAGACATCGTTTTGAACTCTATCTCCCAAGTAAGCTTATAAATCTTCTACTGAACTCCGTTATAGGCTCTTTTTGTGCGTTCTACGTTCTAGAGTCTAGTCTTCCATGATCATTTATGGACACTTTTTCGAAGTTTTCACTTTCAAACAAGCCTTCTTTCGAATCAAATACTGAGACTAGAGGTAGCGTTACTTAAACATACGACGCAGACGCGCTTGCTCTAAAAAAGTACACAGCTTAGAGGATTCTTCTATCAGCATATATTAGTCACATTCTAGCCTTATTAACGTAGAAGGAGAATGAAATGAAGACTAAAACAGTAAAGATTGCTTTGGAAGGCTTCGGCTCCTATTTGGGAATGGAAAAAGGCTGTTTCATAATCAGAGACAGAGAAGGAAACACACAGAAGTATCCTTTGTTTGAATCTGAAATAGATGAAATCCAACTCAAAAGCGGAAACACTGTTTCAACAGGAGCATTGGCCTCTTGCGGATTCTGGGGAATAGACTGTTTATTCTTAACTCAGAAAGGAAAACCTGTTGCATTCCTAAAAAGTCTAGATGATGATAGTCATGTTAGAACAAGAGTATCTCAGTATGAAGCTTTAAACAATGAAAAAGTTGTAGAGATCGCCAAACAATTCGTTCTAGCAAAACTTGAAGGACAAAAACAAGTATTGAGCAAATACGGTTTGAAACGTCACGATTTCTCAGTTATAGAAAAGGTAAAGAATATAGAAGCTGAAGACACAGCAAAACTAAGAACAAGATTAATGTCAATTGAAGGCCACTGTTCTGAAAGATATTTCACTCAGATATTCAGTTTGATTCCTTATTCTTTAAGGCCAGATTCTAGAAAAACATACAGAGCTTACGACGGAATAAACAACCTTTTCAATTTAGGTTATGAAATTCTATCGTGGAAAGTGCAGTACTCATTAATCAAGGCGAAGCTTGAGCCATATCTCGGATTCTTACACAGTATAGAAAAAGGAAAGCCTAGTCTAATCTGTGATTTTCAAGAATTGTATCGTTACTTATTAGATGATTTTATAATTGAATACTGTCGCAACCTTCACAAACAAGACTTTATCGTTAAGAATGAGGTTCTTTCACCTAACAAGAAGGGAAAAAGAGAATATCTCAACGACCTTCAAACACACCACTTCATTAAGAACCTGAACAGTCTTTTCCAGAATAAGGTAAAGATTCCAAGAATGAGAATAGGAGAAAAACAAGAACTTGAAACTCTAATCAATGAAGAAGCTTTACTGTTTGCTCAATACATTAGAAACGAAAAACCTTCATGGATTCCAAGAATCGTTACGTTTTAACCATTCTATAAACAATGTCACCAACATGCTGAGGCTTAACCGAAACAAGCCTCAAAAGCCAAGCCTCTACTGCATTTTTGGTAATTGGCAATTCATTTGTCGAAGAATTCATTAAAACTTGCATGAAAGCATCCAGTGGACTTCTAATAATCTTCCAATGCTCAAACTGTTCCCAAGCCTTAACCGTATCCTTATAAATCAAACCACTCTTTTCCAATTCTCTAAGAATTTTCGCAAGAGACTGCCTACACAGGCCAGTGGCCTTCTTCAACTGAGAAAACGTCAAGTTTCCACGTTCACCAACCAACATCCATACGCACATTCGATTTTCTATTTTCCGCATTCTTGGCGCTTCAACCTGAGCTTTATGGATATAGTTTCCACGCCACTTATGCCCTCTCAAGATTTCTCACTGAATTAACAATCTGTTAAAACGGTGTTTTAAACCTTGTTTCAACATCGTAGGTGTATCAGTTGGTGAGCAGAATGAACACAATGGCTACGTCACAATGCTCTGAAAGTGATACACCAGATGTCATTTTAGACAAAACCGCAACCCTGACGATTAATCTTGTACTGCAATCAGCATACATGAAACATTACCGCAACGAAAAGTACAAACCGCTTTCGCTGTTGCTTATCGGAATTGCTGGAACAGGGAAATCAAGACTTCTCCAGACACTTAGAAAACTCAGATTCATAACTTACTTAGACGATGCAACACCAACATACTTAGTTAAATTTTTGGAAAAAGCCAAAACAGGAAAAAAACGCTTTCTTGTCTTTCCAGATTTTCTCAATCTCACCACAAGCCACGGCCAAAAAACAAAAGCAACATCTATGGCAATACTTCGCACAATGATAGAAGACGGAATAACTGATCTAAGCGATTTCAAACTTGAGTTTCAATCAAAGTTTCCCGTCAAAGCTGGACTTATAACAGCAACAACCATAGGTTCATTTCAAGAGTTTATGCATCGTTGGAAAACAACAGGTTTTCTCTCTAGGCTTATTCCCTTCAGCTTCACACATAGCACAGCCACACAAAACAAAATAATCAACAACCTTGAAAACAAAATACAGGACACAATGATAAACTATGAATACACAATAAATAGGTATCCCCAACCTATCAAAACATCTCCTATTCTACTGCATCAACTTTCGGTTTATGGAGAAGCACTAGGAAAAGAAACTATTGCTATGCCTTATCGTGCTGATATTCAATTACATACTCTTGCTGAATCTTTAGCAATCATTGAAGGTTGTGATGTTTTAACACAAAAACACGTTGACAAAATAGTCGAATTACTGCATTATATCAACTATGATTTTAACGATATATGAAAGGTGAAAACAATGGCACAAACACAGGGCGAATATCCTATTCAAGGAATAATAGAACCTAAAACAGAATGTCCTCTACTGAAAAAATGTTTGGCAACTTCTAAGATTGACTGTAACGAAAGAAATTGGAAAAAATGCGACTTCTATCTTCACGCATTGAAAGACAAAGAGATGAAGGTAAGACGATGACAAGACGCTCAAAGAAAACAGGAAGATTCATTCGCTCCAGACGCAGAAGCTCCAAACACATAACTTCAACAAGAAGAAAAACAAGAGGCGGGCGCAGAATTGAAAAATGGAAAGGCAAACGAGGAAGAGTAAGAGTAAGACGAAACAGAAAAGGACAATTTGTAACTTGGCGCAAACTTAGACGTTACACAAGAGGCAAAACAGCTAAACGCAAATGGGGAACAACAGCAAGAACAAGAAAATGGGCAGCCCGCGCGGGAAAAAGAAGAATTTTAGGTGGAAGAGGCGCTGCTGTCTGGGGTGGAAACAAAAGAATAGAAATACGCGGAACAGGAAGAAATTCTTACAATGCTGTGAAGCTTGCTTATAGACATCCGCCTAAAGAACAGTTCTTAGACATTACTGCCGAAGAGGTTTTGCATCATCCTGAAAGATTTTTAGACTATAGAAGTTCTTGGCAGGGTAGACCTGAAATTGAAAGCATCTAAGCCTAAATCGATGCTAAAGCATGCCCCTCAGGGCAAAAGAGTTAAACCTACCTTAGGCTATTCGGATGTCTTAACGGTCAAGCTTGATTTCGACGACAAGTCATTGAAGACCGTGAAGTATTGGGCTAAAAGGGTTTGCAAGTTTTTCAAGCTTGATGGATTTCTCATTCTGAGGTCAAGTTCTGATAGTTATCATGTTGTCTTTAATCGTTCAGTTTCATGGTCAAGAAATGTTCACATTATGAACTGGGCTGCTCTTATGATTGAAGGAAGACGATTGAAGAATTTGCCTCTAACAAAGTATGCTCTTATGCAAGACATTAAAGAAAGTAGCTGTCTCAGGATCGGAAAGAAAAAGGTTGAAGGAAAGAAAGAGAAACCTTCTCCTAGAACTGTTTTCAAGTTTGGAAAACAGAACAACGAGATTAAGAATTATCTACAGTTCAAAAGAAACCTGAGGCGTTTCCTATGAAATATAGCGCTCGCTAAACAACACTCAGGTGTTTGCAAAAGATTAAATATTTCCAACTCGGTTCTACCTGTGATGGAATATGCTTGTTCTATTTTTCATGTTTTTGCTTCTGTTTTTGGTTCTTCCAAAGAAAGCGAAGCTCAATAAGAAAATCTGGGTGTTTACCATTGTTCTCGCCCTCGCGCTTTCTTTGCTTCTTGCCTACAATTCTGTCACAAGCGTTTGGAGACCACATCGGATGCAACATGATTACCTTGATGTTCAGAACTCGGCTGGAGAATACGAAGGAGTTTCCCCATGGTCAAAACTCTCTTACCCGTTTAGCCTAAATGTGTTCCACGAACTGCCACCTTTGGATGGTGATTACTTGCCACAAAACGATATTCGGTTTGGATATGAATACGGACAAGTGCGGTTTACGTTACTCATCGTGAATTTGAGAACCATCATGTTTAATGGCACTTACTGGTTTTCTCCTGTGAGGGGTTGGACGCCAATGCACTATGAGATTTATTTCATATTCTCCAATCAAGACGGATTCTATGATTTCCTTATTGCCTTGTTCACAACCCTAAACATGCTTGGAGCGTTGCTTGGAATAATCGTGGCTAGAACAGCACGAGGAAGATTTAGAAAGTGACCTGTGGGTTTGGGTTTGGGGGTAAAGTTTTATCCCAAAACCCAAGACAAGACTTTGCCCCAACCAACTAAAAAGACGACGAATGTGGAAAGCTATGAATTCTGGTCTAGATCAGACCATTATCCTTATTTTTCCAGACACGTTGTCATTGGTATGGACAAGTCTATTGGCGAACTGCTTGCTGATTTGAGGGGACGTGGTTATCAAGCACGACTGGTTTCCATTGACCGCGTGGCTTTGGTGCACAAACAGCTTGATGGTTTGCGCAAGAAAGGCTTGTTTGACGATGCTTTCTTTCAAGAACGTTTGGCTTGGTTTCGTTTTCAGGCTCCTGAGAGCTTGCCAAGAGCACAGTCTGTGATTGTTGCCGCCATACCTAGACCTCAGACCCGAGCGATTTTCACGTTGAATGGGGATCGACGGGCTCTCATTGTTCCGCCTACTTACACTTCATATGACTGTGTACAAGAGCAGTTTGAGAACGTTATAGCTGAGATTCTTGGCAGAAAAGGGTTCTCATTCGCGAGAACTATGCTGCCTCTTAAGCAGTTAGCTGTTCGAAGTGGTCTGGGTCAGTACGGGAGGAATAACATCTGCTACGTTTCTGGTATTGGGAGCTTTCTTCAGCTTGTTGCCGTTTACTCTGACTTGCGTTGCGAGGAAGATGGTTGGCGGGAACCTGTGATGATGGAGAGCTGTGAGGGATGTGAGCTTTGTCGTCGAGCTTGTCCTACTGGTGCGATTTCATCAGATCGTTTTCTTTTGCGGGGTGAGCGATGCATTGTTTTTCATAATGAGAAAAAGGGGGACGTTCCATTTCCAGACTGGATGGCTGCTTCTTGGCATAACTGCGTGGTTGGATGTATGCATTGCCAGAGAGTCTGTCCACTGAACAAGGATTTCATAGGGTGGTTTGGAGAGGAAGAGGAGTTCTCCGAGGAGGAAACTGCTTTGCTCTTGGAGGGTGTGCCGCATGATAAGGTGCCAGCCACGATACTTAGAAAACTAGAACGTCTAAGCCTAGTCGAGGACCTTGACAGGCTTCCCCGCAACTTGGGCATCTTCTTCAAAGAAACCTGGTAACACAAGCTGGAGAGAAATGCGGTTAGCGCGCGCGTTTACTAAACACAGCGATGACCGTTTTGGTGTGCCTATTTTGATGATTTGAGAGAAAAGGCTAGAGCTATTCTCAGAGACAAATATAATTATGATTGGTAAACGGGAGACTGGATTAACAAGGATTTTATATGATTTTGAAAAGGAACGGTTAGTAAGACTTCTAGGAAAAGGAAGAACAAATGACTCAGCCGAAATGTCCCTTATTTGACAGGTGCAAAATAACAGGAATCAACTGCAACGACAGAAATCATCTGGAATGTGGCTTCTACAAGAATGCATTGAAGGAAAAGCCCAATGCAAAATTGACAGTGGAAACCACAAAACCATTAATATATGAATAAAAATTGTTCTGTATCATTTGCAAATCGCTATGCGTTCGTCGTCGTCCGTCGTAAATATAATGGGTTGGGTTGGGGGGTAAAGTTTTATCCAAACCAAACCAAAACGACGAGTGCCAACCAGCTCAGGCACGTTGTAATTGTCCCATGCCCATTTAACAATTACTTTGACACGTCACTGTCAACTCTAGCGCGCGCTTCATTTGCGTGATGTTCTAGGAAATAGACGGTTCTGTTCTAGTGACTAGCTCTAAAGCAATTGTTGCTTAATCCGACTCTGCGGGGGTAACTGTATGGTTTTGACTTGTCCACGTTGTGGAAGAATCGCCGGCAGTTTCTTGCCGAAAGGCTTTTGACCGTTTTACGGCAAGAATGAGAACTCAGAATAATGGAACGTTATTAGAGGTCACATGGGAAACAAAGCTGTCACGACTTGGTTATCTTCAGAGGACTATGCGCGCGCAAGAACTGGAACTCACACATAGAAAGAGTGCATCTGAGAAGCTTTATTACTGGACCGACTTTCAATACCAATGAGGGTTCTTGACGGTGGGTCGGTCTTCCCGTTTGTGCAGAAGGGAACAAATCAAAACAAGATTTTTGTCGTCAGAGCAGTCGTTCACTAAAGTCTATGGTGAAGGATCCGAATGGTATGGGTGCGCGCGCGCGAACTGAATACCGAAAGAATTAAATCAATCCATAATGCACAAGCCTTAGTTTCACATCAGTCTTTGGAGTTTCACATGCCACTCGAAAATATCCTCCTGGTCAAGCCTCCCGGGAGAAGAGGCCTAAGCTTTGCCATGGACGTAGTGCCTATTGGTCTAGAGTATATTGCCGCGTATATTGAGGATGCAGTTGAAGAGGTCTATATCGTAGATATGGAGAAAGAGCGGAGAACCTTCCAGCGTCTACTAGATCTCTATCGGCCGGACATAGTTGGCATCACCCTCTCCGCAACGGAACATAACGAAGGGCTACATCTTGCGGAAATCGCCAAGAAAAGAGGAATCACCACAGTGGTCGGCGGATATCATCCAACTGGAATCCCCGATTTGATGCTTTCCTACCCGCAGGTGGATTTGGTTGTCCGTGGAGAAGGAGAGCGCACTATGAAGGAGCTCGTGGAGAAGGGCAACCCAGAAGGCGTGCTCGGAGTCTCTTACAAAAGAGATGGGAAGACAATCCATAATGGAGACAGGCCTAAGATTGAGGATTTAGACAGCTTGCCATTTCCAGCCCGGCATTTGAGACAGCACTCATACAAAGCCAACGGCGGAACAACCGATTTTGATGTCTTGGTGACGTCTAGGGGCTGTAATGGACTGTGCAGTTTTTGTTGCGAACCTAGCATGAGCCAGAGTGATTTGAGATGCCGGTCACCAGAAAACGTTGTGACAGAGATTCTGGAGATTGTGAAATACCATGAGGGGAGACCGCTGAACGTCATCTTCGCGGATCCAAGCTTCATGGGCAACCCAAAGAGAGTTGGCCGCGTGTGTGACTTGCTTCAGAAACATGACCTGCAGGTGAAATTCTCCGCCATGGTGAGAGCCGACGACATGGCCGGAAATCCTGAGATCGTAAAGAAGATGTGCGAAACAGGGATCGACACGTTCGAGATGGGCATAGAGAGCCCGAACCTTAAGGATTTGAAGTCAACCAGAAAAGGCACCACGACAAGAGTCCACAGGGACGCGGTGCGAAACATACGCGAAAGCGGCGGTCGCCCGGGCGGCACACTCGTGATAGGTCTTCCAGACCAGACTGGAGAAGAGATTGAAGCGTTTCCTGTCTATGCTAAAGAGATAGGTTTGACAGCTGCGGCCTTTGGCGTCGCAACACCGTTTCCAGGGACAGAGTTCTACCAAGAGCTGGATAGACAAGGACTGATTTTCGAGACCAACTGGGACAATTTTGACGAGATGCACTCCGTTTACAGAACGAGACACTTGTCGAAAGAGAAGATTGAAGAGCTAGCGACGTATTGCATGGCAAAGTTCTGGAACATAGACACGTTTATCGATCAAGAGAAGATCTTCCAGAAAGTAACTCGAAAAAAGAAGCCTTTGATAGCTTTCATTCGTGAGAGACTTTTGAATGTGGGTTTCCTGTTCAGCAATGGGATGACGCTACAGAAAAGCAACTTTGGCCAGCACATAAAGATATTTCTTAGAGCGTACGCCGATCCGCGGGTAGAATCATATACCCGAAAGGTTGGAGTACACAACGTCCTGGAAATGTCAAGGTTTCTCCGAATCCTCGGCCCTCAAACATTTCAATGCACGCTAAGCTTCGAGGACACTATTGTCAGTTTCGTATTCAAGACCACCAAGAATACGGTTGAGTACATACGGGTTATTCAAGGAAAACAGGACCACGCAACGATAGGCTTTGACGTCAATCTGAAGTTGCTGAGCGAACCAAGTTCATCAAAGATGATAAAGAGCCTCTTCCTCTTGAGCTCACATGATCTGAGCATCAACAGACTATGGAATGTTTTCAGGCTTTTTGTTGCAGCAGGGACTGAAGTCTTAACCTGGAAGCTGACGAGAACCTAGCGCGCGCGCATTCATCTTCAGTCAGCTCAGTTCCCCCTTTTACCGTTCTAACTAATTCGTCTGATTCGGCTATAAGCTCTCTGCGTTCTCTAGATTTTAGCGCGCGCTAAGGAATGTGCACCCAAGTAAGAGTCAATACTAATCAGTATTGCACAGGCACTTCCCTAACCTTTATCTTCTGAAGGCAATTATTCTCTTTTATCTTTTTTTCTTTGGTGTCTCGACTAATCCGTATGGGTCAAACTCTAACCCAGTATTTCTTGGTGTCTTCCCATAAAGGAAGGTTTGCCTGTTAGCGGATAAAACTTCACCCATTCTCTCAAATAAACTGCTGAATTGGAGCGTGCATCGATAAACTGTATTTGGGATTCAGAAACCATTTATCGTGTTTTGACCGAAAATTGTCGGGAGAAGAAATGGCAAAACTTAAGGGCAAAGAGGATTTTCTGGATTTTCTTTACTGTTCAAGCATTTTGGAAGATAGGACGTCCGTGCTGTATACCAGTCTGGCTGAAAAAACAAGATTGCCTTTGGTGAAAGCTTTGCTGCTTCACATAGCCTACGATAGTGGGAAACACTCTGCAATTCTGGAAGGAATTGCTAAAAGCATTGGTGTGTGGAAAACGAAAACCGACAAGGACTGCGAGCGGAGGTTTGGAGAATCTTGGAGAACAATACGGGATCTCTCGGAAGATCTCGCCCAAAGAAAGAGAATTCCGAATGAGGACTTGCCTTCTTTTGTGAAGAAACTTGAGCGTCTGGAAAGCACCTCAGGCGAGGAGTATCACATGCTCGTACAGCTTAAGACACTTCAGTTCATGACGAAGGAGATACGCGAGCTCTACAACGTTGATCTTGAAGATCTTAAGGACATTTTCGAAGAGATGATCAAAGATGAAGAGAGACACACTGAGCTCTTGGCCACCATCATTAAAATCTTCACCCTCCCCGAGCAGAAAAGCACAGAAAACGCGCCGGTAGTGAGATATCAGAATCCAGATTCATGGGTTAGCCCATTGGGCTAAACTATAATTCACATTGCATCAGTTAAAGCGTCCTCAATCTTTCTTAAAGCTTAACTATGTTAGGGCTAATATTGCCCCAAGAGCGTGGTAATGGGTTTGAATGCTGACGAGACGTTCGAGAGCATTACGAAGGAAATGATCACAAAATTCTTGGAGAAGAATCCTGATCTTGCCACTTCTCTTGGACTGCATGATCCATACGATCATCTACTGCCGAATGCGTCCACTCAAAACTTTCTTGAAAACCTAAGGCTGGAAGAAGCGTGGATTAGACAACTCAAAGATAGAGTCGACTATGAAGAGCTGAGTCAGGACAATAAATTGGACTGGAAAATTGTGGAAAAGTTTCATGAGATCTCTCTTTTCACGTTCCATGAGCGGCGACAGCATGAACTGAACCCAGATGCATTCGAAACTCTTGGCGGGTTAATCTTCATCATGTTCACGAAAGATTACGCGCCCTTTGAAAGGAGAATAGACGATATAGCCGCGCGGATCGAAAAGATTCCAGAATACCTAGAGGAATTTCATTCCAGGTTCGAGAAATCGAGGCCAGTCAGGCTTTGGGTCCAAATCGCGTTGGAAACCGCTGAAAGCATGGGAGGCCTGTTTCAGTTTGTCCTGCATTCCGCGAAAGGCAAGGTTTCGGACAAAGTCTATAACAGGTTGCAGAAAGCAATGGAGAAGCTTCAGCCCACGATGAAAGCTCACCTAGACTGGCTAAGCGGCTTGCTGGCAAGGTCATCTGAAGAATGGGCTCTTGGCAAAGAGAAGTTTGACAAACTCCTCAGACTTCGCGACCTAGGCCTGACGTCGGATGAGATACTGCAGTTTGGCGAGAAGTCCTTGAAAGAACTGAAGGCCGAAAGAAAAAGTGTGGTGCAGCAGATGGCCCCGGGAAAGTCCGAAGAGGAGGTAATGAAGAAGATCGAAGACAAAGCGCCGAAAACCTTCGAAGAAGCCTTGAAGTTCACTGAGCAGACTATGGAAGAAGCCAGACGTTTCGTGCAGAGCCAGAACCTGGCCACGGTATACCCGGAAGACACGTTGCTGGTAAGAGAAACCCCAGGCTTCATCGCACCGCTCATTCCTTTCGCTGCGCTGAATATGCCCGCAAAGTATGACAGACCACAGATCGGGATATACATCGTAACTCGACCTCGAGATGCCTCAAACCTGGGGAAGCACCTTAACTATTCGTCGATCAGAAACACTGCCGTACATGAAGGCTTTCCAGGACATTTTCTGCAGGGCGCAGTATCTAACCGAGGAAGTGTTGTCCGTCTTTTTGTTGACGGAACCGAAACCGTTGAAGGCTGGGCTCATTACTGTGAAGAGATGATGGCAGAGAAGGGCTTCAACTCTGACATGGAGACACGGCTGATACAGGTCAACGACATGATTTGGCGTGCTGTGAGAATAATAGTTGACGTCAAGCTCTCACGCGGAGAAATGTCTTTTGAAGAAGGCGTGAAAATGCTTGTCAGGGAGACAGGGATGTCACAGGAAGCCGCAACGGCTGAAGTTAGGCGTTACACCCAGACTCCGGGCTATCCTCTGTCCTACTTGCTTGGGAAGCATCTCATCCTTCAACTCAAGAGGGAAGTAGAACAGAAGATGGGAAACAAGTTTGACGAAAAATCCTTCCACGACACGATAATAGCAAATGGGTACCTGCCGATGTCAATGGTTCGCAAGGTCTTCGAACAGAAGATCGGCCGACTAGGAAAATCGCCTTAGTTTTTGATGAATTGTCATTCTTGAAAATTGCATGCCTGTATCGTGCAGGTGATAGCACACTATCAGGCTTTCTTATCGATCATTATCGGATGAACTTGTTGCTGACAGTGAGGGCATTGAACCAGTGACATGTCTCCACGTGATCTCCAATCCTTGTGACAGTATGGGCATCGGTACCACACGTTCTTGCCGGGCAGATAGAACCATCTTACGCTCAAGACACAAACTATCACTCCTGAGATGAGCATGGCATCGGCTACGATGACTAGGTAAACTAGTTTGAATTCGAACCAGGGGATGAAGCCCAGTTTTTCTGTCCAGAGACGATTCAGGAAGGTTGAAAAGGACACTTGCGGCCAAGTCAGCCACACGGTAGCTATGAGCGCAATTATGCCAAGCAGACATAGAAGTATGCCGAGGGCATATGCAGAATTTTGCCTACGGAGAACCTTCATTCTTCTTCAGCTTTCGGTTCACTGCTTCTGTTTTATTAGATTTATGAAGTCCACGTACAAACAAGTAATCCACATCTCCTGACCATAGCTTCGCTCAGGCAGGTCCTTGGCTCGCTCATTTGTGGCGTTTGACCATGTGAAAAGCATTTATTTATTCAGTAGTATATGGATAACCGCAATCTTTGGATGGAGTTTAAGGATCTTGTTTTCGATCAGCAATTCTGAGTATTCGTGTCGTATCGAACGCGTTAGAAAAACCCTAGCAAGACGGAGGCTGGACGCATTGTACCTGACGAATGGTACGAGCATGTTTTACCTTACAGGCTATTCGTTCATTTCGACGGAGCGGCCGGCGGCCTTGATCATACCCTTGGATGGAAAGATTACGTTTTTGGGTCCTCGCTTGGAGAAGGATCACGTGCCACTTGAAACGAAGTTCATCGAAGAAGTTAAGACCTACTTGGATTACCCGGGAGAAAAACATCCTATTGAGCATTTTGCATCTTTCCTTAAGGAAATGGGCCTTGCAAAGAAGCGGATCGGGATTGACAACAAGTCTGGGACCTCTGCAATGTGGGGTTATCAGGGTCCCCCGATCGGGAAGAAACTGCCTGAGGCGAAATTCGTGGATGAATCTGACTTTGTGCCGAGCATGAGGATTGTGAAATCTGCTGGCGAAATCGAGCTCATTAGGGAAAGCTGCAAATGGGCGAACCTTTCCGTCTCGTTGCTTCAAGAATATTCCTGTGAAGGGTTATGGGATGCAGCTGTAGCCTTGGAGGCTATGGCTGAGGCGACAATGATTATGAAGAAGGCGCTGGGTCCGTACTATCAGCCCAAGCGAAGGGTTTACCCTATTTCAGCTGGATTCAGAGGCCAGATAGGCGAGATGACCGCTATACCCCATTCGATGTCAACAAAACGTATGATAAGGAAAGGTGATGTAATCATTGCCGAAGCAGGAGTAGACGTTGGAGGCTACACTTGTGAACTGGAGCGAACGATGATCGTTGGCGAGCCATCGGCGAAGCAGAAACGGTACTTTGAAGTGATGATTTCGGCTCAGGAAGCAGCTTTCGAAGCATTCAAGCCAGGAGTGAAGTGCAGCGAAGTCGACAAGGCAACGATCAGCGTGTTCAAGAAGGCTGGGCTGATCCATTTAGTGCCGCATCACACTGGACACGGCCTCGGTTTGGAAGATCATGAACCTCCATGGTTGGACATTGGAAACCAGAAACCCCTCAGCCCGGGGATGGTTGTGAGCTGCGAGCCAGGGCTCTACGAACTTGGATTCGGAGGATTTCGACATTCAGACACTATTCTGATAACCGAAGAAGGAAAAGAGCAGATGACATATTATCCTAGGGACTTGGAAGACCTGGTCGTCAGATAGTCAGAGATCCATATCATCCAATTTTAATCCGTGTCAGACTGCATCAATCAGCAGCTTCCAGACTGAATCGTTTACAGACCTGCTTGAGCGAAAAGCTAAAGCCGAGTTACGACGTCTAACTGCACTGAACGTGGTGCGAAGCAAATGTCTTCAGATTCTTGGAAATTGGCCTTGGAAGAAGCGGGAAAAAGAGGAGCTTCATACGCCGATGTCAGGAGTAGCGAAATCCTGAACGAGTTCTTGACCGTGAAAAACGGCGAGCCAGAGACCGTCAACCTTCTGCAGACGAAGGGGTTCGGGGTCAGAGTCATCGCGGATGGCGCATGGGGCTTCGCAGGCTCAGTCGTAATGGACAAAGAAGAAATCATGAACACCGTCAAAAAGGCCGTTGAAGTTGCAAGGGCAAGCGCTTTGGTGAAGAAGAGGGATGCGGTGCTGATACCCCAAGAGGCTGCAAGGGCCAAGTATTCCACTCCGGTTAAGAAGGATCCGTTCAAATGCGCTCTGGAGGACAAGCTGAACGTGCTTGTTCAAGCTGGCCGAACTCTCAAGGAGCATTCACCGCTGATAAAGGCTTCATACGCCAATTATCATGGGTTTAGGGAGAACAAGCTTTTCATGAGCACTGAGGGGGCAGAGCTAAGCCAGCAGATAATCTGGTGTGGCGGAGGGGTCAGAGCCATCGCCGTCAAGAACGGTGAGATGCAGTCTAGGTCTTATCCATCCGCGTTCAGCGGGGACTTCGCCACGGGCGGCTATGAGTTCTTTGAGTCTTTGGCGCTGGTTGACCATGCTGAAGGAGTTGGGCAAGAGGTTTTGAGCTTGTTTGAGGCGGAAAAGTCTCCTTCTGAAGAGATGGATGTTATCCTCACGGGTGATCAGCTTGCTCTGCAAACTCATGAGAGCTGTGGGCATCCGACGGAGCTCGACCGAGCTCTGGGAACCGAGGCGGACTATGCTGGAACCAGCTTTCTTACGCCCGAGAAGCTTGGGAGCTTCAAGTACGGTTCAGATAAGGTGAACATCGTGGCAGATGCCACGGTTGCTAGAGGACTTGGAACATTCGGCTATGATGACGAGGGAACGCCGGCAAAAAGGGTTTTCCTAATTAAGGAAGGAGAGTTCGTGGGGTATCAGAGTTCGCGTGAAACCGCGGCCGAGTTGAACCTTGGAGAGAGCAGCGGCGGAATGCGGGCCGACTCGCCCTTGGCCTTGCCGATCATACGTATGACAAACGTCAACCTGCTGCAGGGAGACTGGAAGGCTGAAGAGATAATCGAAGAGACTAAAGATGGCCTTCTCATGATGACTAACCGCTCATGGAGCATCGACGACAGGCGTGTGAACTTCCAGTTCGGCACGGAGATCGGCTGGAGAATAAGGGACGGAAGCAAGGAGGAAATGATCAAGAACCCGACGTACATGGGTGTGACGCCTCAGTTTTGGGGCTCATGCGACGCCGTGAGCGAGGACGATTGGGTGATGCATGGTACGCCCAACTGTGGAAAAGGTGTGCCTGGACAGGTGATGTACGTTGGACATGGGTGCGGAACCGCTAGGTTCCGTAAGGTCCAGGTCGGACTATTGAGGTAGCAGAGGTGGAACTATGGTGAAGGACAAGCTATTGGAAACAGCTGAGAAAGCGGTTCAGTATTCCGTAGCCCAAGGCGTTGATCAGGCGCAAGCTTCGGTCTTTCTGTCAGACACTGCTCTGACGCGTTTCGCAAACTCGCAGATACACCAAAACGTAGCTACGAAAACGGGCGGCGTAACGATCAAGGTCATTTTGAAAAAGCGTATCAGTAGTCTCCGGGTCAACTCGCTCGAAGAAGAGGATGTCAAGAAGGGTGTGATGCAGGCAGTCAAGATCGCGAAGGCTTCTCAGCCGAATCAGTTGTTCAAGAGCCTGCCAAAGCCTGAGCCTTGGAAGCCTATAGAGCAAGCATTCGATGAAGAAACCGCGAATTGCACGCCGAAATACAGGGCTGAAAAAGTCAAGGAAGCAATCGAGAAGGCACACTCGAAATCGCCGATTGTGAAGGCGGTTGCAGGGTACTTCTCAACAGGATCGATGGCCTTTGCTGTGGCAAATTCTTTAGGCGTTTCAGCCTGGGCGAGAACGTCTTCCGCGAACATGAAGGTCACGGTGATTTCGGAATCTGGCACTTCACTGGGTTTCGGGACGGCAGAAAAATACTCAAGGCGAGTCAAGGATGTTCAACCATCCATTCTTGCTGTGGATGCTTCGGAGAAGTCCACGAAGGGCATAAACCCTGTTAAGCTTTCACCGGGCGAGTACGAAGTGGTCTTGTCTCCCCTAGCTGTGGCCACGCTTCTAATGTATGTTGGCTTTGGGTTCTCGGCCACGGCGTATCAGGACGGTGAGTCTTTCGTCAAGTACTGCCTCAACCAGCGGGTTTTCGACGGCAAGCTTAGCATAAAAGATGATGCAAGAGATTCACGAACGCTCGTAGCTGCGCCTATTGACGGCGAGGGGGTTCCCAAGAAGGCGACGGATTTGGTGACTGAAGGCGTCGTGTCAGAACGCAGCATCTGCTACGACTCGTTCACTGCGGGAAAGGAGAACAAGAAGAGCACGGGGCACGCTCCCATTCCAATGATCGGTTTCTGGTTTGGCAGGCCTAGCCCTTTCAACATAGTGGTGAATCCTGGAAGCTCAACCCTGGAAGAGCAGATTGCCGAAACAAAGCACGGCATATTCGTCACCACAGTGCACTACGTGAACCCGGTTGAACCGACAAAAGCCATCCTCACTGGACTCACGAGAGACGGCACGTTTCTCATCGAAAAGGGTCAGATATCCAAGCCCATCGTTAACATGCGCTTCACAGACAGCATGCTTTCAGCCATGAACAATATGCCGATGATTGGCAAGCAGTTGGAAATGAACAGAGGCGCAACGGTTCCCACGGTGAAACTGAACAAACTTAGATTCGTAGGCCTATCCGCCTACTAGCCGCCCCGATTTCGCCCATGGGAATTCAATCCAACCCACATCTTAATGCTTTCTACGTCATTCAGAAACAAAAAAGACCCCCGGATAACATCTGCAATGGCTCATTTTCGAAATAGAGCTGCACGCGCTACAAAAACAGCTATTAGATGGATTCACGAATTTATTGTTCCAGTTTGAAGATTGCGGAGTGGTGCCGATTCAGTGGTTAGCCTTGTCTCGGTCTGTGGAAGAAAACTGTTTAGTTTGGTCTTGACTTTCAATTGCCTTCTGTGCATAATTTATGCGATCGGACTCTTGGCGGGTTTTTATGAGGCTCATTGGAGGCTTTATCGGCCGTATCTGGTTGATGGTTCCCTTTTCTGGGCGATAATTCTAGCTTCGATTGTAAACATTTTTCCGGCCATGAGCGTTGGTAGAGTGAAAACTGGAAGGTTATGGTTTCATCACTACGTTTATGGATTCGTGTTCTTGGTTTTATCCGCTATTGTGCTAGAGATGTCCACATCTGTTCCTCTAGTCAGTCTATTCACAGCACGCAAAACGAGCCTAGCGGTTAATGTTGGACGATTCTTTGTTTTGGGCGGTTTGACTCTTGTCTTAGATGATTTTGGCGATATATCCAAACGGTTGAGATCCGTTCTAAACGTCTTGAAATCAAAGGCTTATCAAGCACGAAAAATTATCCTCGCGACTCAATGCCTCACGGGTCTTTTGTCTTTCTACATTTTTGTGTGTGTCGACCTCTTTATTGCAGTAAACCCTGTACGGGCCACCTTGGGAAATTTCATCCTTTCAGGCACTTTGCTTGTCACAAGCCTCACTTCCTTTGGAGGTCTAAAACGAAAGATATGGCTAAACATCGCACCTGAAAAAGCACGCTCTAGGAGAACACGGTCGGAATGACGACGGCCTTGGCACCCTTTATAGCGCGCGCGCTAAGCCAAGGCAACGTATCGCACCGGCAAGAAACAAAGATACGTGTCAAGAAGGGGACAAGTTTGAACCTGAAAGCTATCCTTTTCGATTTGCATGACACTCTCGCCTATCTTGAAAACCCCCTAAACTCAGAGGAAGTGTCAGATTTTCTAATAGGCCTTGGCTGTGAAGTCTATCCTCAGTCTTGGGATGCGACCTATCATTATACAGGGATGGTGGACTATCCGAAACATGGATACAGCAACAGGCGAGCGTTCCTTAAGCAAATTCTCAGACGACTTGAGGTAGAAGTTGACAGCGACACATTAGACAAGCTCGTTCAACTTTATGACCATCGCAACCGTTATTCACTATTCTCTGACGCGACTACCGCCCTGATAAAAGCCAAACAACTTGGATTGAAGACGGCGATCGTTACGACCATCCCAGATTTCGTCTTCAGCTCCGCAATAACGCCTATCAGAAACTGCTTTGACGTGGTCATGACAGGCCGCAGAGCAAGATGTGAGAAATCGAATCCCTCCATGCACAAACAGACTCTAAATGAACTGAAAGTCACACCTGAACAGGCAGTGATGATAGGTGACGAATTACTTGTCGACATAAAAATCCCCAAGAGGCTTGGCATGCACACAATCCTACTTGACAGGTTGAATGAGTTCAAGAAGAAACCTCACCAGGCTGACAGGAGAGCAAAAACATTGATTGAAGCCATGACCATCGTCGAAGAATGGTGCAAACGGAGAAAGAGGAATTAATAAAAAAGGCACAATACTCGCTGCGCACACTTAACCTGGCTGGGCAACATTCTGCCCAGCGAAGTCGAACTTCAGCTCTTGAGGGAGGAGGGGCCAGTTTACCAAATAAGAAACTCTAACATTGAATCAACGGCAGAAAACGGCACAAATCATAAGAATAAAAGCATGAATTCAATAGGTGGATCAAGAAAACTGGGCAGAATCAGGAGAAGTGCAGGGCATGGATTCAGAGGGCTCAAAAGGGTCTGATAGGTTATTTGTTATTGGATTGATTCTAGTGCTCATAGGAATAGCGCTACTGGGTATAGTTGGACTAATATTCGTCGTGGGGCCTGACTATTACAATATGAACTCTGGCACTTTGAGAAACGGCATTCTTGCGGGCATAATCATGATCGTAACTGGTGCTGGGGTAGTAGTGGCTCAGGACAGACTGGGTCATTAACGCTACACAAACGCATGCACACGCGTAAAAATCGCTGATTTGTCAACTCACCTGAAATCCTGGAAAAACCGGCGTGGACATATTGCAATAATCCAAACTAGCGCGCAAAAAGGGCTAGAACGACTTTTGCTCCCAAAGCGCTGATCTGAGCATTTTAGCGTGAATCTTCCAAAAAATCCATATGTTCTAAATACCCCCTAAGGCAAGTACTACGCAACGAACAGGGGTTTGCAATTGCCTCAGATCAAAGAATCGACCGTGGATGAAAAGGTCAGACGTCTCAGAGAACTGAGCGAGCAGGCAAAACTGGGCGGCGGCCAAAAACGAATCGAAGACCAACACTCAAAAGGCAAGTTGACAGCAAGGGAGCGCATAGACTTGTTACTCGACTCAGGAAGCTTCAATGAGCTCGACCAGTTCGTGGTGCATCAATGCATAGAATTCGGCATGGGAGAGCGAAAAATCGCTGGAGACGGCGTCGTCACCGGCTACGGAACAGTGGACGGGAGACTCGTCTATGTTTTCTCGCAGGATTTCACCGTCTTCGGCGGCTCACTTGGCGAAATGTTCGCTAAAAAAGTCTGCAAGCTGATGGACCTAGCGTTAAAAACAGGCGCACCCGTCATAGGCCTAAACGATAGCGGCGGCGCACGAATCCAAGAGGGCGTCGCAAGCCTGGCAGGCTACGGTGACATATTCTTCCGAAACGTCATAAGCTCAGGCGTCGTACCACAGATATCCGCGGTGCTGGGGCCATGCGCAGGCGGAGCCGTTTATTCACCGGCTCTCACAGATTTCATAATCATGGTCGATAAGACAAGCCACATGTTCATCACAGGTCCCGACGTCGTCAAGACAGTCCTCGGACAAGAAGTGAGCTTCGAAGAACTCGGCGGAGCCATGATCCACAGCCAAACCAGCGGCGTAGCTCACTTCATCGCAAAAGACGAACAGCAATGCATCCAGATCATCAAGAACCTGCTAAGCTATCTGCCAAGCAACTACCTCGAAGACCCGCCACGGACAGAACCCAAGGACGACCCGAACCGGACAGACGAGACCCTCGCAAGCATAATCCCAGACGATCCAGACAAGCCCTACGATGTAAAAGACATCATACTCCGCACAGTTGACGATGGCGAATTCCTCGAAGTCCAACCCTTATGGGCAGAGAATATCGTAGTCGGCTTCGCACGCTTAAACGGAAGCAGCATAGGAATAGTCGCCAACCAGCCCGCGCGCTATGCAGGAGCCTTAGATATAGACAGTTCAATGAAGGCAGGAAGGTTCGTACGCTTCTGCGATGCATTCAATATTCCGATAGTCACTTTTGTCGACGTACCAGGCTTCCTGCCCGGCGTAGAACAAGAACACGGCGGCATAATCAAACACGGATCCAAACTACTATACGCTTACTGCGAAGCAACAGTACCAAAAATCACGGTCATTCTAAGAAAAGACTACGGAGGAGCATATGATGTCATGGGCAGCAAACACAGTGGCGCAGACATAAACTACGCTTGGCCAACCGCCGAGATCGCCGTCATGGGACCACACGGAGCCATAAACATCATATTCCGCAAAGAAATCCAGGAAGCCAAAGACCCCAAACAGAAACACGCTGAACTCGTGGCTGAATACCGCCGAAAATTCGCAAGTCCATACATAGCCGCACAAAAAGGCTACATCGACGAAGTTATAGAACCGGCGCAGACAAGGCCGAAACTTGTCAGCGCCCTCGAAAGCCTAATCACAAAACGGGAACAAAGACCATCGAGAAAACACTCAAACCTGCCTTTATAGTAAGTCAGTTGCTACAGTAGTTTAAGGAGTATTGATACATTCTTAATGTTGCTTTCTTATGGAATTGAAAAGAGGGTAGAATATTGATAAAGCTCCTTAGACCTTCCTCAGACCTTGATGGTTCTCCTTTCCCAGAATAACAGACCTGAAACTAAAAGAATAGAACAGACTCTAAAGCACTAAAGTCTACATGGTAGACATAAGAGGAATATGTCGAAAGTGCAGAACGAGAATAAGTGGCTAAGTTTTTATATACTGTATGCTTGCCCTTATTATCAGGTAGAGAAACAGAAAGGCAAGAATTGATGGTTCGAAAGCTTACTCGTAAGCGGTTTGCTATAGTTTTGTCGGTGGTCTTGGTTGTCTTAGTTGGGCTTGTTTGTTTGGAGGTTTATGCTCATACTTACGTTCAAGTTGACACCTTGCCAGTCGTAACTTCTGACTACGCTCTGAATTCTATACCCGTAGTTAATGGTACGTGCACATTTTCTAGTAGCGGGGCTAAATGGTTGCTTGTACTGACGTTCCCATTCGGGCAAGTAGAAGACCAATCTAATACGGGCATTGCGGAAGTACACGTATTTAAAATCCAAGAAAACAAGAGTTTCTTCACTCAAAGTGTAGACCTTGTGGGGGTAAAATATGATGTAAAATCTACTCCATTGGGTATTGAGTCATTGAATTGGTTTGTATTCGGTCTTTTTGGTAGTAACTATACACTCGCTTATGGAAACTATATAGTTACTAGTTCAGGAACTTATAATGTTGATTTTGGTTTCACCTTTAGGGTGTATGAAAAAACATTGATTGGGATTTTGCCAATGGATGAAACCACTATTCACTTTAACGCCACAATGAGCTTTTCCCCCTAACAATACTTCAAATAGCGTGGGCTCTAGCTCAACCTCAAAGACAGAAATCTTAAATCAGCACAGCAACAGAGGACAAACTAGAGGTTCAAAAATGAGTGAAAAAAAATGGTTAGAAGAAGTGTAGCTGTCGCACTTGGAATAGTCTGCATTGTTTTGGTAGCTGGTTTGGTAGCTGGTCTAACATATAGCACGATTATAATCAACAATAAAGACGTAACATATAACGACTACACAGCAACCCACAGTCATACCAATGATGAATTTAGCACGATGGTAAACCAAGGTCTCAACTATTATGGCATTGCTACCTTGTTCAACTATACGCTAGTGGCAGATGGCACAGAGATCTATCAATTAGCAAACTCTTCCTCTTCTTGGAATTTCTCAGCAACCTATGCTGGATACGTAGTCGTACGAGTTGTTAGCGATACGACGGTCTATGCTCAGGCAACCTACACTTCCTATGTGGGGTCAATAGTAGAGCCTTTCCATTATGACCAAAGAATAGATTTATCTCCTACTGGATTCGGTAGGTTTGAAGGACTTTTTCCAATCTTGCCATCAACCTCTGCACAAGTTAGAGTGGGTAATACGAATCTGTCAGGTGAAGTAAGGGAATCCATATTCATAACATATATTTTCTAACAGAATAGTCTCTAAAGTCGGCAGTACAAAAGGCTCTAATCAAGCTGAAAATAGTCAAGTTCTATTATGGTTCTTTGGCTCTATCACTATTATCTTCAGGATGAAACCTAGGATTGCAGAAAACAACCCGAAAAGCGACAGTTTCAAGAAGTTACCTCGCTTCACCAGCATGGCTACTTCAGTCTTTATCTCTTCGATTCTTTTCTCATAATCAACGCCGTACTTGGATGAAGACTTGCTCCTTCTCAAATCAAAATGCTCCTGATTGAACAGCCTCATACGATCCACAACTCTTCCGTAGCGCGTCTGAATCACGAGACACAGGAGAGCACAGCTCGAAATCAGAACGTCTGGGGCTATGGTTGCCTGAATCAGAGAGATTATTTCTTGAAAATTCAAACCACTCATTCCCCTCTTCTGCCTCGCCCATCAAATGCGATCATATTTGACACCTGTGCTTCCAAAATAGCGTTCCCAGGTTTGCTACACAGTTTCTTCGGCGTCTTTTATCTTTTTGATCAAGTCCGAAGTGAATTTTAGTCTCGGTAAAGCTATAATCTCCCTGACTTCTAGCCCTTTTTCGACGTCGGTCGTCTTCGGGACTACCGATGATCTTACAACTATTGCACAGTCAGCTCCTCCTCCCAACCATCCAGTTCCAGCTATTGCCACGACCTCCTCATCTATGGGCACAGCTCCTGCCTCAGCAGCAATCAAAGCAACTTCTAATGAAGTCTTGAACCCGTATCCCATTGTTCTAGAGACAAACTCATGAATTGCCCATGAAGGGGCTGCTCTCCTCAGAAATTGAGCATCAAACGTTACTCCCTTGAATATCCAAGGAGTTTCCTCAATGATCTTGACTCCCAAGTCTTCGAGCTTTCTTCGAATATCACCGCTTATACTTGGCAATCTTCCCCCCTCGGGCCATGCAAGCCTGACTCCAGCATACGCAGTCACGCACACAACCTTAACAGTCAAATCGTTTAGGGCTTCAGCAACTCTGAGTGCCGTACCTCCACTGTCAGACGCCACGACAACGAACCTTATCCCAAGTTCCATAATCCTCTCTTTAACAGTCTCAATCAAAGCATCACCATTCTCAGGACCAGGCTCACTGAAATAACGAATCTTCTTATCTTGAAACATACAACCACCTAAGCCTCAAACGAATTAAAACACTTTCCCGGCAGAACACTCAATCCACGCAGCATCATCTTGAATTCTTCTAAAAATATCGGTGAAAGCCTCATTTGGAAGAATAAAGTTAATACCGCAAGAAGCGTGTCTTTTTCAGGACGTATAGAAATGGTTTACCCTCCCCGTACACCTAGGCCCCTTAAACCACCGGGAGAGCCCCTGTGGCCTTCACCCACACCTCTTCCAATTAAACCATCAGAAGACATCGGAAAAACGCTAAAACAAGTTCTTGACAGACTAGATGCGATCGAAAAAAGGCTAGACAACATAGAGAAGCTACTAGCCCAAACAAGACCAACACCATAAATGCTCAACGCACCCCTGATCGAATCATAACCCAAGATTACGATACATCCTAGTCAATCAGAAAAGAAAAAAAGAGGGGCCGCTCCATAATCGAACGAAGTGGCGCAAGTGATCGTTGGAGCTTGGGTTTTGATTCCCCTTCCCCAGTATTGGCAATATTTGATCTGCCTAAGATGTGGGAAACAAGTTCCTTCAACCTTCAACTACTGCAATTATTGTGGAACATCGCTACGAGCTGAATACGTGCTAAAAATCTGCCCCCACTGCAAAAGCAGGATACCATTCTCAGTAAGGTTTTGCCTTCAATGCGGACAAAAACAATGATCAAACCAGAGTACACCGCATTCATGTACGACATAACACGACACAATCCAGCGGTCGGTAGGTTTAGGGCCAAAGCTACAGATCAAGACAACCAAGCTATTTCTTGGCTTCATGAATTTCAGCCCGGGCCACGCTGACGAAAACATGGATGGTGATGTTTCCCAAGTTCAATACCTAGATGGACCATGAGAGCGTGAGAACCAAAACGTTTACACCGTAGCAGTCTTTTTGAGAAATAGCATGACAAAAAGGTGTTTTTCGCTCGTCGCCAGTGTCAACACTGACAGCCCTGAAGCAATACAGCCTGTGCTTGAAAGGCTTGTTGGCAAAGGATCTGTTGCGAAAATAGGCAACAACGAGTTCCGAATTGAAACTCAGATCGAAGGCGAGGATGCGAAGGAGTTGAATCGTTCATTGCTTTCTGAACTGCGCAGAATAGAGCGGAAAACCAGACTACGGGCGGAGTGGACCTCAGGCGAAACTACGGAACGTTTCTTCGATTATGTGCAGAAAAAGAGAAGGAAGACGCCTTGAGAGGATTATCTTAGAACAAATCGTTGCAGTCGGAACAACGGTCAACAAAACAGTAACATGTTTCCATGAGAGTTCCTCGATCAACGACATGATACAACGCATCAAGATCGCTTTTTTGGGCAAAATGCTGTCAATGAGAAGATTGCCTAAATAGGTGCAAAAAGATACTAGTGCCTCGGGTGATTGAATTGCCTGTAGTCCAAGTCAATGTCTGGGCTGGAATGAGCAAGGAGGATAAGCAGAAAGTCGCCGAAGGAATGACGAGGGTCCTTGAGGAACTAGGTATCCCCCGAGAGGCCGTCACCGTCATTATCTACGAAACGCCGAAGACCAACTGGGCAACCGGCGGACAGCTCCATTCAGAGAAATACGCGAACCGTTAGACTCTAATTATCGTAATACACTAAATGAAGGGTTCATTCCGTTTCGCCCTACTTTACTTGCAAAAGTACGAGAATTTTCCCTCAACTCTACCGAAGTCCAGCCAGGAAGGGGCAGCATGAGTCGCGAGCAGTAGAAACATTTAATTTTTGAACGAATCATATGCGCAGAGGAGGCTTTGAGCTTGTCTGAAGCGGCAAAGATTGCACTTCTTCAGGAAGTAATGAGGGAGGCAAAGAGAAACGAAAGGGCCGGTTTCGTGGTCTGCATCATCGGTGTAATCGTAGCAGTTGCCGGATTCTACACGAATTCATTAACAAACAATGCATTACAGCTTGGGATCATCGGCATAGTGGTAGCCGCAATAGGCTTTGTCGTGTACCTCTATTACGCACGGGTATACTTGAGATTCGTAGGGCAGCTGGCATCGATGACGTCCAAGAGTGCCACGCTATGTCCAAAGTGCGGGAAAGCATTGCCAGAAGGCGAATTTGCCTATTGTCCTTTCTGTGGGGCCCAGCTCAAATCAAGCGACTGAAATCGCAGTCATCAAGCATCTATGGAACATGCCCCCCCCCAGGCACACATGATTCCCAGTATTGATTGCGGTTTCATAACTGCTTTATCGTCTATGAAACTCTTCGTCTGATTGTTCCACATCTCCAAGTAGCGGCAGGCATACGAGTGGTGAAAATGCAGGAGTCCACCGAATTTTCGGCGAAAATAATGCTTGGCTTGAGCGAGAAGATACGGGTTTTGCTCGTCGATGATGACTCGGATTTTTTGAAAATCACCAAACAGTGTCTTGAGATGGGCCAAGATCTTCTGGTTGACACGGCAATTTCCGTCGACGAAGCCCTGACGAAGTTGGAGAAGGAAAAGTACGACGTCGTGGTCTCTGACTATCAAATGCCCGAAAAAGACGGCTTAGAATTCCTCAAAGATCTGAGAAGAAGAGGAGACACAATTCCCTTCGTCATGTTCACTGGAAAAGGCAGAGAAGAAGTCGCAATAAAGGCGCTTAACCTCGGAGCCAACCAGTACTTGAATAAAATAGGAGAAACAGAAACCGTCTACGCGGAACTTGCCCACAGTATCACAGAGATGGCCAAAGTCAGAAAGCCTGAGGAAGCCCTGCGAGAGAGTGAAGAGAAACTAAGAGCCATAGTTTCCTCGTCTCCCGACGCCACCAGCGTGGCCGAACTGAATGGAACCATACTTGATTGCAACCAGGCGTTCTTGAGGCTTCATGGTTACTCGTCTAAAGACGAACTCATCGGAAAAGACGGCTTCGAAATCATCTGCGAGAAAGACAGGGCGAAAGCTCGGGCCGTCGTGAAGCAGCTCGTAGAGCAGGGTCATGCCGAGATCCTGAGGCTTAGGTTGATGAAGAAGGACGGCCGAGAGTTCACGGGGGAGCTTTCAGGAAGCCTGATACACGACTCTTTCGGCAGGCCAACCACGATAGTGGTCGTAACGAAGGACCTGACTGAATACGTCGAAGCAGAGGAGACGATTCGAGAAAGCCAGCAGAAATTCGAGAGACTGTTCAGGGGGAACCCTGAGGCTGCGGTCTACCTGTCCACGGACTTTCACATCTTGGACATCAACCCGCGCTTTGAACGACTCTTCGGATACAGTCTTGCCGAGATCAAGGGAAAACATTTGGATGACGTCATAGTTCAAAAAGAAAGGCTGGAAGAAGCGGGCAACCTAAATCAGAGAGCCCTTCAAGGCTATGTTTATCACGATACTCTGAGAAGAAGAAAAGATGGAAGATTGATTCCGGTGTCCATATCTGCGGCTCCCATCGCGGTCGAAGACCGGCTTGAAGGCTACGTTGGAATGTACAAGGACATCTCCGAACTGAGAAACACGGAAGAAGCACTCAAAGAAACGATGGGAAAACTTGCAACAATCAATGAAAAACTCCGAGTAGTCGGCAGCCTGACCAGACACGACGTACAGAACAAACTGACACTCGTCACAGGCAACGCCTATCTAGTGAAAAAGAAGGCCATCAGCGACCCTGAAACGCTCGAGCGCCTCAGAGGAATAGAAGAAGCATGCAGGCAGATCGTCGAAATATTCGACTTCGCCAGAAGCTACGAGACGCTAGGCGAGGAGGAACCCAGATATGTGGACGTCGCTGACGCTTTCGACAAGGCAGCCTCGCAGTTCGGCGACCTCAAAGGCACCAGCACAGATAACGAATGCAAAGGACTGATAGTCCTTGCAGATTCACTACTGACACGACTGTTCTACAATCTGATAGACAACTCGCTGAAATACGGCGAGAAGCTCACATACATGAGAATACGAATGGAAAAAGGCCGGGAAGAGCTGAAGCTGATCTACGAGGACGACGGCGTTGGCATACCGCTAGCAGAGAAATCCAAGCTTTTCACAAAAGGATACGGAAAAGGCACAGGCCTTGGACTCTATCTGATAAAAAAGATTATGGAAGCCTACGGCTGGGCGATCAAAGAAACAGGAGAACCTGGAAAAGGCGCCCAATTCACGATGACAATACCTAGAACAAACCATAAATCAAAAGAAAACTACCGAATTACCTGAAACGGGCACTTGACCGAACTGGGCCTCTTTTCTATGACGAAATACTTCTTCTCATGACCCAAATCGTTTAATACGCCTTTCCGTACCCTTTTTTATTCTCACTCTCAGCCTCTTCACAGAAGGTGTCTAGATGCACGCGAATAAACCTGTCAGAATCACGGACACTACGTTCCGTGACGCTCATCAAAGCCTGATGGCCACGAGGATGAGCACCGAAACCATGCTCAAAATAGCCGAAAAGATAGACCGGGTCGGCTTCTTTTCGCTTGAAGCTTGGGGCGGAGCCACTTTCGACGTTGCCATACGTTATCTCTCAGAAGACCCTTGGGAACGCATCCGTCAACTCAAGAAGCACGTTAAGAAGACGCCGCTCCAAATGCTGCTGCGCGGCCAGAACGTGGTTGGCTACAGAAACTATCCGGATGACATTCTCGTTAGATTCGTGGAGAAAGCAGCCGAAAACGGCATAGACATCTTCCGAGTGTTCGACGCTCTAAACGACATTCGCAACATGGAAGTAGCCATAACAACAGTCAAAAAAACACGTAAACACGCGCAGGGAACGATCTGCTACACCATAAGCCCAGTTCACACCGTCGAGCACTTCGTCGAATTTGCCAAGAAACTCTCTGCACTCGAATGCGACTCAATATGCATAAAAGACATGGCGGGCATGCTGGCGCCGCAGCCTGCGTACGAACTCATAACTGCGCTGAAAGAAGAACTAGGCCTGCCTGTACACCTGCACAGTCACAGCACAAGCGGGATGGTAATGATGACATACCTGCGCGCCTGCGAGGCCGGAGTCGACATACTCGACACTGCATTCTCGCCTCTGGCGTGGGGCACAAGCCAACCGCCAGTTGAGTCAGTTGTCGCCGCACTGAAGGGTACCCCGTATGACACATGCTTGGACCTGACGCTGCTCAACGAAATTGCATCATATTTCCGTGAACTGCGTGAGAAATACTATGACCCGTTGAAGCTCATTGATCCAAAATCCGAACGGATAGATGCCTCAATAATAGTCCATCAGATACCAGGCGGAATGTTCAGCAACCTTCTCGAGCAACTTCGCGAGCAGAAAGCTCTGGATAAGCTCAATCAAGTCCTCGAAGAAGTGCCAAGGGTCCGAAAAGAATTGGGGTACCCACCGCTCGTAACGCCAACGAGCCAACTCGTTGGAATACAGGCCGTGTTCAACGTCATCTGTGGCAAACGTTACGGCATCGTGCCCAAGGAAATAAAGGACTACGTGAAAGGCCTCTACGGAAAACCTCCAGCTCCGATTGATCCTAGGGTGAAGAAGAAAATCATAGGCGACGAAGAACCAATCACCGTAAGACCAGCTGATCTGCTCGAACCCGGGCTTAACAAAATCCCAGAAAACGTAAAACCGTACATCGAAAGCGAAGAGGACAAAATAACCTATGCCCTGTTTCCGCAGACAGCACTCGAGTTCTTCAAGAAACGGAAAACAAAGAAAGAAGAAGAAAAAACGGAAATCAAACCTGAAAAAGTAGCTGAACTTGAACATGTCGCCGCGATCTCGGTCGCATTGTGCGCGTACATTACAAGCTCAAACAGCGTGAAAGCACTAACAGTTGCCAAGCTGAAAACGGGCACGACAAACTGGGTTCTAGCAGGCAGACAAAGCCTATCCGAACACGGTGGTTAACCATGCCCACATACGAGATCTGCATAGACGGCAAACCCCGAAAAGTCGAAATAGCAAAGAACGGACAAAACTCTTTCACCGTCAAAGTTGATGGCAAACCCGTAACAGTCCAGATGCAAACCGACCGAGTCACCTTAGAAAAACCATTCTCACTGAGCATTGATGGCAGAAGCCACCAGATAGAATTGCCTGCAATAGACCAGAAGAAGCCTTTCCAAGTGAGGGTTGACGGGACAGCATTCAAAACAGAGCTCAAAATGTCCACCACAAGAACAGCCTTAACAGGCTTTGCGCCGACGCATTCAGCACCTGCAAGGAAGCCTGTCGCAAGAGAACAAGCTGTAGAGGGTGCCGTAACCGCGCCGATGACTGGCAAGATCGTACTGGTCAAAGTTAAGAAAGGCGACCAGGTCAGGGCAAATCAGGTTCTCTGCGTGATCGAAGCCATGAAGATGGAAAACGAAATATGCGCGCCGAAGGCCGGTTCGATACAGCAGGTAAATGTCACTGAGGGCTCATCAGTAAGCGAAGGCGACACACTCCTCGTTATCGGCTAGAAGATACATGACGGCTTATGCTCTCCAAACACTTCACGCAGAGTATCGCATATTTCGCCTAACGTTGCGTACTCTATCACGGCCTGTAGCATGAAAGGCATAAGATTCGCCGCCTCGTCCTCAGCTGTTCTCCGTAGTTTAGCTAGGGCTTCGTTCACTTTGGCTTGGTTCCTTTCACGTTTGATCCGTGTCAATCGTTTTGTCAATTTTCTCTCGGTTTCAGGGTCTATCTGCAGTATCTTTATGGGAACCTCCTCATCAGCTTTGAACGCGTTGACTCCTACTACGATGTGCTTCTTGGTTTCAACCTCTTTCTGATGGCGGTAAGCACTGTCTGTGATCTCGCGTTGAATGAACCCTTTCTCGATGGCCGCCACTGCGCCGCCGAGTGTGTCGATCTGTTCAATGTACTTTTCAGCCTTTTCCTCTATTTCATTTGTCAGGTATTCAACGTAATAGGAGCCTGCAAGTGGGTCAACACTGTCGACGACTCCGCTTTCATACGCTATGATCTGCTGCGTTCTAAGGGCAACCAGCACGGCCTCATCGCTAGGCAGAGCATAGGCCTCATCGAAGGAATTTGTATGCAGGGATTGGGTTCCGCCCAAGACGGCTGACAAGGCCTGCAGGGCCACGCGTACAACGTTATTTTGAGGTTGCTGAGCAGTAAGCGACACGCCGGAAGTCTGAGCGTGGAACCGCAGCATACAAGAATTCAAATTCTTCGCTCCGAATCGTTCCTTCATGATTTTCGCCCATAGCCTGCGCGCGGCCCTAAACTTTGCTACCTCTTCGAAGAAGTTGTTGTGGGCAGCGAAGAAGAACGATAGACGGCCTGCAAACTTGTCAAGGTCCAAGCCTCGGTCGACTGCGGCCTCAACGTACGCGATCGCGTCAGCAAGCGTGAAAGCAACTTCTTGAACCGCTGTGGCTCCTGCCTCTCGGATGTGGTAGCCGCTTATGCTTATGGTGTTCCATTCAGGCATGTGCTGTGAGCAGTATTCGAAGATGTCCGTAACCAGCCGCATCGAAGGGTTAGGCGGATAAATGTACATGCCTCTCGCGGCATACTCCTTCAGAATGTCGTTCTGAACCGTTCCACCAAGCTTGGATTCCGTCAGACCCTGCTTGTTTCCAACCGCAATGTACATTCCCAAAAGAACATTAGTCGGCGCGTTAATCGTCATCGACGTAGTAATCTTATCCAGCGGAATTCCGTCGAACACGATCTCCATGTCCTGCAACGTGCTTACGCTCACACCTGCCCTGCCCACTTCACCATGTGACAGAGAGTGATCACAGTCGTAACCTACCTGCGTGGGAAAGTCGAAAGCGACACTCAGACCCTTCTGGCCTTGAGAGAGCAGATACTTGAACCGCTGATTCGTCTGCTCAGCCGTCCCGAACCCTGCATACTGCCGCATAGTCCACAAACGTGCCCGGTACATCGTCGGGTAGACACCACGTGTTAGAGGGTACTCGCCAGGAAAACTCGAGTTACGCAGATAATCAAAATCAGCCAAGTCATTGGGCGCGTATAATCGGCTGACCGGAATATCCGAGCTCGTGACGAACTCGCCCTTCTCAGGAAGCTTATCAAAGCTCTTAGACAATGTTTCTTTTTCCCACTGCTGCATTCGCGTGCGAATCTTGTTCAACTCGTCCTTGTCAAACACGACTGAAAACACCCGCAAGAATACTCTTAGAGATTTTTCACTTTCAGGCTGTATTTAGGTTTTCTCGAATCAAAGCCTTCCAATGGAAGGTGAAATGGATATATCAAGGCGCTGCACATTTGCGTATTAGCGAAGGCATAGGTGAAAGACCTTTGAAGGTAAGAGTCGAATACATCGGCCACATAAAGAACATGACGGAAAACAAGCGAGAAGAAGAAATCGAGACAGACGAAAACGTGACCATTACCGATCTGCTCACTCACCTTTCCAACAAGTACGGAGAACCATTCAAAAAGGCTATCTACGAGCCCAAAGGCTCAGACGTCAAGCCGAACTACATCATCACCGTCAACGGTTACCTTCTCAACCAACTAAAGGGACTTCAAACCAAGCTGAAAAAAGGAGACCACGTAGCACTCCTACCAATCGTAAGCGGCGGCTAGTGATCTTCTTCCTAATTTTTGAGCACATCTTTACCCTTTCACGCTTTCCACAAACTTGTCAGAAAAGGGTGCCCACCAAGCAAAAAACACGCTACCAAGGTGTCATTTGCAGGGTTGCTAGCCTGTCCAGCTTTTAGAACGGAATGTTCTAAAACAGAGCATTAAACGATTCCTAGATAGGCTTGTATGTAAGGTTTGAATGTTGAAATGTGTTTAAGATATTCATCACTTGTTTTCCTTGGTTCTTTTCTGTTTTCTAGTGTGTTTCGGTATGTTGTAAGTAATAATGAGGTAAAAGGCCTTATCATCTTCTATATGGAGACAGCAAAAATCTTAAGCGCTTTCTATCATGCTTTCAGAGCGCGCCATTCATATCCTTGCGAAAAGTGTGGGACTTACCGTTTACAATTAGCCGCATGGGGAAGCTTCTCTGCAAAACATGTGCTTTGTTAAGCTTATAGCAAGCATGCGTAAGTGACAGGAACTACCGAACAGCAAACCAACCTGTACTATTCAAGGCTAAAGAGTATGTTCAAAAAAAAGGGGAAAAGTCAGGACACTTATTTCTTATGGGGCTTTCCCGCACGTCGCCAATTCTATCGCGCTCTTAACAATGAGCACGAGATCCTTGCCGTCGATTTTGCCATCTCCGTTAACGTCACCTCGTGCGTCCCATCGTCCATCACCTGAAGTCGTTCCGAAGGCGTGGGCTGCCATTGCAAGGTCCTTGCAGTCGATTGTGCCGTCGTTGTTCACGTCGCAAAACGCACGCGTCGAGTAGATTGTCACGGTGCCATTCACTCCCGGCAAGTCGGGCACGAGATTGGCGTTCTTGTCGATGAAGTTGTTGTCTGTCGGTGGAAAGAACGGCAGTACGTTCAGAGTGGTATTGATGTCAGGCTGAACGGGGCCATTTTGCTGCAGAACCATGAATTGGAATGTCGCGAGGGTCGAGTTTACAATGCTGTTTTCAGTGTTCGGTAACGTTGTCTGATCATACTCGCCGTTGGTAAGATTTGGAAATACCAACTCAGCGACGATAACGTGTGTGAATGGGTATGTCGGGTCTCCTCCCACATTGTTGGCGGATGTGAAGAATGTTCCATATAGATTCCACGTCGGATCTTCCATGAAGGGACCTTCATTAACGCTGACCAGTTGAAGCACCGAGTCGTTATACTGCAGTCGGAACTGTATGGCTACAACCTGCATATCCTGTGTCAAGTTGTGCACTTCAACGTTCACGTTGATTATGCTTCCAACTGACGGGGCTGGACCAACTTTGGTCCATGCGGGTGAGACTTGAAGCCACGGGAGCTTAGGAGCTGGGATGGCTAAGGCATGCGTGGGCAATACTGCAAGCATTGAAAAAGCGATCAAGAAAGCGATTACTAACGCAACTGACTTCTTCAAAGTATCTTTCTCCTTTCTTTGCGATTACCTTAACGGATTATTGTATGTCTCTTTAAAAGCCTTGTGAAACTATGTTCTATGCCCCAGCGCCGCCGCGTCCTCGAAAAAGACGGGCAAAACGTATAAGCTAATGAGGACATTCTAAGAAAAAGCTGCGGCTCTGTACTTGAAAGGTGAGACATATGGATCGAGTAGAAGCCTTAAAACAGAAAGCATTCGAAGTGAAAGGTTTTGATGGGTTCCTAGTCACCAGTGAAGTCAACCTTTACTATTTTACAGGCTGCCCAGGATTGACCTCCATGCTAATACCCAAGACTGGCAAGGGCATAATCTACGCGTACAACGTCAATTTTGAGCAGGCAAAGTATATGACAAAAGGGTTCGAACTGGAAATGCTTGAACGCGGGCAGAACCTGATGGCGGCAGTGGGCAAGCAGGCTAAAGCATGCAAGATCAAGAAGCTCGCCTTCGACACGCTGAACTCCGAGAGTTATCGTCAACTGGCGAAGGAGCTCAGAGGACAGGCGAGACTGAAGCCGAAAGGCGACCTCGTCGGGGAACTCCGCAGAGTCAAAGACCCAAAAGAGCTTGAATTGATGCGCAAAGCAGCGGAATTAACGAACACTGGGATGAAGATAGCTTACGAAACGATAAAGCCAGGCGTGAAAGAGTATCAAGTTGCGGCTGAAATCGAGTACGCCATGCGAAAAAGGGGCTCTTGGGGCGTAGCCTTCGATACCATCATTGCCTCAGGTGCCCGATCGGCATTTCCGCACGGCGGGGGAGGAACCCAGCTCGGAGGCGGCTGCACTAACAGGGAAATACGAAATGGCGAATTGGTCGTCCTCGACATGGGCGCTGTCTATGAGCACTATCGGTCAGACATCACTAGGACCATCGTTGCCGGAAAGCCCCAGACAAAACAAACAAAATTGTACGAGATAGTGAGGGCTTCTCATGACGAGGCGCTCAAGGCAATAAGGCCTGGGGCCAAAGCCAAAGACGTCGATTCTGAAGCCAGAAAAGTAATAGCTGACGCAGGCTACGGGGAATACTTCGTTCACGGCTTAGGTCACGGCGTAGGACTAGAAGTCCATGAAGGACCAACACTGAGCTCGCTGAGCAAGGATAATCTGACAATTGGAAACGTGGTCACCGACGAGCCAGGCATCTATTTATTGGGCTTCGGCGGAGTCCGAATAGAAGACACGGTTCTCGTGCATAAGGGCAAGGCAGAATGTCTGACGAGTGGTCCTTACAATCTTGAAGCAAACTGCTGAGCCGAGTATGGACAGCCTTGCAGTGACCGATGGCTTCCGAAGCGCGCATGATCAGATATTAACTCGTTTTTGTAGCTCGTTTTTCATGGAGACTGAAAAAATCGGCGCATGACCTGGGAATGCCATAGGCAAAAAAGCCCGGAGAAATGTATCTTTTGATAGAATTCCCTAAGACATAGTTCTGAACTGACGAAATATTTAAAAGCAACCTGTGAATCAATTATGCAAAATGCGAGGAGAATGGTAAGTTTAGAATTTTTTCCTCCCTTCTCTCCTTTCTCCCAAGAATGAGGAGCTTACCATTCCCTCGCACAATCTTTAGCATCTTTCAGCACTTATAGCTTATGGAACAATCTTCTATTGACTGTTTGGCGTTTGAAAGGAGAGTGGCGCGAAAAAGTTTCTACATGGCTTCTCGGGAATTCGCCTCGTCGCAGGGGGCTTTTCCACGCCGTTGTGGGTCACGTTTCCACTTTCATTCACCATTCTCGGGAACAGTTGCAATTGCGGACTTTTTGATCTTTCTGACGTACAGCTTGAGAAATGATTAATAAAGCTCGTTATGATTTTAGCAGGTAGGTTTGGGTTGTTATGATTAGGGTTCTAGTATTGTACGATTCCCGGGGTGGTAACACCGAGAAGATGGCTCTCGCGGTCATGGAAGGCATCGCCGAGGTTAAAGAAGTCGAGGCCGTTTTGAAGAAGGTTGATGATGTAGACCTTGATGATTTGGAGGGTGCCGATGGAATCATCGTTGGCTCGCCGACTTTTTATGGGCTCATGTCTGGCAAGCTCAAGGCTTTCTTCGACAAATCCGTCCAGATACACGGCAAACTCGTCGGAAAGGTTGGAGGCGCCTTCACGTCTTCGGGCGGAAACGCCTCGGGAGCTGAAACAACACTACTTTCCATCTTGGACGCGATGCTAATACATGGCATGATTGTTCAAGGCAGACACGGCCATGAACATTATGGCGCGGCCGCCCTAGGGGCGCCGAACAAGAAGGCCATCGAAAGCTGCAAACAACTTGGAAAAAACGTTACAGAACTGACAGTAAGGCTAGCCAATAGAAAGCGATAGCACTAGTTGTATGGAATGCCTGCCCAGCCACGCAAAAATCCTGAGTAGAGAGGCGTAAAGAACGAACATGAAAGTATAAACGTGTTCTGAAGTTAGAGTCTAACTTGCAAGCCCATGCAAAAAAGCATTGAAAAGGTGGTGGGCCCGGGGCGATTTGAACACCCGACCAACAGGTTATGAGCCTGGCGCTCTAACCGGGCTGAGCTACGGGCCCTGCTTATCTGTCTGGTTCGGCTTTTTTTCAAGTTGATAGTTGCATTCCTTTCCAGATATATACGTTTTCCACTGCCCCAGCTTCCCAAAACTCTGTTTCCTCTCATTGAAAGATTTAAAAAGTTGGCGACTTCATAAAGTAGACCTTCAAGGGAGAAACAGTCGTGGAGCTCAAAGTCTTCACTCTTCCGAGCTGTTCCAGCTGTCCTTTAGCAAAAGCAATTGCTTCGGAAGTCGCGCAGAAGTTCAACATGGTATACAAGGAGGTCAACATGGCCACTTCGGAAGGACTAAACGAAGGAAAAACCTATGATATCCTCAGCGCTCCAAGCATAGCTGTGGACAGCGAGGTCATAGTTAGAGGAGGGCTCATCTCGAAACAGAGACTCGAGGAAGAAGTCCGGAAACGGATGGAAAAGTGGATAGAGAGGGCTTCAAAAGAGAACGTTCAACGCAAGTGAAAACTAGTATTTCTAATGTATCCTCTACTTTCTTGTCGAAAGACCTAGCCCATCGTCCGCTCGTAATGATACAAGTACTCCTGAGCGTAGCCGGCGAATTCTCCGAAATATGTTCGCCCGAACAAGCTCAGTTTCTCATAGTCGGAACTCGCCAATGACTCTTTTTCTCTGAGTCTGGCCATGAACTCCTTGGAGAAATGACCTGCGTAATGTCTAAGAACGGCTCGTCTTACCCAAACGTCAACTGGAAAGCTTTGAAGTTTGTCCAGGGAGAAAAGCAGAATGCAGTCTGCCGCTTTGAGACCCACACCAGCGAGACCCACCAGCTCATGTCTTGCCTCTTCGTAGCCCTTTTTCCTTAAGCGTGCAAAGTCAAGCGGGCTTTCAGCGACTGTTCTTGCGGTTTCATGGACGTATTTTGCCCTGTACCCTAGACCGCACCTGAGAAGGTCGTTTACGGATGCTTGGGCTAGATCTTCGGCCGTCGGAAAGGTGTAAAAGTCTAAGCCGTCGAAGCAGACTTTGTCTCCGAACCTACGAGAAAGGTTAAGAAGCATATGCCTTATTGCTGCAATGTTCTTGTAAGTTGCGCAAATGTATGAGATCAGGCATTCCCAAGGGTCTTGGCGTAGGATCCTTAAGCCACTGAACATTTTAACAGCCCGTTTGATGTATGGGTCCTTGCAGATTTGTGAAAAGACATTGTTCAACTCATCGATGAGGCCGAAGTAGTTTTTCGCAAAATTGATGTTTACGTTTTCGATCTCCAGAGTTTCACCTGTTTGCCGTGTTTTGAAGACTCTTCCACTTGCAACGCCGTACCACCATTCAGCCCTCTTGTCCCATCTGAAAGCCTGTCCACAACAGAGAGTGGCTTCTAGATTGAACGGGTTTAGCGGATCTACCTTTATTTTCATGTTTTGTCACCCTTCAAAGCGTGGGTTGTTCAGAGAGGTTCATTTGTCGCGTGGCCCCATTAGGCTTCAGGCTGATTTGATGCTTTGAATCATTGCCTGTTTGAGGTCTTTTTTGGTCTTGTAGGGCCTCCAGCCTAACGCTCTTCGTATCTTCTCGATTGATTCAATGGTTCTGCCGACGTGTTCTTGGTCAGTCGAAAGTCGAACATTGCTCTTCGAATTTGCTTTTTGTATCAAGAATCGGTAGAGTTCGTAATATGTTATAAAGGTCGATGGGTTTGAGAGGTTGAATGTTTGGCCATATGCTTTCTCGTTCAGAGTGGCCAGCAGAAACGCTTGGACGACTTCGTCTACATGTATGCTTGCGAAGCCGTCACCTTCGGTCACTTCTATGGTTCCGCCTTCACGAAGGTTGTCAATGATCTTTTGGCTGGGCAATGCGTTATTTTCGTCGAATACGAAATCCATGCGAAACGCTGTTGTCGGCAATCCGTGCTGATTATGGTACAATAGGCAAAGCTTCTCTAAAGTGAGTTTCAATATGCCGTAGGCCGCTCCGGGATCACCATCCCATAACTCAGGCTTGCACACGCTTTCCTCATTTACAATCTGAGAACCTTGACTTCCATACACTGCACAACTGCTGGAATAAAGAAAGTGTTTTACCCTCTGAGCCTTTGCTGCTTCCAAAAGGTTAACGGTACCTCTAATATTGACATCGAAAAGATCTGTGAGAGGAAGCTTGTGCTTCCACGTGTGCCCATCCCAGTTGATCGCCAAGTGGTAAACAACGTCAACGTCCCTAACAGCTTTCTCAACAACGTTTCTATCAGCCATTCCGGCATGGCTTTCATCACCTCCGATGTTGACAAACTCGAGATCTGGGCTTTTCTTCCTCCTAAAAGGTCCATATTGGCAATCAAGAACTTTCACTCGAATTTCTTTCTCCAGCAACGCTTGAACCAGCTTAGAACCTATGAAGCCTGCGCCGCCCGTAACCAAAACTTTTTTTTCAATATCCTCCGTTGGCAAGGTTCCACCATAGACTACACAGCGCGCACATAAATGTTGATTTCGGAAACCTTAGTATAATTGCTTTAGGCTACGGCTTTTAATTCGTCCAGAAATGTCCGCCCCTAGATTAGGCTTCATCTGCGAACATCCCGGGTTTCGGAATTTCAGGGGGTAAGCCTTTTTTCATCCGGATCTGTCTCATGATCCCTGCCGCCATCTTTTCTGGGACCTTTTCCCAATGATCAAAAGTGCTTTGCCAGAAGACGCTGCCAGATGTGGAGGAACGTACTTCAGCCGCCAAGCCCAAGGCTTCTGCAACTGGAAGGTAGCCTTTTATCAAGATTATGGCTCCCCTGTTTTCAGTGGCCAGTATTCTTGCTCGTCTTGAAACTAGGATATTTGTGCACTTGCCGAACCATTTAATCGGAGTGGACAATTCAATCTTGTAGATCGGTTCGAGCAGAATCGGTTTCGCGGTTAGGAAAGATCCCAGGATTGCGCGGCTGACGCCTCGCATGATCTGCGTCGGCTCTCTCAGCGCTGGTTCTTGCTGAACCTCGACATCAACTAGGCTGACCTTGACAGTTCTGATCGGCTGTTCACACAAGGGGCCAGTCTTGCATGCCCACCTAAAGCCTGAGACGATGCTGTCTCTTGCTTCGCTCGGGATTCTTACGTTCCTCGTGAGGTCTATGAGTATGTTCGAGTGCTCATCAAATGCCCAAACGTTTCTCTCCCTTTCTTCTGCGGCCAGTGCCTCGGTTTCTTTACCAAGTTCTGCCTGAACCTTGAAACTGTTCAGCTTGTTGGGACTCTTGGCTAGGACGATCGAGCCTTTCCCTGTAACGCTCTCTCTGTAGTCTGTGGTTGGAGAGGAGGCTATGATTTCTGCGCTTCCACTGTAGTCTTTCAGAAACTTTATGGATGTTTCCAGATGGAGTTCACCCATTCCGCTAAGGTGGTATTCACCGGTTTTTTCGTCAATCTTGATTTCGAGGTTTGGGTCCTCTACAAGAAGCCGATCCAATGCTTTGTTCAAGCGTGGAAGGTCTTTGGGATCCTTAGGTTCAACGCTTACAGTTATCACAGGTTCAGAAACGTATCTCATGCTTTCGAACGGAACAGCGTCATCTTTGCATGTGCTATCGATAACTGTTTCGCCTGCTCTTGCCATGTCCAAGCCAGATAAAGCGGCTAGGTTCCCTGCTGGAATCTGACTGACAACTTCTCTGAAGACACTCATACACATGAAAACTTGCTTTACATGGTATTCTTTGTTTGCTTCGATCAAGAATACATGGTCTGCTTCCTTCACTGAGCCTGAGAACAGTCTTCCGGTTGCGATCGTGCCAACGTCGGGATATGCTTGAACGTTGGTTATGCACATTGTCATGGGCCCGTGATCATCGCAGTTAATCATTGCCCTGCCTATAGCCGAATTCATCCTACCTCTCCAGATTTTCGGGATTCGATATTTTTGAGCCTCAATCGGGCTAGGGCAGTTCTTAACTGCCATGTCAAGTATCGCGGTGTGCAGAGGAAGCATTTTCGAAAGGGCTTGATGTTCACCCTTCTTGCAGCTCTCTATGAGATCATTGAATTTCATTCCCTTCTGCTTCATCATGTCAACCGTAAAGCCCCACTTGTGTAGGGCTGAACCCAAAACTACGCTCTCTTTTGTCGGGTCAACTTTCCAATTCTCTTTGAATTCGCGTTCTCCATGAATTTCGATCAGACTGTTAAAGTCAGCCACTATGTGCGCAAGCTTGCTCTGCATCTGGTCAGCGTCAAGTTTCAGCTCATTGATCAGCCGGTCAATCTTGTTTATGAAAAGAACAGGCTTGACTCTCTCCTCTAATGCCTGGCGCGTCACGGTCTCAGTTTGGGCCATCACCTCTTCGACGGCGTCTACGACGACGATCACTCCGTCCGCGGCCCGCATCGCCCTCGTCACTTTGCCAGTGAAATCCACGTGACCAGGCGTGTCAATTAAGTTGATTACGTGGCCGAAGCGCTCGGTTTCATGAAGCAACGAGATGTTAGCGGTCTTGATCGTAATTCCGCGCCTTTGTTCTTCTTCAAGATAATCAAGCGCCCTAGCTGAGCCAGCCACCTGCCACGACAACAGTCCCGCTTCGGCTAACAGCGAATCAGTCATCGTTGTCTTTCCATGATCTATATGCGCGACGACACCGATGTTGCGAATACGCTGCTTGTTGCTCATCAGCTTGAGTATTTCATCAATTTGTCCAAACCTAGGCATAATCCAGCTAGCTCCATGATCACTCTTCTCTTCTGCGATACTCCCTATTCAATAGTAAGTGTTTGCCTTTTTGTTTTTGCTGACGCCAACGTTAAGATCAATTTAAAGAAGCCTTAAATCGAGCTGAGCTTGGATACGTAGAACCTTGGGAGGAAACGAAGCGCGCAGCCTATTGTTCGAGGCAGTTTAGCCATTGAGCAGTTGGTTGAAGAACCTTACGCGTCGATACTCTGTTACCCAAGACCAAGCGACGCCGAACTCAAAAAAAGATTAAGGGAACTTCGAAGGCTCGGCGTCACGGCGATAGAATTAGTAGGGAAAAAACAGGTCTTCAACGTATCTATCTTGGGCAAAGGGTGCGTCGGAATAGTTGTGTTGGCCAGCATGCACGGTGACAGAATAGCTTTGAAAATCCGGAGGATCGACTCCGATCGTGCTAGGATGCAGCGGGAGTCTGAGCTACTGAAAAAAGCAAACCTGATTGATGTGGGCCCCACGGTGCTAGCTGCGAGCAGAAACTTTCTCTGCATGCAATTCATCGATGGTGAACTTCTTCCAAAGTGGCTGAGCAAAAAGACGAGTAGAACAAGAATAGGCAGGGTATTACGAAGAATTCTGGAGCAGTGCTGGCGGCTGGACAGAATCAACTTGGACCATGGAGAACTGAGTCGTGCCCCGAAACACCTGATAATTAGCAGGCAGGACAGGCCTTTCATCGTTGATTTTGAATCGGCCAGTCTGAACCGGAAACCGGCTAACGTTACCTCTGTTTGCCAATTCCTGTTCATAGGCAGCGAAACCGCAAAGCAAGTGATCAAGAAGCTGGGTGTAAAAGACAAGAAAGCGATTACTAAAGCCCTAAGACGTTACAAGAATGAAAAAAGCTTCAAGAATTTCTGCAATGTATTGCATGTTTGCGGACTCTAAACGACGTAATCAGCTTGTTTTGATGCTGTTCCGCCTTCGGCTGGTCTTTCAATGCTCAATTCCATGAGGGCTTCTGCAAGGTCGAGCCAAGCTTCTATTTGAAGCTGTCTTGCGACATGTCTCTTCTCGTAGAGCAGTGGCTTATCCCCTATGAATAACCAGCCAAAAGTGTCTTCGTTCAACTTCCTTCTCCCCTGAAAGTGAAGAGCCCGCTTTTTCTTATAATGTAATATGGAAGAGAAGAATAGAAGAAAGTTATGGAAGAAGACTAGATGATAAGCCTCGCAGCTTTTTGAAAGGTTTAAAAAGGCTCACTTTGTATTGCTTAGCTGTTTAGGGGAAATGCCATGGTCATCAAGAGAGAGGAGATGCAAGAAATAGTCAGAAAGTACAAAGAGCCGATTGGATTGAATTTGGGTTCTCATTCAGCATTAGATGCTTGGCAGGGCCAACGCAATTATGGTGTTCGAAGTATAATCTACACGACGCCTAGTAGAGCGCGAATTTACCTTCAAAACCCGATGGTTGGCAGACGAGATGAACGAGTCGAGAATTTGCCTTGTCTAGTTAGACGTGACATGCGCGTTGTGAATGACCCCAAAGACATTAAGAAGAAGGGAAGCTGGAGAAGTGTTATTCTGATTTTGGAGAAATACTCGGACATTTTAAAGTATGTTGACGAGCTCGTTGATTTGGAATGTATGCAGATCACAAACAGGGCTTTTGCCGTCTACGTTGGAGGTGATGAACGCTGCAGTTTAATTGAGAACGATTATGGCGTGCCAATATTAGGTTCTAGAAACCTTCTTAAGATAGAGAACAGGGGCGAACTCGAGAAGGATTATTACTGGTTCGCCGAGAAGGCTGGAATCCCGACTCCGAAGGCTTATCATTACAACGTTCACAAGGGTGGAATAACCTTCAAGGAGCCGATAGATGAACCTATGATCTTAAAGGCTGAGCATGCCCACAGGGCGTTCGAAAGGGAATTCATCTTTGCCGCGGATTCGAATGACTTGGAGGAAAAGGTTGCAGCAGAGGTGAAGGCCGGAAATCTGAGCAAAGAGGCCCTAGAAAACGGCCGTGTGGAACAGATTGTCCTGGGACCGCACGCTAACTTCAACTTCTTCTTTTCTCCACTGGATGCTAAGGGGGACTGGGGTGATGTGGAAGATTGGTTTGTAAAGCTCTACAATGTAACCACAGAAGAAGCAAGGATTTGCCTTGCCAATCAGTTCCTTTCGATTGATGAGCGGAGAGAAACAATTCTTGACGGCCTAAAGAGGCTTCCAATCGACGTTCAGAACAAGATTAAGAAGGTCCCGTCATTCGAGGTGACGGCTCACGCCATTCTGAGCCTCAGAGAGTCGCTGCTGAAGGATCTGCACCGCTATGCAGATAGGTTCCTGCTTGCATGCAGGGAGTACGCAAGTCCAGGAATAATAGGCGCATGGTGCCTACAGACGCTGATCACGTGGGACCGCGTCTCTAAATATGAGCTTAAGCCTGCCGCTAAGCTGGACTTTACAGGAGGCACAGAGGCCAAGGCTGAAGTTGACTACGGCCTGTACGATGTGCCTGACAAGCGTGATCCGTACATGCACATTCCAGTAACTCAAGATGTAGCCCTAAGACACGGTGGTGGGACAAACGTCCACATGGGCCTAGGCTCACAATACGCCAACGCCAAATACCAGAGACGACTGAGCACGGGAGATCGCATAGCAATGGAAATCAAACGAGCGCTGAAAGCCAACAAGCTTCATGAACTTGTCACGTAACCAATGCTTGATGTCTCTTCTTTCGTTTTTTTGGTCCCGTCTAGCTGTCAACTGACTGGGGACAGTCTTTCGAGCATAGTCTGCAATATTATGAAGAAAGATAAATACTCGGTCGAACAAGGTTGGAAAGAGGCGATGGAATCTTGGTCTGGTGCAAAAAGTGTGGGAATGAACTGCCAGAAGGTGCGACTTACTGTCCAAAGTGAGGATCTGCCGTCGAGCTTGCTACTGAACTAAGCCTAGCTTTTTGGGGCGAACGGTTCATTGCATGGCTGATTGACATTATCATTCTTGAGATCATCCTTACGCCTATAAGATTGCTAGCTTGGATAGGCTGGCCAGGATACGTTTGGGTCCCGGCCATTCCGAGCTGGATTCCGTTTGTCAGCTTCGGGTTTAGCAACCTCGTCTACTTCCTCTATTGGACTGTGATGGAGGGAACCTACGGTCAATCGGTCGGCAAGATGATCATGGGAATTCGAGTCGCAAGGTTGAATGGTGAACATGCAGACATAGGTCGTGCGGCTCTGGAAAGTATAGGAAAAGCGTTCCTGTTACCGATCGACCTCATTCTTGGATGGCTGTTGCATCCGAGGAAAAGACTGAGAATATTCAACTGCATCTCAGAGACCATAATAATAAGAGCTTCCAAGTAGAAAATTGGGCGGCGAAACCCGATTGTCGTTAATTAACGTGATCAAAGTGAATACGAAGCTACTATCGATGGTAGCTCTGTGATGGATTCGAAGTTAGGACGCTGGAAAATGCTTAAATTGTGCGCTTCTGCTGAATGATAAAAGGCGATCCACATGGACTACTGTTCAAAGTGCGGCAACAAGGTGTCCGACGACGACTATTTCTGCTCCAAATGCGGAGCCAGAACCAGAGAAGGGGTTGCGGCAGGTGTGTCGGCCCCTTGGGAAGAGGTAAGAGACTCGCTGTCGAAAATGGGTCAGGAAATGGAGAAAGCATTCTCAGTAGCTGCAGGAGAAATTCATGAAGCTTTCAAAACAGCAGGGGAAAGCGTTCGGCGATCCACCGGCAAAGAATCAGTCGTCTGCTCAAACTGTGGGGAGAAGAATGCGAGCGATGCGAGCTACTGTTATAAATGTGGCGAAAAGATCAGTGGAAAATAGTTGTCGAGAACCTAAGAGCAGCCGTCGGCTATTGTTGCATTCCTGATTAGTTCTGCTTTCCAAAGCGCACATTATTGTCTAATGCCAGGAGTATTCCCTGTATTTCTTGACTACGTCTGCAAGGCTTGGGACATCGAACGTTCTTTCTTGGGTTAACTCGTTCGAGGCTGCCATGTACATTTCGCTTATTATTTTCCTCAATTTGGGTTCAAGCATCGGCGGATTGGACTTGCAAAGTTTCTTCCAATCGTAAATGCCTTTTGTTTCAGCTTTTTTCTTTGCTTCTTCCACATCCTTGAACCAGTCTGTTTTTCTGAAGAACTGTCTAGCAATCTCTTTGCTCACGTGTAGCCCCTGATAAGTGAACCTGCACTCGTCTAGCGTTCCGACAACGTCGACCACAATGAGCTTCCTTTTATAATCGAAGGCCAGCTCTATTTTTCCATCCTCATTTTCCAAGCCTGCTCTCGACGCAATCTGCGTTATCGTTTCGTCAACCTTCAACAGCAGATCTTTGACATTTTCTAGTTCTTCTTGAGTCAATCCGCCTATTTCCATGGCTTCATCCCAAGTGACGTACCGGTCCTTCTCTTCCAGTTTCGTGCTCACGTCAAAAATAGGCTTCTTGAGCCTGTCACCTGCCTTCGGATATTGGTCTAAGCCCAGCTGTTTGAGACTGATAGAACCTTGTTCAAGCCTCTTGAAGACGGATGATCCTTCGGGCAAGCCGTTCCTGTAGATTATCTCAAGGGGGATTAGGCAGTTAACCGACTCTGGAGTGTAAGCCTCATAGTCATAACGGAGTTTGCCTTCACACACGGCCGCTTTCGGCTTGTACACGTTGACCAAGCTAACCTCCATTACGTTTGAAGGTTGCTCAAGTTCATCGAAGCGAACGGTCTTTCCAGTTTTTTCAATTAGGCCACGATAATGCGTTCTAATGTCTTTTTCTTCTAGCCTTTCAAAGCAGTAGGCTCCCATCATGCAGAGGGCTTCGCCCTTCCCCTCGATCAGGTCGGGCATTTCTCCCCAGTCAAAAACTGAGTATCGGTCTGAAAACCTGAACCGTCCGACGCCCATCTTGTTTCTTGTGGGCCTTTTGATCGCTTGTAAGTCTTTCACGCTGCCCATTGCTCACGCACTACTTCAGCTTCTTAACGGATTCGTCAGCCTTTTCAATCTCATCTTTCTTTGATAGTTGATACTTCAGCACTTGTTTTGTTAGTTCATTGTCTTCGACGGCAAATATCTTCGCGGCTGCGATGGCGGCTCCTTCCGGTTCAATCGTTAGAATCGAGCCTACGCCGCTTGGGACCCTGAGCGAGGAGTAAATGTCCGCTCCACTGAACTTTTCGGAGTATGGCGGACAGGCGATAACCGGCTTTGTTGAGTTTACGTCCACGAAGGCGCTGAGCGCATTTGATCTTCCAGCAACTGTTATGAAAACGACCTTCTCTTTCTCGAACTCTTTCAAGATCTTCAAGACTTTGCCGGGCGTTTTGTGAGCCGAAGCGACGCGAAACTCATATTCTAATTTTAAGGCCTTTGCATATTTGGCAATTTCACGGGAGAATTCGAGATCGCGTTCAGAACCCATTAATATTACGATCTTGCCCAATGTATTCTCACCTTGCAACTATATTGCTACGAGAGACCTTTCAAATGAATTTAAGTTTTTCATAGCGCGCTTGTCAAACAATTCCTCATTCAACAAAGAAACACGTTACAGATCTTTCCGCCGACTAAAAGGCGAAACAAAACGTGCCGTATGGGTGATGCTTAAGCGGCTGGAGATTCTCTTTTCTTCTTGTGTCTGACGAAGCTGATTACAGCGCCGAAAGCCGCCACGAATGCGCCATAGCATGCGAATGGACCCATTGAGGTTGACGTCTCAAACGGGATCGAGTAACCTCCTACTATGGGTGGCGGTACTACGACCCTTGCAGTGTTGGATATAGCGACTCTGCCCTTGGAGTCTGTCACGTTTAGATACACGTAGTAGATGCCGGGCGACGTTGGGGTGAACGTCCATGATGGGGATGTTGCTCCTGTAACTGGGTTTGGAACCAGATACCATTGGTAGGAGTATCCGGGGGTTCCTCCCGTCACGTTTGAGGTGAACAGAACGGAGTTGCCTAGAGGGATGGTAGAGTCTGCCGGACTGATCGTCACTGACAGCTGTGCTACGAATGTGGCGTTCAACACGTGATTCTGATTCATTAAAACAGAATAGGGATTGCCTGTACCTACGTTAAACCCATCGAGTTCCCAATGGTCAAACACGTATCCGCTGTTTGCCGTGGCGTTGACGCTTACGCTTGTTCCACTAACATACGTGTAGGTGCCTGGGGCTGGTGTTGTTGATCCACCCCCGGTTGTGACAATCGTAAGGTTGTAGAGAGGAAGGAACACGGCTTTTAACGTGTGGTTCTGGTTCATCGTGACTTGATACGGATTGGCCGCTCCCACGTTGACGCTGTCGAGTTCCCAGTGACCAAACGCGTATCCGCTGTTTGCCGTGGCTGTCACATTAACAAGCGTCCCATTAGGATAAATGTACGTGCCCGGAGTCGGCGTCGTTGTTCCACCTGTCGTCGTTGTAATGGTCAAGGCGTAGAGGGGAATGAACACGGCTTTTAACGTGTGGTTCTGGTTCATCGTGACTGAATATGGGTTGGCCGCTCCCACGTTGACGCTGTCGAGTTCCCAGTGGTCAAATTGGTACCATGGGTTAGCGGTAGCTGTCGCGCTGACAACTGTCTTAAACGGGTATTGACTTATTCCTGGAGCGGGGTTTGTTGTTCCACCTGTTGTTGCAACCATGGTTAGGTTGTATAGAGGATAGAACGTCATGTCGCCGAAAGTTGAGGCGTTTGTTGTTTGATCAAAGCTCTTTGGAATCGTTGGATCATACGGGTAGACGCCATCCAGTCCGTTGGCGGGTTCTTGGAACCATAGCTTGTATCCCACGGTGTAAGGCAGACTCGTGATGTTGAAGTCGTACCCTGCGTCGGTTCCCTTGAGTGGGATCATCATTTCAAAAGTCCAGTTTCCGATCGCGCCTTGAGTTGCGTTAGTGTGCGACCATGCCAGTGCACCATCATCGGTTTTGCCAGCATAATAGTCTCCGTCCCAGTAGCTTCCAGCATAGTACAGATCATTGTGTGAATAGAACGGTGAGGCGGTATATGTGGTGACCCCCTCTCCGTTGTCGCCGAAAACGAGAGTGCCATTGTTGTTATTGTTAAACAGCATGGCAAGACCCTTGTAGTGACCGTTGAAGTCATGAGCTTCATAGTCATCGTTGAAAATCTGCACTGCCAAGAAGGCATAGGTCCAGTTGTTTTCAACATATAATCTGCCATTAAGGGTCCTGTTTAGACTGCCGTCTGTTCGGCTTCTCATTTGAAGTGTGAAATTGACAACCGTTGCGGAAGCCCATTCTCCAGTTGTGATATTTCCGTCAATGACTGGCGACGTTGAGGCCCAGCCACTGTCGATTGGGCTTCCCGTGTGGGCAGCCAAGACCATGGGCTTCGTCTGAATGATTGACAGAACCATTATCGTAAGAACTAGTAGTACGACTGCCTTTCTCTTCTCCAAACTCCCGTCTCCCTTACTGCTATAATACTGCCGGTCTGGCGTATTTAAAAGTTCTGGGGTTTAGTTCTATGCGGCCGAGGCAAACTCCGCGTAGTAACCGGCACATGATTTTATCAGCAGTTCCAAATCGCGGATTACAAGTGCAGATTTTGTCTGAACCGTAACCGGCATCGCATGCTCCGAAAGGATTTCGCGCACGCGACATTTCGTCGTCAGTGCATATTTCTTCTCAATAGGCTGGTACGGATCGCATGTTCCGCTTATCCAAATCCTGCCCGCTCTTTTCTTTTCTATTTCCAGCGCCAACAAGTAAGGAGCGTTGATTTTTGCGTCGACGAACTTGCCCCATTTTTCCTTGTGGCTTGTGTATCTCTTCATGAATCTTGCGTAGCAGTATGTGCAGCCGTGTTCACAGCCGATGTAAGGGTTAACGGTGTAATCGAAGACCTTCGACTTTGACAGGATGGTCTTCGCGTGAACCTCTCTGACGATCATGATAATCAGCTGTTTTCTGCGTGAACTCTACATTTTGGCCAATGCCTGTTCAAGATCTTGTATTATGTCTTCAGCATCTTCTATTCCTACGGAAAGTCGCACGAGGCCGTCTGTAATGCCTGTCTTAAGCCTTTCTTCTCTTGATATTGAGGCATGTGTCATCGAAGCCGGATGCTCGATCAAGGTTTCGACTGCTCCCAGGCTGACCGCCAAGATGCACAGTTTGACGGAGTTCATCAGCTTGACGCCTTCTTGCACCCCGCCTTTCAGTTCAAACGATATCATCCCGCCGAATCCGCTCATTTGTCTTTTAGCCAACTCATGTTGCGGATGTGACTTCAAGCCTGGATAGTGGACTTTTTTAACCTTCCTGTGGGCTTCGAGGAATTCCGCGACTTTCATGGCGTTTTCGTCGTGTTTCTTCATTCTCAGGGGCAGAGTCTTGATTCCGCGTAGTGCGAGCCACGCGTCGAAGGGTCCAAGGGTTCCGCCCGTGTTCCTGATCACGTCGTCCAAGGCCTTGAACAAGGACCTGCGGCCTATGATTATGCCGCCGATGAGGTCGCTGTGTCCGCCTAGGTATTTGGTCATGCTGTGGATGCTCACGTCGATGCCCATTCTCAGTGGTTGTTGAAAATAGGGTGACATGAACGTGTTGTCCACGATTGTTATGATGTTTCTTTCTTGGGCGATTCTTGCGACTGCTTTGAGATCGGTTATTTTTAACGTCGGGTTGGCAGGTGTCTCGATGAAGATTATCTTGGTGTTCTCTTTAATCGCATCTTCAACGTTTGCCGTGTCGGACTGGTCGACAAATGCGGTTTCAACGCCGAACTTGGAGAAAATGTCAATGAACAGCTTCTCTGTGCCGCTGTAGAGGCTGTCTGGCGCGATCATGTGGTCGCCTTTCCTGACTATAGAAGCGACTGCAGCGTGTATGGCAGCCATGCCTGAGGAACAGGCTCTTGCATCCTCTCCTCCTTCAAGCTCAGCAACATTTCTTTCGAGTGCTCTGACTGTTGGATTACCCCAACGAGTGTAAATGTACCCCTCTTCTCTTCCGGCAAATCTTGCAGCCCCTTGTTCCGCACTTTTGAAAACAAACGTGGACGTCTGGTGGATTGGAACAGAAACGGAACCTGTTGAAGGATCTGGATCTTGGCCAGCGTGCACTGCCTTGGTGGCAAACCTGTATTTTCTCATCTTCTCTACCGAGAGAATGTTTCGCACACGGTGCTATTTCATTTTCGGACAGAGTTTGCGGAGAAAGAAAGAACTTGTTTGCGGAAACTTGCTGAGTAAGAAACTTGGTTTGTTTTCTCTTTAGAGATTGAATCTTCTGTGCTCTTTTGCCTGAGAGCCCGTGCCGAATTCTTTGGATAATTCTTCAAGAAGGCTCTTCTGTCGCTGTGTTAACTTTTCTGGAACAGATATGTTTACGCGCACGAGCAGGTTGCCCTTGCCGTATCCCCCGAGTCTGGGCATTCCCTTGCCTTTCAGCTTGAACACCTCTCCCGGCTGCGTTCCAGAATGGATTTTCAAGTTGACGTTTCCCTCAAACGTGGGTACAGATATTTCCGTGCCCAGCGCAGCTTGGGGGAACTCTATGGTCAGATCGTACAGAAGATCGTCCCCTTCTCTTCTGAAATACTGGTGTGGGGCAACGTGGATCAGCGCATACAGGTCTCCTGGATTTCCTTCTTCCGGCGGCATGTCTCCCTCTCCTCGAAGCCTCAGTTGAAAGCCATCGTCTATGCCTGCGGGCACTTTGAGCGTGATGGTTCTCATTCTTCTAGTCAGACCCGTGCCCCTGCATTCCGGGCACGGAGACTCTATTATGAGGCCCCTGCCTCTGCAGACTGGGCATGCTACGACTTGCACGTACGTTGAGAAGCCATTCCTTCGAACGCTCTGGACCTGGCCGTTTCCGCCGCATCTTTCGCAAACCTTCGGACTAGTGCCAGGGCTGGCGCCAGTGCCATGGCAGACTCCGCATTTTTCAGTTCTTGGGAATTGTATCTCCTTTTGTACGCCTCTTGCAGCCTCTTCAAGCGTGATGTTGACTTCGTATGCGAGGTCTCGGCCCCTGGTCACTCTTTCTTGAAGGTCGCCTCGGCCGAAAAAGAAGCTGAAGATGTCACCGAAGTCGAATCCGAACCCTAGGTCTCGGAATACGGACTCAAAGTCGGCTCCCCTGAATATGTCTTCTCTCGTGTAGCGCTGATCGAACCCTGCATGTCCAAGCATGTCGTATTGTCTTCGCTTTTCATCATCCGATAAGACTGCGTAGGCTTCGGATATTTCCTTGAATTTCTCCTCTGCTTCAGGCGATTTGTTCCTGTCAGGATGATACTGCATGGCCAGTGTTCGGTATGAATCTTTGATTTCATCCTTAGATGCGGTCTTAGAGACTCCGAGAACCTCATAATAATCCCTTTTTGCCGCCATGTTCTTTACCGTCGAAGTCTCAAGGCAATCATGGCTGTCCGCGCTGGTCTAAGATCTATTTGACCTTGTAGTCCTCTGAATCAACGACCTTGTCTCCGCCCGGGGGAGCCGCTGGGCCTGGGCCTGCTTGTCCCTTCTCCTTGGCGTATTCTGCCGATGCTTGTTGGTAGATCGATGTTCCGACTTCTTGAAGCACCTTGGTGAGTTCATCTGACTTTGCCTTCATCTTATCCAAGTCGGTGCCAGCGAGGGCATCCTTCAACGCGGCAACTGCTGCGTCGATTTTGTCTTTCTGGTCCTGAGTCAGTTTTTCACCGAGATCCTTCTTGGTTTTCTCTGCCGTGTAGATCAGGCCGTCGGCGTTATTTCTCAGTTCAGCCTCTTCTCTATTCTTCTTGTCCTGCTCTCCAAACTGCTCTGCTTCTTTTGTCAGTCTGTCCTTTTCCTCTTTGGAGAGTTTTGTAGAGGCCGTTATGGTGATCTTTGCTTCTTTGCCAGTGCCCAAATCCTTGGCTGCCACATTCAATATGCCGTTTGCGTCTATGTCGAAGGCTACCTCTATTTGCGGTACCCCTCTCGGCGCGGGGGGAATGTTCTCAAGGTTGAACATGCCGAGCGAAATGTTGTCGGATGCCATGGCTCGTTCTCCCTGAAGCACGTGAATCGTGACGGCCGTTTGGAAGTCTGCCGCTGTGGTGAAGATTTGGCTTCTTCTAGTGGGGATCGTGGTGTTCTTTTCAATGATTCTCGTGAACACGCGGCCGAGGGTTTCCACGCCGAGTGACAACGGAGTGACGTCCAGCAGCAGAAGGTCTTTCACTTCTCCAGTGATAACTGCTGCCTGTATGGCCGCGCCGACAGCAACACATTCCATCGGATCGATCCCTCTCTCAGGGGGCCTGCCCATCATCTGCTCCACAAATCTCTGCACGTACGGCATTCTCGTCATGCCGCCGATGAGGATTATCTTGTCTATGTCCTTAGGCGTCAGCTTCGCGTCCTCCAGGGCTTTCACGAGGGTCTTCTCTGTCTTCTGAACTATCGGTTGAGCCAGTGCCTCAAGCTTTGCTCTGGTTAACGTGATATGCAGATGCTTGGGTCCAGACGTATCCGAGTATAGGAAGGGCAAATCGATGTCGGTGGCCATCAGGGTGGAAAGCTCTATCTTTGCCTTTTCAGCCGCCTCTTTCAGCCTGCCTGCTGCCATCTTGTCGCTCAGGAGGTTGACCCCCGTCTGCCTCTTGAATTCGTCCACAAGGTAGTCCATGACAGCGTTGTCTATGTCTGTGCCGCCGGTTTGGGTGTCACCGCTGGTAGACAGGACTTGAAAGACACCTTTGCCGAAATCCATCACGGTCACATCATGTGTGCCGCCGCCGAAACTGAAGACAAGGATCTTCATCTCCTTCTCAACCTTGTCGACTCCATAGGCCAGGCATGCTGCCGTTGGCTCATTTATTATTCTCATAACCTCGAATCCAGCGATCTCTCCTGCGTCCTTGGTTGCCTGCCGCTGATTATCGTTGAAATGTGCTGGGACGGTTATCACAGCCTTCCTTAACGGGACTCCCAAGTAGGTTTCCGCATCCTTCTTTATTTTCTGCAGGATGAACGCTGAGATCTGCTGTGGAGTGTACTCCTTTCCGGCTATGGTGACCTTGTAGTCCGTGCCCATCTTTCTCTTTATCTCGTATATCGTCCCCTCAGGATTGGCGGTTGCCTGCCTCTTCGCTGACTCTCCAACCAATAGTTGGCCATCTTTGGTGAAGGCTACAACCGACGGGAACATCTTTCCGGCCGCAGTCGGACCCTCCGCGCTCGGAATTACGGTTGCTCGTCCGCCTTCGAAGATGGCGGCTGCAGAATTTGTTGTTCCTAGGTCTATGCCTAACACTTTTTCGCCGGGTTTCACATTACTCATTTGGTTCGACTCCTTCTTGTGATTCTGATGATGGTTTAACAGCAACTTTAACAACACTTGGTCTAATTACCTTTTCCTTCATTCTGTATCCCTTCCGTATTTCCTCAACTACGGTGCATCCTTTGGCATCGTCTTTCTCTACCTTGGAGACTGCCTCGTGTTTTGAAGAGTCAAACGGTTTGCCAAAGGAGTCTATCGGAGAAACCCCTTCTTTCTCAAGCACCTTCTTCAGATTGTTAAGTGTCATCTCAACGCCTTGAATAAGAGTTTCCTTCGAGTCTGAAGATCGCGCCGATTTTATGGCCAACTCCAACTCGTCAACGATGTCCAACAGTTGAAGGATGAGGCGTTCATTGCTGTACTTTTTGACCTCCTCCGTCTGTCGCTCCAGTCTCTTTCTGTAATTGTCGAAATCCGCTTGCATGTACTTGAGCCGTGTAAGATACTCTTCTGACCGCTTCTTTTCTTCATCCAAAGCGCGTACGAGTTCCTGCAGTCTTGCCTCATCACTAGACTGTTCTTTCTGTTCTTCGCTCAAGGTTTCTCCCTGAGAAATCCTAAGGATTTGCAGCTTAAATAAAAACGTATGCTCTATCACAGCAAATCAGGTATGAATAGAAGGCGTCAAGTTAGCTGGCCTCTCGCGCGTCAGACTCGGCGGCGTTTGCTCGCTAAGACGTTTTTCTCAGGATACTTATTATTTCTCGAATGTCTGGGAGTTGTCCCAGCTTGTAGATTTTGAAGAAAGTTATCTTCTCCGTTTCGTCAATGATTACGTTTACTCGTTTTGAGGTTCCAGCTTCAGGTCTGAATACTCCATAAGCCTTTGCGACTTTGCCATGTGGCCAGAAGTCTGAGAGAAGCCTCGTGTTCTTGATGTCGAGACTTTGCGCCCAAGCCTTCTTTGATGGGACAGTGTCCACGCTCATTCCAACGGCCACAGTGTTAAGAGAATCGAAGGCACTCTTGTTTTTCTCGAGTGATTTCATCTGTTCCGCGCACACAGAAGTCCATGCGAGAGGATGAAACGAAAGCAACACTTTTTTGCCTTTGAGTTTTGAAAGCTTGAATTCCCGCCCATTTTGATCTTCCAAAGCGAAGTTCCTTGCATTATCGCCTACTCTCAATTTTCTCGCCATGTTTTTCCCTTTCCTGACCTTTGGAATGTAACTGATCTCGCTGGCCTTTTAGCTTTTCTTGGCATGACTTCCGCGCGCAAGATGTTTCCTGAAAACGCCAATTTTGTTTCTCAGAGAAGAACGCTTTTTATTTACTTAGCCCTCGATTACGCAGACGTTCATGTTCCCAAGTTGCGAAATCGACGGGAGGTTGGACGATTTCGTCGTCGGGCTTTCTTTCGAGTTTTGCTGCCCCATTCGGACACCCTGTAACGCATAGACCACATCCAATGCACTTGCTTCGATCGACAACCGAGACCCCGTTGCTTTCAGAGATAGCATGCACTTGACATCTCTTTCTACACGTTCCACAATCCAAGCATTCGTTGGAATCGATTGCTGCATAGTAGTTGGCGTATGCAACAGAGTTTTCGATGCCCCAATCAGTTATGCCCCTAAGTATTCCACAGCAGCATCCGCAGCAGTTGCAGACATACCCAAAATCCTTCATTACGTTACTGACTGTGTGAACGAGACCCATTTCTTCTGCCTGGTCCAGAAAGGCCAGTGCTTCATCCTTTGAGACATCATCAGGGCTTGGTTGACCGTCGATTGATGAGAAGCTAAGGCAAGTTCTCAAAGGGAAGTCGCACTTGCGACCTATGTGATCCTGCTGTATTCTGCATATGCAATCGCGCAAGTGAAAGGTTTTTGATCTTAGTAGAATCGCCCTGACATCGTCATAAGGCAGAATCCACTCAGACTTGACCGCTTTTTGGGCAGGGATGACTCGATGTAGAGCTGGCTGTGGTTTCATGATTCCAACAGCACCGCCGTTTGCCATGTAGTCTTCAAACAGATGAGCAAACTCATGATCCATGTTTTTTTTCTGTGATTCATAGATTCCTACGATAAAAGGTGCCAACCTGAAGAACAACGTTTTATCTTTTTGATACCATAGGAGGCCACGTTCCGCCATCTTCATCAACTCTATTTTAACCTCTTCAGCCGAACGTTTGGCACGTTTGGCAATGGCGTCAACTGATTCCAAGGAACCGCCCAGTTGACTTGCTAGTATAGCCTCTTCAGGCGAAAATATCTTCTTCAGAAGCTTAATCTCAACATTCGAGGATGTTCTAGGAAAGCCATTTGGAAGTCTATCCAAGGCTTCAGCAAGTCTCTCAAAGACCTGATCGCTCAACATCTCAACCTATGAAGGCTATCTGCGTGGAGTTATTTAACAGTGACAGTTGGAGAAATGCTCGGAATGCGACCGTTTTCACAAAATGAGAAAGAATTAAATGTGGTGGGGTCGCTGGGATTTGAACCCAGGTTGCCAACGCCCCAGGCTGGTATCCTAGACCAAGCTAGACTACGACCCCATGATGCCAGTTTAGGGCCATCTTTTGAAGGCAAAATTACTAGCACTTTAATCAGACTTAAAGTTTCTGGACTTGGATGAAACGCAATGGGACACGCTTCTCATCATCTATCATTTCTCGTAAGTAAACCAGCGCTGGATTTACGTCGGTCTTGCGAAGAAATTCTAAAGGTCTGAACCGTAAATCTTTTCGTTTCAGCACCACGATCCACTTCCTTTGAAATTCAAACGATGTTATTCCATAAATCCTAAGAACATAGACGGACCTAATAATAATTGATATAAAATGCTTAGAAGGTCCATCCTTATTTCATGTCTGTTGCTGTTGCTTTTTTCTTCTGCGTGTATTCTTTACCTGAGGTCTGCTGGCGTATTCGAACCGAAACCTCCTATCAGCTACGATGTTCACAACTTTGGCACTGGCATAGGGTACACGACCATACAAGAGGCTTTAGATGCTCCTGAGACTAAGGATGGACAGACGATCTCCGTTGAACCCGGGATATTTCATGAGCACATAGTAGCGAGAAAAGCAGTTTTCCTCGTCGGTGAGGATGAGCAGAATACTATTCTTGATGGTGACGGAAACGGAACAGTCGTTTCCGTACAAGCCAGTGTAACAGTGGATGGGTTTACGATTCAAAATGGAAGCATAGGCATCGCCGTGAATTCCTCAAACAATGGCAAGATCACCGACAGCATAATTCGGCATAATGAGGAAGGCCTTTGCCTTCTAAAATCAATTAACTGGACCCTGTCGGCGAACGTGATTACAGACAATTCTGACTCGAGTCTCATTCTGAATGATTCTGATCATATCGTGATAAAACACAACTCAATATCATATAACCATCTGCCTCTTCATGAAGCTCTTGATCTTTATAATTCGAGCCACAATGACATTTCTGAAAACAGTCTTACCGACAATCAAGCTACAGGCATCCAGCTTAACGATCACAGTTTCTACAATACCGTGAGCAATAATTTCTTGATGAATAACTCGGGCGGAATTCAACTTGTCAACTCATGCAACTATAACATGATCAGCCAGAATTCCATAATCGTTAATGAAACAACATGGGGACTGACGTCAGGAATTTGGATACGAGAATCACAATTCAATACGGTGTACGCTAATGAAATAACATCCGATCGTACTTCTGCAATCTATAGGCTCCCTTACGAAGACGGAATCGGGCTCAGCGAGTCGAACAACAATAGCATAATCTCAAACAAGGTTTCTTTAATGGACACCGGCGTCGGTTTTCACTTCTCCTCCAACAACAACAGCATAATCAACAATTCGCTCACTAAGAATGGGCATGGCATCGACTTTTCTGAAGGAGCCTCTAATGGCAACAGCATTTACTCCAATGATTTCATACAAAACGCAGAACAAGTGCACAACGTACTATCGACCAACACATGGGACAGCGGCTACCCTTCCGGCGGGAATTATTGGAGCGATTATGAAACGAAATATCCGAACGCTACGGAGGTAGATTCCTCAGGCATATGGAATACTGCGTACGTAATTGACTCAAGCAACATTGATAGGTATCCACTCAAGTCTCCATTTGTCGTCCAAGGCTCCTCATCATTCCTCATTTTCCCACTATTCATGATGATAATACCAATGGGGAACAGAACTTCTAGAAGAAAACCGTTGAAAGCAATTTACTGTTCCAAGTTTGAAATTTCACAATTTGGGAGATATTGCCGCTACAGACCGAGTTCCAAACTATACGACGATTCCATATTACTAGCGGGGGGTTCGGATGGAGGCAGAATCATTAGCGCCTGCACAAGCACGCGCGCTTGCAATTCGCCAAGTCACTTAACAATGCAAAGCAGATGGAATGGTCGATTATGGAGAAGCTGACAAGAGTCGAGTTGACTAACCTCAGCAAGGTGTTGTATCCAGAGATGCATATCACGAAGGCGCAGGTAATCGAGTATTACATCAGGATAGCTCCTAGAATGCTCAGCTTCTTGGCCAACAGGCCGGTGGTTTTGACTCGTTTTCCGGACGGAGTTGGCAAGGAAGGTTTCTACGAGAAAGACATGCCTTTTGGAGCTCCATCTTGGGTCAGACGGTTCAGAACCTATTCTGAGGCTGCTCAGCGCGAAATAAGCTACGTAGTCTGTGATGACCTTGACACGTTGATCTGGCTGGCTAACCTTGCAGCTCTTGAGCTTCACGTGACTCTATCGAGGGTCGACCGCATCGAAAAACCAGACCTTGTCCTGTTCGATGTTGATCCTAGGCAACCGGCTAGCATGAACGATGTCGTAGACGTGGTTTGGCTTCTTAATGAGAAACTTCAGGCTCTAGGTTTGAAGTCTTACGTGAAGACATCAGGAAAGAAGGGCTTGCATGTGGTGGTCCCGATAGCTTCTGACTATTCATTCGGTCAAACTAGGGAATTCGTGCATCAGATTGCGAAATACTTGTCCAGCGAATCTTCAATCGTAGTCTCCGAGTTTTCCAAGGTGAAAGAGCCAGGGACCGTCTACGTGGATTACACTCAGAATTCCTATGGAAGAACGATGATAAGCCCTTACAGCCTTAGAGCCACGACTCAGGCGACAGTGTCGATGCCCCTTAGCTGGGCCGACGTCAAGAAAGGATTAAAGCCGGAGCAGTTTACACTGTTTAATGCTGTTAAATTTTCGGACAATCCTTGGGAAGGCTTGTTTGAAAGCAAACAGAAACTCGAGGTCTGAAGAAATGGAAGAGCTGAGTACTCGAATTCCGAAAAGACCGTTTTGGAGCGGAACAGTAACAATAGGTTTGGTAAGCGTGCCCATTAAGCTTTACACTATGACATTTGACAAAGCGTTCTCTTTCAGGTTTCTCCACAAACAGGATGGACAACCGCTGAAATATCAGAAGGTCTGCGTGAAAGAAAATAAGGTCGTACCTTGGGAGGACACGGTCAAGGGATACGAAGTCACCAAGAACCACTTCGTAGTCTTCGATAAGGAAGAGCTAAGAGCGGCAGAGCCGCAGTCCAGCCGGAAAATACGAGTTGACAAGTTCGTTGATTACCTCTCCGTTGATCCCATATACTTCGAGAAGTCCTACGTTCTGACCCCAGACGAGAGCGACGAAGCCTACAGTTTACTACTAACGGCTCTCCAGACGATGCAGAAGGCAGGAGCTGGAAGAATCACGTTAAGAACGAAGGAGTATCCCGTGCTGTTGCACGCCTACAGGGGAGCACTGGTTCTGACTACACTCCGGTACGCGTATGAGATTGCAGATCCGAGCTGCTTCGAGGAGCTGAAGGAACTCAAAGAGCCTGAGAAGAAAGAGCTGGATCTTGCAAAGAGAATAGTAGCAGACTTGTCTGGAGACTTTGACATAGCCGAGTACAAGGACGCTTATGAAGAGCGAATTCGACAGCTCATAGCGAAAAAGATGAAGGGCGAGACGATAGTTGCTGAGAAGCCCGTGAAGGAAGAGGCTAAAGAGCTGATGGTTGCCCTGCAGGAGACGCTCGAGCAGCTGAAGGAAAAATGAGGCAGCACTACAAGCCTATGCTCGCCAAGGTCACTGAGGAACCTTTCGACTCGGAAGACTGGATCTTCGAAGTGAAATGGGACGGAATAAGAGCAATCAGCTACGTTGACGATGAACTCAGCATAAGGAGCAGAAACGACAAAGAGTTGAGATACAATTTTCCAGAGTTGGAAGAGCTTGAGACCCTCACGCAGAATTCCGTACTCGACGGCGAAATAGTCGTCATGAAAGAGGGTAAGGCTGACTTTCAACTCCTTTCAGAAAGAAGCAAAACGGCTTCGAGTCAAGACATCCAATACCTCGCCGAAGAGTCGCCTGCAACCTACGTCGTCTTTGACTTACTTGAGAAAGATGGGCAATCCTTGGTTGATCTTCCGATCATCGAAAGAAAAACGTTGCTAAAAAAGTATGTTCGTGAAGGAAGACACGTTGTTCTTTCCGCCTTCGTGGAAAAACAAGGTCGAGCATACTATGAAGCTGCCCTGGCAAAAGGCGTAGAAGGCATAATGGCTAAGAAGAAAGACAGCCCTTACGAGACAGGCGTCAGAAGCGACAGATGGTTAAAGATCAAGCGAATCCTAACGTGCGACTGCGTGATATTCGGCTACACCGAAGGCGAAGGCGCGAGAAAATCGTCCTTTGGAGCATTGATACTAGGACTGTACAGCAAAGCATCGCCGATTTACGTGGGCAAGGTTGGAACAGGCTTCTCTCGAGAAGACATGGAATCCATGCTCAAGGTTTTTCGGGCACTTCGAGTTAAGGAGGGGATGCTCCAAGGCGTGGACGTTCCAGAGAAGCCAATTTGGCTCAGACCGGAAATTGTCTGCCAGGTAGCATACCAAAACGTGACAAAAGACGGGAGACTCCGCATGCCCAGATTTTGCGGACTCAGAAGCGACAAGTCTCCAGCTGAATGCACGTTGGACCAGATAATGCCCGACAATCTTTCAGAGTACGCTTCAAAAAGGAATTTCAGCACCACTCCAGAACCATCTGGCATCACCCCGGAAATCAGGGAAGGACACAGCTTTGTCATCCAGGAACATCATGCCAGAAAACTCCACTACGATTTGCGGCTTGAAAAAAATGGGGTCCTGAAGAGCTGGGCCGTGCCAAAAGGGTTGCCTGAACAACCAGGCGAAAAGAGACTCGCAGTCGAAACCGAGGATCACCCGCTGGAGTACCGCACCTTTGAAGGAACAATACCAGAAGGACAGTACGGAGCCGGAACCGTCAAAATACTCGACGACGGAACATACGAAACCAAAATCTGGAACGACAACCTAATAGAATTCACTCTCAGAGGCCAAAGAGTCCATGGCAGATACATTCTTACCCGCTTCAAAAAGGCTGGAGAGAAACAATGGTTACTTCTGAAAGCAAAAGAGGCAGAATAGCCAAAGCGCACATAGGCACCATGGGGTGGAGCTACCCATTCTGGGTTGGAGACTTCTACCCAGCAGGAGTCAAGCCTAGCGGATACTTGACTGAATACTCAAAAAGTTTCAACTCCGTAGAAGTGGACAACACGTTCTACAGAATTCCATCAACGAATACCGTAAAAACATGGGAAGCACAGACCCCTAAGGGCTTCCTGTTCTCTGCCAAGTTTCCAAGGATAATAACTCACGTGAAGATGCTGCGCAACTGCGAGAAAGAAACAGAGAGGTTCCTATCAACCATGTCTCAACTTCAAGACAAGCTCGGACCGCTTCTGCTCCAATTTCCACCCTCATTTAAGCCTGAACATCTTCCCCTTTTGCAGGGCTTCCTTTCGGCGTTGCCTAGAAACCATCGGTACGCAGTCGAAGTCAGAAACAAAGAACTGCTAGGAGAAGCATTATATTCTCTTCTCAGAGAAACCGGCGTGGCCCAAGTCCTTGTTGATCAAACTTCAGTTTCTTCCATAGAGAAAAGTTCTGCTGACTTCGTCTACATAAGATGGGAAGGAGACCGGAGAAAGGTCACGGGAACTGCGGGAAAAGTTGAAGTAGACAGAACAGGAGACATCCGAAAATGGGCTCAAATAGTACAGGGGCTTCTGGATCGCGACCTAGAAGTATTCGGATATTTCAGCAAGTACTATTCAGGCTATCCTCCAGTGGACATCGAACAACTATTGAGCCTTCTTTGAAAGACGCATTCGACGGCACTTACATCATCATTTCAAATTGAACCACATATTATGTAACAACATCACTCATGCAGACTCATGCTAGAGGCCGAAAAGACCTACGGGATGTACCGCACGTTCGAAGCCTGCCACATTCAAAACTGTAGGCTAGTCCAACAAATTAGGCGCGTCCTGCGCCCTCTTGTTGCTTGTTCTTTTGATCAGCGCTTTCGATCTAGCGAAGAGCTTCCCGAAGTATTCTTTTTTCAGTTCAGGTCCTCTGCCGATAAAGGGGCATTCATCAGTGTACGAGAAAACAAATGTGTTAGATCCGGTCGGTTTAAGCTCAAAAGGATAGAACGTGCAGACCAACGGTCTTATCCCGTATATGCTGCACTCGTTACTCCTGAGGAACACGCATTTTCCATTCGTGTCTTTCCTCATTTCATAAGCATAGGGTTCAGATCCTACTGTTCTGTCTGCAAATTCGGCAATAGATTTCCCCGTCTTCTTTGAGATCCGTTTGGCTTCAAGTTTCAACACAAGTATTCTCCTGGTCCTGACTTCAGTGTCGCCACAACATATTGCGCATCTTTCGCACATGAAATTAACACTTCGAGGATATTCGAAAACCAATGTGTAAGGGCCGACCGCGTTCATTTTTCTCTTATAGCTCAGTTGAAATCCTCTTTTCCAACTAAGATATACATTGAGCATATCGGTGCATCTCTTATTTGATTGTACCTCCGATTTTCATCAGATTCTTAGTCACATAGGCTTGTATTTGATAATTCTTGACTTTTTGGGCCTTATTGCCTTCTGCACCGAGGAACCTCCGTTTTGATGACTCTTGAGACGGCATGACAAGTTTAATATGATTTCCGCTCTTTTTTCGGCAATTTTAATGCCTTCTGCCGTATGGGCATGTTGAAAGAAGCTTATAGGCATTTTGAAATTGACGTTTGACAATAATACGAGTCACGTTTAAATCGTATTTAGAAACTACAGAATACAAAGATAGTTAAGTTCATCAAGCGCGCGCGATACTTCGCTGTTCTTGAAGAAGTTAAAGCTGTTCTTGATGGAAAACGGAGTTACACTTTGATTCTTGAACCTTCTGTTTGAATGAGTGTGCTTTTTAGCGCGCGCCTAAAATTTTCGATATAAAAAGAGGATTTTTGTTTTATTTTACGAAGTCGTCGAATGTCCAGAAGTGGTTTTCTTCTTGGATTATGATGTCTTCGAACATGCGTCTTGTTGTGGATCTGGTTTGTATGTTGCTTCGCCTTCAAGTAGGTAAATACGTTCGCTGATTTTTTCTAGGTGGTCCATTTCTGCCACAAAGATTTCTTTTAGTATTTTGCTTACTACGGCGGCTTTGTTGGTTTCAGTGATAGTTTCTAGTGGTGTGTTTTTCGTTCGGAGTTCAAGGAAAGCCATTTTCTCATGCTGATTCGTATACTGGATAATTGCGGTTATTTCTCCTGAGACAGCCTTGTTTAAGAGGGCAAAGTAGTCGTCTGTGTATATTTTGCGCCATTTAGGCAAAGGCACTTTGCTTGGCTCTTCTTTCTCGTCTTGGAATTTGGCGTATTCTTGGAATTTGAATAAGTGTCCTTCTTCTTCACCGTAGATTTTCTCGAAGAGTTCACGTGTTTCCCAATCGCCCATTTTCCCAGAAGTCTCGATGATTTGGCGGTAAAGCGTTAACGCTTCTTCTTCAGCTTTTACGCCTAGTTTGGCAAATTCGCTTATGCTGTCGCCAATGTTAGGTTTGCCGGATTTAGTGGTTGCTTTCCCTCCAAGATAGTAAATACGCGCTATTATGCTTGCGGCATGTTTCATTTCTTGGATGGCAATT
>JBEKMQ010000007.1:0-70239 GCA_050008435.1 Bathyarchaeia archaeon
GTTTTCAGGGATTGTTCTGCGCACGAGCTTTTCCATTTTTGCATGTTGAAGTATATACTGGAGTGAAACAGCAATTTCACGTTCAACCGCTTTGTTTAGCAAGTCTATATATCCTGTTGTTGTTTTGACAGCCATGAATAATCACAACTTACTCAGAAAGAAACAATTACTTAGATATAAAATTTTTTGGCGCGCGCTGAATATTAGTCGTCGTCACCGTCGTAGTCACTGTTTGGGTTTGGGGGTAAAGGTTACTCCCCCATTGATACTATTTTCATTAGCACGAAACTGCCCCAGTGGGATTTTTTCAGTGGCTTGCCTCCTGCGTGCCTGAAAAAAACCACGTATGCTTACTATTTGTATGGCATACCATTTGGGGGGTATGGATAACCTGATTGTATGCATACTAATCACCCTATCCGTTCCCTGAGCAAGACCCGATGGGGCTTCAAGAGGTAGACGGCTTCAGGGGACACCTTCCCCTCAAGGGGAAGGGAATCCCCTAAACTAGGTATCATGAGGTAGGTGACAAAACAATAATTCAAACTTTTTTTTGTTTTCGCGAAACCGGCCTTATTTCATGGAAGAATTGGCTAGTCGATATCGCAGAATGGACCATCTCATGATGCCCGCAATTTTGGCATGCGTTCTGAGAAGTGAGCCTGTTTCGGCTATTCTGCGACGACCAACTTGCCGTATTTTCCCACGTTTAGCTGGATCTCTCCCCTGAAGCTTGTCACGTAGCCATTTTCGACCTTGATTGCGTCGTTGACGTTCACCTGGTCTATCTGTTCATTCCACAAGGTCAGTTTTATCTGCCCAGTCTCGTCGGCAATGATTGTATCTGCTACCTTTAGGGTCTGGTCTTTATATCTTGAGGTAACCTCTCGTGGGTCAGATTTTTCTGTGACTTTCGCTTCTATGGAGACTCGTTTCATCCCGTTTTGCAGATCCTTTATCTTCAATTCTGTCCCTCCATGTGAACTACTCTTTCTGAGACCGCAAACTTTCCGCCTGCAGAAACGATTCGGACACTGACACGTTCGCCTATCTTGCTCCTGGGCACGAAAACGAGAAAGCCCTGCAGTTTCGCAATGCCATCTCCTTGGCTACCGATGTCATCAATAGCAACTTCTAATTCTTGATTCTCTTTCACAAGTGATGATTGAATAAAAGGTCTGCTGGGTCGAAATCTGCTTCGACTCCCAAATCGTCGCGGCTTTCTTGGCGCGTTTTTTGTCCTTTCAGGTAGCCTTCTTGGCATGTCAAGTTTTCGTCCTTGTCGCGGAACCAACCCTTAGCCATGAAAACCCACTGTGTCGCGACTCGACACCTGAGCCTTGGTTGAGGCCGGCACTTGCAGAACAACCCTTCAACCATATAAATTTTACTAACTATGGTTCTGGTAACTTTGCGTCATATGATTTTGGCTGTTAACCCTCGTCTGACGATTCTGAAACGAGCCCATAATGTTCGGCGGCCGATCAGTAGGCTTGGATGCCCTTGAAAACTAGCCTTGCAAACTAGCCCTGCAAACTTTGTTTCAAACGGAATAAAATTCAAAAGCATAATATGTTATCCTTATTCCAAAAGAAAACCTCGGTGAATGTAACTCTTATATTACCTTGTATCGTTCAATAATATTAGGGTGCGTCATGCATAGTCCTTTCCCCTTACTAAGGACTCATATTCAATGTTGCATGCATGACGCATCTCATCACTTCTAAAGCGAGTCTATAACCGATTTTTCTTTTGTGAGTCATATTGACTTACTCATCTCGTTGGCTTCAGAAGAAATGGTTGATCGCCCAAGAGAAGGGAAAACATCCTATCACAGTCACGAGCCTACGTTTTCGGACGCCGAATCAGTGTTATTCAGTCCTCGCATTACTTTCTCTTTGTTTCTCATTTCACCATTGAACCTTTCCATTTTGTTATTGTTGTGATCTCCTCTAATCGTACATAATGATTCCTTTTTACGTTTCGAACAGACTGACGTGTGGCGATCAGTTAACACCACCAGTGAAATGGTCTTTAATGTGCTGCTTCTCCTGTGTATTTCTGTGCAAAGGCTAGATTCCGAGGAGCAGCCCGACCACGAAGGTGACAGCTACGGCCGCTGCGCTTACAACAGCGCTTTTGACCCATGAAAACTCGGTCAGCAGATGAACAGCGATCGCACACAGGGCAATGATCCATATCAAAGAGGCCAACTGTATGTAGCCGCTGACTGCAGAGGCCAGTCCCACTTGGCTGGATAGCTTGTCAAGGGCTGCAGCCCTTTCTGATGCGGTTCCGCCGAAAAGCTCGAATGGGTAGTACAAGCTGGGCAAGGTGGATATCACGATTGTGTTTGCAAGCGTCTGCACAAAGAGGACGATGAGAATGAATCCGACTGGAATGAGTATGGGCTTCCATGTTATTTTTGATCCAAGACCTTTTGACCCTATGAAGATTATGCCGCTGATAAAAAACCATTCGATGGCAAACTGCAGGACGCCGGACAAGGAATAACTGAAGAGGTAGCTTGCGCCTGCAGCATCGATTGGAGTTTTGAAAAGGCCGCGGAAGAATAGACCATCAACAAGCATCGTGACGTTGGAATTTTGAGGCCATTCGAACTCTAGCCTCAGTCCAGTGATATTGCCCCAATCCGCGTTCGCGTTGTTGTTCACCCAACTTCCAGTGGCCAGAGGAATCGTCAGGTTATTCCAGACGTCGGCTGTGATGTTTGAAAAATCATCCTTCAAGTCGAGGGAGAAGAAGTCTGAGCTTCCCCCTGAGAACAGGTAGATTGAAGCGTTTGAAGGTGGGATTTGTGGATCAACCATTTTTACCCTCAAGGACACGTTTTCGTAACCGTTAGGGGCCGAACAGTTCACTGGCCCTATGTTCGTTATCAGCATCGTGATGTTGAATGCGTTGAGCGTTGAGAATGAGATGCTCCTGCTTCCATAGTCGCTGCCATTTATGAAATCAACAAAATTCTCTGTAATGTTCACTCCTGACGTTGCGTTCCATAACGTTGCGTTTTCAGTCCATGCGTCATACTGCCCTGTCGATGTGTCGACGTTCGGAACAGTCTGTTCAATGTAGCTTTTTGAGAGGATGACGTAACCGTATGCAGTGTTCGCGGCTATGAAGAGGATCAGTACGAGGATTGGACCGAGATACTTCGGCTCTTTGGCTATCTCTTTGAATGCCTTTCGAGGCGCATACAGCACTCCCAGAATCTGATCGTATATTGGAGACGCTTTTTTCTGCTGTTCTGTTGCGGTGTCCTCGGTCTTGTTTTCCAGGCGTACTCACATCCCAATTTTTAACCGTCTGTAGGTCGTATAGTCTACGTATTCTAAGAAAGGGTTTTCTGCTTGGTATTTAACTGTTAGTTTTTGCCGCGGCCTTTTGTCCAAGATCTGGCTGGTAGTCAACAGTGAGTAGGCGTCGCTTCCAGCGCCTGAACCGTAGCTGGCCACGAGAATGCGTGAATCCGGCTTTGCCACATCCAAGACGGCTGCTAAACCCACCGGGGAAGCTCCCGAGTATGTGTTGCCAAATTTCACAACTTGAAGTGAGGGCAGATACTGTTCTTCTTTGAATCCAAGCTCTTTGGCAACCTTCACGGGGAACTGAGCGTTAGGCTGGTGGGCGACGAAATAATCAACATCACCCACCTGCAACCTTAGGCGTTCCATCAGTTTCTTGGCTGCTTTTCTCACGTGTTTGAAGTATGCTGGATCTCCCGTGAACCTGCCACCATGCATTGGAAACGGTTCGCCATCTCTCCGCCAGAAGTCAGGAGTGTCAGAGGTGCATGAGTACCAGCCTTCGACTTCCGCAATCACATCATTTTTTCCGAAGATGAAAGCAGCTGCGCCGTATCCAACGAACATGTCCAGTTCTCCGCCTGGGCAATCTCTTGGAGCCGACTGAGAATTGTCCGTCCCTATGACCATTGCATTATCAACGTTTGATTTTGAATAGTTGACGAGTGAGACGGCATCCTTGAAAACGCTGGTAGCCGCCTTGCAGGCAAACTCTGTGTCAACAGCGTCGACTCCCTGTACGTCATCCTCCTCGTCTTCCTCTCCGAGTCTGAGAACTTGGGCAACTTTTGAGGCTATGGGCTTGACCGCATATGGATTGGACTCCGAACCCACATAGATCTTGCCGATGTGCGAGTTGTTGACTCCCGAATGGATCAGAGCCAGCTTTCCAGCCTCTACTGCCGCGGTTATGGCATCCTCGTCAACAAAGGGGATCGCCCGTTGTATGCTTCCTTCGTTTATCCTAAACCTTGAAGAGTAGCAGCCGTACCCCACTATTCCGGCGACGTCATACTCTTTGCTCGGCTTTAAGAGGCTGTGATCCTGATGAGGATAGTACTCGTCCGCAAAGGTGAAGGTTAAAGATATCGTGGGGATAATGTCGTTTTTATCTACGGAATAGCGTCTTCTAAACCTGGGCGTAACGGGTCTACCCTCCAGAGTCGAAAAATCAATTTCTTCATCGCATTTTACAATATGATCCGTCAGTCTTCCTGGAACCCGTATCTTTCCTTCGTGAAACGATACGATGCCGTAAAAGTAGCCACCCAGCTTTGTGAACTTGTTCGTCGGTTCGTTAACCAGCGTGCAAACTTCCAGTTTGCCCTTTTCGTAGAAAAGATCGGTGTCGAGCATTTTTCCGAAGCTTTTTCTCCCGCAGTTTCCACAGTAGTCCCTTATCTCAAAGTATTCCTTGCCGCAAATCTGACATCTTGTTCCCCTCAGTCTGTCGCCTAGATAAGAAACTCTTCTTTCGATCGGTTCACTACTCAATTCTTGTCGCTCCCTAAAATGTACACGTAACCCTTAGTCCCGAAACCTTCAAGCTCGAGCACGCATCCATGCTTCAAACCTTTATCACTCTTCACCTGTCTTTCTCCAGCCTCTCCCCTCAGCTGCCTAAAAACCTCGAAGATCTGCGCGCCCCCTGTGGCGCCTAGCGGGTTGCCGTCAGCCTTTAAACCACCGTTCATGTTCACGAAAAGTTGCCTTCCATTAATCTCGTAGTAACCTTGGTATTCCTGGCAGCTTTCGTAAATGCTCTTCCATGCTTTTCCCGGCTCGCAGAACCCCATGTCTTCGAGCGAGACCATTTCCATGACCGTGGATTGATCATAAAGCTCGGCGAGTTGAAGATCCCGTAGACTCAATCCTGCCGCCTTCAGCGCATTCTTCGTGGCTATTCTAGTCACGATGAAGTGCGTAAGATCATCTCTTGCAGGGAAGGTCAAAAAGTCCGTCGCAGAGGAGAAACCAAGAACGTACACTGGCTTGGCCGTGAGCCTTTTGGCGGTTTTGTCACTGCTAAGAATAATTGTCGCCGCGCCATCGGAAATGGGGGCAAAATCGTAGAGCCCTAATGGTTTTCGTGCTTCCTTCCTTGCATTCAGCACATTTTCGAGGGTTATCTTTCTCTGATACTGCGCAAACTCATTCTTCGTTGCGTGCAAGTGATTGTTGACGGAGACTTGTGCCAATGCAACGTTCAGTTTTTCGAGGTTTTCTCCTTTCAAGCCATACTTCTTTATGTAGGCCCTGAGCATAAGCTCATGGTTTGCCTCAGGCGTGCATCCAGCATAGAAGCTCCAGGGGTCTTCGAGAAGCATCAAATCGTCCCGAATCTTGTCCCACCGGTCAGTCATCTTCTCTATGCCGCCGACCAACACAACATCGTGTCTGCCAGCGATAATGGCGTTGCACGCATTTGACAAGGCTGAACTGAATGAACGTGTGACTTCCATTGGTACGTGAAGCTCCGTAAGTTCGGATAAGAAACCCTCTTCGAGCCCGAGCTTGTTCGTTATGGGAAGAAAATAATCTGATAGATAGCAGGCTTCTATGTCCTTTCGTTCTAGGTTGGCTTCGATGGAAGCCTTAAGCCATGCTTCTTCAATCAGTTTTTCAGGTTCCTTTTCGTAATGCTCTCCAAACCTCGTTCTTCCAGCGGCAACTATGGCTGGTAAATTCTGCATAATTCAATAGCCCTTCTCGATTACTCAGCAATATCGCTTTCACATTGACTTTTAAGTGTTTGCCATTCCAGCACCTAAAAAGGCAAATTGCGATTCCATCAAAAAAGAAGGCCGAAGATACACTATGGTTAAACTCTTGCCTAGTCAAGCAAAGCGCTTCTTGAAGGGGAAATCGAAGTGCAACTTATACATGTATTCATCTATTAGTCTCTTCTAATCTTTTCAGTTACTTTTACGAGGCGTTTCTGAAGTTCGCCAATAATCTTTTTGAAATGCTCAGGATCGGCGCCAATCTTCTCAACCGGGACCAATCCTTTGTTTTTTATCGTTTTTTTAAGTATGAGCTGTGCAACTATTGAGGCAGTGTACGCGGTAGTTCTGGCCATGGCTGTTATCTTCTGTTTTTCATCGTAAAAGTCAAGTAGATGATAGAGGTAGGTTGTCTGCTCCTGATTCTTGATGCCTGAGACCTCAACCTTCAAAGCGACAACATCTTTGACGCTTGGCTTGTGAAGTTTCTGCTCTAGAAGAGTGGCTGTAAGCTTCCTGGGCGATATACTAGCGCCTTCAACGTCAACCTGTGTTTTGTCGAAGAACCCCAGGTCCTTGAGCACTTTAATCTTCTCAGCGTGTCCCGGATATCGGAGGGTCTTCTCCCACATTTCGTCTGTCACATGGATTGTATGCAAGAGTGTTCTGAGGCCGTCAGTGTAAAAGGCTTCGACCTTTCCAAAGCTTGGGAATTCGATCGTTTCTAGGCCGCTGAGGGCCTCGACTTCAGTCTCCCTTCCCTTCGTGATTATCCTGGCTTTTCGGGTGTACTCGTCGATGAGGCTTTCAGGCGACCAAGTGACAACGTAGCCTAGAGGGGGCAAGGGTTTTTCCGGGAGTCCTCCGACGAATATGTGGACAGCTGTGACCTGATCAAGGCCTTCGGCGGCATGACCCACGAGAAGGTTGCTGATGCCTGGAGCAAGCCCGCAATCAGGGACGATCGTGACGCCTGCTTCGGCAGCTTCATGAGTCAACTTGAGCAGGTTTTCACCCATGAAGGAAACATCCACTATGTCTCGTCGAGCATCGATGCAGGCCTCCACAAGGCGATAGCCAAAGCCTCCAGGCAGGAATCCTAGAACTAACGTAGAATCTTTCAAAGTGCTCAGCAATTCTTGATGATCTTCTATGTCAAGCCGGACGTGCGATACGTTGTCGGTTCCTATGTTTTCTGCGACTTTTTTTGCTCTTTCTTCATTTTTGTCTGCGACCACTATGTCTGCAGATCCTAGGCTTTTGGCAAGGTCTTTTGCGGCAACGGAGCCTATGTTGCCGCAACCAACGACTAGAATTCTCATGGAAAACTTATCACCGGGCATTTTGCATTAAAGCTTTCTGCATCAGCTTAGCAGAATGGTTTTGTTTTGCGGCGAATTTTCTGAATTTCTGACTAAGAAACTCAGGGAGAGTACGTATCGAGGTTACTGAGTTATGATTTGAAAATCTTATATAGCCCCCATGGCATTATACGTCTGAGCATCATGGCTGAAATTTGTCCAACTTGCGGGCTTCCAAAAGACTTGTGCGCATGCGGCGAGATCGAGAAGGAACAGCAGCGGATTCGTATACGGCTTGAAACACGGAAGTTTGGCAGACCGTCGACAATAGTCGATGGTATAGACAACAAGAGCGCGGATTTGGCCGGAATGGCTCAGAAGTTGAAGAATTTCTGTGCTTGTGGAGGAACGGCAAAGAACGGCCAGATAATGCTACAAGGGGATCACAGAGACAGAGTTCGGAAGTACTTGGTGGAACTGGGCTACCCCGAAGAGAATATTGAGCTTCAATGATTTCAGCTTGGAAAGGAGCAAGCTCGAAATGGGCCTGCTGGGAGATGTACGCGATATTCTGCGATCGCTCAAGCATAGGAAACCTTCCAAGGTTTATTGTCCGAAATGTGCCAGTCCGAATATTCACGTTTCCAGCGGCTTTGATTATTGGCTAGTTCCTGTAAAATACGTATGCGACAATTGCGGTTACGTTGGTCCTATCTTTATGGAATTAGAAAAAGAGGAAAGCAAAAAGGGATTGTCCTAGTCTGGAAGTTCGAGGTTCAACTGTCTCTTCAGGGTCTTGTAACGATTTCTGACAGTTACTTCGGTGACTCCAGCGGCTTCGGCTATGTCCTTCTGCGTCTTCTTCTCATTGTTCTGAAGGCAGGCGATATACAAGGCGGCAGCAGCTAGCCCCATGGGGTCTTTTCCTGCCGCAGCCCTCTTTTCTCTCGCCTCTCGAAGAATCGCAATTGCTATTCCTTGAGTTTTGCCCGATATTCCGGTGTTCTCGGCGATTTTTGAAACGTACGTCAAAGGGTCAGCAATCGGCATGTGCACGCCGAGCTCGCGAAGCAGCAGTCTGTAGCAACGCGCGACATCTTTCTTGTCAACGAGGCTGGCCTCGGCGATTTCGCGGAGGGTTCTTGGAGTTCCGCTAGCACGGCAGGCAGCGTACAGCGCCGCTGCGGCTATGGCTGCTATCGATCTCCCGCGGACTAAGCCCTTGTCCAGCGCTTTGCGGTAAGTGACAGCGGCTTTCTCCTTTGTTGGTGGAGGAATGTAGACCTTGTCTGAAAGCCTGTCAAGCTCGGCCATTGCCTGGGCCAAGTTTCTATCGATCGAAGAGTGGACTCTAGAGCGTATTTGCCATTTCCTCAGCCGCCACATCTGTAGACGTGTAGACAATGGAAGTTTTCTTCCGAAGGCATCGCGGTCAACTTGACTTATCGCCGTCGACAAACCTTTATCATGAACTGAATACGAAGTTGGCACTCCCACTCGGCTTCTTGACGCTTTTTCTTCTTGCGTGAACGCTCGCCATTCTGGTCCTTTATCCATCATCTGTTCATACAACACGAGCCCACAGTCACCACAAACGGTCTCGCCCGTGTCGTAGTCATGAACAAGGTTTCCACTTCCACACTCGGGACACTTATCAATTAGACGTTGATGGGTTCTGCTTTCTTTTTTGCTCAAATTCTCTCACCTATTAGTGAAGCGTAGAACCGTCACTTTTCATGTTCCTTATTCAGGGATTCGGAATCAGAAAATTGCCCATCCGGTCCCCGCGTAACTCACCAAATGGGATGTCTTAATATATAAAGTTTACGATCGCCCAACGAAGAGCCAGACGAGAAATCTTGAATACTAATGGAGCCTACTCATTCTTCAAAGGTGCCATGCTTTCATGGACAGACTTCCTGAGAAGATGCGAAGAACGTTGGAAAGACTAGTGAACGAACTCAAGGGCAACGTGAACGTGTACGGCATAGGCCTGTTCGGAAGCTGGAGCAGAGGAGACGCTGCACCATCAAGCGACGTTGACCTGTTCATACTCAACAAGACTGACGCTGATTATGAGCATGTTGAAAAGCTGGAAACAGGCGGATTGTTTGTCGATTTGGATTTTGTGCCACGGCAATGGTTTCATAGGCCAATTCCGCCTGAAACAGACCAGAAGCTCTACGAACTGCAGATCCTGTATGATCGCGATTGGCTTCTGACCAACACGAAACTTCTCATAATGAAGTCGTATGGTTCACCGGAACGGATCAGCATCAGAACAGAGGATCATCTGGTAAACTCAGACATATACCTGAGCCGAGCCACTTCAGCCCTTTCAAGACAAGACTATTCCAGCGCATACATATTCGCCATAATGGCCCTAGAGAACATCCTGCGTATTCAGGCTGAGATAACGATGGAACCTTTTTCGAACAGTCATTTCCTAGAACGCATAGAACTCTCAACCACAAAGCTGGAAATGCATGAAATTTTTGTTCAGTACCTAGAAATTTCAAGACTGAATGACGTTGATGGGTCCAAAATGGATAGCAAGCTGAATCTCTTCAGGGCAGTATGGGAGGAAATCAACATGACGACGCAGAAGATGCTACAGAAATCAACCTCCATTCATCCAATAGTCAGGGCCAACCTGAACTACTATCTACATTCAGCCTTTCTTAAAGGCGCAACAGTTCGCACAAACTCAATCATTGACTCTGGAAGGACGATTGAAGCTTCCCATTATCTGAAAAACATCTTTCTCGCCATCGCCGAAAACTACGTCATGCTAAGATCTTCATTTGAAAACATCAAGGCCGACTCATCAATTCTTATACGGTCTCTGAAAAAACTGGAGGAGAAAAACCCCAAGAACTTTAGCCAAATCATCGATCTCTTGGACCTAGACAATGTGGGGAGAACCGAAGCAATCACCGCGATAGAGAAAGCCCGCAAGATTGCTCTCAAAATACGCAAAGACAGGAAGGTTTTAATCAAGAATCATTCAATAAAAAGCTAACCGAAATCTTTCCATGCCATTAAAGCCCGGTGGTGTAGTGGCCAAGCATAGCGGGCTTTGGACCCGCCGACGAGAGTTCGAATCTCTCCCGGGCTACCATTCCCATGCTCTAATTCATACCGTTTTAGGTGCTGGAATAGGTGGTCCTGCAAGTTCTTGTTTGAGCTTCTGCTTCAATGCTTTCAGAAGTGTTTCCATTTGGCTCTCGTCTCTGCCCGATGTTATTACTGTTCTGCGTGGGCAATGACAATGCTGCTTTCGTCAGATTTCCTCAGGGTTCAAGCCAAGGGCTCTTACCATTTCCTTGAGGGTTTCTATTCAGCTTGGTTTCGCTTTGGGCTTTATACATAGGCCTGAAGCGCCATAGCGCGCGCTTTCAAGTGGCAGAGACGCTTCTTTTTTAGACTTTTCGAATGCTTTTTCTTTCCACTTGTTCTTCCAGCTTTTCCATCCCGTCTTTACGAGTTTCTCTCTTAGCTCAGGTCTTTCCCCAACCCATTCCAGAAGTGTCCAGAAACGTCTTTTGTCTTCCAGCCTTTCTGCCGGTACTCCCACTTCAACACACCATCTTATGTAGCTTCTTTCAACCATCTCTTGGAGTTCGCCTGTGATTTCTACTTCTTCCACGTCGAATCCTCGGTCTCGCAGGTGTCTGCGTATGCCGGACAGAACGTACGCTGAGCAGACCTTAAAATTGGTTTCCACATCGGGCTGCATGACCTCAACGATCTCATCAGCAATCTTTACTGCGTCATCCAGATACTTTTTATTCTCGAAGTTTGGCGGCTGGAAAGATGATACTGGAATCCTGCGTTCCATGTACCTGCGGTCTGGAGGTTTGAGGGCACCGATTACCACGCCTAAGATAAGGTCTCCCCATCCAGCGTCATCTATCAAGATCTCCCTTCTTGACATAAATCGATTCAACCCCATAACCCAACCGCCCAAGACCTGTGACAAACTGAATGTTACAAGCTGTTTGATGCAAATTAGTGTTTTCTAATTCTTTTGCCTTTTTACAAGTAGCGGCAACAATCGCTAAGACAAAGCGCGCGCGTATAAAGTGATAGAATGACGGCCGAGGACAAGTCGAAGAATTCTGAACTAGAAAAGGGGCCAACTGAAAAACAAGAAGAAACTTTTCGCCGTGCCAAGGAAGTTTATAAACGGGTAAGGAGGATCTCAACGAATGAGTGGGATGCTAAAGGTCCAAAGTTTGAGAAAAAGCGCAGAGATTCATCCAGATGGGAAATGGGCTTGCCCGAACTGCGGCACAAAGCATGAGCATCCGCACTGGGAAGACCATCATCAAAAACAGAAAGTCGACAAAAACTTCTGCAAAGACTGGTGTAAAGAATCAGATGGTTCGTATGAGCTGGATGAACACAATATTCCGAAGCCGATCTATTGCCCCAAATGTAATTGGAAAGAAGATCGTTTGGTGCTCGTGAAAATCACGAACGGGGAAGTGCTCACGCTTGACTAAAGACATAAATGCGTCTGTCTTCTTACAACCCTAACATCATATCATTCCTTGCTTAAGACCCGATGATCCGTTAGGGGAGGGCAAAATTCACGGTTAGTAATCTTTACCCGAAGGGTGAGCAATCATGAGATCTGAGCAAGAAATAAAAGACAAGCTGAAAGAGTTTGAGGAGATCCTGAAGACAAATCCCCGATTCGGCGGTTGCCGTGCATACGAATTCTATGCGCAGAAAGACGCTATCGAGTGGGTTCTGGGACTAAAAGAGCTTTTGGTACCGACAACCTAGCCCGTTTTTTCTCTCAAGTGTATTATGCAAAGGGCGCCTCAAGTGAAGCCAAAGAAAAAGATCGTAGAGCGCGCGCAGAATGGTCTATGGTGAATGTTATGAAGGCTCTTGGAATTGTTGGTAGTCCTCACAAGGATGGTAGGACGAATAAGCTTGTTACTAAAGCCATTGAAGGATCAGAGAAAGCTGGTGGTCAAACTGAGATCACATATTTAATAGACTATGATATTCCTCGATGGTCTGAAGGTCATGAGACACCTAGAGAACTGAATGAGATTTTGGATGAGGCTGATGCTTATGTCTTAGGAGCTCCATTGTACTATTCGGATGTAAATGGTTTAACCAGGACTGAAGGAACGGGAGGAAACATGATATCGTCCAAGGCGAAAAATCGAATGAAACGTGAGCTAAGCTTAGAGAAGCCAACAATATGGGTTGGTAAGGAGGGAGCGTCGCCGCAGACGATGAATGAGATTTCTAGGCAGTTGGAGAGAAGGAAAATAGTGAAAGTCCAAATATTAAATAGCGCGCTTAAGGATGAGAGCGCCAAAGACATCGCGTCAAAAACAGCTCAACAAACAGAATCCACCCTAATCGATGTTCGAGGCCACACTTTCATACTGCACAAGCCTCGCAAAAAGAGGAGTGAGAAGCCTCTGTGAGAGGACCGTTTAGAGGTTTTGATAGGGATGGGATTGTGATAATCTTGTTAAGGAAGGTTCAAAAACACCCACTTCCTTCATGCCTTTAACCTTGCCTTCATGAACCTACCTCTGTCAAGAGATCCTAAAATGGCTGACGCATCCATTGACAAAGGCGCGCGCTAAGGCTTTTATAAATGGTATATAGGCGTCCGCCACATTATAGAAAGTGGTGTTTAATGCCGAAGAGTAAAGCTATAATAAACATTGAAAACGTTGTTGCCACTGCCACTCTAAATCAGAAAGTTGACTTAAACGCTGTCGTGAAGAGTTTTCCAGGAGTTCAGTATCGTCCAGAACAGTTTCCAGGATTAGTATTTAGGCTGAAGAGACCGAAGACAGCCACGCTGATTTTCAACTCTGGTAAAATGGTTTGTACGGGCGCCAAATCAGAGCAGGAAGCGCGCAGGGCTGTTATGACAGTTGTTAAAGAGTTGAAGAAGGGCGGAATAATCATTATCAGCAAGCCAGACTTGAAGGTCGTGAACATGGTTGCTTCTGTAAGCTTGGGCGGAAGGGTAGACTTGGAACTGGCAGTGGGCGCGCTTGGAAAAGCCATGTATGAGCCGGAGCAGTTTCCAGGGTTGATCTACAGGATGGATGAGCCTAAGGTGGTCATACTGATATTCGCAAGTGGGAACCTTGTTTGCACCGGAGCGAAGAAAGAACAGGACGTTTATGACGCAGTGCACAAGCTCCACGAAAGATTGGAGGAACAAAACCTCATATTCTACGAATAAACTTCATACGGTAATCGCCTATCGCCTTCGTTTGCACAATCCTCATCGTAGCAAAGCAGGACGCGCGTGTATCTGAAAACAGTGGAAAGTGTTTTATCTATCATATCAGAAACTATGATTATCAAGATATATTGGAGGAAATTAAATGGGAAAATGTAAAAAATGTGGAACAGTTGTTTCATCGCCTAAGAAGAAGTGGACGATGGCTGGACGCCCATCCAAAGCTGGAAAAAGAACTCAGTTAGAAATCGGCCTTTTCGACTGTCCAAAGTGCAAGAAGCCTTTCCGAGAAGTACTAAGCAAGAAGATTATTTAGGCACACCAATACGGCCCAAGAAAAGGCAAAAGAAGTCGCAAGCAAAGCCGATTTGGGTGGAGAACGGACAAGGCATCAAGCTTACACCCTCTCATTCCCTCATTTTTAAATTTCCTCTAATCTTTTCAAAAGTTATTGTTCATCAATTTTTAAGACCTTCTTTCAATTTACAGAATAAAGCGCGCGCATGAAACACAACTTCTTACAGTGAAACCTTTACTTATAGTAAGGTCTTTAAACACTTATTATAAAGCCTTAGATTCAAGGGGTGGAGATTTCTCCCACACAACCCCCTTTGGGCTTTCAGCGGCTTCACCAAAGTATAGCCTGCTCCAATGCAAAGGCATCCTGAAAATTTGAGAAAAAAGAGAAGAAAGCAAAGATGATTAGTCCGGTAATTCTAACTTCAGCTGCCTTTTCAGGGTCTTATAGCGGTTTCTCACCGTGACCTCAGTGACGCCTGCTGCTTCGGCTATGTCCTTCTGTGTCTTCTTCTCGTTGTTCTGCAAACAAGCAATATACAATGCTGCAGCAGCCAATCCCATAGGGTCTTTTCCGGCAGCAGCCCGTTTATCTCTGGCTTCTCGAAGAATCCGTATAGCAATTCCCTGGGTCTTGCCCGAAATTCCTGTTCTTTCAGCGATTTTCGAAACGTACGTGAGGGCGTCAGCGATGGGCATGTGCATATCAAGTTCACGTAGCAAAAGTCGGTAGCAACGGGCAACGTCCTTTTTATCGACTAGGCTTGCCTCTGCGATTTCATGAAGTGCTCTTGGGGTTCCACTTCCGCGGCAAGCCGCATAAACCGCAGCAGCCGTTATGGCTGAGATAGACCTGCCGCGGACTAAGTTCTTATCTAAGGCTTTACGGTAAATGACTGCAGCCTTCTCTTTGATTGGGCGTGGAATGTAGACCCTGTCTGAGAGGCGGTCAAGCTCAGCCATTGCTTGGGCTAGGTTTCTGTCAACTGAAGAATGCGCCCTAGATCGGATCTGCCATTTCCTCAGGCGCCACATCTGCAGGCGCGTTGATAATGGAAGTTTTCTTCCGAAGGCGTCCCGGCCAACTTGGCTTATGGTCGTTGACAAGCCTTTGTCATGGACAGAATAAGATGTTGGCATCCCAACGCGGCTTCTTGATGCTTTCTCCTCTTGGGTGAAGGCGTGCCATTCTGGTCCCTTGTCCATCATTTGCCCGTATAAGACGAGTCCGCAGTCGCCGCAAACAGTCTCACCAGTATCATAATCATGGATGAGGTTTGCACTACCGCATTCTGGGCACTTATCTCGCAACGTTTGCTGAGACCGTGCTACTTTCTTTCTTTTTTCCATCTTTTCTGTCTCTATCATATGGAGTATGGTCATAACAGGATAATCTTCACAAAACGCAATTCCTCATATTACGTATCAGAATTTGAGCGATTTGATTGTTAGTCCGCAAAGCGCGCGTTAGAAAGAAGGATATTACAGGTTGATGCTTTGTTCGGCAGGGTTTTCCTACTCTTTTGTAAGGGTTATTTCCATTGTTGAAACCATCCGTGCTCTGTTTTCGCCTTCTCTCGGTGGCATCTCCTCTGTTCCTATCGCAACTTTGCTTACTTTTAGGTCTTTTAGGAAGCGATTTCTGGTTATTTCAGCTGCGTCAACTGCCGTGGTGATCGCTTGTCCTCTGGCCTTCAAGGTTATTTCTTTAGCATTGCTCGCGGATAGGCTTGTGATAATCGCTAGAACATAGTTCATTGCTGGTTTACTTCCAATGAAAACAATTCCCGATTTTTCCGCCATTTTTCATCACTCCTTTCATCATTGATTGTAACGTGTAACGTTGCTGTGTTCTTCTCGTCCTTCAACATTAGAACGCTACTGCCCTATATTACGCAGACTTCCTTATAAGGCGATTAAACAACAGAGCATCTTGAGGATGTTTTCGCGCGGCTCCCTTATCCTAGATTCCTATTTTAGACACAGCATTCACTTCGCATTTAGGTGATAGGTTATAATTAGGTGCAGAAAACTCGTATATGCCTTTTCAAACTTGCGTCCTAAGCCCTTCAAAAGCTGGCCATTTTTGAAAGTAGTGCACAAGCCCATAGCAATGTTACTCCAATAATTCCATACTTTCTCATGGTTTTCTGTATATTAATGGCATTTTTTGTTGACGGGTTCTTTGACATATCCGCGTATTTGCCATTCATTACTGAACCATTCTATTTCATATTGCGCCTTCATAAAAGAACGTATGGGCTGTTGATTACACGATCATATTTGCGGCACTGTGCTTGACGAAAAAACAGCAAAATTCAGGATAAATTTTGAAAGCGAGACATACTACTTCTGCTCTGCGAGTTGCAAGGAAAAAATCCAAACGCTATCCTAAGGAGTTCGTTAAGTGATTCTACGCCTCAAATCTGCGCTCGCATTCTAAAAACACAGTTGTAGCAGTCAAACCTAACTATGAAACACGCAGACCATCAGTGGCTTCACCAGAGTATCATCTGCCTTAATGTAAAAGCGTCCCGAAAATGTGAGAAAAAAGGGAGAGTAACCTATCGCTGTTAGCTCTCTATTTAGTTTTCTTTTTACTTCCTTTTTTCTTCTTTCCGGTCGGACTTTTAGACACGATTGCGACCTCAAATCTACAGTTATCGTGATTTCTCTATATATAATTTCATATGCATTCACTGTATTAACACATTATCCAAAATCTGCCCAAATATGGTTATTAGCAATGAATTAACAATTTTTTGAAGAGAAAATGTTGTTTGGGATTTTTCGGATGCGAGGCGTCAACGTACAGTCAAAATGGGAATCGAACTAGCGCGCGCGACCCGACTTGGCAATGTCGTCCAGCATCCAAGGGAATTGCTTAGCCTGCTTGCTCTGTGAGACGCTGGCTGAAAACGAGGTTAGGAGAGCTTTGAGGAGGCTTGTGGCTACACCTTGGTTGCTAAATTGCTCATGAAGCGTATTTTTCCCCTTTTTTTCATTCCGAAATGACAACATGTGAAGGATTTGATAATTTTACATGTAGAAATGCGCACGCTCTAAAACACTTACTTTATAGACGGATGATCTTAACAGACAAAAAGGAAGAAGAATCTATAAAAGAATGTCGTCATTCTTCTTCAAATTCTTCGTCTTCAGTTTCTTCTGATTCTTCTGGTTCTTCCTCTTCAAATGTGTATCTTATTCGTTTCACTCTCCTTGTTTCGTTCTAGGGGCAGACCGATAGAACACGGGACACTTATAATCAATTCGATAGAATCCCTCAACGTTTCTTTCCCGTTCAACGCATGCATAGATGGATCATCAGAACAGGTAGTTCTGACAAGTACTTTGGCCCGACACGATCCTAGGAGATAGTGCCGCTAGGAGGACGCATATATGTTATTCTAAGATATTTCTAGCACTTAGCAATGTTTTTGTCGGCACTTGAGAGTTAACATCAACCCCTCTACGACCTAGCGCGCGAAGCGGGTCAATGACCATATTGACGGTTGACGGTTTAGCTCCTAAACTCTTTTGCCGTATTCACAGAACTTTTTTCCGCAACACGCGTACTGCTTAACATGCGTCTTTCTATTCTTGCCCATATCCCACTCCTTTATCGGCGTTTGGACCTCTTTTCCGCAGGTCGGACACTTGGCCAAGTCTGTCACCTCCTTCAAAGGTTTCAAGATTAGAAACAAGGTCTTCTTCCGTGTCCACCGCGCTTATCCGGGAGCGCGCAATACCTTATCACTCTTCTTCCTCCGGTTCTTCATCTTCCTTCTTCTTTGGTTTCCTGCTTCTACAGGACACGTTTTTTCTCCTCCCTTTCTTTAGCACTGACACAATGGCACGGTTGACACCGCCTAAAGTAAGACGATCTTAATAAAGATAGCTGATTTTATGGAAGTTCTTAAAAAAAGTATATAAAAGATGTATACTTCTTAAAATATGGTGAAACTGTTGAGTGAGAAGCTGGATGAAATCGATCGACGAATCCTAGAAATCCTCAAGAGGGACGCCCGGATGCCCTTCACGGACATCGGCAGAGAATTGGCCATCTCCGACGCTACGGTCCACATCCGTGTGAAGAGGATGATGGACGAGGGCATCATAAAGAAGTACACTGTAGAGGTCGACGAGGTGGCTTTTGGCAGAAGGATCTCCGGCTTTGTTCTGATAAATGTGAAGTCCGGCGCCCTGGAGGAAGTGTCGAAACAGCTGGCTGAGAACGAAAGGATTAGCGGCGTCTACGAGGTCCACGGGCCGAACGACCTCATCATGAAGATTGGGGCAAGCGACCTCGACGAAATGAGGGATCTGATCCTCGAAATTCGAAAGATACCTAACGTGGTGAAGAGCGAATTAATCCCGGTCTTCAAGATATGGAAGGGCAACTAAAAGATAGGTAGCGCGCCATATTTAGTGGAGCGTTGAAGATTGAGCGAAGTCCAGCTGAGAGTTCTAGATTCCAGACAGAGAGATGTGGCAAGAGGAATCGCTAGGATAGACCAGACCACAATGCAAAAGTTAGGGGTTTCATCCGGAGACGTAATAGAGATTCTCGGGAAGAAGAAGACGTCAGCGATCGCCTGGCCAGCGTACTCTGAAGATCAGGATCCAGGCATTATACGAATCGATGGGTTCTTGCGTAAAAATGCCGGCGTATCAATAAACGAGTACGTTGTAGTTCGCAAGGCTGAAGTTGAAAATGCTATGAGCATAGTGCTTGCTTCCGTGGATATGCGATTGAACTTTGACGAAGACTTCACGAATTTTGTGAAGAACAGACTCATGGATAGGACGTTTGTTGAGGGAGACACGACGCTCGTTATGATGCTTGGTCATTCTGTTCAGTTCACTGTTGTCAAGACGCAGCCCCACGGAATAGTCAAGATGACTCACGATACTAGGTTGCAGATATTGACTGAACCTGTTGCGGAAGCTAAAGGTGTGCCACGTACCACCTATGAGGACTTAGGAGGGTTGGAGGAGGAGATTCAACGGATAAGGGAGATGGTTGAACTTCCAATGGAGCATCCCGAGATTTTCCAGAGGCTTGGAATAGATCCTCCGAAAGGGGTTCTACTGCTCGGTCCACCCGGCTGCGGAAAGACGCTCCTAGCTAGAGCAGTAGCGAATGAGTCTGATGCAAACTTCTTTTCAATAAACGGGCCTGAGATAATAAGTAAGTTCTATGGGGAGTCGGAGGCGAGGCTTCGAGAGATATTTCAACAGGCTCAACAGAACGCCCCGAGCATCATACTCATAGACGAGCTGGACTCCATAGCGCCCAAACGTGAGGAGGTTACGGGTGAAGTGGAGAGAAGGGTTGTCGCTCAGCTTCTAGCTCTCATGGATGGATTGTCTGGTAGAGGAAATGTCATAGTAATAGGTGCAACTAACAGGCCGAATGCCTTGGATCCGGCTCTCAGGAGGCCTGGGAGGTTTGACCGCGAGATAGAGATAGGGATCCCGGACAGGCGAGGGCGCCATGAAATATTGTTGATTCATAGCAGAGGTATGCCCCTAGCCGGTGATGTTGACTTAAAGGTGCTTGCTGAGCGGGCGCACGGTTACACGGGTGCCGACTTGGCCGCCCTGTGTAGAGAGACAGCTATGAAAGCTCTACGTAGGTATCTTCCCGAGATAAATCTGAAGGAAGAGCGAATACCTCCCAGCGTCCTAGAGAAGATGGAAGTTCGGATGGATGATTTCAAGAACGCCTTCGAGGAGATTACGCCTACAGCCATGAGAGAGGTCGCTGTGGAAGTCCCGGTTGTTCATTGGGATGAAGTGGGAGGCTTGGAGGAGGTTAAAGAGGAGTTAAAGGAGGCTGTTGAGTGGCCGCTGAAGAATCCTGAAGTCTTCAAAAGATTGGGGATTCAGCCGCCTAAAGGTATACTATTAATAGGCCCACCCGGTTGCGGGAAGACGATGCTGGCCAGGGCTGTTGCAACTGAGAGCGACGCAAACTTCATCTCGATTAAGGGTCCGGAGGTCTTCTCTAAGTGGGTTGGCGAGCCCGAAAAGGCAATTCGAGAGGTCTTCAGGAAGGCTAGAATGGCTTCGCCAGTCGTCATATTCTTCGATGAGGTGGACTCTCTTGTTCCAATGAGGGAGCTGGGTTACGGCGACAGCGGCGTAACTGAACGCGTCATCAGCCAACTCTTAACAGAAATAGATGGAATAATACCCTTAGAAGACATCATAGTTATAGCTGCGACAAACAGGCCCGATATCGTTGACCCAGCTGCATTAAGGCCAGGCAGATTCGATCGGCTGATATATATTCCAGAACCCGACGAAGCTGCCCGGCTTGAAATCTTTAAGATTCACACGAAGAACATGCCACTATCAAAGGATGTGGACATCAAGGAGCATCGCATAACGAAAGGTTACTCCGGCGCCGATATATCATCCGTATGCAGAGAGGCCGCCATGAACGCTTTGAGAAGAGACATCAACGCAAAAGAGGTTACTTTCAGCGATTTTGAGAAAGCTATGGAGAAGGTTCCGCCAAGCATATCGCCAGAAATTGAGAATTGGTACAGGAGCTTTATGAAGCAGGTTCGAAGGCTACAGAAGCCTACGCCTTTTGTAGTGTAATCCCGGAAGCGACAGATAAACGTCAATTCACGCTTCTCTCCGGCCGACCTTCTTGATTCCTTCAAGGAAAAAGTCTTCAGAACGTTATGTTGTTGGCAGTTTAGCGCTTCACCTCGTGAATTCGCGCGCGTTTGAAGGACGGTTTTTCGGTTCCTTGAAAGAAGAGTAAGCCTGAAAACTTCAGGAATGCTAGCGCGCGCTAAACAACAAATCCAACTGTGTTTTTCCTCTTTCAAGACAATGCCATTAGTGTAACCATAAAATACCATTAGCGCGCGCTAACACTTTTATTTAGGCACCCTTCAGTCTTGGACGGGTTTCCAGGTTCAATCCAACAAATGCAACTGGAGCCTGTCAGTTTGCTACAGGGTTGAATCGTTGGAAACCCCTCTCTTTCCTTTTGAGGAAACGTGCAGGAGTAAAGTTTGCGCGCGCTAGGTTGTTGCTAAATTCGGACAAAAATGACTTTAATAGGTGTTGGTTTTTTCTCGCTGTGTGTTTGGATGCTTCTGATGGGAGGATTGTTCAACCAAAAACTGCCAACTACTCATGAAACCGAATAAAAACTATTAAAATCTGAATTTAGCACGCGTTATCATTTTTGGTCTAGACCAAACTTGTTTTTATATTCCTTATGGATGGGGGAAGGATGGGTGTGATGTTGCGTGTTTCCCAGTGCTTGGTTGAGGGGGTTGTTGAGGGCGTCTTCGTGGATTGCATTGAGAAAACCCTTACAATCCTATTAGAGTGTGTTGTTGAGTTGGGAAACAGTGGAAACATGGGAATTTTGGAAACAAAGCTTTGAACGGGGAGATCGTGGGAAACAGGGCTTTTATTTCGGAGACAGTGTGGGAAACCGCTGGAAACAAGGCGCTGAACCGCGCGCGCGATGTGTCAGGGATGAAATGCCATCTAGGGGTTAGCTTCGAAGTGGGCGGATTTCTTTAACGTATGATCCGCAGAGGTTGCGTATGCACCCGCCGATGGCTTTGATTATGTATTTTCTGGCACACGTTGGGCAGGGTGTGTTTCGCAGTTTTCGTACTTCGCCCCACGCTTCCCTGGCTCCTTTCATTGCCATCGCCAGGCGTTTACTCAAAAGATTATTATCAGACTCCAGCTCGTTGATCCTCTCCAGAAGCTCTCCTATTTCCTCTATCTCTGCTTTTGCCATCAGAATCTCTTTCTTGAGCTGGGTCTGCCTCAACTTCTTCTTCAGAGCGACGATTTCTGGAGCATTCTCGATCTCGTCTTCTGTGGTTTCAGGGTTGCCAACAGCGTGTTTCCCTCTAACCTTTGAGATCCACTTCAGGCTCTTACTCTCATTGAAGTTCTTTCTTATTTCGGCCTGAAGCTGCCTCAATGTTTTGTCCGCATTTTCGCTGATGTATTCTTCGATGTCGGTCTCACTCAAAGTTTTCCACGAGTCTCCTAGCCATATTCTCCTTTAGCCCTCCGTTCGACGGCTTCGCGTGCGGAAGCCATACTCTGACGCAAGCTGCCGGAGGATTTCCTCCTCAGACTTGCCCTCTTCCAGCAGACGGTAAACCTCCCTCTCAATCATCCTCCTCATCCTCTCTGTGACCGGCCGCGCCATCTTGGCGGCCCGCTCCCTAGCCCCAGCTTCAGCCAGAAATTCAGGCGGCACATTTTCTTTGAGTCCCTTCTCTATCAAGCGGAAGAGGGTTCTGGGTCTGATTGCCTCGACTTCCCATCATCGGTCTCAGTATTTTTCAATGTATTCTTTTGCTCTGGAATCTTTCATGTTGACTGGGCGGCTGGGGGACTTGAACCGCTTGATCTGCTCCATGGTCAAAGCCAGTCTCACGAATCTAATTCCTGTTTTATGGTCCATTTCTTGTTGGGCTACTGTCTCTATGAGTAAGCCGGAGGGGTCGAAATCTCCAATGCACAAGACCAGCGTAACCCCTCTTTTCCTCGCTCTTTCAAGGGCCTTTCTATACATGGACAAGCTGGCGAAACCCTCCTTTCAAATCGGCGAAGTTACTTCGAAGCATGAGAAGCATGATGATTCACAAAAAAGGTAAGCGTCATCTTGCGTACGTCAAAATATGCTGTTTCACTGAGAATTAGTATTCTCTGCAGGGCTCGTGAAGGAAGTGTGTCAGAAACCGTGGTTTTTGGCTCGCCAGAAAGAGATTACAGCGAATGAGCAAACTGTCTCCGTCAGTCCCGGTTGAGACAACGTTGTTTATCATAGAAAACCCTTTATGTATTGGGGAAGAACTTGTGCCCAAGATGAGTGCCCTAGAAAGAGTGAAGATAAATCCGCTTAATTATGTTGCTAACCTAGACTCGCCTATCGGCATTTACCTTCGAAGAGAACTGTTCAAAAAAGAACCTGCGTTAGATGCAGCATTGAAGAAGAAGCTGTACGAAAAGATAGTTGCAGACCAGTCGGAGGATGGCAGTTGGGACCAGCTGTTTGTCACTACCGCAAACAATCTCTGGAACCTTGCCCTTCTAGGCTTCGATGCAGAAGACCCAAGCGTCAAGACGGGTCTACAGTGGCTTCTATCAATCCAAAAAGAAACATACCGAGGCCATCCAGGCTTTTTCCTGTCACACAACAGAAAAGACTCGAGGACTATGCGATCAATATACTACGGCGAGTTTGGACCCGGATGCACAATCTTTTACCAAACAACATATGCTATCCACTTGTTCCATCTTTTCGGCTTGGACAGGGACAAACAAGTCGAAACAACAATAAACTCCTACCTTCAATTCTGGAAACCTACATGGTGCGGCGCTTGGTGCACCATCAACGTGCTGAATGTCCTGATCGAACATCCATTGAGCAAGCAATCTAAACCTGTCGAAAGCGCTCTGAACCACTTTGCCGATTTGCAGAGCAAGACGGGAACGTGGAAAGGCTTGCCATTCTATCCCGTCTTCCATGCCTTGTCTAGATCCGACGATACCCTTGCGAAAAAACAGCTTGGTAACGCTCTCCCATCTGTCATCAGAAGACAGAACAACGACGGAAGCTGGGGCAGAAAAGAACAGCAAACCGAAACGTTCCTGGTCCTGGACGCATTGAAAAACATTGGAACCGCAGAAATAAGGTGAATGTTATGACTGACAGTTCGTGCGGGCTTTCTGCGGCATGTTTAGCTTTAGACCATTTTTGTTTTTCCTTTGTCTTCTAGGCGTAGTTGTTTGCTTTTTGGAATTGTTATCTCAAGTACTCCGTTCTTGTATTGTGAGCTTGTATTGTCTGGGGCGATTTGCGTCTTTGGTAGGTCCACGATTTTCTGGAAGTTTTTGGCTTTGATCTCGACGCTTTTTTCTGTGACGTGTAATTTTATGTCCTCTTTTTCTTCTCCTGGCAATTCTGCGTAGATCTTGATCGCGTCTTTCTCTTCGAAAACGTCCGTTAATGGCTCGCGCGTTTCGTTGCGAGCGTTGTCTGGGATTTCAAATGGGTTTTCCGGCAGGGGTCTTCGTTTGGAAGGCTTGAGCGGCTCTATTGGTTCTAGTGCTTCGTTTGTTCCGAATAGTCCTTGGATGAAAAATCCTTTGGCTCCAGGCTGATTGAATTCTTTCATCTCCCATTTAGCCTTGATTTTTCCGTTTTTGACAGCTTCCATCATCTCATTCATCTGCCTCTCCAGCCTGCGAAGGAATTTGGGGTCGAAAAAATCGGATATGCCGAGGAATTCGTCAAAATCATCATCAAATGACGTTATTTTTCACCTCCCTAAATGCTTTCCATCTCTTCCATAGAAGAGATCAGCCGATGCAGGGCAAGGCTCATCATCATGAACGCAGTCTGCCCGAATTCTGAACAACCGTATTTTCCCCTACCCATCTTCTCGAGTAGCCCACTTTCTTCCAGTTTCTTGGAGTTCTCCCACACGGTCTTGGGGTTCAAGTCCAAGTCCTTCATGAAACCTCCGAAACTCATCGTGCCAGGCTCTTCTTGAACAAGTCGCCTCATCATTCTCAGCCGAGTCTTATGGGCTAAAGCGTCAAAGATCATCGAGAACCTCTGAAAATCTTCTTCCGCAGCCTCGAATTCGTCTTCCAGCTCTTGTTTTGGCCAATCCGCTGGGCATAGCGGGACTTCGAACACTGTTTTTCCATCTTCAACCAGTCGTAGTCGCAGCTTCATGAACCTTGCCTCTTATTACCATATGGTAATTACTTTAGGGTAATATAAACTTACCGACAGGTAACATACATCATGGCCCAACAACAAACACAAAAAACCCCTCAAAACATTAGGCACGACTAAAGGATGAACCCAATCATCGCCCGCTACGGCGGCCTTTTTTTCCGTTTTTTCTGAGCCGCAGAACGCATCAGCCTGGATTTCTCCGCATGTCTCATCTTCTTCAATCGTCGCTCTCTCTTCATCGCCTCGGCCCTGGAGCCGAACTCTTCAGTGTACACGAGCCTCTTCGGCTTGTGTATCCTCGTGTATCTGGCACCTCTGCCGTTCAAGTGACGCCTCAACCGAGTATTCACGTTCCTCGTGTACCCAGTGTAGAAGCTTCCATCATCACAAAGCAAAACATAAACATAATACGGCATAAGACACCACGACGAACCATCAACCCTCTGAAACCCAAAATAAACCCACCATCCACATTAAAACCTACCGTTCAAACAGGCATAAGCTGAGCCCAACAACACAATCCACCAGAAACAAGCTCATCAGCAAATCCTCACATGCACATTTTGAAAAATACAGATCAAAAAAACTTTTAAACCACAAACCTCAAAACTAACCCAAAACAACGCATATCAGGCGATAACCATGGGAAAACTCGAAGAAATCGTCGTCACAACTCTAAAAAACTCCGACAAAGCCCTAACCCTGAACGAAATCGCCGAAAAAACCGGACAACCCGAAAAAAAAGTCTACAAAGAACTCCGCAGCCTCTTCGAAAAAGGCCTCATCGACACCGAAAACCGCCACTACAAACTCACAAAAGACCGGTAAAACATACACTCCCAACAGACACCATGACTCCTCCTAGATAACAAAAACCTACCTATGAGGGGGGAGGTCAAATGTTCGCGTGTTTTTAACCCAACATTTGGGTCGGTGCCATTAGCACACACGAGACTTCATGCCTAAACGCGAAAACCGACCTAGGAGGGGGGAGGTGCGTTTTTGGCCTGTTTTCAACCCTAAACCGCAGGTCAACCCGCATCGGACCATCAGCGCACGCATAAAGATTAATGCTGATCACCAAAAAACAAGTGAGAATCATGATTTCAGCAGCCATGACCCGTCGCACGTCGCGGTGTTCAAGCCTCCGAACCCTTCTCGGCACGTTCCAAACCTCATGCCATGCTCTTGAGCCAAGCAACCGACCTTCTTTAATAGCTGGAAACGCAGGTCTCTCGGCAAATAAACGTAATTACCCATCTTCTCACCCTCTCTGAAGTATAGTGGCTCAAGCTTTTCTGCGGTTGCAGGAAGGGCGACCCTGAACCTTCTCCAGTTTCCAGGCCGAACCTTCAAAGTTGAACTCGTAACGTGTTTAACGCCTAAGGACGCAAGCCTCCTAATCAGGACTTCTGGCTCATCATTCACGAAAGGAATAATCGGGTCAATCCGCACCGACGTCGGTATCCCCTTCCTTATCAGGCTTTCAACGGCACCCAGCCGTTCAGAAGATGAAGGCGCATAAGGCTCAATAAGCCTCGCCGTAGCATCATCGCTCGTCGTAATCGTCAAGCAAACCATGGAAGAAATCTTGCCCAACAGATCGGCATCCCGAACAACCAGGCTGGACTTCGTGACGATCTGTATCTTGCAATCGTGCCTACTGAGAATTTCCAGACAGCTCCGCGTCAGGCACGCTTCTGCCTCCAAGCTTGGATACGGATCTGAAGAGTTAGCGATAGATATCGTTCCACCCCTCAGCCTCGCAGCCTCTAGCCTAAGCTTCGAAACCAGGTTCTTCTTCGGCCTGCAGTCAAAGAACCTCGGAACATAAGTCGAAGCATAACAGTACACGCATGAATGCTCGCATCCGGTGTAGGGATTAAGAGTCAACTTTGGCGGACAAGTGCAAAGCGCCGAGCGCCAAGGATCAAACCTCGAAACCAAACCCACCATCGACACTGCTATACTGCTATGTATGAAAGCTTGAAAAACACTTCGCCCCCAAGACTCCAATGTTGCACGAAGAAAACACGAGTTGCGGTCCATGCATAGGTCATGCTCAGCGTTTCCATGGGAGATCGCCGAATATATCGTCCAGACACTGCTTGAAGCCCAATACCTTGGGCGGTTGGAGGCTGCAGGCTGAGCTGGTCGGTCGAAACCTTCCAGCGTACACCCCAGCTCCATTAAACCCATCTTCTATGGGAGCCCTCGTCCCCTGTTGAGGGGAATGGCTGCCTATTTTCAGGAGAGGCTTCGGGCTTAGATGCTTTCAGCCCTTATCCTCAGCGGCGTGGCTGCCCGGCGTTTGCCCTGTCGGACAACCGGTAAACTAGAGGCCACAGCGTCCCGTTCCTCTCGTACTGGGGACCCTTTCCCCTCAGGCAGCCAGCACTCCCAGCAGATAAAGTCCGACCTGTCTCACGACGGTCTAAACCCAGCTCACGTTCCCTTTTAATAGGCGAGCAGCCTCACCCTTGGCCCCTTATGCAGGGCCAGGATAGGAAGAGCCGACATCGAGGTACCAAGCCGCGGGGTCGATAGGGACTCTCGCCCGCGACGAGCCTGTTATCCCTAGGGTAATTTTTCTGACACATCCAGCCCCCACCAAGGGGGAACATGGATGATCGCTAAGCCCGGCTTTCGCCTCTGGATCCCTTACTGTGGAGGATCCAGTCAGGCCGGCTTTTGCCTTTGCACTCTACGACGGGTTTCTGTCCCGTCTGAGCCGACCTTAGGGCGCCCTTGATATCTTTTCAAGGGCGTGCCGCCCCAGCCGAACTGCCCACCAACCGTTGTTTCGACGCCGAAGCGTCGGTAAGAAACACGGTTGCAGAAGGACGGTGTTCCATTTTTGCCTCCCCCAGTTCCCGGAGAAACCAGGATCGACGGCTCCCGTCTACGCTCTGCATCCACAGCCGTATTCCAGCGGCAGGCTGCAGTAAAACTCCACAGGGACTTCTTTTCCCGCTGGGAGTTCGTGGACTGTTCGTCCACGTTATGTGGTTTCACCAGGTACTAAGCGGGGACAGCGGGGCCCTCGTTGATCCATTCATGCACGTCGGAACTTACCCGACAAGGCATTTGGCTACCTTGAGAGAGTCAGAGTTACTCCCGGCGTTTGCAGGCCCTTAGCCCGGTTGAACCCGGGTTTCAGGTACCTGTACTGGCCAGGATTCAGAAACCGTTCACACGCTTTCGCGCTTGCGGTTTCCTGTGTTTTTATTAAACAGTCGGGACCCCCTTGCCACTGCGACCTGCTATTCCAGTCAAAGACTAATACAGCAGGCACCCCTTGTACCAAAGGTACGGGGCTAAGTTGTCGAGTTCCCTCGCTCTAGTGTATACCTGACACGCCTAAGGTTTCTCGCCTAGGGACACCTGTGTCGGTTCTAGGTACGGACGTGAAGGGTCCTTCTCAGCGCCCTTTTCAGTGGCTCTAGAGATCAGCTGAACCGCCCTAAAACGGGCGGCTATTCCCGCTTTCACCTGGTTCTCGCCATTGCGGCACTTCCCAGGCTTATATGGTTAAACAAGGCGACAGCCTTGCTCAGCCTACCCCTAAGCGTCAGACGCTGAGCTTGCGTTGCCGCGTGTACCTTCACGGTTTCGGAATTTTAACCGAATTCCCTTTCGGCATCATCGGTTAGGTGATGCCTTAGGACCGACTTACCCCCGGCTGACGATCGTTGCCGGGGAACCCTGGCCCCTTCGGCGGAGGAGATTCTCACTCCTCTTTGCTGTTACTACCACCGGGATCTGCAATCCTTAGCCGGTCCACTGGACCTCAAGGCCCAGCTTCTGCCCAGCTAGGACGCCCTCCTACCAACGCAACTTCACGTTGCGTTCTGAGGTATCGGCGGCTGGCTTAGCCCCGTCCATTTTCAGGGCCGTTAGCCTCGGCGGGTGAGCTGTTACGCTTTCTTTGAAGGGTGGCTGCTTCTGAGCCTACCTCCCCGCTGTCTAAGGCTGACGACGCCTTTTTGTTTGACACTTAGCCAGCACTTGGGGGCCTTAACCTCAGACTGGGTTGTCCCCCTCTTGGTCCAGGAGCTTACCCCCTGTAACCCGTTTCCCGGAGTCTACGGTGCTGATAGATTCGGAGTTTGAAAGAAAAGTGGACCCTTTCGGATCCTTGCTTTCCAATCAGTGCTCTACCCCATCAGCTGCCTCGTCCGAGACTAGACTAAGATCTATTTCGGAGGGAACTAGCTATCACCGAGCTAGATTGGTCTTTAGCCCCTAGCCCCAGGTCTGAAGAACGAATTGCACGTCAGAACCCTTGCGAGCCTCCACTAGGCTTTCGCCTAGCTTCGCCCTGCCCAGGGCTAGATCGCTCGGTTTCTAGTTTTCACCACCGTGACTCCAGGCTCTTTCAAACTCCGCACCTGGCCAGCCGAAGCTGGCTGCGTGCATGTTGGTTTCCCTGCGCTTACAGGCTTCAAACCTTTAGGCTTGCCACGGTAGTGAGCTCCCCGGCCCGTGTTTATAGACGGAACGTGTAACCCTGGTCCCCCTCCTTCGTACTGCCACCTCACGATGGTTTCCTTCAGGAGAGATCTACCCTTCAGGGCCACACACGTCTGTAACCGTCTGGTTTCAGGCACTTTTCACCCCCCTTCCGGGGTACTTTTCAGTTTTCCGTCACCGTACTAGTCCGCTATCGGTCTTGAGTCTTATTTAGTCTTGGCGGTTGGTGACCGCCGACTTCACACACCCAAACCAGGGTATGCTACTCAGGGATTCCAGCTCAGCTCCTTCCAGTTTGCGCTTACGGGGCTGTCACCCTCTCTGACAGGCCGTTTCAGGCCACTTCAGCTTGACTGGCGAGGAGGAAGCCGGACCCTTCACACTACATCTCTCATAAGTTTCCCTATGAGATTCTGTTTGGACTTTTCCCATTTCGCTCGCTGCTATTAAGGGAATCCCGTTTGGTTTCTTTTCCTCCGCCTACTAAGATGCTTCCGTTCGGCGGGTTGCCGCTCCCATGTGGGAGCACCATGATTCCGAAGAACCACGGTAAGAGGTCTCATTCAGGAACCCCCGGTTCTAAGGCTGCATGCGCTTACCCGGGGCTCTTTCGCGGTTGGCCGCGCCCTTCTTCGGTGCTCAAGCCGAGCCATCCTCCAGACGGCGTAGCATATCGGGCCTTTTGGCAGTGTCTGTATAACGTTTTCGGTGAAACTCCCATGATTTCGCTAGCTTTATGACCTATGCATGGTGTCATCATGGGCTTCTGGAGCTCATTCACCCCTTCGCTCCTCATCTCATTGATGGGAGCTGCATCTCTTTTATGGCTTTCAGTAAGTCGCCAAAATCCAGAAGCGGGTTCCGAAGATATAAGGATTGTGTCCTAGAGAGCGAGTGTCAGAAATCATGATTTTCACGTACTCAACATTTTTATTTTTGGTGCCAAGATGCTATAGCTGAGTGCCTCGATAGCTCAGTCGGTAGAGCAGCAGCCTTGTAAGCTGCAGGTCGCGGGTTCGATTCCCGCCCGAGGCTCTATTTGTCAACGCAAAATGTCTTTGGGGTCTGTCGAGGGATGAGGCATGATGATTGTAGGTACGGGGGTCGCGTTGTCATGAGGCTGAAAATAACGGCGGTGCGGCCTTTCGACTTTGGTTTGACGGCCATGATTTTTTCCAATGGGGACAAGGAGATTCGTAGGTATGAAAGTGGAGTGTACTGGCAGGTTTTGAGAGTAGGCGGCAAGTTGGTTCTGGTCTTTGTGACCTTCGTGGGAACGGTGGAAAAACCAATTCTGTCGGTTGAAGTGAAGTCTGATGGGCTGATTTCTGGTGTAGATAAGAGGGTAATCGTTGAGACTGTGTGTTCCCTTTTCAATCTGGGATTAAACCTCAATGAGTTCTATGAAGATGTTAAGAGTGATGGGGTTATGCTCTCCTTGACTCGGAGGCTTAGGGGGTTGAGGAGCCCTTCGACTCCCTCTGTTTTTGAGGCGCTCATCGATTCGATAATTGAGCAGCAGATTTCGCTGGCCGTTGCGCGTCGCATAGAGGGAAGAGTGGTGAAGACCTTCGGGGACAGCTTGGAGGATGAGGGAGAGATTTACTATGCATTTCCCACATCTCAGAGCCTAGCTGTGGCTCCTGTCAAAAGACTGCGTGAGTGTAGTTTGAGTCTGAGAAAGGCAGAATACATCAAGAGTGTTTCGGGACTTGTTGAAAAGGGGGATTTGGATTTGGGGGCGCTTAAAGATTGTCAGGATTCGGATGAGATAGTTCGTGAGCTGGATAGGGTTCGCGGGATAGGGGTTTGGACCGCGGAGCTCACGATGGTTAGGGGTATGCAAAGGTTTGATGTGATTCCTGCTGATGATCTGGGCGTGAAGCGGTGTATTTCGCATTATTATTGCGGTGATGGCAAGATCTCTGGTGAAGAGGCTCGCATGATTGCTAAGAAATGGGGCAGATGGAAAGGCTTGGCAAGCTTCTACTTGATAGTGGCCAGAAGCTTGGGGATAGAAATCTGACGCTCAGTTTTCGCTACTTTCTTAGTGGGATTTACCGATTGGACGCTTCATTTTAATGTGCTTCGTGGTTGATTGAAGGTTTATTTTATATTTGCTATCGAAACAGCAGTCTAGTGTCGTGATGGTGGTTGCGGGAGTTTGTCTTGTACTCGCGTTTGGGTAGAACAGACTCGGGATTCGCTAATCTACGTGATGCTGGCCGCTTGGACATTGTTTATGAGTGTGTCGTCGCAAGTTTGTTCTTTAGTCATGGCATTCGTAAGAACGTCGTCTTTCATGCGGTGCTCAACGGGCCGCCGCGTCCTCCATTACATTTAATCGTGGATGGGGTATCGCTGCACGACGTGCGCACGGATCAACACACGTGGGAGCAAATTCTGAAGAAAGTGTTGTCGGGAAAGATGCATCCAGGCATAATGGTTGATAGGCTCGGCTTTGAGTCTGTGATGAAAGACCTAGCGAACAGGGCTCCTGTCTACGTTCTTGAGGAGCGGGGAGAACATGTCTCCCGCATTGACTTGGCTGATAGCGCGGTTTTTGTCTTGGGCGATCATGTGGGTTTACCGAAGAGGGCTGAGGGCTTTGCTTTGCGCTATGGCAAGAAGGTGAGTCTGGGGAGACAGCCGTATCTGGCTGCTTCGTGCATAACTATTTTGAATTATCTTCTTGACAGTAAGGGAAAACACTGAAAAGGACAGATTAGGCTTGTGGTTGCTGCTCCAGAATTTGGGTCTTGTCAATTTCGCCTTGATGATTCGATCCGCAGAAACGGTTCCTGCAAGACGGATTAGCGGTTACGGACCGTTCACCCGAAATTTGAGGGCGAGATACGAGATTGAAAAGGAAGCGGCTTTTCTCTGATATAACTTTTCTGTCGTCGAGGTGAGAAACCGACAATCAAATGCTAACTTTGCTGTTTTTCATGTCCGTCCTGAAGTGTTCGTAGCCCTTGGCTTTGATGACACGTGTTTTCTCGTTGAAGTTTATATTGATTTGTTTTTCTTTCGTCACTCTGCCGATGGGTAGGAGCCGGCATCCAGTGTCTGCGGTTGCTTTTTTGGCCTTTTGCAAGTTCTTCTGTTTTATTGTGAGGACGAGTTCGTATTCTTCGCCGCCGTAGAGTGTCAGCTCTGTTGGATCTAGCTTGTTTGATTCGGCGAATTTTTGAGCTTGTTTGTCCGTCGGAACCTTGTTGATAACGAAGCCGACGTGGCTCGCCTTTGCGATTTCGTGTAGGCTCCAGGCTAGGCCGTCACTTGAGTCGATAGCTGCTGTAACGGCCATTGTTCTGCCGAGAGCCAAGCCTTCTTTCAGCCGTGCGTGGGGCATCAAGACTGAGTTGATGAGGTTCTCTCGCGTTTTTTTGGGCATTTGGAGGTCTTCGGTGAGGATTTTTAGTCCGGCTGCAGTTTTGCCGAAGAGCCCTGTGACGGCAACGATGTCTCCGGGCTTCGCTCCGTTTCGTAGCATTATGTTCTCTTTCTTGGCTGCGCCGAAAACTGTGATGCTGATTATGAGGTCTGAGGCTTCGCCTGTGTCTCCGCCGATGATGTATGCATCGTACTCCCGTGCTCCCGTGTTCAGTCCTTTGCCGATTTCCTCTATATCTTTCTTGGTTAAGCCTCTTGGCAGTCCGAGCGATACCATGAGTGCTTGTGGTTTTACGCCTTTTGCTGCGAAATCGCTGATGTTCATCACGACCGCTTTGCGTGCTGCTTGCCAGAGGCTCATAGTCTTCGGCACGTCTGTCTTGCCTACGAGCATGTCCGTTTTAAGAACTGCCAACTCGTTGTTTCCCAGGTCACAGGCTGCCACGTCGTCGCCGAACGGTATCGGCATTTTCGGCATTCGGTCTAGCTGATTCTGTATGATTTTGATTATTTCTCTCTCGCCTAATGTTTTGGGTTTTTTCATGAGGGCATGCTCTTTGGGTTTGTTGGGGTGCGTGACGAGTTTTCCCTGTTTAATTCTTGGTTGATAATGTTTAAATCTTGTAGTTTGTTGATATGCTGGTCTTGGAGTAAAAGCGTTGCTGAAGATCAGATCTTTCCGAAAAGGGTTTGATGAAAGGGTTTTTGTTGACATTTTTAATGCGGTTTTCGGGGATTATGATGATATCAGGATGATGACGCTTGAGGATTTGGAGAAGATGATGGAGGCTCCTGGCTATAATGTTGATGGCCTCTTCGTAGCAGAGTTTAATGGTGAACCCGTTGGCATGGTGGATGCTTACGCGGATAGGTTGAGCAGTGAACGTAAGGGTGTCATCCAGTATCTTGGGGTTTTTCCTCGTTTTAGGCGCAAGGGAATCGGTAGGAAGCTTCTGGAGAGGGCGTTGGAGAGCCATGGGGCTAGAGGGACGAAAGTTGTCGATGCTTGGGCTCAGTCTGACAGGCTGGCTTGTGTCCGTCTTTTTGAGGGTTTTGGCTTTGAACCCGTTCGTGTGACGAGCATGATGCGGAGGAGTCTGGTTGATCTCGCGTCGGAAGTTAATGAGGCTGAAGGTGTCGGCATCAGGGAGATGCGGGTCAACGATGATGGTGAAGTTGCCCTGCTGAACAGGCTTGATAATGAGGCTTTCAAGGAGCATTTTAATTTTAGGCCTCGATCGGTTGAGGAGACAAAATACGCCTTGTTTGAGATGCCTTGGTTCAAGGTGCAGAAGGTGTTTTTTGCCTGTCTCCGTGATGAGCCTATTGGCTACGTGTTCGCTGGGGTTGATGTGGGGCTGAACAAAGAGAAGAACGTTCAGTACGGCTGGGTCTTGGATGTCGGTGTCCTGAAGCCCCATAGGCGAAGACGTATTGGAACTAGTTTGATGCTTCATTCGATGCGCTGGTTGGAGTCTCAAGGAATGAAGGATGCCCTGCTCTACGTCGACGATCGGAACCCAACGGGTGCAATGAGCCTTTATGAAAGGTTAGGATTCAACGTACAGCGGAAGAACCTCATCTATCGATTGCAACTATCCCCACAAATGCAATGTTGACCTGCGGTTTAGGGCTGAAAACACGCCAAAAACGCACCTCCCCCCTCCTAGGTCGATTTCTTGGTTTCTAGCATGAAGTCTCGTGTGGGTTGATGGATAGCCGATTGACCTGCCTAAATGTTGGGTTAAAAACACGCGAACATTTGATACCCCCCTCCTAGGTAGCCTTTTCCGATCTTGGGCGGGGCGGCTTACCGATTCGATGAAGAGCTACCCAACGAATGGGCTGAAAACACGCGAACTGTTGATACCCCCCTCCTAGGTAGGTTTTTTCGGTTTGGTTGTTCTTTTTTGAAGCTTTGGTTGGGTGTCGGGTTGACTGTTTTGGCTTCGGGTCGTTTCAACTCGTGCTTCTGTTGAGTCGTTTTCGCACGATCCCCGTCGTCCGGTTGGAATATTGCTGCTTTCAATTCGCTGTGCCTATGACAGTTCAACTATTCAGCTCAGTTCGCCCTCTTTGTTTTCAGACTCTCAGATTGCGAAAATGGGCTGTTCTTTCATCTTTTCATCCTCGGTGGTGGTGAGGGTCTACAGGTTTTTTGCCAGTTTTGAGACCTTTTCTTCGATCTGTTTGTCTATTTGCTCGATGAATTCGTAAGGTTTGAGTCCGAGGTCTTCAATGTTCCACACGATGATCTTTTCGTGGCATGCGGGACATTTCTGGAGAATTATGCTTTCGTGGGTATGTTCCATTGCGATAATAACGTCATATTCCGTTAGGCGCTTAGTATCCAGGCTCTCGGGTGTTTTCTTGAGGTATTGCACCGCGTTCTGCCTGGCCAAGAATCTTCTTGCCTCTGCCGAGATCATAGTTTCGACGTTTGTCCCTGCAGAGTCCACTATGAGGTCTGGTCTCGATTTTTTGAGAAGGGCTTCTGCTAGAGGGCTGCGGAAGGCGTTGCCTGAACATACGAACAAAACTTTCATGCGTAGACGCCTCAGCCACGATCCCTGTGCACACGGTGGCCTTCACCGTATTGATATTCTCTGTTTTTGTTTTTTTGCAGTTTTTTCCTGAACATTTCGTCCATGTCGACGGTTGGGCATGCAAGTCGACTTGCATCTAGAATGTAGAATATCACGTCGATCAACTCCTCGGCTATCTTCTCCTCCCCGGAACCTTTTTTCCAAGCATCGCTTGCTTCTCCGAGTTCGATGAATGCGAAGAGCAGCTTTCTAGGAATGTCTTCAGTCTTGTTGTAGAAACCCTTCTCTAAGACGAGAGTTTCAATCTGTTTCTTCATTTCTTCAAGATGCATAAAGCCTCTCCCACTGAACCCTTATCAGATCCTTTCTCTTACTAACGTTTAATCAGTTTTGGCTTGATGAAGGATCAATTCAGCGATGGTTTCATGTCGAATTTGATTGAAAGCAGCGACGCGCTCCCGCTGGAGCTTCTGGATGAATGTAAATTGCGAACGCCCAGACGCGTGGCTGGAGTTCCGGCGCGTGTTCGAGGAACTATACAAATCAGAGAATTGATTGGACATTATGCTGGGAAACCTATGGTAGGCGATCCTGAGTAGGCTGGCTTTGTATTCTTACGGTGGAGGAGGAGGCGGGGGAGGGATAGAGTTTTCTCCATGCTTGCTTTGTCGTATTCTCGCGGCTGTGACCCCGTCAAACTCTATGATTCTCTCCTCGTTTGACATCATGTTTCTGTAGAGGGCTCTGAATCTTGGTGTGTATATCACGACCCGCTCGTCAACTTCAAATATTTCGTTGACAAGCCTGCTTATGTACTTTGGACGTTGGACTATTCTGGATCTGATTGTGTCTAAGTCTGCGTCTTGAGTGATTTCTTCTGTTCCGAATGCGGCCAGTATTTTCTTTGGGTTTCTTTCAGAAGGAGCGGATGGAAGTCTTTCGAGAGGCACTTCTTGTCCATTTCTGTCTAGGACTAAGGAAGCTTTGGCCTCCTTCTTCAATCGTTCCTCTCCTTCAAGCGCGATAGTATTACGATCTCTCATCGGTGAGTCTGCCGTATGGCAGGGCTCAAACTTTTGGTTTAAAAGAATGACTTCAATCACTTCTTTCTCGATTTGGATCGTGTATGCGCACTTTCGGTAGTAGTCAATCGCGTATTTTCCGCTGATCAACATGTAGGGTTCGTAATACTTGTCGATGGAAATGAGCTCGATCTCTTCTGGCTTGGGCTTCAGGAAACGAAATCTCGCAAATAACTGAAGCTTGAGTTTCTCCGCAGTCATCTTTATCACTGTTGGATCGATGCGGGTTTCGTAGACGATGGTCCTCCTTTCAGCTAATCTTTCACCGGAAGGTATCGTTTCAGTTAATACAGCCATCTTCTCATCAGGAACTGTTTCAGTCACCGCTAAACCCTCAATGATCCTTTTTTGTTTCACACCTAATATGATTTATGAATTACAAAAATGAATCAGAAGCAAAGGCCCCTGCCGCAGATATGCAAACCTTTTTGCTCAAAATCGACAAGGCTGAATAAGCCGACGAAAAACATAAACGCATGCAATGGTTTGCGTTTTTAGGGATAGACAATCGATGATTCTCAGGCATGAAGTTCTCTCTCAACTGAATTTGGCTCGGTTGCCAAGTTTCCGCCTTTTTCCCTATAGCTGCAGGTATTGTGTGTATTGGGAGTCAATCAAGGATTTTGACGAGAAAGTGGAACAATCCGAAGCCGAACGGATGAAGTCTGAATGGTTGAAGAATACGATGGAACGGTTCGGAACCTGTGGATTTATCGTCTATGTTGATGATAACCCCGTGGGGTATGCACAATACGCTTTGCCAAGTTTCTTCCCAAGGGTCCGAGAATACCCGTCTGGTCCGCCGAATGATGATGCCGTATTCCTTTCATGTCTGTACATTCCGAAAAGAGAGCTCAGAGGAATAGGCATCGGCAAATATATGCTTCAGATCATTGAATCAGATTTGCTGAAGAGAGGATATAGCTCCTTAGAAACGTTCGCTCGAAAAGGCTCAGAAAGCAGCCCGGCAGGGCCACTCGAATTCTACCTCAAACATGGCTTTTCAGTGTTCAGGGAATGCGACGAGTTTCCCCTCGTAAGGAAAGAGCTAAGAAAGTAGTATCAATCTTGCTTCAATGGCGTGCAGAGTTCGAATGTCCACGTTTCCCTCGCATGTCCTTGATGCAGGCTTTAGAAGTGGTCCAGAGCACTCATGAAGAATACGTCACCATAGGCTTCATTGAATGAAACATTGGCAATTAACTCTTTGACCATAAGCACGCCATGTCCAGCTTCAAGAACTGTGAAGCCGCGTGATTCACAAACCTTGCGTAGAGCAGGGTCTAAGATGGCTCTGCCGTAAACCACCCTCTGCGCTCTGTCCTCGGCTTGCCCGACGAGCCTATTCATTTCTTCTTGGTCGTGAGCGATCAGCTCTCTTATTCTGACCTGTTTCTTTTCTCTTTTGAATATGACATAGCCTCTCTGGGCTATGATGCATTCTCTTGCCGCTATTTCGTGGGTTTTGGCAAGCATTTTCATGTAAGCTTTGTTCCTGACTACAAAGCCTGTCCTATTTTTCACATAGTCGCAGTAGATTTCGAGCATTCTGTCAAAGTCCAACTTGGGTTCCTCCAACGGCGGGTTATCCTTTTTTTCCTCTTTTACTTTCACCTTGTATACTCCTGGAAACGATGTCACATCAAAATAACCCAGTTTCTCGTACATACCGTGGGCGACGATCGTCGGGCTGGCCGTCAGAAAAACGAACCTATAGCCCCTCTTCTTGAAATATTCATGCGCTCGGTTCAAGAGCGCGCCGCAAATGCCTCGCCTCGTGTGTCCAGGCAAGGTTGCAACACCATAAATGCCACCTGCCATCTCAACCGTGTTCTGAAGCGTTCTTGTGGCCAGATCCATGACACCGACGTATCCAACGAGTTTCTCCTCATCCACGGCGCAAAAACCTATGCAGCCATCTATCAGTCTTGGATCGGCTTTGATGGTCTTCTCGAATTCTTCAGGGTCAAAGGGCCAACCGAAAGCCTGCTCCATCAAGGGAAGCATAGCGCTCCTTCGCTCTAACTCGCGATAAGTCAGAATTCGCAATTTTGCATGAACCCCATCCTAGAAGAATTCTACGTGGTCAATGTGACAAATAAGGATTTAACATTGTGAACCGGACACTTCTGTTCCCGATTTCTTGCAAGGAAAAATACTCCTAATATGAATTTGGTCTTCACAAACAAGATATCCAGAGTGGAAAACCTTTCTTCATGGAATCTGAAACAGAGCGTTTCTCAGTTGAGGTCGAAGCAAACGCTCTTCTGAAAAGAAAGTTGAAAAGTTACGAGTTCTTTGAGGAATACAGCCAAAGAAGTATCGCTGAGACGATTCAAACACGCAGAGACGCCTACGAGAAAGCCGATGCGCAAGCCAGAGAGGAACTTGAAACAGAAGCTGAAATAGACGTTGAGAATTTTCACATCTGGCTGGAACTAGTCAAAAAGCTTTCATCTTTTGCAGCTCATTATTATTCCGTCAGTCTCAAAAGCTTACTTATAGGACTTCCAAAAGGCGAACAAATCGCGCAGTTCTTCGATATCGCTTTGGAGAAACTCGAAATATCATCGCAAGAATGAGATTTTCTCAACCTAAGCCCTTATTTCCAAACCGATTGTGGTAGGTGAACATTTCCACGTCACGGCGTACTCTCAGATGTTTAGCTGGCTTAGAGACGGGGTATCCCATGCGGAAGGCAAAGGCAACCTTCATGTACTCGGGGATGCTGAGAATCTGCTTCACCTCTTTTTCCACAGCGTTTGCACTGAAGACACTCAATACGTGAACGCTGAATCCTAGGGACTGGGCCATGAGCCACATGTTCTGCATGACACAACCCAGGCTGATAAAACCCAAAACATCCCCCTCAGAAGCAGGAGCTCTCTTCCTAGCGTCATAAACCACGATCAGCAGCACAGGACTGCCTTTAATCCTCTGTTTCAGGGGCGTGGGTCTGCTCTCACGAACGGCCTTGTCCAGCTTACCAGGATCCCTCCAATCCGCAGGAAACGCAGTGCCCAGAATTCCAACCTTCTTTTGAAGCAACTCCTCTTCCGAAAGCGAGAGCTGCTGATAATTCTCACGGATGAACGCTTCCGAAACTTGTGACTTGATGTTTCCAATCTTCTCTAGAACTTCCTTGTCATCAACGACGAGAATCTCGAAGTTCTGCATGTTATGAGCTGTTGGCGCCCAACGCGCTGCCTCGATGATCTGCCTTACCTCTTTCTTGGCCACAGGCCGATTTGGATCATAAGGAACTCTTGTTGATTGTCTTTGCTGGATAAGTTTCAGAATATCATTCATCACTGTCATCTCTCATCTTCAAGGCTCAACGTACCTTTTTCTTTCAAACGAATTTCCGCATATAAACCTGCTGACATGGCTCTGAAACTAGACACAGAAGCAAGCGGCGCCTAATCAGTCGCCCGAGGAAACTACGCGAAGATGTCCAAGAGGCTATGCAGAAGGGATTAGTTTGATCTCGAAAATGTGCGGCCACATCTTTCCGGTGACGAAGAGTCTATCTCCGTTAGCGTCGTATGCAATTCCGTTCAGTACGTTGTTTGGATCCTGATTTTTCAAGTCTTGAATGCCCGTCAAGTCAATCCACGCCGTAACTTGGCCATTCTGGGGATTGATCACCGCGATCTTCTCTTCTCTCCAAATGTTTGCGTAGACTGTGCCGTTTATGTACTCAAGCTCGTTCAGCTCAGTCACAGGTCCAGTATCGTGCACTGCCACCTGTCCGACTCTTTGGAAAGTCACTGGATTCAGGAAGTACAGGTTCGCCGTCCCATCGCTCATTATCAATCGACTGCCGTCGTACGTTAACCCCCAGCCCTCAGTGGGATATTGAAACTCCTTCAACAAACCAAAACTGGCCTTGTCATACACGAAACCTTTGTGCGATTGCCACGTCAGCTGAAATATTTTGTCGCCCACGACAGCTATGCCTTCACAAAAATACTGAGGCTGCAAACTGAGAAGCTGCAGGACTCCACCGGTCTCCAGATCCACGCGGCGCAGCGTAGAGTGCCCGTAAAGCCCCGTACTCTCATAGAGGAACCCACTGTCAAAGACCAGTCCTTCCGTGAAAGCATTCGTGTCATGCGGGTACACCTTGACGACGCTGTAGGTGTAGTGCAGCGCTGTAGAATTCGCAGCCTTGTTGTTCACTGAAACGAGAAGAATGGCAGGGAGCACGATCACCAACGTGACAATCACAACGCCTATCTTGCGCCACGACACCATCAGAAAACCTCCCTCCTCACCTAGCTAGCAAGCCTTTGATATACCTATCTTCCACCAACTGTTTTGCATACAATAAGCGCGCGCGGGAAAGAATTGTCTAGGCGTGGAACAATCATGTGGTGGAGAAAAGTTTGCTGGCTAGGTTACCACGCCCATTCTGTGCAGTTCCTCTCTTAGACTGTCTCTTGTTCTCTTGAGACCCTGTCTTTTTTCCACGTATTCGTCCCCGCCAATCTTGCTGGACTTGAAATCCTTGTCCAGTTGTGCCATTTGCGCATCTATTTCTTCTATTCTGGCTCTCAACTGATCAACATAGGATACGGCTTTTTCCTCGCCGACCATTTCTGTTGGAGCAAACGCCATTTTGATCACGCCGTCCTCTATGCGCAAGATTCTGTCGGTTCTTCTTGCGACGCTCGGATCGTGTGTGACCATTATGACGGTCTTGGCCAGTTCTCTGTTCACCTTCAACAGATAGTCCACGACGATTTTTGCATTGACTGTGTCTAACTCGCCCGTCGGCTCATCAGCCAATATGACGGGCGCGTCATTCGCGAGCGCCGCAGCCATGGCCACGCGTTGCTGTTCTCCACCGCTAAGCTCTTCTGGCTTGTGATTGGCGCGATCGGTTAGGCCGACTATCTCAAGCAGCTCCTGCACTCGTTCTTTCCTTTTTCTTCTAGAAACCCCGCGTGCAATCATTGGAAGTTCAATGTTTTCTGTCGCAGTCAGCGTCGGAATCAGGTTCAGTGTTTGGAAGATGTGACCAACCGTTTCTCTTCTGTAATCAACGAGCTGTGTTGGGGTCATGCTAGTCACATCTATACTTCCCACCTGCACGGTGCCCGCGGTCGCAACATCCAAGCCGCCCAAGACGTTGAGCAGAGTAGTTTTTCCGCTTCCGCTTGGCCCTATGATGGCAACGAATTCGCCGGTGTTGACATCCATGTTTAATCCTCTCAGAGCCTGCACCTCGATCTTGCCCAGGCGGTATGCTTTGACTAGGTTGTTGACTCTCACATCTAGACCTTTCATCTTAGTCTAACCATCCTCTCAAGTTTGGTTACGTATCCCCTCGCAATGACCAATATTGGTAGTATTGTCGAGACGAAAATGAGTGCTACGCACGAAGCCAACATGAGGATTGCGTCCACCGAAAATATGAGCCGGTGTTTGATTATGGCAGTGGACGCTATGAAACTGTTGGTGGCAGAAATGTTTCCATACGCTGCAACAAAGCCTACTGAAATCCCCAAGACTACGGCGAAACTCACAACTGCAAGGTTTTCCGTTAGGAACATTATTACAAGCTGCTTGTACGATAAGCCTTTAACGCTCATTATTGTGGCTTCGCGGCTTCTCTCAGTCATGCTTACCACACTGACAAGTGCTGTCCCAACTGATGCGGCTAGAACTGCAAACACGATGCCCAATCGCTGGGCGTCCAATGACCCGACCGTAGCAACGTCTGATTGAGAACGTGCGTATTCCTCAGCAAACGAATCCACTTGACTTATGTTCAAATCAAGATTGCGAATGTTTTCCGCAACTGCTGTACCATTCTCTCCAGGTTTAAGCTTTAGCAGTATCCTTGTGTTGTACGCGCTGACAGAATTGCTGACCTCTTTATAGAGTTCTTCGGAAACGAAAGACCAGTACTGTGAGGTCGTGCCCTGTTCATCTCCTGTTTCTGGTCCAAAGTAGCCTACTACATTCATGCTCTTTGAAGTGTTGCCGAAGGTTAGTGTGATGAAGTCGCCGACGTTGAGATTCAGAAGTTTCGCAATGCTTTCTTCCAGGATGATTGCATCCTTTTTTGTTAACAGGCTTTGGAAGGCAGCTTCGACATTGCTTCCGGTGAACATGTCGCCTTCGTAGTACGCGGCTCTGAGCCATGATTCAGGCTCAACTGCCTTCATGTTCACGGTTATGTAATTGGCTCCGGTTGACGTGCCACTGAGAGAATATTCTATAGTTGAGTTTTCTACACTCGTAGAAACGTTCGCCAATATCATGGAGGAGACGTTTTTTGCTTCATTCGGAATATTGACGTAGACGCTGATGTCCGCGCCTACCTGTGTGTAGATTGTTCGAGTGTTGAAGTCCTGCTGGCTGGCCAGTTGAGCGGTAACTTGGGCGCCGTAGCTTATTATCAACGCTATCAGGAAGGCGATTGCGGCTGAGCGTGCGGGGTTTCTCCGTACGTTCTTAGTTGCCAACGCACCTAGATCACCCAGAAATCTGGCTGCTCGCGTCGTGAGCTCTTGAAATTTCAGTGAGCTTTGAATGAACAGTTTTGTGGCTCCCCAGAAGAACAGCAGAGGCCCGACGTAGGTTAGGGCATAATCAACACCAACGGCGAGTCCGATGAAAATGGCAAGAAGGAAGTTTTGTCCTGCCATGCTGATCTTGGTCAGCAGAACTGTCACGTTCACGCCGAAGATGAAGATGATTAACTTGTACGTTCCGAGGATGAACGCGATCCAAGGCCACCTCTTCTTGTAGGATTTCATTTCCGCAGCGGGAAGATACTCTCTGAGTGCGTCGACGGCAGAAAGTGCAGAGGCTTTCTTGGCAGAACTGTAGGTTGAAAGTAGGGCTATGGTGACTCCGAAAATTACGGTCGAGACAAGCGTGTAAGGACTGATTACCTGCGGATTGAGCAACACTCCAGTTCCGAGCTGAGAGAAGAGTGGATTTAACAGAAAGCCCGCTAGAACGCCGAGCAATCCCCCCAGCAGTCCCAACATGATGGTTTCAGTCAAGAATATTCTCCGAATCTGTCCTCTCGAGAAGCCCTTTGTGGATAAGAGCCCTATCTCTCGTCTTCGAAGGCTGAACGATACGTCTGAAACTGTGGTTCCTACATACCAGGCCATGAAGAATATGGGAAGAGAAAGAAGCATGAATGTAAACTGAATTCCTGTCGACTTGGATCTAAAATTGCTGAGAACCATGTCTAGGTTGTTTTGAAAGGAGTAGCCTGCCGCGGTTCTGGTCTGGATTTGAGCCTGCAAGGCTCTGATGTTGTTGGCTGATGTGTCAATATCCCACGGATTTATCAGGGCGTTTCGGTCTAGATATATCAAGAGGTTTGTTCCGATCTGCCCGCCAGACGGGCTGAGACGCCATTGCATCTCAAGCAGTCTCTGCATGGTCTTTTCCCAATCAACAATGAGAGTATATATCGCCCTTTCCCCATAGGGCGGCACATAAACAACTTGGTAATAGGGAAAAGAATAGCTTCCTTGGACAATTGAGCTTGATTTGTCGTCAAGCTGAGCGAAGCCCTTCACGGTTAGATTCAAGGCAACAAAGACTGGTGAGCCTTCATACGGGTAAATTGAAACGTTAACAGAGATAGTGTCCCCCACTGCAACTGTCTGCGCCAGGCCTGAATTCTTGAGAACATAAGTTTCGTTTTCGCCTATTTCTTCGGGTCGGTTAAGCCAACCATCATAAACACGTGAATGATTCTGAATTCCAACTATTCTTGCATAATCAAAGATTGTGCCGTTTGCCTCGGAACCTATGGGTCCCTCAAACGCGGAGATGGCCTCAACTCCTACAACTCCTGACAAGCCTGCCACGTCTTTGGAAACATTCGATATGTCCTCGGGACGCATGTTAGGCAAACCTGCAACCATGTCAACATAGACTTGGCTGAGGTCTTGTTCTAGAGCTTGCCTTGCGGTTGTGTTTGCTTTGATGTCAATGCCCGCGAAAAACGTGGATGCCAACGTTATACCAATCAACAGTGCAACGAAGAGTTTCCATGAACGGAAAACATGCGTTATAGCATATAACACCGGCATGTCCAAATCATGTGCTATTCCTTTTGCAGGGCTTTTAAGTCTAATGTTTAGAACAGTTGACACAGTGTGCCAACATGTACTGTTTACTTAGGATATGGCAGGAAAGACATTTTCGAAACGAGCAAGGATGAAAGCAACTGATCGAAAGCGATTCTTGATTCAGTGGGAGGGAAACGCGTTGCCATTCACAATCACCATGTTCGGGACGAACAAACCCGGAACCACGCACGGTACAGTTAAAATTGGAGTGCTCATCATGTACGTGGGAAGAGGATTGAACTCGTGAAGAGAAGGTTCTGGCGCAGCAAGCGGTTCATTGTCACAATCATCATAATAACGGTGATTCTTCTGTCACTCTTCGTTGCCCTTAGGATAGATTTTGGCCAGAGAGAAGACGCAGTTCTCAAGTACCTTTCGCAAGAGAAAGGCATGCCCGAAACATTTGCTGAATTGGAACAATTGACGCCTAATGGCTCGGTAATACTCTGCTGGTGGGACTACGGTACAGCAGTTAGACAGTGGAGCCACAGAGAAGTGATAGAGGCCTACCCGTCAAGAGACATATGGAACACCGTTGGAAGTAGCCGAGACCCATTGAATGCACTGGAAGCTCAATTATTTGGTACATGGGGCTCATCAGAAAAAACCCACGATCTAGCAAGAATATTCATGCTGCCAGAAGATCAATCACTGCAAACTATGCAGGTCTACAATGTCTCATACGCGCTTGTTTTTACGCCAGACGACCTGCAAAAATTCAACTGGATTGCAAACATCGCAGGTTACAACGGAGCAGACTATCTAAGCGTGAATGGCAGCACCTACAAGCCAACAACACTCGGTTCGCAAGTGACTCTCCTACGATTATTGTTTGACGAAACATTACACCCCATACACTTCACCAAACTCTACGACAATGGCGAGGGCAAAATATATCGAATCAATTACCCGTGAAAGCATCCTTTTTGAAGGAATTCTGTTCCCTTGTGCTTTTCGTCAGCTTGCGCGCGAAAATTCCAAGAAAGCAAGATTCAGTAGTGTGCTGCTAGGGTCATAGCCTGCAAACTCAGACACTTATTTCAACCCGCTATGCGAAGTCCTCTTCTTCTGAGGTTCCATCCTAGCCAGCCGCCTGTTAATCACGTGCAGCTCGTTCTGCAAATTCTCAATGACCTCCTCAATATGGCCTCGTTTACGCTTCAACAAGTTGACAGTATCCTCAGGTCTCTCCTTTTTCTCTTCAAGAAAAGTCGAGAAAAGGTTAGGCACGGGCGGCCTCGCGGCAGATTTCACGTCCAAGACATCCTTCATGAATTCCCTGAACAAGTTACTCATGCTGTCAGCAATCTGATTCTGTCTGGCAAGAGCCTGCTGAAGTACAGGCCTTCCCATCTCAGTAATCCCGTAAGTCTTTCGCTTTCTTCTTTGGCCGGCATCCCATTCACCCTCAACATACCCCGACTCTTCCAAACTCTGAAGAATAGGATAGATGCCGCCGGCAGTCGGTCTCCAAAAACCACCGCTTCTCTCCTTGATCTCCTTCATGATTTCATAGCCGTGACGGGGCTTCCTGCTCAGAAGAGTCAACACTGCGATTCGCAAGTAACCCCTCCGCATTTCCTTAATCCAGTTAGCACCAGCCTCTTCGTTTTCAGTATGCATAATCTCTCATTGGAACAATGTTGATATAATCGGAATATTTATATTTTGCTCCAATATATTGCAGTGAACAATATTGCAGTTTCACGGTGAATCTCTTGGAAAACGAGTCCATGATTGAAGTCAAGAACCTAACCAAGATGTTCAAGGATTTCGTGGCCGTTGACAGCGTCTCGTTCAACGTGAAGAAAGGAGAGATTTTCGGTCTCCTCGGCCCCAACGGAGCAGGCAAGAGCACAACAATACGGATGCTCTGCACCTTGAGCAGGCCCACAAAGGGAACAGCCACAATCGGCGGCTACGACATAGTGAAAAACGACACCGATGTCAGGAAACTGATCGGCATCGTTTCCGAGAAAATGATCATGTACAATCGCTTGACTGCCAAGGAAAACTTGTCCTTCTTTGGAAAATTATTCAACCTCCCGAAGAACGTTCTCAACAAGAGAACCGACGACCTTCTGGAGCTCGTCCAGCTGACCAAATGGAAGAATTCCCAGGTGGGCACTTTCTCCACAGGCATGCGGCAGAGGATGAACGTGATAAGAGCGCTGCTCAACATGCCGCAAGTGCTGTTCCTAGACGAGCCTACATTGGGCCTTGACCCCCAGTCTACCGTTGAAATCAGAGAATTCATAAAGAAAGTGAACCAAGAAAACAAGACCACGATCCTAATTACAACTCACATGATGGGAGAGGCTGACTTGTTATGCGACCACATAGGAATCATGGATCATGGGAAAATCGTTGCGCTCGACACTTCAACCAATTTGAAAAAGATGATTTCAGGAGCCAACACGACAATATTGACTCTTGAAATCTCCAATCTCACACCTGAACTCGTCACGATGGTGCGGGCCCTTGAATGCGTAGAAGCCGTTTCTCAAGAAAACTCCAACCACCTCAAAATCCACGCTCACGGAGACGACGCCTTCGACACCATAATCGATGCAATAAGAGCAAGCAAAGCCAAGATAGACTCGATACAAAACATTCAACCCACGCTCGAAGACGTGTTCCTACACGTAACGGGTCATGAAGTGAGGGACAGCGCAGACCAAAAGATACCCATGGAGCACAGGCGTTTTGCGGCGCCATCGAGGGTAAGGTGAGACGAAAATGGGTATACTTTCTAACACCTTCCGAATAGCCTGGAAAGATTTGCTGGAACTCTTCCGGAACAGGCTGGGACTGGTCATGCTCATATTAATGCCATTATTCATGATGGTCATGGTTGGCTTCATCTACCCGTCCAACAACACCCTGAGCAACGTGCCCGTCGCACTGGCCAACCAAGACGTGGCTTACAACAACTCCACAGCCGGAAGTCAATATTTCCTCTCGGTCTTGTATGGAATCAACCACGTCACAGGGATGCTCACCATTACGAACGCCACAGGCGTCGGCGAAATAAAAGACTTGGTCCAGAAGGGAGACGTCGAGGGTGGCATAGTCATTCCTAGCAACTTTACTCAGAGTATCATGAGTCGTGAGCAGGGAACCGTCATTATCGTGACCGACCAGTCCAATCCCCAAGTGTCAGCGACGATCCAAGCGGCTTTGACAGCCGTTTTCCAGCAGATGGGCACGGTTCTAGCCCAGGACAATGTTAAGAACCTCAATCAAACGGCGGTAAACGACAACAATTCTCTGGCGATAGTCCAGCCGTACAACATTCAAGCCGAAGGAGTCGTCTCGGGGCACTTTAGCTATTTCGACTTCATCGCTCCTGGGATAGTGGCCATGACCGTGATGATGAGCGTGATGACAGGGCTTCCAGCAGCTATATCCCACGAAAGAGAAATCGGCACGTTGGACGGAATGATGGTGGCGCCAATCAACAGGCTCTCGATAATACTTGGAAAGACTCTCGCCCAAACAGCGCGAGGCTTGCTCCAAGGCGCAATAATACTGACACTGGCCACCGTTCTTTTCGGGGTAACCATACACGGAAGCATGCTGCTCGTAATTGGATTACTACTACTGGGTGTATTCAGCTTCGTCGGCCTCGGCGTCGTGCTCACCTCCTTTGCCAAGGATCAAGAAACAGCAATGATGCTGATGATGACGCTTATGTTCCCGATGATGTTTCTCAGCGGCGTGTTCTTCCCGATACAGCAGATGCCTTGGTACATGCAGGACATATCGAAAGTTCTTCCTCTCACGTATGCGTCCCAAGCCCTCAGAAAAGTGATGGTCCTAGGCGCAGGAGTCCCAGCAATAGCGACCGAGCTCACGGTGCTCATAGTATTCGGAGCAGTAATGATAGCAATAGCAGTGCCAGTGTTCAGAAGAGCCATGACAGCCTAGGCGCGCACGCGCGCGCCTAGGCTCCTCTCCCATGAACTTCACCTAAGTAAGAATGATGTTCCGTAGATGTAGATTTCGCCGGTAAAATGGTGCGGGGGGGTGGGATCCCTACGCGCGCTTTCAGCGATTCATAAGTCATAAATTAGTCCTGGTATTTTGGGGAAAAGTTGTGTTTCACCAATGTGTTTGGCTCCGGTGATCCAGCTGACAAGCCTTTCGATGCCGATTCCAGCGCCAGCCGAGGGTTTTAACCTTCCTTCTTTTGCCAATCTTAACAATAGTCTGTAGTTCTCCTTTCTAACGTTGTCTCGCTCCATTTTCTTGTTTATCTTGCTGAATTCAAACTCTCTTCTGGCACCAGATAATACTTCTCCGTATTGGGGCAACAGCAGGTCATAGTTGTCCCATTTGCCGCTTTGGAAGTCTTCAAAGTCGTAGAATTCTCTGGGAAGGTTTGTTATCCACACGGGATCATCAATTTCCACCAACATACTTTTCTCCCATTCTACACCGTATTCTTTTTCGAGTTCTGCTTTATCATAGAGTTCAAACGGAATTCTCGGCTTTCTCAGATCATCATACCTTTCTAGATTAAGCAACTCTTCACTCATGTCTTCCTTCAAATTCTCTATCAATCTGCAGATAATCCCTTCGACGAAACTTCTAATGTCTCTCGAAGTGGCGTTTCTGACCTCAAAATCCAACTGGGTAAATTCATAAGCGTGCACTCCGCTGGTTCCTCTTTCACTTTTCTCTATTCTCACGTTCGGCGAAAGCGAGAACAATTTGGGACTGATTATTGAACAGGCAACCAGCTTGTGAATAATCATGCTTGCCGTTGTCCGAACCGTCTTTCCGTAGATTTCGACTTCAATACGTTTTTCGATAGATGCGCATTGATCTGGCCACAATGGATCAGTCGACTGCGACAGTATCACGGGCAACAACCATTCAAACCCGTCGGAAGCAAATTCGTCTGTGAGATGCTTCAACACGTAGGTCATCACCCTGCTTATGCAGTGCTTTTTCTCGATTTCGCTTTCAGATAGAAGCTCAAGCGGTCTCGGCATCTCAACCAGTTCGCGTCTGAGAACCAGCGCATCTTTTCTTACATCTACTTGTTTCCCGATCATCAATCCACTCTCTCATCGGTGATGTCGTTTCAACAGCCTTTGAACATTACCTGCATTAGATGTGCGCTGCTGGTAATAAATTTTTTATGAAAAGAGTTGGAAATATTTCGAAAAAGCAAAGTATTTATGGCTCAAAAGTGTAAAAATTACAATCATGGAAACCAAACTTGACGAGAAAGATCTGGCAATCCTAGCCCTGATACAGAAAGATTGTAAACTCAGCAGTCGGGAAATTGCCAGAAAAATCGGATCACCTATAACGACGGTTTTTGCAAAGATAAGGCGCATGGAAGAGTTGGGCATCATAAAGGATTATAGAGCCGTCTTGAACTCACAAAAACTTGGCCTAGGTGCAACGGCCTTGATTTTGGCTTCTGTCTCCTACCAAACTAAGGACAACGATAAGCTGATCTCGCAGAGAGAAATAGCTTTAGACATTGCAAAATTCCCAGAAGTCCAAGAAGTCTACATCATCACTGGGGACTGGGACCTCTTGATAAAACTCAGAGCCGAGAATGTAAATACGGTCGGAAAATTCGTTATTGACAAATTGAGGCTTGTAAAGGGAATCGAGAAAACCCTCACCTGCATGGTTTTTGAGACTTGCAAAGAAACTACTGAAATACGTATTGAACCACGGAGAAGTAGAAGTGAAAGCATACAAAGCCAGTAACCCGCGCGCTTTTGCTTTTCAAATGTTAGGCTTCCTCGACAACGGTGCGATGGGCTCTTAATATGCGGGCAATCCATTAGGTATTAAGCAACTTTAACTGTGGACTGTTCGACAAGCAGCGCTGCAACATTTTACTCCAAAGAACCACTGAATTCTTTAACCCTGCTCGACGCATTGGATCTTAAGGGCGCACCGTGACCACACAGCATAACATCAAAGTTTAAGCCCGCGATCTTCTTAATAGACAGCCTCGCTTGCCGCATGTCCAACGTAACCCACTTGGGCGGAGCGCTTATTTTTCCCTTAGCAAACCTGAGAGTGTCACCTACGAACACGACCTTTCGAGCCGTATCAAGGAGAGAAATGCTTCCAGGCGTGTGCCCAGGTGTATGGATGACTGTGATGCTGCCGACCTTGTCGTTTTCTTTAAGCATTATGTCAGGTTGAACTGGCTTGAACCTGAAGAAGAATGAGAAAGCCTTTAACACCATTCCGGTGGCGCCTTTGGGGCTCGGTAAGGGTTTGTTTCCTGCAACAAAGTCCGCGTCTTCTTGATGAACCGCGACCTTTGCATTCGTAAGCCTAACGAGTTCGTGGGCACTTCCAACATGGTCTGTGTGGCAATGAGTTAAAACGATTCTTGAAATGTCTGAAGGCTGTCGGCCGATTTTGTGAACGTAATTCAGGATCTTCCTTGAGTTTTTGGGCATTCCCGTGTCAATGACGGTTAGTTCTTTTCCATCGATTACCAGAAAAACATTGGCGTTGACGCCGTCTACTTGGTGTATGCTTTCCATGATTTCCGTCGATATTGCACCCTTTGAGGAATCTGAGATATGCATACTCATAAAAAGCTTGTGCGCATGGTACGCTTTCAGCTCCAGAATGGTGGGGCTGCCCGGATTTGAACCGGGGTCTAGAGAGCCCAAGTCTCCAAGCCTAGACCAAGCTAGCCGACAGCCCCTTCTGTGGCCGTTTGCAAGATAGAATTTCGAAAGACACATTTAAGACATTCTCTAAAACTGGAAAAGCCGACGAGGTTTCGCGGTCAGTGCGTTATTCTGTTTCTAACGCTGCATTGGAGTACTTTTGGGCAGACTAGACATTCGTCTGGTATGGGCCTGTCAGTTAGAGTTGAATTCAACAAGCTGGTGTAGTGAGCACATTTTGCTGGTGAGTCGAAGACTTTCGGATACTCCAATGCCCTGACGTCCACCACTTTCAAGCCGTCTACCGTCAGGTCGATTCTGGACATGCAGAAGGGGCAGGCATAGTTGCTCTGTCTCGGAAAGGTCGATGAGTCAGTTAGAACAGCTGGCCTCTCAAATGATTTTCCGCAGCCCTTGTATGGGCACTTGAGTTTTCCTGGGTGGTGGAAGTTCACCGTTGTTCATCCCTTTTTGTCTAGAGCCTGCCTGGTATATCTGTAATATTAATATTTAATAAACTTATCCGTTGACACGCACAACACACATACACTTCCGACGAAAAAAGCCTCGGCGGGGCTTTGAACCCCGGGCCTGCTGCTTACGAGGCAGCCGCTCTACCAGGCTGAGCTACCGAGGCACACACACCAAAAATTCACATTACACCTATTTAAGCAGACACAAACAAGCCATAGAGCCCGACAACAACAAAAGGGCAAGCATCATGATACAGCAATGACTATCACGAAGAGACAGCTCGTCTACAAGAAAGTCAGACAGCACAAAACCAAACACACTTCGAAACAGGGGCTAAACACGTCAGTCGACCTAGACCAAAGTGTAAACTCTGAAACGTTTCTAAAACTCGGGCCCACAGACACTAATGTTGAAGACCGAAAAACCGCCCTAAGAGGGGGGTTATCACATGTTCCATTGTTTCCGCAAAAGACTTCAGGTCAACGAACAGATTTCACAATGTCACAAGCGGCTCAGCTTACAGTTTCTTCGTCATAACGTAGGCGTCTTCTCCATCTGCATAGTATCCATGCATCGTTCGACTGACCTCAAAGCTAAGCTTCTTGTACACTCTTACTGCCTCATCATTAGTGACCCTGACCTCCAAGAAACTCTGCTTTGCGTTATAGAGTTTCATTGCTTCCAAGGCTTTGGAAACCAAGGCTTCTCCGATTCCTTTGCGACGATGCTCAGGCGAGACTGCGACCGAAACAACATGGCCCTTCTTGATCAGACCACTCAGGCCGAAACCAGACAGCCCAACCTCAACCCTACACATGATATAGCCTACCACTTGACCGTCCTGCTCAGCTACGATAAAGGCTTCAGGAAACCTTCGATACAAGTCGAGGAAGAAGAAATCCGTATAGTTCTCAGGAAGACAGAGACGGTTTATCTGCATGACACCCTGCAAATCATTCACGTTAAACTTGCGAATGTTGTAGATCTCTTGCAAGTCACCCGTCTCCATTTGCTCTGATCCATGAAATCAAAGCTGTTTAAACACTTTTCTGTTCCGAAACAGCTTCAGAAAGGTTTGTGCCTTCAGTCCCCTTGATCTTTGGTAACGTGTAGTTACCAAACGGCATGACCCAGACCCTAGCGTTCCGTCCAGCAACGTTGAAAGCTTCATTTAACGCTTCGTTTACCGCCCTGGCAGTCTTCAGTTTGAAAATGTTGGAAGCGTAATAATCGGGCATAGAGGAAACCAAGATAATTCTATGATTCTGCAGCACCTTCATCAAATAGTAAGCCTTGTGACCCCCCAGAACAAAATTCTTCTTGATCTCCCTCTCGACGGTTTTCAGATCACCATACTTAACCATCCAGTCGTAAAAAGCCTGATTTCCATGGCCCTCAGGGCACTCTGCCACCAGAACTATGACCCCCCCTCGTTTGACAACCTCCAAGGCGTTGTCGACCCCCTTGTAGGCCTGATAGAGGTTGACGTCCGCCGGATCCCCGCCTGAACTGACGACGACTATATCTGCTCTCCTATCCACGGTCACCCGGTACATTTCATCGACAAGTTTGACTCCTTCTCGGAAAGCTTGCTCTAAATCTCCGGCAAAGGCCTTCACGATCTCACCTCTGACGTTTGTCACAACGTTCACCACGAAGTCGACACGCGCCATCTTCGCAGCCTCAATCATGTCCTCATTGACCGGATTTCCATCCAGCACGCCCGTCTTAGCATTTGCATCCAGAGCCATAGCATGGTTGTGCTTTATCGTGTCTTCGCCAGCGACCGCTGGCAAGACACTTTTTCGCCCGCCACCGTAGCCAGCGAAGTAATGAAGACACACATCGCCAGTCAAAATCTTTACGTCGGACTCGGCAAAGATTCGATTCAAGAGTACCTTTGTTCCGTGCTTCTGAGTCGTGCCAATGTGGACCAAATCCTCGCTTTTGCAGTCATGGCTGACTGATTTCACTCGGCCAAGCACGTCCTCACCAAGAAGCAGGACAGCTTCTTCGCGTTTCACGGCTCTATGTGTCCCGCATCCGAAGATAATCGTAAAGTTCTCGTTCTTAACGCCCGCAGTTGTCAATTCGTCGAGTAAAGGCGGAATAATGAGGTGGCTTGGGGACGGCCTCGTTGCGTCATCGACAACTATGGCCACCTTGCTTTCAGGCTTCACGATTTCGCCCAGACTTTTTGAACCGATCGGTTCTCTCAAGGCTCTCGCAACCTCGGCTTTGCCATCAGGCACCGAAGCTATCTCTTTTGGATCGATCGACCCCAAGAGATTTCGCGCAGGGACTCTCACGCAGATTTCCGTTTTGCCGTAAGGAAGCCAAACGTCAACCATGAAGCGTCACTCAGATATTGACACACATGAGCTGAAACTTAAGCCTTATCAAGTCAATGAGCAGAAGCCATCACAAGTTCTTTAAAATCAGGCTGACATAATTGTGTGTTGTGAGGAAATGAAAATGGCGATCGAAAAAACCCCTGCAAAAAACGAGGTCTTCTTCGTATGGCTTAATCGCTACGCCGGAATAACGGTGAAGACGCCGTCTAAGACGTTGGTAATCGACCCTGTTGACGTTAAAGCCCGTAATCTCCAAAAAGTCGATGCGGTTCTGATTACACATGAGCATTATGACCATTTGGACCAGGCATTGGTTTCCGAAATACACAAACTGACACAATGCAAGGTCATCGCAGACCCCACTTCCAGCAGAAGGCTTCGAAACACGATTCCATCAGAGAAACTTCAGGAAGTTCAACCAGGTTCAGAAGTCAAAATCGGCGAGGTTCTCGTAAAAGCCGAACAATGCAACCATCCCCCGGCAGCAACACCCGTGTCGTTCATAATCACGAGCGACGACGGAGTGAAACTCTTCCACACAGCGGACAGTCTACCATTCCCGCAGATGGCCACAATCGGTGAAAAGGAGAAATTCGACGTAGTCTTCTGCACCGTCGGAATCGCACCGAACACTTCACCCGAAACCGGCGTTGACATAGTTAGGCTGACAAAACCAAAAGTAGCAGTGCCCTATCACACAGGTTCAAACGCAGATCAGAAGAGATTCGCTGAACTTCTGAAGAAGGAATTGCCGAAAATCACGTGCCTAGTTCCAGAAATAGGAAAAATCTATCAAGTCTCCAAGAGGAAGTGAAGAGTCAAGGATGAACAAAAACAGCAACGAGTTCGTCAAGATTGAACTCTGCAAGATCCTCAACAGGATAGGAGCCGTTCAGTTCGGAGCCTTCAAGCTTACAAGCGGAAAAATGAGCCCATACTACGTAGACTTGCGGATAGTTCCAAGCTTCCCCGACGCTTTTCGCAAAATCTCCAACTTCCAAGTACAATTCGTGAGAAAAGAAATAGGGGACAAGAATTTCGACAGAATCGTTGGGATTCCAGTTGCAGGCATACCGTTTGCGGCTTTGACGGCGTATGACTTTGGAAAACCGTTCCTTTACACCAGGAAGGGTATACGGCTCCACGGAAGACAAAGAAGAATAGAAGGAGTGCTCGCGCCCGGAGACCGCGTCCTACTAATCGATGATCTAATAACAACAGGTTTGTCTCTGGAAAAAGCGGCAAGAGCCATCACCGCTGAAGGAGGAATAGTAGCTGACGCAGCAGTGCTCATAGACAGGCAAGAAGGCGGAAGAAAAAGACTTGAAAAACGCGGAATCAAACTGCATGCGCTGCTCAGCATCAGCGAGATAGCCAGCACTCTTGCTGAACTCGGAACAATCGATGAGGAGCAGAAGAAGACAATTCTGAAACAGATCAAGAAAGAATAGAAAAAAGGTTGAAACCTAAAGCAGGTCTACTCGTAGAAAATCAAGCTCTGCTCTTCCAATATCCCATGAAGCTTATGAACCGCATCGTAGACATCCTGTTCCTTCTTTGCCCCAGTGCAAACGAGCTTACCGCTTGCAAACAGAAGTATGACCACTTTCGGCTCGTCCATCCTGTAAATCAAACCCGGAAACTGTTCCGGCTCGTACATTGTCTTTCCAAGCGTAGAAGCAGCCTTTTCGAGATCAATCATTCCGCCCAAGCTTGCTGAAGCAACGATGTTCTGTATCTTCAGTTCAGGCTTACTGATGACTATTATCCCGCCTCCTTTCAGCTCCTTGACAACCTTCATCACGGCCCTACGTGCCTCTTTCTCAGATTTCGCGCCGGTGCACACCATTTTTCCCGAATTAAAAATCAACGTGGCCGTTTTGGGATTCTTGAGTCTAAATACCAAGCCTGGAAACTGTTCGGGTCGATACTCAACTCCAGGATAGCCTTTGACAATAGCGTTTAGGTCAACCTTCTGATTCAAAGTAGCCGAGGCAACAACGTTCTCAACTTTTATGATGGCTTTGGTTTTCGGCATTGGGCATCACTTCTACACAGCCTACTGAATGCTTAAATACCCTTTATAAAGCCTTGTGTAAATCGCATGGAGATATCTCCCGAAGTCCTCACTATTAATAGCGCGCGCACCTCTCGCACGAAGAGACCATGGAGAAGGCTTCACTTGATAGTTAGTTACAAAACTGTACGCTGATTTCATTGTACTCGCGCGTGGGAGACAGCTTGTTCGTAAACAAAGAAAATGAGGGGGATTTGTGTGTTTGTAAGTGATTTTCCGTTCTTACTTCTTTGGGGGCGTTTTCTTCTTTCCTTTAGTGGCTTTAGGCACTATTCTAGCCTCAAATTACAATTATCGCGTTTTTTTATTTAAATCTTTGGTCGGTTACAAAACAATAGACGGATTCTGATGAAAAAACAGAATAGCGCAAATCATTTTTTCCATCTTGTCTAGATGGTTAATTACAAAACTGTGCGGTGACTTCTGATGTCGTTTAGTTCTTTGGGGTGGTGTGTTTGGCTAAGCCTCAGGTTGCAGGGGGCTTTCCACATTCTTTGCTGGTTCGGGTTCAGTCTTATCGGTCTTAGACGTTGGGATGACAAACTCAATGATTATCAGCACGATTATGATGGCGACAATTATGTAGAGAGCGGAAGATTCACGCATAAAAAGTGCTAAGTGCCCTAGCCATGGTATCCGCATGACGACTACTCCCACCACGGCGTTCTGAGAAACCCAGCCCCAACCGTCCGGTGAGCCTTGAGGCCCAGTCCAGTCTCCCTTCGTTTCGAAATATATCAGTCCGTTCTCTGTCTTGTTTGCTATTGCCCTGTGCACTATCAACTCAGGAGAGATTGGACTATGGAACACTATTATGTCGCCATTAGGCTGTAGGCCCGTAACAATTTGTTTTGGGTCCACTGCTTTGATGATGATCAAGTCTCCCGTGTGCAAGGTACGCCCAAATGGGTGAGACCAGCCGTCACATCCATTTCCAGAGTCAGGCTGCACTTCACACATGCTGCCTGAAGCGACAGCCAACGCCGGATACGGTGTTCCCAAAATAATCTGTGACCCGAACCATAATCCGAAGACTATCGCAACGACCACGACGATCATTACTGCGGTTTTGAAGTACTCGTTCTTCCACAGTCTTCCAACCGTACTTGTCATCTGATGCCTTCTAACATGAATTGTTCCAGTTGATTTAGGCTGGTTCGCTTTAAAACTTAGTGCTTAAAAAATGAAAATGGGGGAGATGGATGAAAGCTTGATGCCCTATTTCTCACTCAGCGGGGTGAAGCTACGTTTAGACCTTCTTCTTACTAAGGACTTCTCTGAAGCTGTGGCCCTTTGGACAGTCGAACAGGCCGATTTCGAGTTGTATCCTCTTTCCCTGCTTGTCGGGGCGTCCAGCCATCGTCCACTTCTTCTTAGGCGCTGAGACCATTGATCCGCATTTTGGACATTTAGCCATTTAATTTCCTCCGAATCATCTCGGTATCCATGGTTTCTAATGATGATACATAAAAAACTTTCCATTGTTTTCGTATGGAAAACGTTGGTTTCAACATCGGTTCTAGACATTTTAAACGCAAACAATCATTACGATGCCGCTCAAGATTTTATGTCAAACAATTCAAAACACTACATGGTTGGCCAGAACGATAATGCTGAAAGAATCTCGCGATCCTCGATTGCATTTTTTCTTCAAAACGATTCTCGATCATGGTCTCCATCGAAGGAAGGAAGATTCATCAACCTTGAAACCGACCTTATTAGGCCATTGCTCGCGTCACAATCCACGTTATTCTTTCAATCAGGCATTTGAAAAGCGCATCCAATGAACCATCGAAATTTGCATGAAAAGTTGAAAAATGCCAACGAGCAAAACTGGATCGAGACCAGCGTGGCGATTACTTTCTGTGCAAGAAAACTGCTCCAAAATGCTTTTACTATTGGGCCTATGCTTACTTCTCACAGCATTGAGGCCTAACCAGACTTGTCCCAGTCTCCAAAGAATGCTTTTGATTTGCTCGTCAAGCCGGTCCGAAGGCTTATTGAGCAGAAGGGTTTCACGAAGCCCACTGAACCTCAAGAGAAAACCATTCCGCTGGTTCTCGCTGGGAAAAATGTTCTTCTTATCTCACCGACCGCTACAGGCAAAACCGAAGCTGCTTTTCTGCCCGTTCTAAGCATGCTTCTTCAAGGACATCAGGGCATTCCAGGCATCAAGGTCTTATACATAACACCTCTACGAGCTCTGAATCGTGACATGCTGGACAGGCTTGAGTGGTGGTGCAACAATCTCGACATCAAGTTGGCCGTCAGGCATGGCGACACCGACACGAAGGAGCGCACGCGGCAGGCAAGAAGTCCCCCTGACATGCTCATCACGACTCCTGAGACCCTGCAAGCTTTATTGTCTGGTTGGATAATGCGGCAGCATCTTCAACGCCTCCGCTGGGTCATCGTTGATGAGGTCCATGAAATGGCTGACAGCAAGCGTGGAAGCCAGCTTTCACTGGCTCTGGAACGGCTCAGGTCCATGATCGGAGAAGACTTCCAAATGATAGGATTGTCTGCCACTATTGGCACTCCTGACAAGGTTGCTCAATTCCTCGTTGGAAAGGGTAGGAGTGTTGAAGTTGTTCGGGTTCCCGTTGCGAGGATGATGCGACTTCGAATAATCTACCCGACGCCTGATGATGAAGATGTGCGGTTGTCAACGCAGCTTTACACGCATCCGGAAGTCGCGGCGAGACTCAGAATCATTCGTGACTACATCAACAGCCACAAGTCAGTGCTCCTGTTCACGAACACTCGTGCGGTGTCCGAGGTGCTCGCGAGCAGGTTTAAAGTTTGGGACTCTGATTTCCCCGTCTCGATCCATCATGGCTCGTTGGCGAAGCCTTCGCGAATAGCAGCCGAGAAAGGCTTGAAGAGTGGCGCGATCAAGGGACTCGTCTGCACGAGTTCTCTTGAGTTGGGCATCGACGTGGGCACGATTGACTTGGTCATCCAATACATGAGCCCACGACAGGCAACCAGACTCATTCAACGCGTGGGAAGGAGCGGCCACCAAATCGGCAAGATGGCAGACGGAATAATAGTCACGTTGGACTCGGATGACGCCCTCGAAGCGTTGGCCATAGCCAAGAAAGCACTGAAAGAAGAGCTAGAGCCTGTCGATATTCCACCGAAACCCTACGATGTTCTGACACACCAAATTGCCGGTCTGCTGCTCAAGAACAGACGACTTGATTTCGATCAGATCCTCAGTGTTTTCCGGAATGCTTACCCATACGAGGACCTGAACATGGATGATGTCGAGAAAGTCCTGAAGTACATGCATCAGCGCTTTCCAAGGTTGGCATGGGTGTCCTTCGAGGACAAAGTGGTGCTGAAGCCAAGACAGAGCAAGGCACTCTTCGAATATTACTTCGGCAACTTATCCATGATTCCTGAAGAGAAGCAGTTTCTCGTCATTGACGCTTCAAACGACTCTGCCGTCGGAGTCCTCGACGAAGCCTTCATGGCCGAATACGGGAAGCCTGCCACCAAATTCATAATCAGAGGTTCTCCGTGGATCATCCAGCATGTCACGGAGGAAAAAGTTTACGTAAAACCAGTAGATGATCCAACCGGGGCCATTCCAAGCTGGATCGGAGAGGAGATTCCTGTTCCATTCACGATTTCGCAAGAAGTCGGCCTCATCAGGCGTAGCGTCGAAGAGGAATTGAAACAGGGCATTTCACCTGAAATAATAGCTTCCAAGCTGAGTGAACAGTATCCCTGTGATGAGGACACGTTGGGACGTGCCCTAAAAGAAACGGTTGAGCAGGTTAAGGCAGGTCTCCCTGTTCCGACTGAAAAGCGAATCACCGTCGAAGACTGGGAGGACTTCGTTCTCATTCATGTCCACTTCGGCTCGCTTACGAACAGGGCCCTGGCTCAACTCTTGGGGCAGCTGCTCTCCGACAAGGTCGGCTACGGCATCGTCGTGCAGCATGATGCCTACAGGATTTTCGTTCAAACTATGGGCGCCGTGAATGCTGATCGAATCGTGTCTTTGTTTGAAGAGGTACAGGCCATGCCCGAACGCGCAGTCAGGGATACGCTAACGTTGGCGACCGTGAAGACAGGGCTTTTCAAGAGGCGCATGGTCCATGTTGCACGGCGCTTCGGAGCGTTAGAGAAATGGGCCGATTTCAGCAGTGTGAGCCTTCAAAGGCTGATCAAGACTTTCGAGGGAACGCCGATCTATGAGGAAGCCTTGAAGGAAGTGTTTACGAAGGACCTGGACGTGGACAACCTCATCAACGTCATAGGCAAGATTCACAAGGGTGAAATTGAAATACAAAGACTCGACACACATGGAAATGCAAGTCCTGTTGCTCGATTGGGCATCGAGCGAATGAGCATGAAGACCGATTTGATCCCACCTGAGCGAATGCGAGCGGTGATGATAGAGTCTGCGAAGGCCCGGCTGCTCAACGAAACAAACGGCTACATTTGCACGAACTGCTGGAGCTATCTGGAAATGTTGAAGACGAAAGATTTACCCGATAAGCCAAAATGCCCAAGATGCGGTTCTACCTCCTTGGGCCTCCTGAGACTCGAAGAAGAAAAGCTACTGCCTATCATCGACAAGAAAGGTGAAAAACTAAACAAGTCTGAAGAAAGAATGAAAGACCGCGCATTGCAAACGTCACGACTGATTCAGAAATATGGAAAACCAGCAGCAGTGGCACTATCTGCACGCCGAGTCCAGACTCCAGACGTTGAGCGAGTACTTGAGAAAGACCGAAAACTCGATGACACATTCTACGAGTCGATCCTCGAGGCGGAGCGCAAAGCAATAAGCAGAAGATCTTGGTAAACCCTTCCCACTATAGGGTCTAAGCATACGTCCAAGAAAAATATGCAAAATCATCTTTTTAGGCTGTGATTCAGTTCCACCGACTTCCCGGACCTGAAGGCTGAATTGTGATTTTTCAAGTTGCTTTCAGTTATCTTGTTGCAATCGTGGCCGTGGCGTGCCGTCGTTAGGTTGGAGCGTTCTCTGCTTTCTTGCTTACGAAGTTTATTGCCTGAAGTATCGTTTTGCTGAGTCCGATGAAACTTAGCATCGTTGCGATCATCAGGAACAAGCGCAGGTCAACCTCCAACGCCACATTCTGGTAGGTCATACTGAACATTCCACTGTTCAAAGAAAGAATAAGGTAAGAAATCACGAACAGGTCGTTAGCCACACCGAAGAAATGCTGGTAAATAGTCCCGGCTGTTAATTCGCCGACAACGACTAGACAGATGTACACGCGGACGAAGATCTGGACAGTCTGCTGCAAGTCTGGAATCATCTTCGCGAAAGGAGCCAGAAACAGCCAGCAAACATAATACAAAGCGAAGAAGAGGAGCCCTTTGATCGTCGCCCTAAGCACCCTGACTATGAGCTTTCGAGGCCTAATCGCTGAGGACTTTTCGTCTTCAACCATACTGAATCACCCTTGAACCGAAGCTGAATAATGGCGTCTGAAAATCCAGTTCAAACCGTCCAGTTTGCGTAATTGATGAAACCGCAACATTAAGGTCTATTTGGCCATCAAAGTGCGAGTGCTGCGCAGCATCAACCATACTTTGGCCATGGCCGATGAGTTGGTTGGCGCTGTTGTACATTCGCAGGTGAACTTCTCCAGTGACGTTGAAAAACGCGTGGTTGTCAAAGCTTATGGAAACGATGACTTGCATTTGCGTATAGTTGACCGCGATATATTGTGGTTTTTCAAGTTTGAGATCATATAGTGGTGCACCCCAAGGAATAGAGATATTTCCCGAAGCTTCGACAGGAATGACTTCTCCAATCACCATGCCTATGGACTCGGTGATGTTTAGCTGAGTATCGTTGAACAGAAAGTCTTGGTCTGATTGCATTACGTCGTTTACGTCGAGAGTCAGGTTGTGAAGAATCGATAGTTTCTCGCCTATTCCTATCGTGGGTATAAGCGTTGATCCTTGCGTGATCGTAGAGCCATCTTCACCTAGAAGTTTTGTCGAAAAATTGAACGAGCGTATGTCGTAGTAACCGTTGTTTGCAATGTTCAATGGGAATGAAACCAATATTCTATTGTCAGTTGTTGTTGCCATTCGCGAGTTGCCGAAATCGAGCCTAAGGTCCTTGATCGAGTACGCTGCAGTGGCGCAGAACACTATTAGGAATATCCAACAGGCTGCTGTGGCAAAATCTATCATCCTGATTGGAATATCCATCGATTTCCCCTTCTGCAACCGCTCATGTACGAACTCTAAGCATTGGCCACTTGGGTTTCAGGAATTACTTCGGAGGGAATCACTGCGACCTCTGGCTCATTCTGTTTTGGTACCTTTTCTGGTTCCTCTTTCAGCTCTTCTTTTGACTTTTCTTTTGGCTCTTCGACCGTCGTCTTTTCGGGTTTTGACTCTTGTGATGCTGGCTTAGGTTGAACTTTCTGCTCTGTGGTTGGTTCTTTTTGCAGTGTAAGAGGTGGCACTTGCGGGGTGTGAGTGACTATTGCTACTCCTCTTAGGGTAATAAGCGAGGCTACCCAGCCCATTATTCCAAGGTACATCAGTCTGATGCATGTTGCAATCAATGGAACTAGAGCGTCACTGAACGTTTGTGCTAGATTAGCAGAGGTCAGTATGCTCAGGCTCTGTGTCAGGAATCCGTAGGCGCTTACAAAGGTGAATATTAATAGGGCTACGCCGAGGCACAGGACCGTTACTCCGGAAAGGGCTATCTTGTCTCTGAAGTTCTTAAACATCTTGTTGCCACTGCTTTAACGATGGGCAGTCTTGAATATTAAAACTTCCTACACACTAAACAGTATACTGGTTAACTATCAAGAATCAAGCAGAAGAATAAAGGCTGAAACTACATTGAAATGCCGAGTTTCTGGTAGATTTTCTGCTTATTCGCCTCAACTGTCTTCTGAACGTCTGTGAAAAGGTTGTTTCCATGCGAGTCTATGGCAACTGCCAGCGGACCGAATTCCTGTGCCTCAAAAATCCACATAGCCTCAGGCATGCCTAAATCATACCATTCAACGCTCTTCACGTTTTTTATGGCTTTTGCAGCCAGAATCGCTGCCCCACCCGTGAAAGCGCCGTAGACCGCACCGTACTTTGCCATGGCATCTGTCGTCTTCTTACCCATCCCGCCTTTGCCGATCACAACGCGAACCCTGAAGTTCTTTATGAACTCATCTTCAAACAAGTCCATCCTCGTGCTCGTCGTCGGTCCTGCCGCCACTGCAATCCACTTGTCACCTTTTTTACTCATGACTGGACCACAGTGAAAGACAGCCAGTCCCTCAAGGCTTATGGGCAGAGGTTTTCCCTCCTTAAAGTACTCCAAGGCTCTCCTGTGAGCTTGATCTCTCGCGGTGACGATCGTTCCAGTGACGTAGAGAACATCATTTACCTTCAGTTTTCTAATTTCTTCATCAGAAATTGGCGTCTTAAGTTTATAAACGGCCATCTTTTCACCCTACCACTTCAGTTTATGCGTCAAATACTCAACGGTCCCATCAGCATTAATCCTGGCAGAAGCTCTTCTTGCAGCCCAGCAATTGAAGGCAACAGCTGCTGGAAAAGATGCTGGATGCCTATATGCGAAGTCTATGTGCACTCCTAACACCGTGGTTTTTCCGCCGAGACCCATGGGACCGATTCCAGTCATGTTGGCGGCTTCGAAGATTTCTTTCTCAAGCGCGGCAATTTCCGGGTTAGGATTATGTTCAGTAAGCGGCCTCAACAAGGCCTTCTTTGCCAGTTTCATAGATATGTCTGCCCCGCCTCCCATTGCGATGCCAAGTATGTTCGGAGGACAGGGTTGAGCACCAGCCTTCACTACGGCATCGACGACAAATTTCTTAAGTCCCTTTATTCCCTCGCCTGGCACTATCATGCCGCCTAGGCAGACGTTCTCTGATCCTCCTCCTTTAGTCATCACCGTCAACTCTAAGCTATCTCCAGACGTGATCTCCCAATTCAAATAGGGTATGTACCTTCCAGTGTTGTCCCCGCTGTTCTTCCCATCGAATGGGTTCACCGAATTCGGCCGCAACGGAACTTCCTTCGTCGCTCTCCTCGTAGCGTTTATCAACGCTTCCTCGACTTTGCTCAGGCTCTTCACCTTGTCTCCAGCTTTCACATAATAGATTATTGTGCCCGTGTCCTGACAGACAGGCGCTTGGTACTTCTCAGCAAGTTCAATGTTGTCCAAGATTGCCTTCAGTTGCGTCTTACCCGGCTCTGTTTCTTCCGAAAAGGCTTTCTTCAACGCTTGCTTGACATCTTCTGGAAGAAAGATCACAGCCTGCTTCAAAATGTTGAAGGCCACGTTTTCGACAAGTTTCGAATCCTCCAAGCGTTCTCCCTCATGCGCTGGCCGATTTTATGAAGGAACCGCATACTTATATCTTGTCTTGCATCCTCCACGAAATTCAAGTATGCGCCTGAAAGAGTGCCAGCAAGATTAGGAGACTCAGCACAGAGGGAAACATCACTTTAACCTACCTCTCCACGCACTGATCCCCGTAATGCTTCGCGCGTTTTAAATACGGCGAACCTTTATGTCTGATACGTCAAAACTGGGAAAATCAATGACCGAAGAAGAAGAAATAAAAGAATACCCCGCAAAGAAAAAGTATGAGCTACTGGAAGACCTACCTGGAGTCGGCCCGGCCACAGCGCAAAAACTCAAGGAAATGGGCTTTCACACCATCGAATCCCTAGCCATGGCCACGGCACGCGAGCTGGAACCAGCCGGCATAAGCGACAAAAAGGCCTTTGCAATCATCGAAATCGCCAGGTCATCCATCGGCGTCTCTTTCATAAGAGCAGATGAACTGCTTAGGATGCGGAAAAATGTTCTGCGCTTGACGAGTGGAAGCAAAGTTCTGGACGGACTCGTTAACGGCGGACTGGAAACGCAGACTATTACCGAGTTCTACGGTGAATATGGCAGTGGAAAGAGCCAGATCTGTCATCAGCTAGCCGTAAACGTTCAGTTACCTCCTGAACGCGGCGGACTCGCCGGTTCCGCATTGTACGTTGACACTGAAAACACCTTCAGAACTGAACGAATCGTGTCCATGTCCAAGCATTTAGGACTCGACCCGGAGCAAGTCGCCAAGAACATCATTTATGCTGAGGCCTACACTTCCGATCATCAGATGTTCCTGCTTGACAATGCTGATGAAGTGATCAAGCAAAACAACGTCAAACTGATCATCGTTGACTCCCTCACTGCACACTTCAGAAGCGAATACATCGGACGTGAAATGTTGGCTCCCAGACAGCAGAGACTCAACAAGCACATGCACAAGCTCATCGGTCTAGCCAGGGCCTTCAACGCCGTGGCTGTGGTAACGAATCAAGTTATGGCCAAGCCGGACGTGTTTTTCGGCGATGCCGTCCACCCCATCGGAGGCCACATCGTAGGCCACACGAGCCACACTCGCTTCTACTTGCGAAGAGCAGCACACGGACCCATACGCATAGCACGCTTGGTTTCAAGCCCATACTTGCCCGAAGGAGAAGAAATATTTAAAATAACCGAGAACGGCATAGAAGATGCTTCGGAAGAAGAGAAGACGAAACCTCGTGGTCGTTAGAGATGCCTATTCCCTCGACTCTAGTCATACGCTATTTCCAGCTCCTAGCCAGCAGACAGTTCACGGAAGCCGAGCGTGAATTGGACAGGATCAAGCAGAAGATGCAAAAAACAGAATGGAACAGAGGCTTTTTCAGGGCTCTTTACGGCATGCTTCTCTCCCGCAAGGCAAACGGCGACGCTTACGCGTTCTTCGCAAAGCTGGACTTGACCGACAAGGCAGCCCTACACCAGTATAGAAAAGAGTTCCTGGGTCATGTTGGAAACAAACTTCACGGGGATTTTGACCGAGGATATTTCTCAGCATGGGCAGACTGCATGCGCGTGCTCAGCCGGATAAGCATTCCTAGCATGCCTGGCCAAAACGGTGAAACCAAAGGGAAGACACAGGTTGGCACGGCAAACATTGACAAAGGACAACCAACCATCGAAAGCTTTCTTGAAGAAGCAGAAGACTAGGCATGCCCGGCGATCGCAGTGTAAAGCAAAGCCCAAAAGACTATCCATGAAAGCAAGTATATGCCTATTCCCGTGGTAAACAGCTTCTGAGGTTTCTGCACTTTAGTTATGAATACCGACTTTATGGCGTAATACGAAATCAAGTAAACGATCAAGGTTAGAGACACACCATCGATGAAAGTGCTGAATACAAATTGGTTATTTCTAATGGTGTTCGTCGCTACTCCGAATCCAATGCACGCAAGAGCGGCAACGACGCCCAATGCAAATCTTAACCAATATACTTTCTCTAAAGGTTTCATGGCGTCTAGCCTTTGCGATTTATATTTTGAATCTAGATTTAAAGTTGCCTATTATTCGATGAGCAAGGTTCTATTCTTCAAAAACGTCTCAGGGGCTCGATAAACGCGCGTGTGAAAGGGGTCATATCAGGAACAAAGATTCCTTGCAGAACTAGCCTTGACGTGATCTTCCTCAAAATGTAATTTGCAAGCGTCATTCTTCAAGTTCAAGCTCAGGATGGAATAAACCCAGACGATGAAAGACCGAGCCGCACGCAACAGCAGGAACACCCGGCAAAAAACGCCTATTTATAGCCCTCCAGATCCTACCTTTACAAGTGGTGCCTTTGCGTAGGGATTTCACGAGTTTCGATGTGGCTGCCGTCGTCCGTGAGCTGAAAGAAAGAGTCCTCAACTCTTACGTTAACAACATCTATCAGCTAGACGGAAAGACCATGCTCTTCAGGTTCCATAAGGCTAATAGTCCCACGCTGGATATGATTCTCGAGGCTGGCAAACGACTGCATTTGACCTCGTACATCATTGAAAAGCCCCCTCTCCCCCCAGCGTTTTGCATGGCTTTGAGAAAATATGTGCGAAATGCCCGTTTGACGAGTCTTGAGCAGTATGAATTTGAACGTGTCGTGACTTTTGCCTTAAAGACCAACGAAGGCGATTTTCGGCTTATCCTAGAGCTTTTCGGAGACGGCAACATCGTGCTCTTGGATGAAAAAGGCAAAATCCTGCAGGCACTTAGCTACAAGAGAATGCGAGACAGGAGTATTATTCGAAACGAAACCTTCAAGTTTGCACCGGCAGGTGGAAAGAACCCTCTTAAAATGAGCGGAGAAGAACTTCGAGAAGAATTACAGGCTTCTGGCAATATTGAAGTCGTGAGGGTACTCGCCCGCCGCTTAGGTGTCGGTGGCACTTACGCCGAAGAAACCTTGTTGAGGGCGGAAGTGGACAAGAACAGAAAATGTGATGAGTTAAGTCAACTTGAGACTGACGCGATATTCAAGGAATTACGAGGGCTGCTTGACCAGACTGTTAAAGGCATTTTGGATCCATCCATCGTTTTGAACACTGACGGAGACTTTGTCGACGTATCACCTTTCAGGCTCAGGCGATACGAAAACATCGGTTTCAAATCCCAAACCTGTACTAGTTTCAATGATGCCTTGGACGAGTTCTATACGAAGGTCGTTCACGTTGAGAAGGCATTGACTGAATTGAAAGTCGATCAGCTCGAAAGGGAAGCTGAGAGGCTCAAACGGATCGTGGCAGATCAGAAGACTGTTCTCCATCAAGCTGAAGTTGACATGATCGAGAACAAAAGCATCGGAGATGCCATCTATACCCATAACGCCGAATTGGAAGCCTTGACGAAAAAGTTCTCGTCAGGTAAGCAAGATGGAAAACAGTGGGAAAAAATTGGGGCTGAAGTTCTTGCGGAAAAGAAAACAGCCGCGTCTTCAAGCATTCTCTTCGAGTCTTTGAGCAGTAGATCATTGATGATCAACGTTATAGCAGATGGCCTCCGTTTCAGTTTGAACCTTCACAGGAACCTGTTTGAAAATGCCTCCGAATTCTACCAGAAGAGCAAGCGAGCAAGACAGAAGCTTGAAGGTGCCAAGAAAGCGCTGATGGAAACTCAGGAAAAACTCGCGAACATCGAAGCCAAAATGAGCAAAGCAGAAGCGCTCGAGCACGTCAGACCAACTGAGGCTTTAGAAGAACTTGCACGACGCAAGGTCAAGCACAAAGAATGGTTTGAAAAGTTCCGCTGGTTTACTTCGTCTGACGGATTCCTGGTGGTTGCAGGCAAAGACGCAGTTTCAAATGAAGCCCTGATCAAAAAACACACTGCGCCGCAGGACATCGTCTTTCATGCTGAGGTCGTAGGCTCCCCATTTGTTGTCATCAAGACTGCTGGTAAACAACCCAGCGAGCAGGTCCTGGAAGAAGCCGCAGAGTTCGCAGCTGCCCATTCGCGAGGATGGCGGGAAAGATTCGCAAGCGTCGATGTCTACGGGGTCACACCTGACCAGTTGGGAAAAGGCGGGTCTTCCGGCGAGTACGTGAGCCGCGGAGCCTTCTTCGTAAGCGGAAAACGAAGCTGGAAACGGAACATCCCGCTCAGAGTAGCAGTCGGCGTTCTGTTTGATAAAGACGGAGCGATTCGTTTTGTTGGCGGGCCTCCTGATTCTCTTAGAAACAAAACACAGACTTACGTGATTGTCGTGCCAGGAGCTTCCGTGGGGAGGTATTTGCTCGTCAATGTTTTGAAGACGTTGGCTGAAAAAAGGCCTAAAGAACAGCGCCAGCTGATTCTGAAGTCTTCAATCGAAGAAATAAGGGAATTCATCCCCTATGGAATGGGCGAGATCCAGAAAGGTTAGAACTCGGGCATTCTTAAGAAACCATGATTCGCCGCAAAGACTTCGCTCCACGTGAATTAGATCTTGGCACAGTTTCTACTAGGGTCGGCATTTCAGTATGAAGCAGCTCTTGGAGAATTCTGTTGCATCTGGATCTGCTTCAACTCCTCTGTCCAATCACGTGAATGGTAGGTAGCCTCATTATTCAGAATTCATAAAAACTATGTAGATTGAGCTAGTAGATCCAGTTTCCGACCAACATGACCGAAAGCACTCTTCAAACGCATGAAACAGCAGAGCGACAATCATGCATCAAATGCGGTAGGAGAAAAGCCACACGGGATGATCAGCTGTGCGACAATTGCCGCTTCATGAACACGATCTGCGGCCTGGCCAACACTAAATAGCAATAACATCCAGTGCTTTTAAATCCAAAGCCGGCGGCCGCAACCGCAATTTGACAAGAGAGAGCCCTGAATTTTGCTCTTAGACTATCTCGGTCCCCCGAGCACTCTTCTTAAGCTATCCCTGATTGCGTCAATGCTCACGCTTTCTTCGCTGCGACGTCTATCCTTTTCTTCCTCTGCCTGTGCCTTCAGAGCCTCCATTTCTTTGTTATACTCGTCGATGCCTCGGTTGGTCTCTCCTATGATTTCTTTGACCCAGTTCAGTTTGCTCTCGATGTCATCAATCGTGGTTACAAGCCTAAGCTTGTCCCCGACGACAAACAACTTTCTATCCCACAGGCGAAGACTCGCCTTCCATTCACGATCAAGAATGTCCTGCCATGCATGATCGGGCAGGGAATCTAACGTGAGATCAATTATGTACGCGTTCGGGAAATAGTCGTCTCTTCTAATTGGAATAGTGGCAGCGTTGATGTCTCGTTTGAGTCCTACTTTTTTGGCTATTTCTCTCACTTTTTGTCCCCTAGACAACATTGCGGTTTCAACCTTAAAAATTCTGCGAATCAGCGCCTTTCACCAAGCGAGAAAGGAACTGTTGGATGGTCGTTCCAACGAAAGTTTTCGATCATTTTTGGAGCTAACAGTGAACGCATGTAGAAATGCTCCCTGAGAAAAATCTTTCAATATGACTATGATGATGGGCTTTGGCGTAATTGGCTGTTCCTTGTCTTTCTCCTCCAGCCGTTGCTCAAGGCTTTTTTCGTAGGAGGTGATCCGGCCGCAGGTTCCCCTACGGCCACCTTGTTACGACTTTTCCCCCCTCACGAAACCTGGATTCGACGCAGTCAAGCAAGACCACGCCTCACCCAAAAGTCGCTCGGGTGGAACGACGGGCGGTGTGTGCAAGGAGCAGGGACGTATTCACCGCGCGATAGTGACACGCGATTACTAGGGATTCCATGTTCACGAGGGTGGGTTTCAACCCTCGATCCCAACTACGGCAGGTTTTCGAGATTGCCTTCCCCTTTCGAGGTCGGAACCCATTGTGCCTGCCATTGCAGCTCGCGTGTGGCCCGGGAGATTCGGGGCATACTGACCTGCCGTGGCCCGCTCCTTCCTCCGTCTTATCGACGGCGGTCTCCCCAGTGTGCTTAGCCAAAGGCTAATAGCAACGGGGGATGCGGGTCTCGATCGTTGCCTGACTTAACAGGACACCTCACGGCACGAACTGGCGACGGCCATGCACCTCCTCTCAGCTCGTCTGGCAAGACCTTTAATCTGGCTTTCATCCTGC